>JANSWP010000074.1 GCA_024743405.1 Bacteroidota bacterium
CAAATAATAATTCCCCGATTTGGACGGCTTCTTTTGACCTCATTTTTCATTTAACCTCAGTCAAAGTATCAACAATTATCCTTCATTTAAATAAAAACTGAGACCAAAATAAACTCGTCGAAATCGTGAACTTATTATTTGAGCGTTACTTAGTTGATTCATCTAATCTGAAATTTTCCAAATTAAGATTAGTCACCTCATAAAATGTCTGAGAGAAACCTGTACAGTCGTCATCCTCAAATGGATCACATGCTATTAAGCCAAGTAAATGTAAGGTGACCAAAAGAAAAATGATTTTTCCGAATTGTGTTGACATATTAAAAGTGGGTTAAGGGGGAGGAAAAATAACAAGTAAAATGGGAAGGTTCTATTTTTCCTCCTCCCTAAACTAGTAAAAAACTAAAACCGAACACTCAAGCCTGCCAAAAAGTTAATTCCAGCCTGTGGATAAAAACCAGTCAAATTATAAGTTCCATCACCTTCTAAACGGGCATATGCATCATCTGGTACCGGATTATAGGCTTCTGAAACAAATCTATAAGTCCATGCATTGGCGGAATATTGAGTATTAAAAATATTTCGAGCCATCAATTTCAAGCTGACCTCTTTCAAAAATTTGGTCTGGAAATCATATTGAATGCGGAAATCACTGAAAAAATAAGCTTCTAATATAGTGTTTTCATTAGACGTGTTGTCTATAAATTGCTCTCCAACATATTTACCGAAGAGTGAAAAACTTAGAGCCTTATTTTCTTCTTTTAATGATTCTCTAAACACATGATAAGTCAAATCTCCTCCAGCGATGACATTAGGTGAAAATGCAATGTCAGTGTCATTATGCTCAATTTGTTCTTGTCCCCATGTATCCCAATTATCCCGATATTCTGTGAAAGATTTTATCTTATTTTGGCTTAGTGTCAGATTACCTCCTAATGTTAGTTTTTTACTCAAATCAAGTCCTCCTGAAAATTCCAAACCTGCTCGATAGCTATCAGGAACATTTACCCGAATAGCTGCTCCCACATCATTAATTTGACCTGTCAAAACTAATTGGTCATTATAAAGCATGTGGTAAGCATTAATACTCAAAGTGGCTTTTCCCCAGGTTTGGCGCCAACCAATTTCTGTGTTATATAAGCTTTCATGATTTGGTTTTATACCTGAAGGACTGTCCGTATAATCGTTCCTATTGGGCTCGCGATTAGCAACCGCAAAAGAAGCATACAACTTCGAGTTCTCTTTTAAGTCATAAAAAAGACCAACTTTTGGATTAAAGAAATTCAACTTATCAGAATTGGTTACATCACGTAAATCATTATCTATTCCAATAATTTCATAATCGACTTTTCGAAATTGTAGATCTACAAAAGCCGAAAGGTTCGGAGTTAAGTCATAACCTGTTTTCAAATAAATATTTAAATCTGTTTTGTCTCCCGTTCCAAAATAATATTGATGATTCGGGCTCGTTCCATCTGGTAAAAAATTCGCCCAAATAATTTCCCCAAAATGATCACCTTTATATTGGCTAAAGGAGCCTCCAAACGTCATTCTTAAACGATTGTCATTTCTTAAATAAGAAAACGCCCAAGTTGCGCCATAATAATCATTATCTAGCCAACGCCGACGTATCAAATCTGTTTCACAATTACTGCATTCGAAACCATAATCCTCTAAACTTTCTCCTGCTTTATATTGCTCAAAAAAGCCTTCTCCTTTGGTGTAATGTCCAGCTAAACTCAAGCTTAAATTTGGATTGAATTGAGTGTTATACAATAGTTGATAATGTGTTTGAGTGTAATCATCGACTTCATTGTCGTGAGGTATTCCTGGTTTTTCTGTACCTGACACATTAAATTTTCGTAATTCATCGTCATTAACATATTGAGCAGGCACCCCATTCCAAGCTTGGTAAGTAACTTCGCTTCCGGAGAAAACATTTAACCTTAATGTACTTTTTTCGCCTAGATATGCCCCTGAAATAAAAAAGGAGGTCAAATCCACATCAGCGCGGTCGATATATCCATCAGAGTTTATTTTGGAGAGTCTTCCATCGAAAGTAAATTTATCATTTAACAATCCAGAGCCAAATTCAAAATTGGTTTTCCATGTATTAAATGAACCGATGGAACCATTGAATTCACCATAAGCTTTTTTATGGATTTTTGAGGTGTTCATATTAATGGTCGCACCAAAATCGCCTGATCCATTGGTAGAGGTTCCAACTCCTCTTTGGACTTGAATATTCTCCGTTGAACTTGCAAAATCGGGTAAATTTACCCAGAAAACACCCTGAGATTCGGCATCATTTAAAGGGATACCATTGATTGTTACATTGATTCGTGTTGGGTCAGTCCCTCGCACTCGAATACCTGTGTAACCAAATCCAGCACCTGCATCAGAATTGACGACAGTCGAAGGTGTCCAACGTAACAAAAATGGAACATCTTGCCCTAAATTGTTTTGTTCCAATGTTTCTTTGTCAATGTTAGAATAAGTAAAAGGAGCTTTACCTGTGGCTCGAGTTGCACTTACGACAATATCATCCAATGAAATAGTCCGTTTGGTCATTTGAACATGCAAAATGCCTCGATCAAAGCCTTCTGGAATTTTAGTTTTTCGGGTTTCAGGTTCATAACCAATATAAGAAACTCGGACATTGTATGCTCCCGAAGTGAGCCCCTCGAAGAAATAAAGTCCATTTTCATCAGAAGAAGTTCCTTTCTTCATTTCCAATAAAATGACACTTGCCCCAATGAGGGGTTCGCCGTTTTCGTCTGTGACCTGCCCTCTCAAATCCGCTTGGGCAAAGAGTTGGCTAGACAGCAAGAAGGCTGTGAAAATCAAATAAACATTTCTCATAACTAAAATAAAAATTGGTGAAAGAACACATTACTCAGGGGTTGAGCAACGCTTGATTTCCTAACACCCCCATGGTGCCATAGCAAAAGGCAGGCACTCATTTTCCTTCTCGGCATTATCCGAGCAGGTTCGATGGGTATGATCTCAGCCCAATTATATAATATATAAACGGCACCCCAAATGAGATAAAAGACGCAAAGTTAAAAATCTTTACTTTTGCGCCTAAAAAACAACGGATGTCTCAGAATAATAAGACTTCTTTTTACATTATATCGACATTATTCTCTCTCTTCCTTTTCTTTTTGATGGGGGAAGTTCTCATTCGGCTTATTAATCCATTGGGTGTAGTGTCTAGAATGAAAGAACAGGCACAAATTATTTCGCAAAAAACACCGCCATTTAACACCGCAGAAAAAGATGAATTCTTTGGTTGGAAATGTAAAGAAAACTATGATTGGCAAGGGACATTAATGGATGCTGGGGGAGAAGGATATCCAGTCCAAATATCTTTTAAAGAAGATGGGTTTAGGAAATACAACAGCCGCCCTGAGGCTAAAACTAAGTTTTTATTGATTGGTGATTCTTATACTCAATCGGTAGAAGTTTCAGATAATAAGACCTTTTTTAATATATGGGAGGATAGTTTGGATATCAATTTATATGTATACGGAATGGCGGGTTATGGAACTTTTCAACAATTGATGATTTTGGAAAAACACATCAAAAAAATCAATCCTGATGTTGTGATGCTTCAATATTGTGCCAATGACTTCATTGATAATTATTGGGAACTAGAAGAAAATAGCGCCTATAGAGTGGGTTTGACTAGACCCTATTTTTCAGAAAATAATGCAGCAGTTATTTATAAAAACCCTACTTCCTCAACTCGTAAGTGGTTTCAATGGTCTGCTTTTTATCAGCTCTTAGATTATACTTTAGGAAATCAAATTCGACAGAAAAAAGGTACTTCAGAGTTTCATATCGGCAATCAAGGTAAGGACTATCTGCCGTTTAAAAAGTCGATTGATATGACTCAGAAGATTCTTCAAAGAATGAAAGAAACAGTGGGGAATGATCGTCAATTTTACATCATGGCTGCCGATGGGTTTTTCCCCCAATTACAAGAATTTCGAACTATCTGTAAAGAACTTGATATTTGGCTAATGGAGTCGGGGGTTCACAGAATGAATGAAGCTAGGGATTCAGGTAAAGTTTTCCATTCTTCAGATGGCTATCATTGGAATGAATATGGGCATGAATTGATTGGGCAAGCAGTTTTGGGAGATTTGAAATTGGCGAGTCCAGCATGGTGATTCCCAAAATGTCGGTCATTACGAAAGCGATAAATATTTTTTAAAAGATTTTCTCATTTATTAAATACTCCTTTACATAATCTTTAATTCCATCTTCCAAGGAATAAAAAGGTGTATCGTAACCTATTTTTCGGAGCTTTTTCACATCTGCTTCTGTGAAATATTGGTAGGTGTCTCGAATGTCTTCAGGTGTGTCAATGAAAGAGATTTTTGGCTCTAAATCCATAGCCTTGAAGGTATTGGAGACAAGATCGATAAAGGTGCGAGCCTTGCCAGTTCCAATGTTCAATAAACCACTGGTTCTCTGGTTTTTGTATAAAAAGTAACAAATGTTTACGACATCTTTTACATAAATAAAGTCGCGTTTTTGCTCCCCATCTTTGAATTCAGGATTGTGAGAGCGGAAGAGCTTCATTTTGCCTGTTTTTTGAATCTGTTTTAAGGTGTGAAAAATAACTGATGCCATTCTTTTTTTGTGGTATTCATTCGGACCATAAACATTGAAAAACTTGAGTCCAGCCCAATAAGGTGGAGTTTCTTTTTGATTTAACACCCACTGGTCAAAGTCATTTTTTGATTGTCCGTACGGATTTAATGGTTTCAATTTTTTGACGATCGAATGGGTATCTTTATATCCATGTTCCCCTAGCCCATAAGTTGCGGCACTTGATGCATAAATGAGTGGCACTTGATATTTTGTACAAATTTTCCAAATAGCCTTTGAGTAATTCAGGTTCAATTTATCGAATATAGCCACATCTTTTTCTGTTGTATCTGTTCGCGCACCAAGGTGGAAAACACATTCCATTCTTTTCCCAAATTTTTCAAACCATTTTAGAAAAATATCACGATGAATCCATTCTCTAACAAACTTGTTATCGAGGTTTTTATCCTTATAGTCCTTGTAAAAATCATCGACAACAATAATATCTTTAAAATGTCCCTCATTGTTTAGTTTTTGAACCAAACAAGAACCAATAAAACCAGCAGCGCCTGTGACTATTATCATAATTTTGCGAAATTTGGTGAAAGATAATTATATAAGTTCAAAACTTCTATCTCAATAATACTTTTCGAATAAAGTCTAATCAATGCCCTTTTTTTTGGGTTGAATATGATTTATAGTCCTCATCGTATTTGGTTTCTTTATCCATTATTAGGATGGGGGCTCGGTGGTTTATTGACTCATTATTTAGTCGTTTTTGGTTTGCCAAATTTAGGGATTCTAGGGAGTGACTGGGTAGAAAGAGAGACAGCTATTGAGTTGGAAAGGATCCGGCGGGAGAAAGATTATAAGTCAATTTCTGATAAATTAGATAAAGAACAATTAGACTTAGAAAGTCAATTGGATTTGAATAAACAAAAAGAATTAAGAAAAAATTATGATGAGGGAGATTTAGTATAAGCGATGTTCAAAAGTTCAATAGAAGATTGAACTTTTGAACATCGGGAAGCTAGGCTACAATTTAAAATGCAAATTCATCCTAACGCCCCAATTTGGAGCCAAATCTGAGTGGTAATTCAATTTATAAACCATATCAACACGAAGTAATCGAAATATATTTTCTACACCATAACTTACTTCCATGTAGGGTTCTTCGTTTGGAGTCATAATTCGAACTGGATCATTTTCTGTTGTATTTTCGTACAAATTAAACTCATTGGCAATACGGTTTTGGGGGGTCATATCGCCATATAACATTCTAAAATTGGCAACTGAACGCAATCGCCATTTTTTGAAAAGCGGAAGGAGTTGTAAAATTAAACCGTCAAAATGATGATCAAAAGTTGCCATAACAAATTGATCACTTGCAAAAGTAAATTCATTGATGAGGTTGAAACCACTCATATTCATAAAGAAGCTTTCATTTCCTTGAGGAATGAACATATTCAGGTAAGGCAATCTACCCCACATTTTTCCTGCCAAGAGGCTGAAGTTTGTATAACCCCACATACCCCATTTAAATTTTTCCGTTAAACGAAATTCGAGTTTATGATAATCCAAATCACCCCCAAATACATCTTTTAAACCTCTCGAATATTTGAGTGAAAAAATGGGCCAAGGACTACCCAAACTCGTCCTGCTAAAGTCGCCATTTAGAAATTTTTCTTTATAGGCAAATCTAGCCGTAACAGAAGCTTCTGAAAGTATATAAGAGGTCTTTGGTGTTTCTTTGCCGGTGTTGTACTTAAAATTAAATTGTGGTTCAGTATATCTACTCGCAAAGCCAAATTTAAAAGATAAACCTTGCTTCCATTCTTTGTAATAGCTCGCATCAAAACTCCTGATAGACAGTAGTTTATATAAGATGTTGTTCCGCCGAAAAATATGACTAGATAAAAAGCCGTCCTCCGAAAAGCTAAAGTCTTGTTTGAGGTATGGCGAGGTGAAATAGTCATTCCAATAATTGGCGGCAATAGTTTGTCTAGGAGAAACCTTGATCATGTATAGAAAATTCAATCCATGTTTCCAACGACGATCTTTAGTCCCATAGGCCAGATATCCTCCTAACCAATATTTTTTACTCAGATTTTCGCTGGTTCGAAGACCGACTTTAAAACTGTGCCCTTCAATCTGATTGTTTGAATAAAAGGTATAAAAATTCCCAATATCAACCGGGCCTGCCAAGACATAACCCTCATATACAGCATATAAGATGTCCTGCCATTTGTCTATTATTGGCAAATTTTTAATGGTGTCAATTAAGAAATAAGCAGTTGTTTCACTTTTCGAAAGTTCTTCATGCCGATTGGTTTCCCAAAATTCATCATCTTTTTTGAAGGCGTCTTTGGATACGCCAATCTCGGATTCAATTTTTTCTTCGACTGCAATTTGCTCAAAATCATATTTTCGATAAGTCGTTGTTCTTTTTGCTTGGGCGCCAGGGGCGTTTTCGTTGAGCTTTTTCATCAAACCTCCCGTAAAAGGTTCGGTAATCTTACTTGTTGAAATGGTAATGAAGTCCTTTTTGGGCATCCACATCGTATCACCTACATGATCGAAATATTGAACAATGGATAACTTTTCAATATAATTTAAATGCGTCTCATCCATAATCTGGAGACGAATATGTTTAATGGCATACGTTGAATCATGCACCCAGAAATCGCCTGTAAAAGCATTGATACCACCGTGTTTTGGAAAATATTGAATTTGATAACACCACTTGTTGTCAATAAAGTTGGAATCGACTAAATAATAGCGATAAAAATTGGTGCCTTTATTAGAAATAGGGCTAGCAAATTTCTTTCCGACGATCGGAATCCAATTATCATAAATATTAAACTTTTGCTCAGTGATTCCTAATAGTTCCGAAAATGATTCATTTTCAAAATCGCCGACGATTTTTGTGGCTTTGATATGTTCTTTTTCTTTTTGGGGATCATCCATGAAATAATAATCGGAGATCGTTTCAGCAATAAAAAGTGGTAAAAAAGGCTTTTCTTCGGTCGTACTATCTACATAATCAAACACAAAACTGAATGGTTTATTGATACGCATATCTTTGAATTTCTCAGAAATATCGACCAAATCCAATTCTAGTTTATTATAAACTTCGACGCCGTAGGCATGTACTTTCTCATGATCATTGATAGGTTTATTGGCAACTACTTTTTTAAATAAGGCATATGCTGGATCTTCCTTTCGAGACCCTTTTACCACAACTTCATTTAGATTAATCGAAGCTGGTTCCAATTCAAACTCTAAAACAGTCTTACCGTCAAATTTCCAAGTCAAATTATCATAACCCAATGCAGAAATTTCTATGATATCAGGCTGATAATCAATTTTTAATTCAAAAACGCCATCAAAATCTGCAGAGTTTCCATCCGTCGGATTTGCTTTGACATAAACATTGGCAAAAGGGACAGGCTCTTTTGAGTGCGCATCCAAGACCTTACCTGTCAAAGTCACACTTTGAGCAAAAAGAGGAGTAGAGAAAAGGACGATTATAAATGTAAAAAGAACGATTTGAAAAAAACAGAAGTCATTCGTTCGTAAAGATCCAATTCTATTTGGTTTTAGGTTAATCATAAATATTTCATTCGCTTATTCAAAGGATAATTGTAAATTGTTTTTGTAAGCGATTAATTCGCTTTTCGGAGTTGCTCCCAAAATTTAGTTTTCAGGTTCATACGTGAAACCTAGAAAACTGAAAAGGCTAGCTTATTGTTTTATCATTATTCACTCTATTTTATTAAATGTAACCTCATTATTCATTTTTTGTGACTTTCAAAAGGCTAAATTTGCTTGAAATATTCCAGATATCCAATTAATTAGATAGTCGTAATTCTGTCAGAATTGGAATTATCCAAATCTTAAGGTTATTAGGTGTGGAGGAAAAAATAATTTTGGGTTATCTCCTTTAACTTAATATGAAGATGTACCAAAAACTCAAAATGGTTTTTCAAGAAGAGGATATAAGGAAAATCTCCTCTTAATGTTTCACTAAAACTTAGTAAGATAAGTAAATCAATTATTAAATACAACTTACTTCCTACATTGCTATAGACTTTGAAAATGAAATGGGTAACAATTTGCTTTGTTAAAACTGTGAATTATTGCCTGTTTACTCAGTAGTCTTTCAGCTTGAAAGACTACTCAGCTAATTTTAAAAACCATTCTTTGACTATTTCTTCGGCTGGTTTGTTATTTGGTGTAAAGCTTCCATTTTCGAGACCTCTATAATCTAAATAACAAGGAAATTTCCACCATAAAATACCTTTACACCACTTCTGATCTTTAACACTTTCAAAGACGGTCTCATAGCATTTTTTCTGGTGTTCCCCGTTGAAAGAGTCATTTCGCTGGCCAGCATGTGGTTCTTTCCAAGGTGCATTGATACTTCGGAACCCTATTTCCGTAAATACTAGTGGTTTCTTATGTTTTTTGACTACAGATTCGATTTTATCTATCACTTTTTCAAATCCATTTTTCAATTCTTCTTTTGAGCATTCTTCGCTATGATGCAAAGGATAATAACAATTCAAACCAATGAAGTCCAATTCTTCCCAAAAATCAATATTTTCAAATTCATCTCCCCAGTTGGCAGCATAAGTCAATTGACCAGCATAAATACCGCGAGTTTGCTTGATTAGTTTTTTCCAATCGTCACTTCTCTGAACCGTGGCTTTTGCAAACTCAACCCCCAAACAAAACATAGGCATATTATAAATTTCCGCCAACATTGCATAGTGTATAATCCAATGGTGATAGTGATGGAAAAATTGGTGCCATTCTTCTTCAGAATTCATTTCTACATCACCTGGCCAGCTACCTCTAAACCAAATTTGGGGCTTTAACATCGCAGACATTCCCATCTTTTTTGCCATCGTAAAGGAGTGAATGACACTTTCGTCTGTTTCGGATCCCGGTCTATTGGACATTCTGATAAATGAAGGCGTTTGGGTATTATTCATATATCCATAAGGTACAATAGCTATTGAGTTTGTTCCCAGCCCAGTTAGCTTTTCAAGCGATTCGGTAGCTTTTTTGGAGCCATATCCATTGTAGATTCTGTAGCCTTCGTGGGCGAAATTGAAGCCTTTTAGATAAGGCATTTTACTTTTTGGTCGAGATTTTGTCTGATCATGGTCTGACGAAGCATCGAGTTTTTCATCTAAATACTGATGCCATTGTTTTTCCAAATGTAGTATTTCAGATTCATCGGGCGACCAAGTCTGATATCCTTCTAAAAAGGTGGATTGACCAAATGTTTCAATTAAAAAATCTGTAAAAGAAGCTGCTAAACAGCCAGTTAATAACCTTGACCCTTGATTCAAAATATCTTCATTTAAGATCTCTGAAAGGGGTAATAAATTGTCTGTTTTGTATAATTTTTTAGCCCAATATTCCCAACCTTTTTTTTGCCATTTTTTGGTGAAATAAATTCCCAAACCTCTTTCTAATGCAACGGTTTTAGGTTTGCCGAGCAATTGACGAACGACCAATTCATTCTCTTTTCCAATGTAATTATCCTGATAGGTATCATTTAAAACGGTGTGTATTTCAATATTTTGAAAATTGACGTGAGAATGTTCCGTATTGTGCAGAATCAATCCTTTTTGCTCCGTCGTTGGATAGAGAAAATGATTGCATTTAGGAATTGATTTTTGTGTATTGGTAAAGGACAAAATTCGTTGGATGGCTTTTTCGGATAGCGCACTCAATTCTGATAATTGCTTTTGGCTCACATTATAGTCAGAAATAAATCTGAAATGCGGGGTTTCAAGGACGGTTTCGGGCTCTTTTTTAAATTCAAAATGCACTTTTTCATTCATCGCCCAAGTTTGATCATCAAAAAAACCGAGTAACACTCGACGACTATTTTCATATACTTCATAACCCCAATTACCCCAACCAAAAAGGTTCCATTCGTTTTTGATTTTTTCGTTTAAAAAGTTGAAAATGGATTCGTTATCTAAACCTGAAATGAACATCATTGGCATCGTAGGACTCAGTGGATTTGGATAAAAGGGCAACATGGCCACAGTCTCTTTATTCGAATATTCAAGATTGCCAATCTGTATTTTTTTTGAATCAATATGGAAGGGCAATTTTGTCATGCATCCTGAAATTATTTTGTTGGATTTGGGGCTTCCGATTGCAATAACTGCTTGGTTTTCAAAGTCTTTTGGAGTTACGTTTCGTTCACACTTTATGGAGAGTGTCAAGTAATTCTTTGACATTTCTACCATTTTTTCACTAATGATTTTAAAGCCATTTTCCATTTTTCCAGAGGGATGAACCAAAATAGCACGCGGCTTATCTTGCTGCCAAAAATTTTGAGCTAACTGTCTTCGAGTTGGTAATTCATTCTCATAAGAGACGGTCTGAGCTGTCTGATCAGGTTGACCTTGAATGGTACAATTGGTAATAGAAAAAAAGGAAATTAATAGTATTAATATGGGGCAATTTCGAATATTCATGAATTCAAGTTTGAAGTATGTGAGGTGAACTGTATACAAAGATGGTAATTCTTGAAAAAGATTGCTGGCACTATCTAACAATTTTATTGTCAATACGTTAGTTTTGTTTGAGGACTGATGCTTTTATTTGCATCTAAGTAAGTGCTTGGACAGAAATAAGTTCCATATTTGACGAAAACTATTTTTTTGCCAGACGAGGCAAAAAGCATAGGCATATCCATAGATATGGCGAGTATTTTTAACGAAATATAGTAAAAAAATAGTCCGTCATAATATGTGTGATTATTTCTGTCCAAGCACTTAACGCCAAAAAAATAACTTGATCACCTGGACGACTTCTTTTGCTCCCATTCTTTCTTAAAAAATAATCATTCTTATATGAAAATCGTAAAACGTATTTTTCTTGTTTTGTTTATTCTGCTGTTTTTATTGATTGGCGCGCTGGTAGCGATTCCTTATTTTTTCAAAGATGAAATTGTTGCGATCGTCAAAGAAGAAATCAATAATGCAGTGAATGCTCAAGTTGATTTTTCAGATGTAGACTTGTCTCTTATTCGAAGTTTTCCTGATTTTAATATGCAAATAAACAATCTGGAAGTTCTTGGGATTGATGAGTTTGCTGGACTGAAGCTTGCGGGTATGGATGAATTAGATTTAACGCTTGATGTAATGTCAGTGATCAATTCTGCTACACAACCAGTAGAAATTAAGTCAGTTCATTTAGTTAAACCAGAGATAAATGTGTTGGTGTTGAAAAACGGTAAGGCAAATTACGACATTGCTAAACCGACGGAAGCAGCCGAAACGACTGAAACAACGGGTGAACTTAGGGTGAGCCTTCAGGAATATAGTCTTCAAAATGGAAAAATCGTTTATGACGATCAGACCATGCCATTTTTTATGGAAATAGACGGTTTGAATCATTCGGGAGAAGGTGATTTTACTTTGGATATTTTTGACTTGACAACAACGACTAATATTGATGCATTGACGGTAGATTTTGATGGAGTACAATATTTGAAAAAGGCAAAAACAAGCTTGGTGGCAGGTTTCAATATTGATATGCCGAATAGTAAATACACCTTGAAAGAAAATGAATTATTGATAAATGCGCTCAAAATAAACGCAGATGGTTGGGTCGCCATGCCTTCCGAAGATATTGATATGGATCTTACGTTTAATGCACCATCTACCGATTTTAAGGACTTATTGTCCATGATTCCGAATGCTTATATTGCTGGTTATGAAGATGTTAAGTCGAGTGGAAAGTTCAATTTAAATGGTTTTGTAAAAGGTGTTTATGCAGTAAGTCCAGAACAATATCCAGCCTTTAGGATAGATATGGATGTAGATAATGGCAATGTACAATATCCAGGTTTGCCATTTGGCATTGAGGACATTTTTACTAATATTTTGGTTGACTCCAAAACGAGTGATTTGAATGATATGGTCGTAGATATTTCTAGGTTTAAAATGAAGATTGGCAATAATCCAATTGAGGCGAAAATGAATTTGAGAACCATTATGACAGATCCAAATGTGGATGCTTTTGTGAATGGAAAATTAGACTTGGATGAGTTGGCGAAGGCATTTCCGATGGAAGGCGTTTCTGATTTAAATGGAATAATCAATTCCGATATTACCATGAAAACCAAATATTCAACCATTGAAAAAGAGGAATATGAAAAGGTGGATATGAGTGGAAATTTGGGTATACAGAATATGAATTATGTTGCCGAAGACATGCCGCCCGTCAAAATCAATGATTTACAAATGGCTTTCTCGCCACAAGCAGTTAAGGTGAGCAATTTTGATTCGAAATTAGGGAAAAGTGATTTAAAAGCTTCGGGGAGTATTGATAATATTCTCGCCTATTTTTCGCCTGATAAAACGATGAAAGGAACCTTTACGATCAGGTCTAAATATTTTAATGCGGATGAGTGGATGACGGAAACAGCAAGTAGTGAGCAGTCGACAGTTGATGCTGAAGCTACTACAGAAGAGATGGGTTCTGAGGAGGAGCTCTTTAATCGTTTTGACTTTACTTTAGATGGACTGATTGAAGAACTGGATTATGATGTTTATGATATCAAGAATATTGTCGCTAAAGGTAATTTTACACCTAATGAATTGAAAATCAATAAATTCGGAATGGATATTGGCAATAGTGATTTGGCAGGTTCAGGGAATTTGACGAATGTTTGGAATTATGTTTTTAAGGATGAGAAATTAGGGGGTAATTTGAATTTGAGTTCTGCATTTTTTGATTTGAATCAATTTATGACAGAGGAGGAAGTAACGACAGAAACGACGACTTCTCCTGAGGCAACAGAACCCATTTTAGTACCAGAAAATATGGATATTGTCGTTAATGCAGATATGACCAAAGTTCGATACGACAAGATGGATTTGAATAATATAAAAGGGCAATTATTGGTCAAAAACGAGGCAGTTCGTTTTGAAAATGTCAGTGCAAATACATTAGGAGGGCAGATGAATATTGAAGGTGGCTACGACACAAAAAATCATGAGAAACCGAGATTTGACTTCGCGTATGATTTGAAAAATTTGAACTTTACAAAGGCATTTAATGCATTGAATACGATAGAAAAGATAATGCCGATTGGGAAATTTATCGATGGTAATTTTAATTCAAAATTTAGTATGTCAAGTGAATTAGGACAAGATCTATTTCCTGATTTAAATACCCTTGTTGCGGATGGTTTTTTGAATACGATAAATGCTAAACTGGCTAATTTTAAACCGCTTCAAGCAATCGGTGACAAGCTGAATATCAATGAATTTAAGAATCCTATTTCGATAAAGGATACCAAAAATTGGTTTGAAGTGAAAGACGGTGGAGTAGAGTTTAAGGAGCAAGATTATGAAACAAAAGGGATTCAGATGAAAATTGGGGGTACACATAAATTAACAGGTGGAATGAATTATGCGGTCATCGCCAAAATTCCGAGAGATAAGTTAAATAAGAATGCCATTGGAGCGGCGGCAGAATCTGGTTTAGGCTTTCTGAAGAAAGAGGCTTCGAAATTAGGTTTTGATATTGATGCGGGTGAATTTGTAAATGTCTTGATTAATATCACAGGTAGCATGACTGATCCGAAATTGAAGTTCAAGATTTTGGGATCAGAGGGAGAAGCTAGCGTTCAGGATGCTATAACGGATAATATTAAGGCAGAAGCAGAGAAGAAAATTGAAGAAGTAAAAGATGAAGTTGTGGATAAGGCGAAACTAGAAGCGGAAAAGAAAGCGGAAGAAGTTTTGGGTAAATCTGTGGCTGATGCAAAAAATGACGCAAAGAAAGTAGCAGACTCTTTGGCAAATACAGCTGCAAAAAAAGTAGAAGAAGAATTAAAGAAGAAAGTAGGTGATAAAGTTGGAGAACAAGGCAAAAAAGAAATCGATAAAGTGAAGGATAAATTGAAAGATGTGAAACTGCCTAAGTTTGGAAAAAAGAAAAAGAAGAAAGAAGGAAATTAAAAAGATAGATTCGTGTAATCTTCAAATATTAAGGTATATAGAGGACGCTGACTTTTTAAACAAATAAGAAAGTCAGCGTCCAATAAAATTAGCCATTGCTCAATTTCAAAACTTTTAACTCAACACGTTGATTTCGTCTACGCCCATTGGCTGTTTTATTTGAGGCAATTGGATTTCTTTTACCGTATCCTTTCGATGAAATCCGGGACGAATCAATACCTTTTTGAACTATATAACCCATTATGTTTTTTGATCTTTCAGAGGATAATTGATCACAATATTCATGCGGTGGAATACCGTTTGTATGACCTCCAATTTCAATTTCAATTTCAGGATTCTGTTCCATGAAATAGAAAATCTCATCCAAAACAGGCAAAGAAGTATCATTCAAAACAGTACTATCTGCATCAAAATTCAGCCCATCTAAGCGGATTGCCTGACCCAATCTTAGACGTCCAGCTGTTAGTTCTGGTATGAGTTTTTTCTTGATTTCTAAAGTAGTATTTGCTTCACATCCATTTCCGTCTGTTACTGTAATGGAGTGGTTCCCAATGGGTAATTTTTTCGCCGTTTCTTCGGTTTCGCCATTACTCCACTTATAGAGAAAACTGCCTACTCCACCTTCTGCAATAACGGTTGCCTCCCCATCTTGACTATCTTGTTCTGAGGCAGGTTGAATATTATAAACTCTAGCTGTTAACTGCGCAGGTTGAGAGATTGATACCTTTTTAGTTTCTGTTTTTCCGGTCACATCTGTTACCGAAACTTCATAATCACCTGCTTTTAAGCTGGATGGATTCTCGCCTGAAAGATTGGAGTCATTCCATTGATAATTAAATGGTCCTTTTCCACCTGAAACAGATACTTGTACAGCGGCATTTGCATCGCCAAAACAATTGACGTCACCAGTTTGCTCAATTTCAATAGTCATGGCTAAGATATTTTCTAAAATCTCAATCGACTCAATTATTGAACATCCGTTTCCGTCTGTGACTGTTACAGTTCTATTTCCGGGACTTAGTTTGGACGCAATTTCTTCGGTTTCTCCATTGTCCCATTTATAGCTGTAATTACCATCTCCACCTTTGACACTTATTCTAGCCTTTCCATCTGAATTACCGGTACTTGCCGGTTTTTCAATTTGAATATTTGCCGAAAGAGCATCAGGTTGATCCACTAATATTTTAGAGGTTGTCGTCGTTCCTGTAGCATCGGTTAATGTCAATCCATAATTTCCAGCTGCTAAGCCTTTAGCATTTTCGCCTGAAATATTTGCATCATTCCAATTGTATGAAAAAGGTGGTTTCCCACCTTCGATTTCGACTGTTAGTTCAGCACTTTTTTCCCCATTACAATTAATATTTTTGACTTGATTCAAATTGACAGAAAGCGGTAGAATATTTTCAGAAATGTCAATTGTTGAGGTCGTTTGGCAACCGTTTTCATCTGTAATGGTCACTGAATGTTCACCAGAGCTGAGTTTTTCGGCAGTTTTGGTGGTTTCACCATTGTCCCATTTATAAGCGTAATTTCCATTTCCACCTTTAGCATTGATTCTCGCTTTCCCATCATTTTGACCCAAAGTTGCTGCCTTTTCAACTTGGATGTTCGCAGAAAGGGCTTCTGGTTGATTGACTATAATCTTAGCATTGGCGGTTGTTCCCGTCACATCTGTTACTATCAATTCATAATTTCCTGCCGCAAGGTTAAGGGCTTTATCACTTGAAATTTTTGAGTCATTCCAGCTATATGTAAAAGGTGCTTTTCCACCAGAAATTTCAGACTTCAATTCAGCATTTTGTTCCCCATTACAATTGATACTTTTAATTTGCTCCAAAGAAACAGCAAGCGGGAGAATATTTTCTGTGATGTCAATGGTTGCGATTGCTTGGCATCCATTCTTATCAGTTACGGTTAAAGTGTGTGTCCCCGCATTGAGTTTTTCGGCAGTTTTATCGGTTTCGCCATTGTCCCATTTGAACATATATCCACCTGTCCCGCCAGTTACCTTTGCTCTCGCTTTTCCATCGGTATTGCCAGTCGTAGCTGGGTTTTGTGGGGTAATAGAAATATTGATGACTTCTGGTTCTGTAATTTGAATGTTCGATGTGGCAGAGTTACCAGCTACATCAGTAATTGTTAAAGAATAATTTCCAGCATTCAGGTTCGAAGGGTTTTCTCCATTTAACCTAGCATCAGACCATTGATATTTAAAAGGTGCTTTTCCCCCAGAAACATTGGTTTTTATAGATGCTGAACGTTCTCCATTACATTTTATATCAGTCGTCAAATTAATGGATGCAGACATTGTTAAGATATTTTCAGGAATAGTAACCTCGGTAATAGACTCACAACCTTGAGAATCGGAAATCGTGACAGTATGGTTGCCAGGATTAAGTTTGGAAGCGCTAGGAGTCGTTTCCCCATTATCCCATTTATAAGAATAATCACCCGTTCCACCGCTGGCTTGAACAGTTGCTTTTCCGTCCGAATTTCCTGTGCTTGCAGGTGCATCCACCTTTAAAGTTGCATTCAAAGTTGGCGGTTCATTTATTGCTACTTGGGCCATACTGACAGTCCCAACGGCATCCTTGACCGTAACCATGTAGGCTCCAGCTGCCAGTTTGATTAGTTTTTTACCTACCAGACCTGATTTATCCCATGTATAATAATAAGGCGCTTTTCCTCCTGAAACGCTCACTTCCAATTGTGCATTGGCGTCACCATGGCAATTATTTTCTTGAGTCTGATTGAAAGTGATTTCAAGAGGGGCTAAAATTTGAGAAACATCAATTGAACCAGTTGCTATACATCCATTTTTGTCAGTCACAGTTACGACATGAACACCTTCTGTTAATTTTCGTGCAGTTTGGGTATTTTCCCCATTGTCCCATTTGAATGAGAAAGGTTGAGTACCACCATCGATAGAGATTTTGGCAACACCATCTGCGAGACCAGCACCGGATTCAGCTTTTTCTGCGGTAATATTCAGGCTGAATCGAGGATCCGGAATTGCTATTTTGCCTGTGTTTTCTTTCCCTTGAGAATCTGTTACAGTAACCTTATATTCACCTGGCCCAAGATTTTTTGGATTATTGCCTCTCAGATTTCCACTCCAATTGTATTCATAAGGTGGTTGACCACCCGAAACAGTTACTTTCAATGCACCATCTGGTGACGAGAAATCACAACTTAAAGATTTTTCAACCTGACAAATCACGGTGATTGCGGCCGCTTTCTTAATCACAAAAAGCCCTTTGTCTTGGGTGCCGACCCAAAGTGCATCGTCCTCATCAATGGCCACACAATTTACATCTTGGCTGGTGAAATATTGAGCTGGTCCAAAATATTCAAAACTTTCTGAATCAGGAGTATAACGAACGACAACTTCGGAGGCGATCCACAATTTTCCACGGCTATCTGCGGCAATATCTTTAATGTATCCTTCTAAATATCGCTCTTCGATGTCAATCGGATACCATTCATCTTCCTCGACTTGCCACACAAAATCATCACCCATAATCCAAATATACCCACGATTAATATCAATAGCTTCGACATTAAATAGCTTTTCTTGAAGTTTCCATTTCCCCAATTGTCCTACAAGTGCACCCTCTTCTGTTCCAATCCAAAATCGTCCCTCTCGATCTTTCGTAATGCAATTAATATGATTGGATTTGAGTTTAGAATTTTTATTATCGATAGTTCCAAGAAGCTCTAGTTTCGAACCAACCTTTAGGCGATAAATACCTGAAGTTTCAGTACCGATCCATAGCTCTCGGCTTTTAGTATCATAAAAGGCAGCACTTACAGATTCTCCATCTAAGATGACATCCATTTGTGATTTAGACCATTTCAAATCTGCATTCCCGTTTGGGAGTCGTAGCAATGATTCTTCGTCTGAGGCAAGGTTTATGGGTGTTGCGTAATCTATTGCATGCACCTGAAATAATGCATTACGATTGCCAACCCATTTATTATTATCCTTATCTGTAAAAATATTTTGAACAGGATCCTGCAATTCGGAGGCAGTACATCGGATAACTTCCATCTTTTCTTGGGCCGATAAATTCCCTACAAATAGGAGTGAAATAAAGAGCAAAAATTTATTCATATGAAGATGATTGTAATTTTAAATTCAATGGCATTTCATAAAACCATTTTTATATACAAGTACCAAGACAAAGTTATCTCGATCAAATTTTAGTTTCTTTTGTTTGGTAATTTCGTTAGAAAGCCTCGTCATAACTTTGGTTATGCCTGCGTTTTTTGCCTTAGTACCAAACAAAATAATCCCAAAATTTTAGATATACATAGTTTTATCTTGGTACTTACAAATAAGAACCCAATTTTATCCATGGAATGCGAAAAAAATAACTTTACATTCTTGACTGCTTCTTTTACCATTTAATTTCGTTAAAAATACTCACCGATGCGCTGCATCGTCTGCGTTTTTTGCCTCCTTAAATGAAAAAATAATCAACTCAAAGAATGTCAATTTATTCTGTCCGCATTCCTATTTGAGTTACTTTAAGACCGCGAAATTATGGTTTTTGATAGAATGAAAGGTGGTGTAATAGAAATACCTGTATTAAAACGTCAAATGTGTGAGGTTGGTATAAAGGAGAGATAAACTTAGAGAAGTAATTTTGATTGGATAAAAATAAAAAGGGAGTGATGTTGGTCACTCCCTTTAGCCATTATCATGAATGGATTTTATTTTTTTAATTTTTCCATACGCTCGTCCAATTGAAGAAGATATAGCGTTAATTCTTCAATTTTTTCCATTTTTTTGATACTTAAATCACCAAGTCCAATACCCTTATTGTCAATAACTTCGGCAGAAGGAATGTTTGGAAGGTGCTTATTTTCTTCGATATATTTTTTTAATTGTCCTAATGACATTAAGGGGTATTCTTTTTCAAAGACATAATCTGGGAAAGCATTTAATGTTACTTCTACTTCTCGTGCATAAGCTTTTCCGTCACCATTGATTTGGAATTGGGTAGTACCGTTTTCTACAATAGAAAATGCTTTAGATGTACTTGAAGTGTTTACGGAAACGGCACCTGCATCATAGAATATATCTGATCCATTGAGTTGCCAGTCGGTAACTGGAGGAAAATTAAAAGCCTCCAATGCATTAGAATTACTTGTTTTAGTATTATGTGAAGAAATATTTGATGATACTTTAGAAGTACTAGAAGTGGTACCAATTTTAACCTTTTGATTTATGGAATTGGTTGATGGTGATTTTGGACTATTAAGTTCTATATTATTTTTTTTCTCTAGTTTTTGTATGCGCTCATCTAATTGAAGAATATAAAGCGTCAATTCTTCAATTTTTTCCATTTGTTTATGACTTAAATCGCCCAATCCAATTCCATCATTGTCTACCACTTCAGCAGATGGTATATTAGGTAAGTGACCATTTGTATCAATGTATTTTTTCAATTGCTTTAATGGCATCAATGGATAATCTTCTTTGAACACGTAATCTGGGAAAGCGTTTAATGTTACTTCCACTTCTCGCGCATAAACTTTTCCGTCGCCGTTTACTTGGAATTCTGTATTACCTGTTCCACTATTGTATATTGAAAAAGCTTTTGTGGTTGTAGCTGTATTTACCGCGACGTGGCCTGCGTCGTAGAAGATGTCAGAGCCGCTTAGTTGCCAGTCGGTAGTGCCACTAGGAGGTACAGAGAAGGAGGCTTTTGCATTAGATATGGTTGATCCTGAGTCATCTAGTGCAGCATCGCAAATCAATTGAGAAGACGATGGTATGCTGGATGTATAAAAAGTTGAATTATTTTTTAAATAAGTAATGGTATTCCCTATTCGTTCTATTTTTAGTAAATCACCAATTACATAGATACCAGCATCATTTATCTTTTTTGTTCCATTTTCCCAAATTTTTATTCTCCCAGCTGCATTTAAATGGATAGCATAGTCTATGGTGTTAAAGGATGCATTCGTGTTAGTCATTGAAAGCCCAAACATTCTATTAGTATTAGTCTGTTGAGCTTCCACCTCAATCCAACCGTCAACTCCTGTCACTAGAATATTTTCAGAAGCTGCTCCACCATTTCCCCACCCCGTAGTAGCTGTTTTAGTAATAGTATTCCCACTAGCACTTACCCCTACCAAATCCGTCCAAACCACATCAAACTGTGCATTCAAATCAGCAGATAAGCTGAAAAATAACACTAAGCTTAAGGCATTCAATATATTTTTCATTTTGAGTATATTTTAAAAATTAAATAATTAGATTTTAACAAATATTAATCCACAATAATCAATCGCTCTGTTAGTACAGTCCCATCTGTCTTTAAAGTCACATAATAAACTCCGCCAGCTAATTGGTGTGCTGGAAAGTCTTTATTATATTGACCAGCTTCTTGATGAGTATTAACTATCGTAGTGACTAGTTGTCCTGAACTTGTATAGATAGATAATTGTATATTTCCTGATTCTGGGATATTGAAATTCAAACTTGTCCATGTCCGTGTTGGATTAGGACTTAAGCTTAAAGAGGGCTTTGTTAAATCGTGAACTTCTAATTGTTCAATAGTTTGTTGAATCTGGATCTCTGGCTCATCTTGGGTTAAAGGTACATTACAAGGTACAATTCTGGAAATAAATGCTCCACCTTTTTCAATTTTAAAGCCAGGCATTAAATTAATCTTGGTTCCTGCAATGAATTGCACGCTTCCACCTGAATAAATTTTCCCAGCCGAAGTGATCGTTGCTTGAATTTCAAAACTTTCAGATGCAATTGGATCATTGTTTAAAATAGTATCTTGATTGGTACAGGAATTAGTTAATGGAAGACCTTGACAATTACAAAGAACATCATACACATCATTATTCGTTTCAATATTCCCATCATCACAAGCTGTGCCAGCATTTGGACAATCAAAAGCAGAAAAAGATATTTCACTGATTCCCATACAATTACTCCCATCAAAATTATCTAAGGCGGTAATTAAAATATGCTGGGCAACAATACCACTAAATTCCGACATTGTGAATCCTTGATAATCTGATAGTCCTGATGCTTGCCCCCAATTAAATGTGCCTAGCTCTGTCCAAGTAGTTCCATCTAAGGAGTAGTCAATAACCACATTATTAAACCCTTGTGTAGTGCCTCCTGTACCATTATAGTTCCAAATTTGTGCTTGGTCTAAATTGAATAATGATCCAAAATCATAATGTACCCAATGACTTAATCCTCTTGCTGGATTTGGACTTTGGGTTGGTTGACACGAAAGCCAAGCATCATTGGGACTATTAGAATGCTTGTCACTAGAGGCACATTCATCATATGGTGTATAGCCTAAAGCATTGGTACATTCTGGATCCGAGCAAGGCGTACCTGCACAATTGCAGTTGGCGTCATACATATCATTAAATGTATTTGAATCACCGTCATCACAGGCAGTTCCTTGAGGGATACATGCTAACTCACAACTATATTGAAAAAGAAAAGAACCATCTATGATGTGCCAAGCAGTATCTCTTGCAAAAGGTGTTTTCCAAAAAACCGAAAAATGGTCACCACCATAATGTTCTTTATGTAATAATTCGATTGAGTAAAATGTACCGCCTGTTAATGTCATGGTCGTAGACGTTTGGCTAGACTCTCCATAATGTTCAAATTCATCAACATCGTTGTACACTCTTGCAATTTCATCTGTATTTGGATCGGGTGTTTCGGCAGTACTCAGCATAAAACTGGTTTCATTATTTCCGGTTACATTAAAAGTATAGTCACCGGTTACTGGAATATAGAGAAAACCTCGAATTCTTGTGCCGTAAATACTCGAAGTCATATTAGGTCCTTGCAAACGTTCGTGTACCTCCGCTCTGTCTGGAGCCAATGGATATTTTGTAACGGAAGGATCTTGTAAATCGGCAATTTCATCTCCTGTAATGTCATCCCAATAAAGCGTTTTTATATTTCCTCTTTCTCCAATACATGTAAAAGGCAGTGTTTCGGGAACTCCCCAACAATTACAGGCTCCATCTTCCTGATCATTAATAGTATTGGCGTTGCCATCATCGCAAGCAGTCCCTTTTGAAAGACAAACTGGGTCACATATATATTCATATAAATGAACGCCATGAACAATTTTCCAATCAGGCTGAGTAATAGTAGAAGGTAATTTCCAGTAGACTTGAACATGATCACCGCCGCCGCCTTCTTTTTGATATACTTCAAAATAATAATATTGACCCATTATTAAATTGATGGTATCTGAAGTCTGGCTTGGGTATTTATTGTGCTCCGTGATATTAGACCAGCCTGGAATATGGGCAGTTGTATCACCTGCAACAATATTTGCAGGATTATCATCCGGGCTCATATAAAATTCACATGAATCATCTCCCGTCAAATTAAAAACGTATTGCCCTGTTTCAGGGGCAAGGATAAATCCTCTCATGAAGGAGCCATAGTTATTATTCCAGTTATAGGATGATTGTAAAGAGTTCAAGTATTCGATGTGATCTGGACTTTGTGGAAAGTTAGGTTCATGTCGCATCCTATCAATATTATTGCTATTATTTATATTTTCATAGATGTAACGGGGAATAGTGCCAGCATTTCCAATACACATGGACGGTGGAGGCGCGTTTTGTATCTTTGATTCTTTTTCAGGTGAATTAGGTAAATTAGAATTTGCAATTATATCTCCGGAGGAAAAAAAGAATAGTAAAATTCCACTAAGAATTAATTGTAGAAGTTTATACATAGAATTACGGATTTGTATTTTATAATAAAAAGCCTAAAGGTGCTGAACCTCCTGGCGAATAGAAGTTGGTGATATTCGGCAAAATTAAATGTAGGTCACTTGGAGAAACACCAAACCAAAGAGCCAACTCAGCAAAATATTCATCAGCGGAAGTTGTTGGTATTAGATTGCCCCGACCATTTATAATTAAATCATTGCCAGAAAGGTATAGATCTGGATAGTCACCGTAAATTTTCTTCCCATTTACAGCTCCGCCTGCTACAATTGAATTTCCTCCCCAAGCATGATCAGAGCCTTTTCCATTGGAAGTCAATGTTCTAGCAAAATCAGAAACTGTAAAAAGTGTTACATCATTTTCTAATCCGACTTCTTTTAGTGCATCGAAAAACTCTTTAATCGCATTACTCACTACTGCTAATAAGAATTCTTGATTTGCTAGTAGTTCATTATGATGATCCCAACCACCTATAGTCATGAAAAAGGTCTGTCGTTTCATGCCTAAATCATCTTTTGCTCCAATAGTTCGAGCAACCATTTTTAGGTTTTGAGAGAGATAATGGTCAGAAAAATTAGTCGCAAATGGAGGTACAGAACTTAGGGCATTTTGGAAAACCTCCAAAGATTCCATTGACTGATCGGTCAATTCACCGAGTGTTTGTTTAAATATATTGGCATACATGTGGGTAGCCATATCAGATACCGCTTCTGTTCGAATATTGTTTATTAAACCTGAATCGGATTTCCATTGATTAATTTTTTCAATTCCTTCGACGCCATTTCCTTGATTGCTTATAGAGTATTCTAAAACTGTATTACCCGATTGGAAAACATTCCTGCCAGAAAGCGAAATATTCATCGAAATACCCTGATTGGTATTCATTGTTTTTACTATATCTGCCATTCTACCACCCCATCCAATCGCTTCTCTACTTTGAGGAATGGCTGTTTGCCATTGCTGAATCTGATCAGAGTGAGAAAATAAACCCAAGGGTAAGTTTTTCAGACCTGAAAAATATTCAGTTGAGTTAGCAATGGGCTCAATGAGCGTGCCGACATTTGAAATATAAGCTAATTCACCAGCTTCAAACATTTGTTGGACGCCCCCCATACTTGGATGGGCACCAAATATTTTCCCATTGGGAGCGGTATAGTTTAAATTAAGCAAATCACCTTGAGGAATTGCCAAATCGGAACGGGTGGCAGCATAATCAGCATATTCATCATTTCCATGTGGCATGAGCATGTTAAAAGAGTCATTTCCCCCAGCCAAAAGAATGCAAACCAATGCTTTATAATCAGATGGTGGTGTTGAAGCGGTACCTATTAGCTTATTGACTAAGGATAAATTAGCCAAAGAAGAAAATAAAGTGGTCGAACCCATGGCTGCACAGCCAGTTTGGGCAAGAAATTTTCGACGTGATATATTTTTTAAACCCATTTTTTATTGAAAATTTATGAAGGTTAGGTTCTTAAAATTTGTAAATCTATTCTAATAAAAGAATTGAAAAATACTATCGTAAAATCAAGTAATCAGGTGAAATCATTACCAACCAGATTGCCATACGAACTCGAATTTCCCATTCGTCTTCAGGGATTGATTCTAATGCTTGAGTCAATATATTTCGAGTTGTGTCAGTCATTTGACCTGCAACTAGAATGATATTTAATCGCTCTATCAACTCTCCAATTTCAGATACTTCTTCTAGGTTCAATTCATCTGTCAATTCAAGATTCACATAACGGTCACTATCATTCTGTTCACCAGAAAAGAAATCACGATATTCCATTACTTGATTGGTTTTCATAATCCAATCATGTAGCCTATTGGCATATCCGAGTATAGTTACGGAATTGGTGATTTGAAATTCAGGAGCAAACATATCTGCATCATCGATTGGTCCGATAGGTTGATAATCAGGTTGGAAAAAGTTGAAGACACTAGGGGAGGCTAATGGACGTTGGAAGACCAATTTGTGAAAATCATCCATATCATTTCTAAAAGTTCCTGCATTGCTGAAAGCATTAAAAGCGCGGCAAAGTTGGGTATATCTAGTGATTGGCTCTCGTAGCATTCCTGCAAATGGATCATCAACCATGGCGCAATCTCGAGCTTCTTCATCCAACAAAATTGCTTTAATCACCGCTTTCATATCACCTCTGACACCTGATCCGTTATTATTGAAGGCATTTGTAACGCGACCGATGTATGCTGGAGTAGGATTTGAAGTGACTAATCGTTGAATCAACTTTCGAGCGATAAAGGGACCTACATTGGGGTGATTGAAAAGATTATCTAAGGCATCGCTAATATCTGCTATACCATCAATGGGATTCCGATTTGGAATTGTAAAACCATTTAATAATGCTTTTTGCCCTGGATTGTGCCAAAAATCTTTCATAATCATAGGCACTGTAAAACTCAAATGTCCTTGTGGATCTTGACCAAACAAAAAAGCGTCACCATAAGTCAATCCCGTAAATACCTTTGCGAACTCAGCAATATCATCATTATCATATGTTGGAATAGGCTTCCCTAGACTATCTAGTTTTTGAGTACCGTCATCATTTAATTCGTATAAACCGATTGTAAATAACTGCATCACTTCACGAGCATAATTTTCATCTGGAAACCGATTAAGAGAAGTATCAGACTTAGGATTATTGACATGCGTTAAATAAACGCCCATGGCGGGATGAAAGGTTACATCTTCTAATAATTGACGAAAATTACCAAAAGAGTTGTCCAACAGCATATCATAATAATTTGCTAAACTCAATGGTACATCGTCTAATTCAGGCAGCTCAGAAACGACAAATATTTCGCTCAACGCCAAAGCGATACGATTTCGCAATACATCCGCTTCTGTCATTGTGTATTGCCACCAAGCGGTATGCCAATAATATAATCTTGGACGAACATTATTGGGGTCACCACCATTCGAATAACTCGAATCCAACACAAATTCGGTTAAATCTTTCGTGTATTGCTCAATGTCTAAACCTCTAGGTAAGGCAAATTGCTCCTCTATCCATTGCGAATAGCTTTTGTCCGTCATGGCTTCGATTGTTTCCAAATCAGCACCCAGGGTAGCTTGTTGGAGAAATCTTGAGGAAGCACTCATATTTGGTAAGAGTCCCAAACCATCAATTGTTTGATCTCCAGTGTTTGAGCCTTGTGAGTCACTTGTTGTCACATTCATCCCACCGGTGTTGCCGGAACCTAAAATGACTGGATTTTGGGACAAAAGTGTTATGGGGAGAAAGGAAATTAAACCTAAAACAAAGAAACAAATAAGCTTAAAATTTGTAAAAGTTCTTTTATTCATAGGAGATCTCATTTTGGGTCATGGGCAATTATGATTGAATGATTGAGCATGAAATGTTAGATTCATAGGTTCAAAATCTTTTAATTGCCACGGTGTCCTATTTTAGTTAATCCGAAATAATTTTTTTGATTTCAATTCTGGTTCTGAGGTAGGATAATTTATTATTCTCAGAGAATTGATCGAGAGGGAAAAGGTGTTCTTAACTAGAAGTATCATTTTTTCATCAATTTGTGAGCCAAAGAAAATATTAATATTTTAAAAATTGAAATTTATATCAATATAAAATCAGCTTTGGTATTCTATTTTATAGAAAAGATAAGGTAGCATGTTGGTAGATAGTTTGGTGAGAATTGAGAAAAAATAAAACTGATTTTGATATCATCAAAACATAAAATGTGTTTACGGTTTATAATCAAAGGATAAAACACATTTTTATGGGAGACGTGAATGATACAAGATTACAAAAAAAAATGATGCCGTTTGGGTGCGGCATCATCAATATGTATGATTGTATGAAACAAAAAATAGCGTAAAAAGATAGTTTTAAAAACTATCAATAAATGTGTTCAGGTACTTAAGTAGTTTAGTAAGTGTTTGGACGAAATCAAGTTATAGATTACTGGAGCATTGCCGCAAAGCGGCTCGCTCCAGTAAATGGTGGTTTTGGAGGGGAGTCCAATTAAAAAAGCTGACTTTCAGCTTTTTAAATTGGACTCCCCTTCAAGCCTCCTCTACTGCAACGGGCGCCTTTGGCGCGATGTTGCAGTGTTTAAGTGCAACTTAATTTCTCGCTTACTTACTTAGCAACTTCAATTTTTAATGAAAATAGCTTTTTCAAAAAATCGATGGTTGTTTTCAATTTGAATAAAATATTTGCCTCTGTCTAATTTTGATAAATCAAAGGACTTTTCAATGGTCATTTGGTTTTCTATTGTTTCAGAAAATAAAATCTCGTGATTTTTATCAAAAATGGTTATTTCAGTTTGGGATGAATCTAACAAGAGCATAGAACAATTGAGGATATTTCCTAATTGAGAAATGTTAGGTTTAAAGATTTTTCTTTCCTTCTTTTTTTTGATTTTTAAGCGACTTCTTTCAATCTTAATTTCATAAATGATAATGGTCTGAAAATCTTCTATTTCAAAAAAATACCTGCCGTCAGGTAAATTTACGAGGTTGTATTTTTTTTTGAAACTTTTTGTCGAAGTAACATTTTGCTCTAAAAGAACGGTTGAGCCTTCATCTATTAATCGGATCTCAAAGTCCTTTTCCAAATCAAATTCTAAATATAAAATAGCTGTCTTGGCGTACCCTTCTTTTAAAATCGATTTTGGAAAAATTACTGCTCCATGGAGAGCTGAGCTGACCACAAAAAAGAAAACGGTAAATAACAGCGTTTTTAAGCGTGAATTCATGATCTATAATTTATAAACATACTAGTTAAGCGTGATTTACTGGTACTTGCTAATCAATTTAAATGGTTAGTACAATTTGATACAAAAGTAGTTAGATTGCCTTATCTAAGCTTCTAAAGAATTAGCCGATATATATTGTATTTTATCTTTAAATTATTTAATAAATACCTATTGGGTTAATATAGAACATAAATGAGTTAATTTTGTATCATTTGTACAAATAAGAAGCCTATAATTTTGCATTTGAATCAAAGTATATATATGAAAGTATTGAAGCCTTCTTTAGAGAAGATTAATCCTACGTTTGGTAGCTCGTTCACCGTTAGACAATTTGATGATCCTTGTCGAAATACTAACCCATTTTGGCATTTTCATCCTGAGTTAGAATTGGTGTTTGTAAAAGGAGGTAGTGGAAAAAGACATATTGGAAATCACCTGTCCTATTTCCACGATGGTGACCTTATTTTTATTGGTTCTAACCTGCCACATAGCGGTTTTACAGATCGATTGACTGGTAATGAATCCGAAATTGTGGTACAAATGAAAAGCGACTTTTTAGGCTCTATTTTTTTTGACATTCCCGAAATGTTATCCATTAAATTATTGTTTGATCGAGCCAAAATGGGACTCGCTTTTTATGGAAAAACTAAAGAAATTGTAGGGGAACGACTAGGGAAACTAAAGGACTTAGAGCATTTTGATCGCCTTTTAGAGTTTTTGTCCATATTGAAAATGATGGCAGAGTCAGAAGAATACAAATTTTTAAATGTAGAAGAATATGCTTTAGAGGTAAAACAACAAGACAATGAAAGAATAAGCGAAGTCTATCAATTTGTGCGAAAAAACTTTCAGCGTTCTATTCCTTTAGACGAAATTTCTGAAGTCGCCAACATGACGGTGCCTGCCTTTTGTCGCTATTTTAAAAAACAATCAGGTAAGACTTTTACTCAATTTGTCAATGAATTTAGAATTGTGCATGCTTGTAAGTTATTATCAGAAATGCCATCAAGTATTACGGAGATTTCTTTTGAAAGTGGTTTTAATAATTTCTCGCATTTCAATAAACTATTTAAAGAAATAACAGGAAAAAGTCCCTCTGCGTATCGGAAGGAATTGAAACAGATTGTAGTTTAGTAAGACCTAGATTTTCTTTGGTGCCGCCAGAAAAAACCGTCCGTACGGACGGGAAAACAAAGGAGGCGAGTACAGCAATATTGCTTGCAATTTTTGTTGTACTCGCCTCCGAAAAAGAATTTTTCGCGGCGAGAGCAGCTATCTAATTAGCCAAATACCACAAATATTATTTTTTCAAATGAACCTTTCTCCTTTTTTCCATGATGAAAAAAGAAGGCAAAAAATCTAGGCTGTGGATATTTTGGCTAAAATTCAATGCCCTCGCACAAACAATCCAAATGTTCGCAAAGCTCACGTGGATAGTTTTTCTGCCCGCACACTATTGAATTTCTTAACGCCAAAATCTCCAATGCCACTGAGAAACCTGAAACATTCGGTTCAACAAACAAGCTAAAAATTATCGACAACATGTTGGTTTTGAGCTTAGCCTAAGAGCCTAAAGAGGTGTCATGAACCTACCTATATAAACTCAGGAATAATATGATGCCGGTAGTAACTGGCAGACGCAATCTCCCAATAGAAACTTCCTCTCCAAAATTCACTATTTTTACCCCATATCAACCAATTTTTCAAATGTCTAATCAAGTCAGATTTTCATTCCTTTTAGGTTATGTATGTTTGCTATTTGCTTGTTCAAATGATGCTCAAAATGCTTCAAAAGCAGGTTTCTCAGAATCAATGGAACAACCTTTTAGCTTACTTTCCTCAGATCAAACCAATATTCATTTTCATAATAAAATAACAGAGACCAAAGAATACAATCACCTGCTTTGGGAAGCGATTTACAATGGTGGGGGTGTTGCTATTGGTGACCTCAATAATGATGATTTGCCGGATGTTTTCTTTACTGGAAATCAAGTCTCGGATGCGCTTTATTTGAATAAAGGGAGTTTTGAATTTGAAGACATTTCCGTTTCATCGGGTATTAATTCAAAAGAGAGTTGGTCTACAGGAGTGGTGATGGTAGATGTAAATGGTGATGGTTGGTTGGATATTTATGTGAGTCGAAGTTGGTGGGATATGGATGCCGGAAATGCAGAGAAACGCGCCAATTTATTATGGATTAATAACCGAAATTTGACATTTACGGAAAGTGCAAAAGCTTATGGTTTAGATGATTCTGGATATTCGACACAAGCCAATTTTTTTGATTACGATTTGGACGGAGACTTAGATTGTTATGTATTGAATACGCCTTCTCATAATTTCAACCAGAAATTACAATATGCTCAAAATCAAGCCTTCCCGTATGAAGTAAGTGACCACCTCTATCGAAATGACCAAAATAAATTTATTGATGTTACCAAAGAATCAGGTATTGAAAGTTATCCTTATGGATTAGGAATCGTAAGCCTAGACATCAATTTTGATGCCTTCCCTGATCTGTATATTGCCAATGATTTTGAAAAACCTGATCGCTTTTTAATTAATAATCGTGATGGGACTTTTAAGGATGAAATTCATGAGCGAATGAAGCATATTTCCCTCTTTTCGATGGGGGTAGATGCGGCTGATTTCAATCAAGATGGTTTTCTCGATATCGCTGTTTTAGATATGCAAACAGCCGATCATTATCGTGCCAAAACAAACATGAAAAGCATGAATGTTACGGAGTTTTGGCGAAATGTACGTAAAGGATACCACTATCAATACATGTCGAATATGCTCCAAATGAATCGCGGGGCTGGCTTTTTTAGTGAGATTGGACAGTTTGCTGGTATGGCAAAAACGGATTGGAGTTGGTCTATTTTAATGGCGGATTTAGACAATGATACGCGCACGGATATTTTCGTAACCAATGGCATTAATAAGGACATTCGAAATAATGATTTTTTGAAAAAAGCGGAGGCAAATTCTGAAGGAGATTTGTTTCAAAAATCTAGTGCTGCACCTTCTCAGCCTTTGCCTAATTTTGCTTTTAAAAACAATGGAGACTTAACATTTGAAGACGTTTCAGAATCGTGGAATTTGAATCAGAAAAGCTTTTCCCATGGAGCTGCTTACGCCGATTTGGATTTGGATGGCGATCTTGATTTAGTGGTTAATAATACGAGTGAAAAGGCATTTATTTACCGCAATAATTCAAATAGTAATTATTTGAGAATCAAAATATTAGGTTGGGGTAATAATCCAAGAGGGTTGGGTACAAAAGCCATTGTTCATCATGGAGATACAAAACAATATCAAGATTTGACAAATGTTCGTGGTTTTCAGTCTTCCAGTGAGGCGGTTTTCCATTTTGGATTGGGAAATTATGAAAAAGCGGATACCGTTTTTGTTATTTTTCCTGATGGGAAAATGCATCGACTGGAAAATGTAAAAGCTAATCAATATTTAATCCTAGATTATGCAAAAGCAAATGATCTTGTAAAAGCATTGCCCTCTAAAAAAACGATTTTTACAAAGTTAAGTGCTCCACAAACAGGAATTGATTTCAAACATGTAGAGAATGGGTTTAATGACTTTGAGCGCGAAATTTTATTACCCCATAAACAATCGACAAAAGGGCCTTTTATTTCTGTTGGTGATGTGAATGATGATAATTTGGACGACTTTTTTGTTGGCGGAGCGAGTGGTCAATCGGGTAAACTCTTTATTCAAAAAAAGGATGGAAGTTTTCAGAAAAAAGAAAACCAGCCTTGGGAAATGGATTCAGAAAAGGAGGATATAGGCTCTGTATTCGTTGATTTTGAGAATGACGGAGATCTAGATTTGTTGGTTGCAAGTGGCGGAAGTGAATTTGATTCGCCTAATAAGCATTATAACAATAGACTTTATTTGAATGATGGGAATGGGACTTTCTCCGCAACGTCCTCCATTTTTTCCGACCAAAAAGTGAATTCATCATGTGTTGTGGTTGGTTTTGATGATGAAAAGACCCCTGATATTTTTATCGGAGGTAGTGTAAGACCTGGCGCTTATCCAAAAAATGAACCTTCAGAGTGGTTTATTAATGATTCAGGTGAATATCTTGAATTTTCTGGCGGTCTAAAAGATATTGGGATGGTCACGGATGCCGTTTGGGCGGATTTTGATGGTGATAAAATGCAAGATTTGATTGTTGTTGGAGAGTGGATGTATCCGGTTTTTTTCAAAAGATTAGGTAAAAAGCATTTTGAAAAAGTAGAAATAATCTCTAAAGAAAAGACCGGTTGGTGGCAAAGTATTGTCTCTGAAGATATTGATAATGATGGAGATATGGATTTGATTTGTGGCAATGTCGGTATGAATAATAAATATCGAGCTTCTGCGAAAAAGCCACTTTTGGTCTATGGGAATGATTTCGATAATAACGAAACCAACGATATTGTTTTGGCAAAAACTTCCGAATTTGGAACGTTACCCGTACGCGGTCGAGAGTGTTCTTCGGAGCAAATGCCTTTCATTTCTGAGAAATTTCCCACCTACGATGCCTTTGCGAAAGCAACTTTGACTGATATTTTGGGTGAAACCGGTCTAGAAAACGCTATTCATCGGGAAGTTCGCGAATTTCAAAGTGGAGTGTTTCGCAATGATGGAGGAAATTTTGAATTTATCCCTTTTCCCAATCTGGCCCAAATTGCGCCTGTAATGGATATGTTAGCGATTGATTTAAATAAAGATGGGCTAAAAGATCTCATTTTAGCAGGTAATTTATTTAATGCTGAAGTCGAAACGGTAAGACATGATGCGAATAATGGATTGGTTTTAATTAATAAGGGAAATGCTCAATTTGAACCCATGACAATGCTCGAAAGTGGTTTGTATCTGCCCGGAAATGTGAAGAGTTTAGCAAAGGTTAAAACTCAAAAAGGTACTTTGATTTTGGCAGGTGTCAACGATAATATTTTGGAGGTTTTTCGGATTGACAAATGATAGGTTTTAGATAATGCTTTTCCAATAATATTCTTGTTCTTTGTTTTTCAAAATTTAAATCCACTATGTCAAAACAAATAGCCAAATCTCCTGAAGTATTACTCAAAGAGGCAAAAATAAAAGAACTTCAAGCTCTCTTAAAGAAAAGGCAAACTACGCTCAAAAGTCTGAAAACTCGCCTGAAAAACATGCAAACGGATATATCGGAAATCTCTCGACGGACGCAAACGGAAGTATACGATAGGATGGTGAAAATGGATACACTACGAAAAGAAGTTGCGAACTTGGCAAAGCAATTAAAGAAGGTAAAAGGGATGAGTGAAGAAGACAAAGAGCAACTTCAAATAATGGCGGAGGAATTGATGGCAGAGGATCTTTTTGGCGAAGGGGAGGAGGCATTTCATAAGTATCGAGAGGAAAGAGAAAATCCTAAATTTGATTTTGACGAAAATTATCGTGCGAAAATGAAGGATGTTTTTGAAGAGTTTCGAGTCAAACCAGCCGAAAAAGAGCAAAAAGATATTCGAAAGGTATTCATTAAGTTATCGAATAAATTTCATCCTGACCGAGCCAAATCTGAAAAAGAGGAAAAGACTTTTCATTCAATGATGCTTCAAATAAATGAAGCCTATCAGTCAGGGGATATCCAAGTTTTATTGGAATTGGAACGACTTTATTTTTCGGAAGACTTGGATTTGAATGAGGTTAAAGAATTGACAGTTGATGTATTGCAAAAAGAAATTGATCGACTTGAAAAAGAAGTAGAATTTATTGATAGTCAGGTGAATAGGACTAGTGATGAAATAGGAAATCTTCGGAGTTCGGATTTGGGCTCTATGCTTTCTGGAGTCAAAAAAGCGGAAAGACATGGAGGAGGGATGGATGCCATGACCGAAGGTTTTGATGAAGCGATTGTTATGCTTGAACGTTTAAAAGAAGGGTTTGAAGACTCGATCAAAATAGGAGCCCTTTCCCCGATCTTACAAGAAATTTTGATGGGACAAGTAGGAGGTATGTTCGATGATGGTTTATTTGATGGGGTTGATGACGATGAATTTGATGAGGAGGATATGAATGCCTTTATGGAGATGTTGAGTGGAGGTGGTTTCCAAGGAAATGCTGGTTTTGGGGGTACTGTAAAAAATCCTAAGTTTAAAGTTGGGTCTTCTGTGTGTGTAAAAAAATCAGTTAAATCAGAGGTAATGCCGGGGTTGAATATGAAAGATTGGGAAGGACGAGTAGTGAACACCCATATTAGTATTGGAGGTAAGGAGGTATATGAAGTTGAGTTTGATAGTGTTACATTAGGTCAAATCCCCTTAAAAAATCTTAGAGAGGCCATCTATGAAATGGAGGTTTTTGATGAACACGATTTTTCTGCCAATGAATTGGAAAAAAGCAAACCTCGAGATAAGGAGCAAGATACATTGATTGCTTATCGAACCTTGTTGCACACCTATAGTTGGGATCATGTGGAAGATGCAAAACAGCGAAAGCGATTGCAAAAGATTCTGTTGAAAAAACCGGAGAAAACAGATATTGAAAACTGGGAGGCTTATCTGATTAGAAATCTAAAATTTCCTTTTGAAGCTGTCGGGAAGGGATGCCTTGTTGATGGGCTACCAGAGGCAGAGTACGTGACGATCGAAAGTTTATTAGGTTATAATAAAGAGGTAGGACTTATAGTCGGAGGTGATTTTGACGGACAAAAAATTTCCTATCCCATGTTCGATTTAACAACTGAAACAGAGTCAGATAAATTGTATGAGGTGCTTGATGATTATTATGAATGGGCCTTCATGAATTTTGATATATAAAACTATACGAGATTGAGGGATTATCCCAAGTTTTACCGCTTTAAAAGAGGATAAAACTTGGAATAACCTCTAATTAGTGTCCAATCACTGCATAAATTTCAAGCAAACTGGTGTCATCACTTCCTTTACAAAACCAGTTTCTTCTAACATTCCTGTTTTTGAGTTAATCTTAAAAGTGACGATGGAATCTGAATTCTGATTGGCAACCAAAAGAAATTTTCCAGATGGGTCAATTTCAAAATCTCGAGGAATTAATCCTTTCGAATCTTGTGTGCCTAAAAACGTCAATTCACCAGTTTCAGTATCAACTTTAAACATCGCAATACTATTTTCGGTATCACTTTTTATATCTCTATTGGAGGCGTATAAAAATTGTCCATTCGGATGAATTTTGATGGCGGCACAGTTAACCATTCCTTCACTATCTGATTTTCCCCAGGTGTCAGCAACTTGAACCAACTCAAAGTCATCATTTCCGTTTTCATATTTGAACGTTTCAATTGAATGATTTAATTCGCCTAAGACATACATTCGGTTTAGCGTTGGATGAAAAGCCAAATGACGAGGTCCTGCTCCTTCAGTTAATGTAATTTCGCCCATTCTGTTCATCATTCCTGTGCTGTCTAAATTATATTGAATCACTTGGTTAATCCCTAAATCAACTGCAAAAACAGCATTATCAGTAATACCAGGAACAATCATGTGTGCATGTGCTGCTTCTTGTCGAGGTAGATTTACTTTTCTAATTTGATGAATATGTGTAACAATTGAATTACCCAAGCTTCCATCTGCTAAAATGGGGTAAGATGAGACTGTTCCTCCTACATAATTGGCCACCAAAACAAATTTCCCAGA
>JANSWP010000033.1 GCA_024743405.1 Bacteroidota bacterium
ACTGCTTCTTTTTCAAAGTCTGTTAATTCTGATGTTCGGCTTGATTTCTTCTTTTTGCGTATCGTCATCTGTGTGCTTTTTTTGCGAATATCTCCTTTTTTTCAATTCGCTTCCTCGCACAGTTTAATGAACAGTCTCTAACCAAGCCAAACGACTAGTCCAAGTTTTGGAATGGAAATGTCAAATGAAGAGACTGAAACTTTTTAATAATTTAGTTCAGGTGCTTAAAAGTGAAAGGTTGAAAAACCTTTCACTTCACTTAGTCGTTAGTCTTTATTTCCTAACTAATTCCACTCTTCGATTTTTCATTTTTCCTCCATCCGAATCATTTGGAAACATAGGTTTCGTCTCGCCAAATCCACTTGCTTGAAGTCGACTCTCTGAAATGGATAAATTCAATAAAGCCGCTTTGACTGCCTGTGCTCGTGCTTCCGACAATTTTAGATTATATGAAGTTGATCCATCACTATCGGTATGTCCTTCGATACTCAATTTTAGGTCAGGATGCGCTTTAAGCATATCCGCAATTCTATGAATGATGGGCATAGAAGATGGTCTAATCGCAGCATTGTCATAATCAAATTGAATATCATTGATAATGACTTTTCCTTTCTCCATTATCGTTTCGTAATAACCAAGGCTTGCTTTGACCACTTCATAGTCAACTTCGGTATTATATCTTTTTTGAGATTGTGTATAGAGTCCAATACTTAAAACAGCGATACTTAGAATTCCTATGAGCAGCCATTTATTTCTTTTCATTTTAGTGTGTTTTTTTTGAGCTTTTTCAAATATTGTAGAAAGAGACGGCGCGCTTAATTCATCTTTTTTTCGTTGATTTTGAAAAAGGTTATTTAAATAATTATTAGTTGAATTTTCTTTTTTCATTGTTGGAAATTTTGGTTTATTATTAACCTTTTTTTCAATTGACGCTTCCCTCTTTCATAATGCGTTCTAGCTGTTCCAATCTGAATTTTCATGATTTCAGAAGCTTCTTCAATGGTTAGATTTTGATAAAAAACTAAGTGTAAAATTTGATTCTGTTGGGGTGATAATTGATTCAAAGCGTTTTGGAAAGACACTTCATTTATTTCCTCCATCTCAGAGGTGACGAACTCAATACTCCGAAATCGTTTTTCCTTTTTAATAAAATCGATGGCTGTATTTCGAATAACGGCAAAAAGCCAGGTTTTGAATTCAGCTTTGCCATTGAATTTGGCGCGGCCTTCCAGTGTTTTCAAATAAACGGTTTGCAAAACATCCTCTGCTGCTGTATGGTCGTCGAAACAACATCGCAATGCCCATCCAAAACTATCTGCATGTAATTTTTCTAATTTTTCCCTCAGTTGATTTTGATTCATTAACTGATTAATTTTGTCTATTGGTCTTTAAAAAATGGAACTTATAGGACAGCAGTTCTCAAAAAAATAATTTTTTCGTTCGCTAGCCAACCATTCTCTCGATTTACTCACCAAAAAAGAAAGTTTAGTTTTATTTTCAGCCCAAATACAAAGAAGCTGTTTCAAAATCCACTACCGTTTTTTTACCGAGCCATTTTCCGCCTGTTTTTAGATTTTTATCGCTTCATAGCGATGCTATGAAACTCAAAAAATCTAAAAACAAACGAAAAAAACTCAGATAAAAAATCCGACATTAGGTTTTAAAACAGCTTCTTAGGAACTTTTAGAGTATGTTTGAATTATGATTTTGGCGATTTTCCTGTAACTATCATTTTGCACAGCGTTATTTTTCTCCTCAAATTGCCCGCATTTGACTGCGAAAAATGCCTCCTTCAAAATAATATTTCCTAAAAAATCACTCAAACGCAAATTCCAAACATATTCTAACACCAAAATGTCCCTCATGTCTTTCAAACGAATTGGAATAATCATAGGTCTTTCGATTTATACCATTATTATTTTTGCGCAAGAGCCCTTTATCTGCAGAGGGTCGTTTTATCTGACTTTAGCCAATTTAGGGACTAAAAGCAAGGCTTTCGAGGTCGTCGTTGACCCCGTTGGAGGGGACGTCCAATTTTCTCCTTTAAACGATACCAATACAGGAGAAGTACTCAATTCCATTGGCTTTCGTTCGACAGATAGCTTTATCTATGGGATCGATCCTGGAACCTATAATTTATTTCAAGTAGATTCGACGGGGAGCGCCTTTTTAATTGGCAATGTGGCTTCAGGTGTTAATACTAGTCGAATCCATATCGCTGGAGATATTACACCTGATGGTCGATATTTAGTACTCCTGGAGTCGACTGATACAAGAGATGAAGCCTTGGTTTTTATAGATTTGGAGTCACCAACCTTTGCTGCAACCAAACAAATGCTTTCAGGAACGAATACTCGATGTGCCGATGTCGCCTTTGATCCATTGACCTCACAGCTATACGGGTTTAATACTTTCGGCGACCGACTTGTCATTTTTAATACGACCAATGGAAGTATTAATGCAAATTTTCCATCAACAGATGTTGCCGACTTTATGGGAGCTATTTTCTTTGATGCTTTTGGAAATTTGTTTGGGTATGGGCGGCGAAAAGGTGCTTCCGGTAATGGTCAAGATGGGTTTTTTAGTGTTGATAAAAACACAGGTATTGTCACTTTAGAAGCTATTGGGCCTGCTGCGACAGGTAATGATGGTTGTTCTTGCCCGTATCGAGTCGAATTAAGAGAATGGGTAGCCATCAATGAGGAATTAGTTCCTTGTACAACGGTTCCAATAACTATTGAGATTGCTAATACTTCAGGACGTGAACAAACGGGATTGACCTTCGAGCATTACTTTCCTGAAAGTTTTCAAATCACCGATATTTCGATTCCTTTTCCTGCTACTATTACAGAAGGAGGTATTGGATCGGACTATTTTATCTATGAAGACCTAAATGTGCCTGTAGGAATCCATCAAATTACGGTTTGGGTTGAGTTATTGCCAGATGCGAGTGGGTTTCATGAATTACAATCTACTCTTTCAGGCTTGCCAACGGAACTCGGAGAGATCGAAATCTCCGATAATCCATTCACTCTTATTCAAGATGACCCAGCTACGATGACCGTTAATGAATTGAATATCGACTTCAGTGCAATCAATACGAATATCTGTCCTGGTGATGAAATAACGCTTGAACCAGGCATTTTTGGAGTTGATTATTTGTGGAGTGATGGTTCGACTGATCCTACTTTTTCGGTGAGTGATGGAGGAACGTATGCTGTTACTGTGACCAGCGGTTGTGAGGTGCAAATTGAGACCGTGACGGTTCAAGTTATCCCATTAAATGTTCAATTGGAGCCTTATCATGAAATCGAATTAGGTGATGATTTGACCTTGTTTCCTTTCCTATTTCCAGTAGGAGATAACTATTTTTTTTCGTGGGAAAGTACCAATGAATTAGAAGGCAATGTTAATGTTCAAAACCTGAATATCCAGCCATTTTTTGATGGAAATTATACTATTAGTGTAGACAATGGGCAAGGGTGTCAGGATTCAGCTTCTACTTTTGTTAAGGTGTTAAAGAATAGAAAAATTTACTTCCCAAATGCCTTTAGTCCCAATTCCGATGGCTTTAACGATTTCTTTTTCCCAGCAAGTAAAAACCCAGAAATAGTGCTTTCTTTTCAAATTTTCGACCGCTGGGGCAGCCTTGTTTTTGAAAACTACAATTTTCAAACAGAGCAAGTCGACCAAGGCTGGGATGGGGAACACAGTGACAAAAAATTATCTACCGGTGTTTATGTTTATAAAGCAGAAATCCAGTTTTTGGACGGAGAGGTTTTTACGTTTACGGGAGATGTATCCTTGGTGAGGTAGCAAATGGGAAGCCCTAAATCTTCCAGGTTTTGAGTTTAGTATCATTTCTCACCCCCAGCCCCTGAAGGAGAGCATCTACCCGCTTGGTGGGCGGTGGTTTCCCTTCAGGGGTTAGGGCTGTGTGTTGGCATTGAGCTTCTGATACTAAACAGAAATGGTTTCAAAGCCTGGAAGATTTCTGAGAATCGATTTATTAAACTAATCGACAACCACCTTCTCTATCAAGACCTTCTCCTGAAACTGCGCCCTAACCAATAAATATCCTTTGGAAAAATCACCTCCCTCCATAAATCACCCCAATAAAAACTCCAAATCTCCTCTCGAAAGCGACTGCTTACCTGCACCCGAAAGGATATCCTCTGCCAAGGTTGCCTTCCGCTCTTGGAGTTTCAAAATCTTCTCTTCAATCGAATCTTTGGTGATGAATTTTAGTGCAAAAACCTTTTTCGTTTGACCAATTCTGTGCGCTCTCGCAATTGCCTGTTTTTCGGCGGCAGGGTTCCACCACGGGTCGAGCATGAATACATAATCGGCGGCGGTAAGGTTGAGTCCCGTTCCACCTGCTTTGGTGGAAATTAGGAAAGATTTGACAGAATCTTTGGTCTGAAATTTTTCGATTTCTTTGGCTCTTTGTTTTTGTGTGACACTGCCTGTGAGCCAAGAAAATTCTTGTTCATTTTCCGAAAAATGGGTTTTAAATAAATCCAAATATTTAACGAATGTGCTAAATATCAGTGCTTTATGATTGGATTTGTTGACCGTCTCCCATTGTTCTAAGACATCTTTAAATTTACCGGATTCTTTTTCATAATCCTCAAAAACGAGGCGTGGATGATTGACAATTTGACGTAATTTCAAAAGGGTCTGAATTACAATTCGATTGTATTCAAAATTGGATTTATTGAAGTTTTCTAATAAGAAATTTCGGGCTTTAGATTTTTCCTTTTCATACAATTTTTTCTGGTCGGAAGTCATCTCCGAATAATAAACTTGTACATCCAATTCGGGCAAATCTTTCGCAACTTGTTCTTTCGTTCTTCTCAATAAAAACGGCGAAACCATATTTCGCAATTGTTCTTTTTTCATATCATCTCCGCCTCTTTCAATGGGAGAAATAAACTCTCTTTTGAAAAAAGCATAACTGCCCAAAAGACCAGGGTTAATGAATTGCATTTGAGACCAAAGATCAGATAGTGAGTTCTCAATTGGCGTACCCGACAACGAAACTTTATTGTTGGCTTGAAATTGATTTATCGCCTTAAAAACCTTTGAATCCTTATTTTTGATATATTGACTTTCGTCCAAAACGATGTATTCAAACTCCATTTCTTTCAGGATTTCAGCATCCTTTAAGGCAGTTTGATAGGTGGTCAACAGCACATCAAATCTTTCCAGAATTCGAATATCTTTATGTCGCTTTGTACCCACATGGCGGTAAACATTCAGCTTTGGGGCAAATTTTTTAATCTCACTCTCCCAATTGAATACCAGAGAAGCTGGCAAAATCACCAGTGCATTCAATGGTTTTAAATAATCTATATCTCCTGAAGTATTGAATAAATTGGTTTGTACATTTTGATTTTTTTGAACTGCTGAGTTTTGAACTCGCTGTTCTTTCGCATGCAATAAGATTGCAATCATCTGGAGTGTTTTTCCCAGTCCCATGTCATCTGCCAAACAAGCACCGAGATCATTCTGATAATTCCAAAAAAGCCATTTTACGCCTTCTAGTTGGTAAGGTCTTAAGGTCGCTTTCAAATCAGTTGACAGGGTAAAATCAATATTCTTCCAATCAATTTCTCCAACTGATTTGGATTCGAAACCCATTTTATTCAAAATGGTAAATTGACTTTTTGACAATCGAACCAAATCTTTGTCTCGCTTCCCAAATTGTGCCAAAGCCAAATACTTTGTCATCCATTCTTCCGGAATCAAAAACCAAGTGTCATCAGGCAATAAATAAAATCGATTCCCTTCTCGAATGTAAGGAATCAATTTGTGAAAAGGAATGGAAAACTGTCCAACTTGAACGACAATCAACAAGTCGAACCAATCATTCTTTTTAGAAATTTCTTGAGTGATTTTTGGTGTATGTAGGTTTATTGGTTTTTGATCATATCGTGGACCAACTATTTGAAAACCAAACGCTTCTAACTGTTTTTGATGCGTCCGAATCCATTCAAAAATCTGATGTCCATCTGCTTCTGTATTTGCGATTTGGAATAGATTGTTTTCGCTAATTTCTAAGCCTAGGTTTTTCAAAATATTCAAAAAAGATGTTTCACGATTATCATTTCGGACTGTCTGAAGAATGGTAATTTCTTCCTCTGATTCGAATCTCAAATTAGTCACTTTTCGCCTCTTTTCATTCCAATGAAAAGTAGCATCTGCGTATTGAAACTTAAGATTTAAACCCCATTTCTTAGTGAAAACATTTTCTGTTGCCTGTAACTCTGCACTTAATAATTGATCGTTTTTTAATACTTCAAAACCATTCGCTTCAATATCTAACTTGGAAGCTTGTTTGAGAATAAAACTCTCAAAATACATTTTTGCATTTTTCAAAAGAATGACCACTTTCCACTTTTTTCGGAAGGGCTTAACCATGTTCCCATTTATATTTGGAACCTTGTAAAGTTTATAATCGACAAATAACCACGCTGGCGTATTCGTAATAGGGATGACATCTTTTGTTCGAATGTCAAAGACACCGTTTTCATCCTCCAAGCGCAAATAATAATGAATGACCTTTTCTCTTAAATCAACTTGAATTTGTGGGGTTAATTCTTTTTGTTTCGGTATTTCCATTAATACTTCGCTTGCTGAAACCTTACGTTCAATGTTCCAGCAAATCAATAGTTTTTGTTCAGATATTTCTGATAAAAAGGTATCTAATTCTTGATGAACATAATTTCGAATTTTTGCTTGAATGGGATTGTCTCCCCACAATTTTTGAAATGGAACAAATCGTTTTCGAGGTGGCTTGAATTTTTCTTCGAGTGCTTTGGTGTCTAATTTTTCAATGATTTCAAACAGTTTTTCAATCGTTGGTGTAGAGTCAATGCCATAGCTTTGAATTGTCTTGGGGATCGCCTTTTTTTGAATGTGGGAGAGTTTCCCATTTCGATCTCTTTGGACAATATATGCGACAGGAACGAAAAGTCCTTCCGCAATTGGAGTCAAATTATAAACAATCGTATATCTGTCGGTCTTCTTTTCTGTTTCGAATAATTGCATCTTGATCAGCTGTGTGTATTTTCAACGAAGGTAAAATATTGTTCTTATTTTAGGAGAATTATTTAAATTAATTTGTTTTGTTTTAAAACAAATTAATTTAATTCTAGGTTGTAAAAAGTAAAATAATCAATATTGCAAACCTTTCAAGAAAGCGGTTTAGCCTTCAATTTCGAAGATGACTGGATTGTCATTCAATATGACAAGCATCGATTTTATCGATATTTGAGTGGTCGAGGTCTGAAAGGAGTTGATTTTATTTATGTGATAAATTTTGAAAAATTGGTTTTAATGGAGGTTAAAAATTATAACGATCGATATGAATACGACGAAATCAATCCAACAGAAACCTTTTTAAACAATCTTGACCGATTTTTTAATGCTTATGTAGGGAAGTTCAATCATACTTTAAGAGCTATTCAAATTATTCATTACTATTATCAAAGAAAATGGTGGTTTAGGAATTTAGGAGTACCAATCACCAAGGTTATTCCAAAGAAATATTGGACAAAGTTTGAATGGGGAAGATGGTATTTGATGTATTTTTTAATGAAAAAAGGATCGGTGGAGCCCGTTGTTTCGATTGGACATGATAAAAATATAGAGTTGGATAAGGAGCGAATAAAAAATGGCTTTGAAAATAAAATGAAAGCCATGACAGACTTTGGAAAGGTGAGGCTTGACTTTTTGAATTGATTTTTATGCGCCATTCTTATTTCATTTCCTACTTTTGCGCTGATTTTGAGTTCATTTGTTAAAATGGGAAATAATCCACTTCTATTCGTTTTTCTCCGTTTGACAATCGAACTTGATTTTTGAAAACTACCGAACAAACGAATATCCAACTTGAATGGAAAATAAAGACAACTTAATCGGTGTATTGGAAACCATCTTTAAATGGAAAAAGTACATCGTTTTCACTTGCCTCGCCGTCGGAATCGGCGCAATTGTAACGGTTCTTTTGGTTCCTGTTTATTACCAATCGACAACGGTCTTTTATGCCGCAAGTCCCGATTTGGCAGATCCTTCTTTGATGTATGGTCGCGGAAGCGAAAGTATGAGATATTATGGGGTCAAAGAGGATATTGACCGTATCATGAGTATCGCCAAATCGAGCGAGCTCGCCAATTTTTTGATTAATGAATATGATTTGTACAATCATTATGATATTGATACGTCACATGAGTTAGCAGAATACTATATCAATGTTCATTTGGCTAGCTTGTATGATGTAGAGCGAACTAAAGAGGATGCCATAGAACTCTCTATTGAAGATGAGGAGAAGGAGTTGGCTGCTCAAATGGCGAATGCAGCTAGAAATAAAATCAATGAAATTGGGCAGCGATTGATTAAGCAAAGTTTGAATTTAACCGTTGAAACTTACCGAAATTCATTAGCAGATTCGGAAAATAAACTGGACTCCTTGGGAACAGAATTGAGATTTATTCGAGATTCTTTTGGTGTTTATAATGTCGAAACCCAAAGTGAGGCAATGGCTGGACTGGTGTCAAAGACAGAAGCGGGTATTCAAAAAAACAACGCAAAAGTCAGCTACTACAAAAATAATATTAGTCGTAAAGGATCGCGAGATTCTGTCAGGGCACTTGAAGCACGTTTGGCTTCACAAGAGGCTGAGTTAATTATTTATAAGCGTAATCTAGATTTGTTTAATCAAGGTTTTACTCAGGCGGAAGTATTAGGGGAAGTTCAATTGGAAGCAAGTGAGCAGCTGGGTAAAGATAGGGAGCGTTATCGACAAATTTTATCGGTTTACCATTCGACTTTTCCAGCTATTCATGTTCTGGAAGAAGCGCCCGTTCCTGTTATTAAATCTAGGCCCAAACGTATGTTGATTGTCACCGTCTCCGTCATCCTTGCTTTTATTTTGAGCACGATTGCGATTCTGGTTTTTGATACGTATCGAGATGTAAATTGGAAGGAGGTGTACGAAGGGAAAAATGCGAAATAGTTAGTGGACAGCGTGCAGACTAACATATCATCCTATTCTGAAAAGCAAATGAAGCAGTTGCTCCTACTCTTTTGTGGAGCTGTCTTTTTAAGTTTCATTGTCGGCATTGCTGGCAATTGGTTCTTTCTTGTTGGTATACCTTTCTTTTTATTATTGGCTTATGTGACAGTCGTCGATTTTAGAACCGTCTTCTTTTTATTATTTGCCTTAATTCCTTTTTCCACAGAAGTTGGTTTACCCGGTGGATTTAATACAGACTTACCTACTGAGCCTTTGATGGTCGGACTTATGGGGGTATATTTTTTGTATATCCTGAAACAAGGAAAGAATCTTCGAGGTAGTTATACGCGACATTCTTTTACAGGCATTCTGTTATTGCATGTTGCATGGATATTTGTGACGGCGTTGACATCTCAAGATGTCTTTATTTCTATTAAATTTTTACTTGCCAAACTTTGGTATATCCTAGTTTTTTATTTCATGGCGGGTCGAATTTTGAAAGGTGAGAAAGAATTAAAACTGCTTATGTGGGTTATTGTAATCCCTCTTTGCATTACGATTTTGTGGGTTTTGGCTAGACAAATTACCCAAGGTTTTGCCTTTGAATTAGTAGATAAAGCCGTCCGTCCGTTTTACCGAAATCATGTGAATTATGCCTGCCTAATGGCCCTGTTTTTTCCATTGCTTTGGTATGCAAGGTCGTGGTATAAAACTTTCACTTTTAAGTGGTGGTTTATTGTTGGAGCTACGATCTTGGTACTGATCGGGATCCAATTTTCATATACTCGCGCAGCTTATGCTGCCATATTTATGGCTGGAGGCGCGTATTTTGTCATCAAGTTTAAATTAACGCGTATAGCACTTGGATTGGCTTCGATTCTTGTGATTTCAGGGATTACTTACCTTACTACCAAAAACAATTATTTATATCACGCACCTTCTTACGAAAAAACAATCCGACATGTCAGTTTTGATAACTTAGTTGCCGCTACTTTTCAAGGTAAAGACATCTCTACAATGGAACGTGTTTATCGTTGGATCGCAGGTGCGTACATGACTCAAAAACGCCCTGAATTTGGTTTCGGTCCGGGTACCTTCACGGAATATTATAAAGGTTATACCGTCAAAACTTTTCGAACTTATGTAAGTGAAAATCCAGAAAATTCAGGTATTCATTGCTATTATTTGATGGTTTTTGTCGAACAAGGTATTATTGGTTTTCTGATTTTTATGTTCCTCGTTTTCTATTTCCTAATCAAAGGTGAACAAATCTATCATCAAACAAAAGACCCTATGCGGCAGGGTTTTGTAATGGTTTTTCTATTGACCATGATTATTATTGACGCACTTCTGATTATCAATGATATGGTCGAAACCGATAAAGTTGGTCCGTTTTTCTTTCTGTGTATGGCTGTAATGGTAAATTTAGATTTGGCAAATCAAAAGGAGGCAACTGCAACTGTTTAAGGACGATTTTAATTCAATATCCGCAAAGTGGGTAAATTATTTAGGTACTAGGTCAATTTTTGTGGTTTATGCCTACGCTCACCCTTTAATTCCCTGAAGGGATTCAAGACCACTGCGGGAAAGACCTTTCAGGGAATTAAAGGGTGAGGAGAGGATTTACTTTTCCACGAGAGTTGTCTAAGTACCATTATTTATATCGCGACTAAGCCTCTATTCTTATTCTTTCCTCTTTTTAAGGTAACATAATCAGATCTTAACAAATACAATTGATGTCAAAGATTGCTATTCGAAATCGATCGTCCCTTTTAAGGACAAGAAAGCTGAGTGAAAAATTGAAAATATCATTGTTATTTATACTGATTATAAAGAAATGCTTACTTTAGGTTTTCAGTTTGTGCTTTTTGGTTATTCATTAGAGATTCAGTCAGGCATATCTCCCTTGGTATATTTCATCCAATTGACTTTATCCCAAAATATTTTCTGCCTATGGAAATGCGGGTCTAATTGAACGGTGAGGGAAAAGACCGTTTAGCAGCTGGAAAAGACATTCTGATATAAAGTCAAACGTACTTGAGAAAAATATTACTATGAATATTACACGATTTATTCTATCCCTCCTTTTGTTACCAACAATAATATTTGGACAAAAACCTGAACTTGGGATTCCTGTTGGACACTCTGATGTCATTCAAACAGTTGCCTTATCTCCCGATGGTGTTTATGCACTTTCGGGTTCAAGAGATAAGACTGTAAAGCTATGGGAATCTTCTAGTGGCAAACTTATTCGTACTTGGAATCCTCATCGGAAAGATGATATGGGAACAGTTGTCGTCATGTCTGTAGCTTTTGCCTATAATTCAGGGAAAAAATATGCGATAGCGGCCTCTGTAGGATCTAGACATCCAATTATGATGTGGGACATAGAAACAGGAGAACTTTTGGGTTCTTTGACTGAAAATAAAAAGGATACTATGCTTTCGGATCCTGGTGCCTTACTACTTTCCGTTTCCCAGGATGGTAAATTTGTAATGGCGGTGACCCACATTGAGGGTGAGGTACGAAAAGAGGCAAAAGGGGTGAAAATTTGGCGGGTAAAGGATGGAGACATTTTTCATTCTTTCCCAATTCAGAAGAAGGAAGTAAAGTCTATTTGTTTCTCTCCAGATCATAAATTTGTGTGGTTAGGCATGATTGATGGAAGTATTGCTCAATGGACAATGAAAGGCTTGGAAGCTGAGCAGACTTTCTCTATCCATAATGACCCTGTGAAGGCATTACGCGTTAGGGAAGATGGAATGTTAGTTTCTGTGTCTAAAGATAAAGTAGTCATAATAGATCCATTAGATGGAAAAATAATAAAGAAAAAGGCTCTTAATGATTCGGTATTGAAAGGTAATTCCGTTTCTATAGCCCCCAATGGCAACACTATCTTTTATGAATCGAATGATATACAAATGGAAAGTGATAATGGGCAAGTTAATCTTGTGCAATATCAAATGAAACTGAAAGATATCGCAGCAGAAGGAGCGGATACATTGATGAGAGGACATAAACAAAGTGTAAGTGCATCTAGTTTTTCTGAGGATGGCCAATTTGTACTATCAGGCTCTCATGATCGGACGCTAATTTTGTGGGATGTAGAATCACATAAAATGATAAGACAATTTGGTGGATTTAGTAAGATGCTCTCTAAGGTTAGTTTTTCACCAGATAAAAAAAGAGCGCTCATTTTACCGCGATTTAGTTCCGAATTTAAAGTTTGGAATTTGGAAAAAGGAGATTACTATGCAACGCTACATGGACATAATTCAGAGATTATAACCACTTGTTTTTCACCAACTGGAGAGAATATTTTATTTAGCTCCATTGATAAGTCCATTCATGTTTGGAATGTAGAGGAAGAAAAAATAATAGGGAGTTTCCCTAAGAGAAATACTCCAGTTAAAGTGATTTCCTTCTCACCGGATGGATCCTTAGTTTTATTTGGGACAAAAAATGGGAACTTAGAGTGTTGGAATGTGGAGAATAAAACACAGGTTCAATCCTTGCCAAGGCATATGGGATCAATTAATTCTCTGGCTTGGTCGAAGGATGGTAATTTGGTTTTTTCCGGATCAAAAGATGGACTTATAAGAGTTGATGACTTAAAAAATCCGTCTAAATCAAAGAAAGTTCAATTGAGTGGGAAATTATGGTCGCCTGTTGCTTTTTCTCCCGATGGTCAAACTTTCATTAATATTTCTTGTCAAAAATTTCAATTAGAATGGTGGGATATAAAAGGAGATTCGATCATTCAAACTTATGCTTTAGATGACTTCCCCTGTGGTTCCACTTCTAATGTAAGGTTTTCACCAGATGGAGAAACCTTTTTGTTTAGTTCCGGAAATGATATTATTTATTGGCGGGTAGGGGAAGAAAAACCTATCAAAAAATTAAGTGGACATTCTGAATGGGTCAATTCTGTAGATTTTTCCTCAGATAGTTATTTTGGTATTTCAGGTGGTTATGATGGTCAGGTGAATATTTGGGAGTTGCCCTCCGAATTAGAAGCACCTTTAGCGAGTATAATTATGTTGGATAGTTCGGACTGGGTAGTTCATACTTCAAGTGGTTTATTTGATTCTTCTCCGGGTGGTTTTGATTTACTTTATTTTCTAGTAGATATGGAGTTGATAGATTTGGAACAATTGAAAGAGCGATATTGGGAACCAGGCTTGCTGCCGATTTTACTCAGATTAAAGGGTGGTTCGGTTAGAGATGTTGAAAAACTAGATTTATTGCCACAATATCCACTTGCGGAATTAGAAATTGATGAGGAGAAAAATTTATTAAAAATAGATCTGAAAAAACGGAGTGGTGGTATTGGAAAAGTGAGTCTTTACATTAATGGAAAAGAAGTAAATGCAGATATTAATGATAAAAGATCTAAACATATTTCAGAAGATTTGACGGTTTATCAAGATTATTTTCCCAAAGGCGAAAATAGCCGTATTGCTATACAGGTGTTTAATGAAGAAGGGTGGCTTAGAAGTCCTTTTTATGAGTTGAATTACGAGCCAGGAAAGGCTTTAAGTAAAGGAAAAGGTGGAGATGATGATGAAATTGTAGAGGAAGAAATTGATGATGATCCTTTTTATGAACCACAATTACGAGCTATAGTTGTTGGAACTTCTGATTATAGTGGAAGTGATATTGATCTTTCTTTCGCTGATGATGATGCGAAAAGGATTACAATAGCACTTAAAGAGGCAGGACGACTCTTATTTGGAGAAGGCATTCATATTGAATCTTTTGTGTCTGATGCTACATCGCAAAGTGAGGTGGGGAGTAAAGCTAATATAAAGAAGGCTTTCGAGAAAATGGCTAAGGAGGCACATCCCAAAGATGTCTTATTTCTTTTCTTTTCGGGGCATGGAAAAACGATTGGCGATGATTTCTATTATTTGACTAAGGATATTAGCTCCATGAAGAACTTGGATAAAGATGCTAATCGTCGGGAACAATTTGCCATCTCTTCTAGAGAGATGATGGAGTGGATTCGAAAGATCAAAGCCAATAAGCAAATTCTTGTTTTGGATGCTTGCCATTCTGGAAAAGCTACTGAAATCTTGTCTGCAGGTAGAGATTTGACCTCTACTCAAACGAGAGCTTTGGATCAATTGAAAGACCGAATGGGTATGTATATACTTGCTAGTAGTGAAGCGAATCAAAAAAGTTTTGAAACGGCAGAATTAGGTCAAGGACTCCTGACTTATACGATCCTTTTAGGTATGAAAGGCGCAGCCAAAGATGATAATGAATCTGGAGATGATAGAACATTGGATGTGTTGAGTCTTTTGAGTTATGCAACGAATAATGTTCCTGATTTTGCAAAAGGGATAGTGGAAAAAACCCAACAGCCTGTCTTGATTATTCCAAAAACGAGTACTTCCTTTCCTATCGGAATTGTCAATGACCAAGTCAATATTCCAATACCGCCCAAGAAGAGTATTATTGTTCATAGTGTTTTTATGGAGAAACAACATTTTGGAGACCCGATTGGCTTATCAACCCAATTAGATGAAGTGATAAAAGACAATACCAAACCTGGTATAGGTCAAAATAAGATTTTCTTGAATGTGAAAAATTATCCAGATGCTTATTCTATTAAGGGCTTGTACTCTATTGAAGGAGATAATATTACGGTTGAATGGAAGTTGTTCAATGGGGTAAGAGCCAAAGGTCCTTTTGTTACTAAAGGTCTCAAAACTGAACCAGAGAGCCTCTCAATGAAGATTTTTAATAAAGCTTTGGCGGAATGGTAGGCAAGTAATAGCTGTTTGGAGTATTCTATTCAAAACCCTGTCATTTTTTGAATAGAATACTCTTTACTCTTGATTATCATCTTCTATATATCGCCCATCTTTTCACGTTATGGTCTGCATCAAATTGAAAAACTAACATTGGATTTCGATAGACTAAAAAGTACCCATCGCCTAGTCCAATTGGAGTTGGCGGGTTGGGATATTTTTCGGTTACGGTATCATAATGATCGCCAATTTTTACACCTTGATGAGTGGTTTGATCATAGTCTATGTTTGTTACATATAGGTTGGTCGTATGTTTTGGATCTACTGAAACACTATTGACAAAAAGCTGAGATTTAGCAAAGTTTTTTACGGCGAAAATCATCCCTGGTTTTAATAGTAGGTCTTTTCTTATGTTTTCTTTACGAACTCTCAATTCTACTATTTTCTTTCCTTCTATTGTTTCTGTCGGTGTAACTAATTGTCCGACCGCTGGAGGGGTTGGTATCTTTTTGCTTTCCAGTTTATTTTTATTGAGGTGGGCTAACTGTGCATTTTCATCCAACTTCAAAGCTCTATCAAAATACATGATTGCATCTTCAGATAGATCTTTTAATGATTCAATTTTTAAGGTCATCTCTTCATTCTGGTCATCTTCTCTTAATTTAGCAATTTCCTTCATTAAAGGTTGAATGTCACCATTTATTCTTAATCCCTCTATTACACCCAATAAAATATTGGCATCAATGATGCTTTTCTTCCATCTTTCAGGGTCTTCTCCTTTGGCGAGCCTAATGGCTCTTTTAGCGGCTAATTCTCCTTCGTCATACTCTAAATCCTGATATTCATCTTGTACAAAACCTAATAAAGCCCTAGCACAACCTAAATTAAGCCAAGCGATGGGGTAAAAAGCATCCATAGTTTTGGCCTTCTCAAAATATTCAATAGCTTCCATTAATTTTGCTACTTGGTCTTCATTTCCACCTCTACCTCCTTTACTTAAGCGAGAATTTGCATCTAATTCAACAGGAAAGGCAAAAGGTAATTGTGTGGCACTAATTTTTTCAACAGCCGATAAAAAAGCGATTACGCCTAAGTTATTATAAATTTCTCGACTTTGAAATTCTCTTTCGACTGCATTATAATAAACCAAGGCATCTTCGTATTCTCCTAAGGCAACAAGGAAATTAGCCATTTCGAAATAATCGATTAAAGCCTTTAATTTTTGATCAGATTTTTCTGCTATTTCGATTCTTTCATTGAGTGGAGGATAGTCTCCCTCTAATTCTTCATCTGTGATATCATAAGCTTTGTATAGGCTAGTAAAGATTTTTTTTGTGACTCCTACGGGATGAAAGCCAGCGGAATAGGCCAAAAAACCACCTAAATAATCGGCTTGAATTTCATCCTCCATATAGTGATCCTTCAAAACAGAATCCATTTGAGTCTTTTTAAATTCTTGTTTAAAATGATCTTCCCAATCATGATTTTCATAGCAATGGGTTAATTCATGCCCTAAGATTATTGCCATGGCATCTAATGAATCTTTACCCAAGGAAGCACATAAATCATAAGTTTTTTCTTCAAAGAAAACCAAACCTATCTTCCCAAAAGCGACGGCAATCCTTCCCCCATTTGGAATCTTGTCCACAAAATTTAATTGAGGTTTTATAGAGCGAAAATCTCCTTTTACCATTTTAAGCTGGGCAAATACTTTTTTAATAATCTTAGTTTTGTAGGAGTTTTCTAGCTCAGGGGACGCAAAAAAATCTTCTTCTAATTGAACTAATTCATTTTCGTATTCACCAAAATTATTAGGGAATATAAAATTGAATGAGGATAGAAAAATCAAAGAAGAAAATAATAGAATAATCAGTGAAATTTTCATGTTTAAATTATCAAGTCATACAAGACTTGTTCGGAAATAATAAATTAGCATATATCCAATTCTTATTTTCGAATAAGTCTACAGTTAACTAAAAGTCTAGATACTTAAAATAGATCAGCGTGAAGTATATGCAAATAGAGAGATTTCAATTTAATCCATTTTAAAAATCAATAGAAATCTATTTTACTGTATTTGAATTAATTTGTTAGTGAAGCTATTTTTACGGGATATGGACGAAAATAAAAAATATGTTATACAAAGTTTAAATTACACTTGTTATTGTTCATTTAGTATGTATATATCGTCATAAGGTAGTTGTTTTGGTCTATAACTGGAAAGTTTAAAAGGATATTTAACAGTCTTTTAAATAGATTATCTTCAGTATTTAGTATTAACGAGACAAGGATACTTGGTTTTTTTTGTCACTGGGGGTAATCTTTCTGTTGGCTATCAAATACATTGGTAAGAAAAATTGTTTTAATTTAGTTGAATAGAGTTTTATTCAAAATATCTGCTATGAAAAAAATTGTTTATTTATTAATCCTGCTCAATAGTTTTAGCCAATGGGGGCATTGTCAAGGACTTAAGATGGCCTCTACTTCTACGACTAGAGCTTTGGTCATTGGCATCTCTGATTATAGTGATGAGGATATACCAGATTTGCAGTTTGCCCATCGAGATGCAGAAGCATTTGTAACGTATTTGAAATCTAAATCTGGAGGGGAACTAAAGGATGAGCATATAAAAATGTTGACTAATGAAAAAGCGACTGCTCCACAAATATTTGGAGCGCTTGACTGGTTGATCGAAGAAAGTGGAAAGAACGATAAAGTTATTATCTATTTTTCGGGACATGGAGATGTTGAAGCCAAAATTATCCGACAAAATGGTTATTTGCTGACCCATGATACCCCATCAACTAATTATCGGATTAGCTCTCTTAGGGTCGATGATGTAAGTGCCTATCTGGAAACGCTTGTCCAATTGAATGAATCGAAAATTGTATTGTTTACAGATGCTTGTCGATCAGGCAATTTGGCAGGTGGAAGTGTAGGGGTTCAGGCTACGGCAACAGCCCTAGCCACTCAATTTGAAAATACAGTAAAAATAATGTCTTGCCAAGCCAATGAATTATCTTTGGAAGGAGAACAATGGGGTGGAGGAAGAGGCATTTTTTCTTATCATTTGGTCGATGCTTTAACCGGTATGGCAGATGATAATAATGATTTATCTGTCAATCTGTTAGAACTTAGACGTTACCTTGAAGATAAGATAACTCAAGAAACCGATTTTAGTCAATTGCCTGTGGTTCAAGGTTCTATGGGGACAAAAATTTCTTTTGTTCATGCAGAATCGTTGGCAGAATTAAGGAAGAATAGGGAAACGCCATCCACTGAATTTGGCTTTGTCAATAATAAAGGAAATGAAGCTTCTTATTTGATGGATGCTGATAGTTCTATTAAGAAACTATACATTCAATTTGTGGCAGCTGTGGATAATCAATATTTCTTGCCTTCCGAAGTTAACAATACCCGGTCTCCTGGCAAATCTGCAAGTGAATTATACGAGGTTTTGTCGAAAGAACCTTCCATAAAAATGCTTCATGGCTCTATGAAACGAAACTTTGCAGCAGCATTACAAGATGAGGCCCAACACTCCCTCAATGGGTATTTGAAGGCAGATCCAAAAGAAATGGCGGAACGTTGGGAATCTTATGGAGAAAGCTACAGATCCAACCCCAATTGGCTTAACAAAGCTGCTGAAATTTTAGGAGATAAGCATAGAGTTTATAATCAAATACGAGCTAAACAGTATTATTTCCAAGGGGTTATTCTACGGTTAGAAGGAGAGAAAACAGGAAATGAAAAACTATTTAAGAAAGCTTTTGAAAAGGAAAAACTAGCCTTACAATTTGATGATAAAGCAGCTTATATATATAATGAATTGGGGTTGATTTATGGAAATCTCAATGAAAAAGAAAAGGAGATCAAGATGTATGAAAAAGCAATGCAGATTGCGCCTAAGTGGGTATTGCCACCTTATAACCTAAGTACCACCTATAATGATATGGGGAACTATAAGGAGGGTTTGAAATGGGGTAAAAAGGCAAGTTTGTTGAGTGCCAACTTAGTACATCCGTTTCTTAATATTGGTACTTCTTATTGGGGGTTAGGAGAGTTAACGAAAGCGGATTCGATGTACAAAATATGTTTAGAGAAGGATTCAAATTATTATAGAGCTTGTTTTTATATTGGGTGTTTAGCAGATGATCAACAGGAGTATCAAAATGCGGAGAAAAGCTATTTGAAAACGCTTGAAATAAAACCTGACTACGTTAGTTGTCATATTAATTTAGGTAATTTATATGTAGCAACGAAGCAATTGAATAAAGCGGAGAAAAGCTATTTAAAAGTCTTGTCGCTTGAACCAGATCATCAATGGGGACATTATAATATGATTTGCCTTAAAGCATTACAAAATAAGCCTGAAACTGCATTGAAATGGATGGAAAAGACATTGAAAACTGGCTTTAATGATTATGCTTCCTTGATATCCGATGATGATTTAGCATCGATTAGAGTTTATCCTAAGTTCAATGCAATGATGAAAAAATATTTTCCAGAAAAGTCAAACTAAGTAACGACTAAAGAATAACTCCGACATTTGGAGATAGAGATTTTGATCTAAGACTAGGCATTTTTTGAAGGAATAGCCTAGCTATTGCTGAGGAAAATAACGACGTATTAAAGCAAAAGATTATCGGTGAAATGATGGAGTTATTCTTTACTCGTTACTAAGTAGTCTTTCAAGTTAAAAGTGTCGGTAAGGTTTTAAGGTTAATTTTGGCTGCACTTCGTAAAAAACACCAAGCATTATCCGTCAATTTCAGCTTGAATGACTACTAAGCTAAGTACCGAATAAAAGACTAACTCTAGGCTCTTAGGCAAAACTCAAAACCAACATACTGCCGATAATTTTTTGCTTGTTTGATGAACCAAATGTTTCGATTTTCGGAGAGGCATTGGAGATTTTGGCATGAGCGAACGATTCCGCAGGATGAATGTCTGGGGGACATTCAAGTGAGTGAACCGCAAGGCGGATGGGTGGTAAATTCAAGTTAGCGTTTGCGAAAAAACTACCCACGTGAGCTTTGCTAACATTTGGGTCGTTTGTGGGAGGGCGTTGAATTTTAGCCTAAATATCCACAGCCTAGATTTTTTTCATCAAAGGTGCCTTTGCACCTTATGATACCTTTTTCATCATGGAAAAATGAAGAAACATACATTTGACGGCTTAGTTTTCCCTTTGCTTTGGCAAAGGTTTTTTCAGGCATAAGCCATAAAGTCCAGTGCCCCAACTATTAACTTTCTAATCTTTCAATAAAGAGTTAGAAAGTTTTTTTATGTTTTCTATCGTATATTTTTTTCGAAAAATCCGCCAGAGAAATTTTGCCAAATCGCTCCCTCCAAAAGGATCATTCGCATTTTAGGCGAGGGTTTCTAAAAGTATAGTATAGAGAGTCAAATATCAATTTCGTAACTAATAATGCTCTCCAAAGCCATTTTTTTGCTAGCTTTTTTAACGAAAAATCCCGAATTCTCAGAGATTGAAAATTCGGGATAATTAATGGAACTTACTTATTTTTATTTACTTAAATAATCATTACTATTCCTCCATTATTAAATGAGAAAGCTCATTATTAGCTAAAAAGGAGTTGTATAGTTTTTTTACCATTGCGTTATTTGGCTTACTCTTTAACGCTTTTTTATAACATTGATGAGCCAGATAAGTCATATCATTTTTCTCATAAGTAACTGCTTCCATTAGCCGTTTTTGAAAATCATCTGATTTTTTATAAGATGGTGCTTTTTTCAAATCTTGTAAAACAGAGATAGAAGCACCTTTCTTGGCAAATTTAAAAGAAACATTATCCGATTTACTTGCATTGTCTCCTATGATATTAACTTTCCATGAGATTTCATCATCAGCTTCAACGGCAATTTGATCAATATCTATACTAAACATTGTCTTTTTTGTTACTACAGTGAATACTGGGGTATCCATGCCTTTTGAAAATACTTTTAGTTGATATAAAGCAGCTCCTTCTTTTCGGTTGTTCCAGCTAAAATTAACTTGACCACTTGGCACACCACTACCTACTGGAGAAACGGGTAAAATCGTAAAATTACCTCCTGCACCTTTTGGACCAGACCCTGGTCCAGTGCGTCCACCAGTTCCTTTTGAAGACATGGCAACTGTATTCCAAAAATCTCCGATTGCTCCTGAGGAAGCGTTGTCTGCAATTTGATCTTTCAAATCACTAATTGAATGAGTTCCTTTCTTTGTAATAGGACGTAAAGGCTGTCCATTGTAAATCAACTCTAAACTCGATCGTCTCTTCAGTTTAACGGTGGCATCATCAGGGATACTCATCCCTTCTTCAACCCTGACGGTAGAGCCGTCTTCTGCTATATAATCGACCGTACCTCTAACACCCCAGACCTCTACTTCAGAACTGTTTTCCCAGTCTAAGGTTTGCCCAAAGGTTTGGGAAAAGACTAGGGTTAATATTGCTACAAGAAAAATTTGTTTTTTCATTTTTTATTTTTTTTAGGTGATAAGATTCTAACAGCAATTTAAACAATGTTGTCTTGCTGTTAGAATCTTTGTTTAAAATGATGGAGTTACTTTTTTATACCTAATTCCAAAGAAAACATTTATTAGGGAGTTATTATAATCCTATTTAATAAATAAGTAAGAGCTTGGACAAAATCAAGTTATAGATTACTGGAGCATTGCCGCGATGCGGCTCGCTCCAGTAAATAGTGGTTTTGGAGGGGAGTCTAATTAAAAAATCTGACTTTCAGCTTTTTTAATTGGACTCCCCTCTAAGCCTCCTCTACTGCAACGGGCGCCTTTGGCGCGATGTTGCAGTATTTAAGTGCAACTTAATTCTGTCCAAGCACTTACTAAATAAACGATTTAATAGAAAAAACGGACACAGAGTATCCCACTCAGTATCCGTTTATACCATTTTATTTTCAGCATATTTTGAACATAATCTAATTTATTTTGTCGTCGTAAGGAAGTTCGATAATCGCAGAACCTCGTGACCCTGTAATATGGTCTTTTACAATAACCGTAATGTTTTTGCCACTTATACATCCTATCTGCTCGCCACTTCCTATATAATCATCGCCATTGAACCAATCAATACCATATCGTCTATTATTATCAAAAGTCTGTGAAGTTTCTTTGTTAATGGCAATTAGGGTAAACTCTTTTCCTACGAAACAAGCTTGTGCAAGAATTCCAACAGGTATTAATTTTGTTTCGTTGTAAGGTGTATCTTTTCGTTCTCCCTTCACATCTTCGTTTGTCGCTTTTTTATTTTTTAGACAATCAATATCCTTGGGTTCGACCATTACCATAATATAAGTAGTAAATCCCTCTGTACAACAAGCTACCTCTCCCCACTTGGTTTCACAAGATTCATTGGCTTGTTTTTGCAATTTCATACCTAATTCTTTCAATTGGGTGTCACAAATACCGTTTTCACAATTGTTATTTTTATCGATATCAACAGCGGAAAAATCTTTGTTATTTCGATCAATATTAGTTTGGAAGTTCTTTTGATCGATGATTTCATTCAAGACTGCCGCTGAAAAAGGTTTGTAAGAAGTCATCATTGTGACGGTGGACGGCAAATTTAAATGTGCAAATTGTATCTCACTAAATTCATGTAATTCTTCTTTGGGTAAAATTTGTTGTTTTTCACAAGCTGTAGTGAATAATGCAATTGTTAACATGAAGCAAAAAATGATGGAATTTTTCATGACTTAAGGTTTTAAAATTAAAAATGGATGGTTAACGCTTACTTCATTTGTTGAAATAAAAAAAGGTTACCTCTTGAAGTGAAAAAAAAGAAAAAACTAATTTTAAATAGTTATCTTGCTTAGGAATGAAAACCAAAAGAAGCAGTCAGAAGTATTATTTTATTTGGTTCTCATTCCTTATCAAAACAAAGAGTATGAATTCACCATTTACAATCATTCACACCCCTACCAACCAACTGGAAAAAAGCCTCGACTTTTACCAAAAGTTGAACTATAAAGTCTTTTCCGAATCAAACCCTACTTTACTGACAGACGGAAAATTTGTAATTGAAATCAATCCTGATAGGTTTGCGCGAGCAGGCTTAAAGATGTTCCAATCAAATTGGGAATCAGAGGTTTCAGCATTAAAAAAACTAACTGAAGTTACCTCTATTGAAAATGGCTATATGCTGGGTACTCCAACGGGAACACGCATTTATTTAATGAATGAAGAGTCGAATATTGACTTTACGCCCTCCGAAATGCCTTTAGGAATGACCGGTAATTTCGCTGGCTTAAGCCTTGAAACAACAGATATGGGGCAATCCGCCGCTATTTGGGAAGTTTTAGGCTACGAAAAAACGATGGGTTCTATAGAAAAAGGTTGGATCGCTTTTTCTAATAAAAGTGGTATTGATGTGAGTTTGATGAAACCTAATAGCTGTCCGCACCTCTTTTTTAACCCTTCTCTCACCTTTTTTAATGGGAAAATCAATAATCCCAAAATCATTCAGAATATTCGAAATGCAGGTATTCCCATTACCGAAGAAATCACCGTATTTAATAAAGAAGGTATCGTTGATAATGTGATTATCCGCGATCCAGGCGGGTATGGTTTCTTTATATACAATGATTAACTGATGTTACACAAATAAATGCCTGTGAGATAGGACTGACCTTTTTCATTTTAGTGAAGTGGGTTCAAAATTCCGTTAAGAACTATCCACTGTTTGAGCGTAGCGAGTTTGGGTAGTTTAGGTATTTTGAATCCGCGTAGCGTTTAGAAATGAAACCAGTCTTGATTTTTTTCGTTCTTTTTGTATTAAGACAAAAAGGACAATGGTCTAATAACCAAGACCTTAAAAGCCCCTGATCGTTCTTTCTTAGCAATTCTCAATTTGGACTTTTGGTAGTTTAGAATCATCTGATAATTTAAAATTATCTGACAAATTAATCTAAAAACAAACGAAAAAAACTCAGATAAAAAATTCGACATTAGGTTTGAAAACAGCTTCTAAAAGAAATTAGGTCATAATACCCTACGTAACATCAGTGATTAAGTTGTTATTCTAATGTCACCTAAAAGGCGCATATCTAATTTCTAAAAGCTCTATTTGCCTTGTTATAGTGTACAATCGTTAATTTTACCACATTCATTCAAAAAGAAGACTCAGTTATGAAAGTGCGATTGCTCCCCTTATTGCTAGTTTTATGGAATTTCCCAATGATTCTCATGGCTCAACCGTGTGGAATATCGGTGGATGCGGGACCAGATGCTTCCGTTTGTTTTCCTGGAGGCCCGATTCAGTTAAATGGAAGTGTGAATGGAACGGTATTGTCCACTTCATGGTCGCCAACATTTGGTTTAAGTAATCCGAATGTCTTAAATCCTATTGCTACCGTAAATACGACAACTATCTATACTTTGACTGCTGGTACGTTCAATCCAAACATAAATCTAATAACCAATGGAAATTTCAGCGGAGGAAATTTGGGTTTTACGAGTCAATATTTACACAATCCGACTTCTCTTTGGAATGAAGGTACTTATGCCGTAACCAATAATCCTGCAAACGTTCATCCTAATTTTCAACCTTGCTCCGATCATACCGGAGGCGGTCAAATGATGGTGGTTAATGGTTCCTCCACTCCAGGAGAAAATATATGGTGTCAGACCGTTCCTGTTGTGCCAAATACGGATTATGCCTTTAGTGCATGGGTTGCCAGCGTGATTTCAGCTTCACCTGCACAATTACAGTTTTCAATAAATGGACAATTGGTAGGTAATATTTATAATGCATCATCGGCAACGTGCATTTGGGAACAGTTTTTTGAAGTTTGGAACTCTGGTAATACAGGAGTGGCTACTATTTGTATTGTCAATCAAAACACACAACCTAGTGGCAATGATTTCGCTTTGGATGATATTTCCTTTAGCCCACTTTGTGAAGAGACGGATGAGGTGACTATTGAAGTTGTCCAAATTTTTGCGATTGCCAATGGTGTCGAATTTATTGATTGTAATGAGAATGGAGGGATAGGAATTCAACTGGACGGAACACCTTCATCTTCCGGAAATAATATTACTTATAATTGGACCACTTTTAATGGAAATATTGTCTCTGGAGGCAATACGACTACTCCAACTGTCAATGCGCCAGGGTCTTATAATTTGACAGTTTCTTTTAATGACGGGATAACAGTATGTCAAGAAATGATTACGGTTGAAGTTTTGCAAGATCCGAATATCCCATTCGCATTGGCGAGCGCGCCCAATAATATTGATTGTAGTAATCCAACAGCGACTGTCTTAGGAATTGGCTCTTCAGAAGGTTCTGAATACACTTATTTGTGGACAACCTTTGGTGGAAATATTTTGGCTGGCGAGACTACCTTAACACCACTAGTCGATGAGGCAGGCACTTATAATATTTTAGTTACGAATACTGAAAACGGATGTACCGCTACAGCTACTGTGACGATTACGGAAGATATGACAGAACCCGATGCATTCGCCAACTCACCTGGCGAATTGGATTGCTTAAATGAGGCTTTAATTCTTGATGGATTTGGTTCTAGTGAGGGGAATGAATTTAATTATCAATGGACCACTGGAGATGGTAATATTGTAAATGGAGAAACGACGCTTGAACCCGAAATTGACCAACCTGGTACTTACAATATTTTAGTCACCAATAGCTTAAATGGGTGTACTGCCGAAGCCGAGGTAACCGTAGATCAAAACAATCTAGAACCAGATGTCGAGATTGCTCCTGCAGATGATTTAAATTGTGTTATTAATGAACTAGACCTAGATGCGACGGGCTCCAATAATATTGGAAATTTTACTTTCCAATGGTCAACTTTCAATGGAAACATTACGGAAGGTGAAAACACCCTTCAACCTACCATTAACCTTACCGGAACATATACTTTAGTGATTACCAATGAGGACAATGGCTGCACTGCTGAAGACAACATAACTATTGATGAAAATATTACCACTCCAAATGCCGAAATAGAAACACCCGAAACATTGAGTTGTACCGCTTCTTCGGTTCAATTGGATGGAACCAACTCTGATCAAGGTTCAAATTTTTCTTTTGAGTGGACGACTCAAAATGGAAACTATGAAAGCGGGGACGATACACTCGAACCTACCGTAAATGCAGCAGGTGAATATACTCTAATCATCACCAATGATGAAAATGGCTGTACTTCAGCAGAAACGATTGAAGTTTTTGGCGACAATAGTTTACCAATAGCGGATGCTGGTTTGCCTCAAAATTTGGATTGTGTGACGACGGAAATTGATTTAGATGGTGAAAATTCAAGCCAGAATGGCAACTTTCTTTACCAATGGGTTACTTCAAATGGGAATATCGTTTCAGGAGATCAGACATTGACGCCAAATGTAGATTTAGGTGGGACTTATGTACTGACAGTCACCAATTTGGATAATAATTGTACAGCTACTTCTTCTGTTATCATTCTGCAAGATGATGAGATACCAACTGCTGATGCAGGCGAAGAAGATGTGATAAACTGTAATGCACTGACGCTTATATTGAATGGCGAAAATTCAAGTCAAGGCACTGCATTTAATTATGAATGGACAACTGATGATGGCAGTTTTATTGCTGGACAGAATACTTTGACTCCAGAAATTAATGAAGGAGGAACCTACATTTTGACCATTTCAAATACAGCAAATAATTGTATCTCAAATGATACTGTCCTCATTTCGGAAGATCTCCAAATTCCTATTGCTGATGCAGGAAATACTAATGAATTGAATTGTTTAATCGACACGCTAGTGCTTGATGGTTCAAATTCTTCTATTGGAAATAATATAGTTTACAACTGGTCAACCCAAGATGGGAATATCCTTTCGGGTATGACAGATACGATTGCCCAAGTCAACGAACCGGGTACCTATCAAATAATTGTCTTGAATGAAGTGAACGGATGTGCCGACACTTCTTCGGTCGATATTTCACAAGATATTGAATTGCCGAATGCAGATGCGGGATCAACTTTTCAATTGGATTGTAATATGCCAACGGGCGCTTTAAATGGCGAAAATTCAAGCCAAGGAGCTAATTTTGAATATCAATGGATGACTGCCAACGGGAGTTTGATCTCTGGTCAAAATACGCTAACTCCTGAGGTAGATGATTCTGGGATTTATGAATTGTTAGTTACTAATATTGAAAATGGTTGTACGGCAATTTCAGAAATTGAAATCACAAAAGATGATAACATTCCAGTAGCGGAGGCACTTGTAAATGAAGGACTGACCTGTGAAATTTTAAATTTGGAAATTGATGGTACAAACTCCACGCAAGGCAACAATATTAGTTTTGAATGGACAACCTTAGACGGTAATTTCGAAGCCAATCAGAATACCTTAAACCCGACGATTAATGAGCCAGGTACTTATACATTGACCATTTTTGATGCTAATAATGATTGTGAAGCCACGACGAGTGTGACCGTTATCCAAGATGTTGAACTGCCAAATGTGGAAGCTGGTAATCCATTTACTTTAACTTGTGAAAATCCGGAGTTTACCCTCAATCCTAATGGATCTTCCGTAGGGACTAATTTCGAATTTGAATGGACTACACCTGATGGCAATTTTCTGAATTCACCTGATTCTTTGATGGCTGATGTAGACCAATCGGGTACTTATTATTTGAATATTGTAAATATAGAAAATGGATGTGAGGCTTTGGATTCTGTGATTATTTTGGAAAATATGGTTGCACCGATTATTGAAATTGAAAATCCAGAAGTGTTGACTTGTTCAGTTTTGACATTGACTTTGGATGCAGAAAATTCGAGTCAAGGAACTCCATTTGAATATGAATGGATCACTTCGGATGGGAATATTTTGAATGGCTCCAATTCGTTAAATCCAGAAATTGATCAACCCGGTAATTACGATTTATTAATCACTAATATTGAAAATGGATGTACAACGATCTCTAATGTGTTGGTTAGTCAGAATGTCGATTATCCTGATGCCGATGCGGGTGAGACCTTCGAATTGAACTGCTTTTTCCCTGAATTGAGCCTAAATGGAAATGGCTCGATAGGTAATGAGTTTCAATATTCATGGACAACTCAAAATGGAAATATCCTTTCCAATCAAACGACACTAAATCCAGAAATTGATCAACCCGGCGATTATGAATTGACCGTACTGAATGCTGAAAATAACTGTGCAACTGCGGCTTCTGTGAATATTACTCAAAATATTACTTCTCCAATTGCCGAAGCAGGCGACCCATTTATTTTATCTTGTTCTGTTACGTCTCAAGATCTGGACGGTGTGGGTTCTGATTTAGGTTCTGAGTTTGAGTATATATGGACAACACCAAACGGGAATATTCTTGCTGGCGAAACCTCATTAACTCCTGAAATCAATGCCCCAGGTATTTACGAAATATTGGTCACTAATACTCAAAATGGTTGTACCGAAATGGATCAAGTGACGATCCAACAAGATGCCAATGCTCCTATTGCCGATGCAGGTACAGCTGAACCCTTGACTTGTGTTATTTCGACGATTGATTTGAATGGTTCTAATTCAAGTCAAGGCAATGAATTTACGTACAATTGGACGACTCAAAATGGAACAATAATAACCAACCCAAATGACTTAAATATTCAAGTTAACCAACCTGGTACTTATCTTTTGACCGTGACTAATTTGGATAATAATTGTGAGACTATTTCCTCCGTAATTGTCAATGAAGATGTTCTTTTGCCTTTAGTAGAGGCTGGCGAAACAGCTCAATTAACTTGCGAAACTACGATCTTAAATCTGGATGGAACGGACTCCAATCAAGGTAATAACTTCCAATATTCTTGGACAACTTCTAATGGAAATATAGTCTCGGGGTCAACTAGTTTAGAACCTGAAGTTGACGAACCGGGCGTGTATGAATTAACTATTTTGAATACGGTAAATGGTTGTGAATCAACGGATTTTGTGAGTGTTGGACAAGATGTTTTGGAACCAAATGCTTCCGTGTTCGTAGGAGAAGATTTGACCTGTGTAACGGAAACGGTGGCAGTTTTAGGTGCGGCAATTGGTTCAGGAACGACCTTCAGTTTTGAATGGATAACGGCAAATGGGAATATTATTTCGGATATCAATTTAGCTGGGATAGATGTGGATGAACCTGGTATTTACGAGGTCTTAGTAACTGATAATACGAATGGTTGTACCACTGTTGAATCTATTGAAGTCTTTCAAAATACGACTTCCCCAATTGCGAATGCGGCGGTTAATGATGAATTAGATTGCAATAATCTGACCCTTAATTTGGATGGGGCAAATTCTAGCCAAGGCATTAATTTTGAATATTTATGGACAACGTCAAATGGCAATATTTTGAATGGAGAAACGACCCTATATCCTCAAATCAATGAACCTGGTCAATATCAAATTTTGGTCACTAATAATGTCAATGGATGTACTTCGATTAATGACGTAAATGTGAATCAAGATATCAATCCACCCATACTTTCAATTGCGAATCCTGATCTTTTAACTTGTACGGTTTTGGAAGTAAATTTAGATGCAAGTAGTTCTAGTCAGGGCAATAATTTTTCATATAATTGGACGACTTCCAATGGGAATATCCTTTCGGGTATAAATACGTCAATGCCTCAAATTAATCAAATCGGAACCTATTTATTGACTATTTTAAATACAGAGAATGGCTGTGCCGAAACGAGTTCGGTAGATGTCACTCAAGACATTCAACCACCAGTCGCAGATGCAGGAGTAACTTTTGTTTTAAATTGTTTTGATGACGTTCAATTTTTGGATGGAACAGCTTCTCAGTCTGGACAAAATATCAGTTATGAATGGACTTCTAATAATGGAATCCTAGAGAATGGTACCAATACCTCCACTCCGGGAATCAGCTCTGGAGGTACCTATCAAATCGTTGTTACCAATCTCCAAAATGGCTGTACGGCGAGGGATCAAGTGATCATTACTGAAGATATTCCGTTGGCATTTCCTGAGTCAGATCAACCTGTTTGTTATGGAGAAAAAGGCGCCATTTCAATACCAACAGTAACAGGTGGAACTTCTCCTTATTTGTATGCTATTGACGGCGAAACTTTCGGTAATCAAAACTTCTTTACGAACCTAGAGCCGGGCAATTATCCTGTCATTGTTCAAGATGCCAATGGTTGTGAACATGAAGAAATAGTTCAAATAATACAACCTACGGAAGTTACCGTTTTTACAACTCCTGAAGTTGAAATTGAACTGGGTGATAACCAACAACTGATTGCGCAGACAAGTCTTTTGAATTCGCAAATTGCTGAAATTCAATGGTTCCCTTCTGAAACATTAAGTTGTTCGGACTGCTTGACACCAATAGCAATTCCAACTCAAAGTACGATTTATACGGTGACCATACGAGACGGAAATGGATGTGAAGATCAATCAAATATCTTGGTTCGAGTGAATAAAGATGTGAGTGTTTATATTCCGAATGGATTCAGTCCAAATGGAGATGGAATTAATGACATTTTCCACGTTTTCGCAAAAACAGAAGGCGTTTCTCAAGTCAAATCCTTCTTGATATTTGATCGTTGGGGCAACGGCGTTTTTGAAGATTATGATTTTCAACCCAATGACCCTGCACACGGTTGGGATGGGCAACACCGAGGTGAAGAAATGAATGCAGCAGTGTTTGTTTATTTTGCTGAAATTGAGTTTATAGATGGTCGCGTGGAGCTGTTTGAAGGGGATGTTACTTTGGTGAAATAGGACTTTTTTTGTTTGAGATTTTGCTGTCTTTAACGAGGTTCCCAAGGCAAAGAAATGATACATTAATAATACTACTTTTTCTACGGTATACTTTTTAAAGCTGTGGAAAAGGCTGTCTAAGACGGTGAAAGCCTCTCCAAAAGAAATTTTCGCCCCATAGGAGCGAGGATTTCATAATTGTACGGGAAAGAAAAACAACTAAAACATTTATTAAACCTTACCTATCAAAATCTTAAAGTGCAATTTCAACAGGGTTTTTACGGTAGTAAATCCTTAATTTTGTTGAATATCTTCATCTGAGGTATACTTTTTGAAATAGCTTAACAAAATTATCGTCCTATGAAATTGATTGCATATCCAATGGCCCTTTTGATGGGCTTTCTCGTACTTACTTCCTTTCAAATTAAGGAAAACAGTTTGTCTTCTTTGACTTTGGCGGCTTCCAATAAAACAGCCCTTTCAGGCAAAGAAGTTTGCATAGATGTTTCTGTGAAAGATTTCAATAAAATCCTTTCCATGCAATACTCTATGAAATGGTCTACCCAAAAATTGAAATTTAACCGAATAGACGGGATGAATTTGGCGGGCTTGAGTGCTGCTAATTTTGGGGCACACGCAACGGAGCAAGGTATTTTGACTTTTGCATGGTTTGATGCCAATATTCGAGGAATTTCTGTTCCTGATGGTACTTCGATTTATCAGGTTTGCTATGATGTTTTAGGAAAAGCTGGTGAGAAAGCCTATTTCCAGTTTACCAATCATCCTACGATTGTAGAGATTTCTGATACGAATGGAAATTTTCTAGATTTGAACTCAACGAATGGATTAATTAAAATTCAATAATTTCAGTCAGACTGATTTTTGGATAAAAAAAGAGAGTCGAGTACTGCACAAGTACTCGACTCTCTTTTTTACCGCCATAGTATAATGAATGTATTAGCAGGATTAATCCTTCTCTTCGTTGAAAAAGACCTTATAAAAGTGCATCCCTTTTACTTCATCGTAGCCTTTTTCAATAAAATAAGCACTTGTCTCAGGATTGTTGAAATCCAGTTTTATCTGGATATTTGTATCAAGTTTAATTATGTTTTTGATTTTTCGTTTAGCAGATTTTAATGCAGGTTCAGAAATCTCAAAACCATTTACATCCTCCAGTCCAAAATCTTCTTGAAAACTATCTAGTTCTTTTTTCAATTCCTCTTTTTCCGGTAAAACTTTCTCTTTAAAATCGTCAAAGTTGAAGACTTCATTCTTTGTAAAATATTCAACAGAGTCTGCCATAAACTGGACTTGTTCGCGGCGGTCGCCATTTTCGCCTATTACCTCCTGAGAAAACTCATTCGCCATTTCTAAATACAATTTGGTATGGAAATTTTCATCCTCTACAAAGTCAATATTTAAAAAATGGTGTGTCCAATAAAGCGCATCATAATTATTATTGTCCACGCTTAATACACGAAAACCATCAGCTGCATTGGAGTTTACAATTAAGCAACCTTTGTCTAGTTTATCAATATTGATTCCATCCATGGCATCAATTGACAGGTTTTCTCCTAGCGTCGAAACTTTGAGGAAAGTATTTTTTCTTTCCGATTTAAAAACACCAATGGCATTCACTAATTCATCATCAATCAACAAATCAGAGAAGTAAGCCATATAGACCTCTCCTGACTTTATGTTTGGATGGTTTGATTGATTGTATAAATGATAAAGCATATGCGTAGACTGTTCATAAAACCGGCTAGGGTCTTCAAAAACAGTTTTACAATAGCCATATATTTCGTTGTAATTGAGGTCACTAGAGTGCTGAAATCGAAATAATTCTTGCGATTTCTTAATAGGTTTCAGAAAGTAGTGCATCAATGCTTCTTCCATTTCTGGATTGAGTTCGTACAATGATTCTGAAATGAAATTTTTTTCGGCACGTTGCTTATTTCCTACACGGTGAATGGCTAACTCCTTGAGTTGAATGGTGCTGTAATTTAGCATTTTTCAGAAAGTTTTCTAAGTTGATTTCTTCAATGCTTCAAATGTACAATAGGAGAGGGGGCTTAACAATTATTTGTGGTCGATAGTATCAACAAGTTTTCCACAAAGGAGCAGAATAAGATAAAAATGTCTCTAATGAGATGGTCTATCCCTTAATTTTATGCTTTTAGGGAGTAGGAAATAAATAAGGTACCCAAATTTTGCACAGCTATTTTTTATTCAATCGAGGCAAAAAGCACAGGCATATCCTTAGATATGGCGAGTATTTTTAACGAAATATGGTGAAAAAATAGTCCGTCATAATATGTGTGAGTTATTTCTATCCAAGCACTTACCTTCCTTTACACGAAAAATCATTGTACGATCACCCTTTCTAATATTCTCCCAAACTCACTTTCAACTCCGACAAAGTAAACGCCACTATTCAAATCAGGTAAATCAAAAGAAGTCGTCTGTAAACCACCAATTCCTTCCAAATTTTGCTCAAAAAATACTCGACCAACTACACTATAAACCCGCATTTTCAAATCCATAGCTCGATCTAAATTCAAGTAGATGGTAAATGTAGAAGAGGTCTTCATTAGAGTGGGGTAGACAGAAAAATCAGTCAACCCTTCTATATTGCCAACTCCACTGACATCAGCAGTTTGGAAAATTTGTAGTTCAGATAGGTCTTCGCAAAAATGATAATTATTATAAGCTGTGACTTCCCAAGAATATTCTTTGCCGATAGACAAATCACCAATATTGATGCTTGTTTCGGTTGTTTCGAATTCTTCCACGATAAAGGAGCTATTATTAAACAATCGACGCACTGTACCAACATAGCCCGCTGCTCCTGCGACGGGTTCCCATTCTAGAGTGATATCTTCAAATGGTACTTGATCATCGTTGAGTGGATAAAGGGCGACGGGAGGTCCATCGGGGGCAACGATGGGCATTTGATTGTAGAGGACATTTGCTTTTTCATCAAGGAGATTGGCACGCATAGCACCAATTTGTTCAAAGGAAAACCGGTCGACACAATTATCTATAGAATAAGACATGATCAATTTACCATCAGAGATAAACTTAACTCCATTGGGGTCGGTTTGAGTGACAGTACTTAATGAATCAGCATCACATGACCAACGATAATTCAAATAATCAGGTTTGGTATCGCAAAAGCCATCAGCGGCATGAGTACAATTGCTGCCGTCTATTTTTTCTACATAGGTAGTGTCAATGATAATCGTATCCAAAATCAAGGTGTCCTTAAAGAAAGTATAATTGTAAGTCACCTTTTCTGGTGCGGGATTATTATAAGAATGTGGCACACTTCCATCATGGCTTATGCCGCCTTCCCAACCTAAAAATGGATGAGGTAAGGAAAGCGCATGACCCATTTCATGGGACCAAGTGTGGTCACTGGCTCCCGAACAAGATTTGGACATCGCCATACCCGCATAAGGAAGATTATACCCACAATTGCCTGCTGGGTCAGATACGAAGTAACAATTGAGGGTATTGTCCACATTGTTGGCAAACATCATTTCTGCACCATCTAATACGGTTGAGTGGGTATTCCATGCAGAATTGGCGATATATCGAATATCTCCTTCAGTAAAGAAATGAATATTGGCTTGTTCAAAATCGGAATTCAATATACAAAGCGCATCCATTAAATTGTCAAAACCAAAGTACCCAGTTCCTGCATCAGAGCCAACCAAATGGATAGTTAAGGGGACATATAAAATGGTATCGTTTTCGGTTTGAAATTGAGATGGGTTTCTCTGGTAGTTTTTAAGCCAATCGGAGCGATAAGAAATGGTGCCACAAGGGGCTAAGTCTGATTTGTTTTGAGCGATTAGGTCTAATGAGAAGAATAAGATAGAGAGCCCTAATAGTAGATTTTTTATCATGAGAAATGTGCCTTTGATTTAAGTATTAATGAAGACACAAATTAGGGATTATTCCTCGATAAACGTCTTTTTTGCGCCATAGGGCCGCTATGATGACGGATTTTTCAATATTGAAGCCTGAAGAATTTCAAAAAATAAAAAAAGATTTCTAAGCCTGAAACTGTTGTTATTAGGACAGTTATAGTCAGGCTTAGAAATCTTTTTATTGAGCTACAAGAGCTACAAGCTTTCTTAAAGTTCCTTAGTTATAGCTATTTACAAAACATCTTGCTTTATTCAAAAAACCTTGTTGGCGGTCAGCATTCACCTCAAATTCACGCAATTCATTGGTATCAGCACTCTTAACGGATACAGTTCGAATATTTTGAGAACTTAACCAGTTCAAGTTTTTTGAATTAAGTTTAATATAGTTTTCATGATAGGCATTACCGTCTAAATTCTTGATTACTTCGGTATTGGTGAAAGCGAGTTTAACTTTTTTCCCGTTGGTATCTATGAAAGTGATCTCGTCATCTTTTTTCAAATTGATACCTTCTACGTTATATAGTTTGGCGAAGTTGCCATTTGTGTTTTTTACAAATTGAATACCATAAAACCACCTGTCTTTTGAAGAAAGAAGTTGTTTAACGGTCTCGGTTTGATGCAACCCTTCTTGAGTTACAGTGGTATAAAAAATATTTTCACACTCTTGAGCACTAAGGTTGCTAGTGGAAAATAACATTAAGGAAAAAAGAAGGGTAGAAAGTAAATATTTCATTTGTTCAAATTTTGATAAAAATTGCCCAAAAATACTAAAATTTTAGTGATAATTGAGTAATCTATTTGATCTCTTGAAAAAGACTAAGTGGATATTAGGTAAGTACCTTAAACATACTAAGACGCTGCTTTAATTATTCTTAACCTCCAACAAATTAATGATTCTTTGGCTCGTTCTCCTTTTCATTACAACCTAATAAAGAGAAAGCAAAATATTCCAGCATTTCTTCAACTTCATCAAAATTATCATTTTCAACTTTAACATCTGTGAGTCGTGGCAAGTGGAGTGCGAAGTAAATGTGATTATTTGCCATTTCGAAAAGGTTGCTCGCCAAAGCGTGCGGGTAAGGGAAATCTTGTTTTACATCCGTGATTACATCCGCGACCTTTTGGGCTAATTTTTTATAATTAATGAAAAAACCTTCTCGGTTTTCTTCATCTACGGACTTGGTGTGGTAAGCTTTAGTGCCTTCGTCAATGATGATTTTGTGAAGAACACTTTCGTTTACATACTCAATGGAAGGGTTATCTTTTGAGGCATAGACGAGGGTTTTGATGATGATCTTTAATTTTCTTTTGGGATCTTGGATGTTCATGGTATTAATATCGATTAAATAACTAACCCATTCCCAATACCAAGAAACTAAATAGATTAATAAAAGGTGCTTGTTCTCAAAGTAACGATAAACAGAAGCCTCTGTCGATTTCATTCGAATAGCCAGCTTTTTAAAGTTGAAGGCTTCGAACCCTATCTCATCAATTAATAAAATACTATGCTTAATTATTTTTTGGCCTAGTGTTGTTTCCTGTGGATCCCTATGGAAAAGACCTTTGTTTAGAGTAACTTTTATTCCTATTGCCATAAGTCGTGTAACTTTTTTTACAAAAATAATAAATCATTTGAACAAGTTTAACCATTTGACGTTCAATGTAAATTATCAAAAATAATAGTATTGCTATTATTGAAAAAAGTTTTTTATCTTTGTAGGGCAAAACACTCCCTTAAAAATCTGGGGGGATTAAAAAAGCCCATTAAATTAACAAACTGAGTAAAAGAAGCCGTTATATCGTCATGATTTAACCAGCTAATTTTTTTCTCACTTATAAAAATTTTATCTTATGAGTACGAAAGTAAACGAAGGAATATTTAAAAATCTGAAGTATGATATGCCTGCTTCTGTTATTGTTTTTTTAGTGGCTGTACCTCTTTGTCTAGGGATTGCTTTAGCTTCGGGAGCCCCTTTGTTTTCTGGCATTATTGCAGGTATTGTTGGTGGAATTGTAGTAGGTGCACTTAGTGGTTCTCAATTAGGTGTAAGTGGTCCTGCAGCGGGTTTAGCCGTAATCGTTTTGACGGCGATTCAGGAATTGGGGGCATTTGAAATTTTCCTTTTAGCCGTGGTAATTGGAGGTGTTTTTCAAACTGTACTTGGTTTTGCTAAAGCGGGTATTATTGGATATTACTTCCCTTCCTCAGTAATTAAAGGGATGCTTTCTGGAATTGGTATTATTATTATTTTAAAACAAATTCCACATGCATTTGGATACGATAAAGATTATGAGGGAAGTTTATCTTTTGCTCAGCCAGATGGTCACAATACTTTTTCTGAACTATTCTATATGTTTGAGGCGATCAATCCTGGTGCTGTAGTCATTACGGTTCTTTCTATGTTCATTTTGATTTTATGGGAACGACCCTTTATGAAAAAAATTAAGCTTTTTAAAATGGTTCAAGGACCTCTTGTTGTTGTAACATTAGGGATTTTCTTGAATTTAATTTTCCAAAATATTGATTCATTATCGCTTAATGCTAATCAAATTGTTGCGATTCCTGTTGCGGATAGCATTTCTGGATTTTTCCAGTTATTTACCTTCCCTGATTTTAGTCAAATTGGCAACTCAGGTGTATGGATAACAGGTATTACAATTGCAGTGGTAGCCAGTCTAGAAACTTTACTTTGTTTGGAGGCAACAGATAAATTAGATCCATTCAAGCGTGTAACACCTGCAAATCAAGAGCTAAAAGCCCAAGGTATAGGAAACATCCTTTCTGGCTTAGTCGGTGGGTTGCCAATTACGCAAGTTATTGTGCGTAGTTCTACAAATATTCAATCTGGTGGTCGAACAAAAATGTCTGCAATTCTTCATGGTGTTGTTTTACTTGGTTGTGCCATGGCGATTCCAAAAATACTGAATCTAATTCCATTGGCTAGTTTGGCAGCGATCTTATTTATAGTTGGGTATAAGTTGGCAAAACCAGTTTTGTTCAAACAAATGTATGGACTTGGGAAAACGCATTTCGTTCCTTTTATGGTAACAATTTTAGGGATTGTTTTTACTGACTTATTAACGGGTATTGGAATTGGAATGGCGGTCGCAATTTTCTTCGTTTTGTATAATAATTACAAGAAACCTTTCCTTTTTGAATCTGACAAGCATTTAAAAGACGGCATTATGCGACTAGAATTGGCGGAAGATGTTACCTTTATCAATAAAGCAAGTATCCAAAGAACTTTGGCTCGAATACCTGATGGCACAAACGTGGTTATTGATGCTTCAAAAACTATAAATATAGACCAAGATGTTGTTGAGATTATTGAAGAGTTTAAAATCAGTGCTTTACATCGAAATATTAATTTTAAAATGATAGATCGAAAGACTAGAGGGGTCAAAAATCAGCGGAAAGAAGTTGAGCATGCTATTTCTAACAATTTGATTCCAAAAGGAGGTGAAATAGATGTGGTTTAAGGGATTATTTTGTTTTCAGTAAGAACGCAATTTTTTATAAATAATTAAATAATTTAAGAATGAGTAGTATAGATTCTAAAAATCAAACCATAACTCAAACAGCTAAATCACAAGCTGCTTTGTCTCCAGTATCCTCAGTCGAATTATTGAAAAAAGGAAATGCAAGGTTCTTAAATGGAGCTCCATTAAACAGAGATCTTCATCAACAAGTACATCAAACTGCATCGGGGCAGTATCCTTTTGCGACAGTGGTTAGTTGTATTGATTCACGAATCCCGACTGAAATTATTTTTGATCAAGGTATTGGTGACCTTTTTAATGCTCGAGTAGCGGGTAATTTCGTGAACAAAGATATTCTCGGAAGCCTTGAGTTTGCTTGCAAACTTGCTGGCTCAAAGGTTATTGTTGTGATGGGACATACCTCTTGTGGAGCAGTAAAGGGAGCGTGTGATCACGCTAAACTAGGTAATCTGACTCAAATGTTGGATAAAATAATGCCAGCGGTAGATGCTATTTCAACTCCTGATGGGACAGACCGAAGTTCAAAAAACTTAGATTTCGTAAATCAAGTTGCTGTCAAAAATGTAGAATTTACTATTGCAAATATCAAATCGGAAAGTTCTGTATTGAATGATATGTTTGAAAATGGAGAGATTGATATAGTAGGTGCTATGTACGACGTAAAATCTGGAAAAGTGGACTTTTTGAACTGAAACTAATTTAAGGAATAAAGGTTACTTGACTTTGGATGTTATATGTGTAATCAATTAATTGATTGACTATCAATGTGTTATTGGTTTTTTAGAGAGCCATGATGCATTGATAGTTTGACCTTTAAATGACTACTTGGTTTTTATCTAAAAGAAAGCTTATTGTTAATTCTATGCCTGATTTTAGACATACTCTAAAAGGAAAAATAACAAGTAAAAAGGGGTAGGATATTTATTTTCCTCCTCTCTAAAATGAATTTCTTTCTAAGAAAGAAAAAATGGCTCTTTAAAATGTAGAGCCCTTCCAAATCTTCAAATTTAGATTTTTTGCAATGCATTTTTTGGGAGATAATCCACTCCACTTCTTTAGTCTCCTGTACTTGCTCTGCCTCTATCTTAAGCCCATCTTGAATCCAACCTACATACTGTCGATAATTCTTTCTTTTTGGATTGCTGCTTTCGCCGCAAAAATTCTTTTATCCATCTGCCTGCATAATTTTCCTTTTGCGTTAGGAGACGGTTTTTTCTTACGAAGTCAAAGAAAGTCTAGTATTTAGTAACGCCTAAAGAATAACTCCGACTTTTGCCTATGTATCTTTTGAACTTTTGCGGCGTTAAAAATACTCGCTGATGCGCTGCCTCCTGCACTGGCTTGTGCCAGAAGGTACAAAGGCGAACGCAAAAAGTATTTTTGCCTTACTAAAATCCAAAATCTACTATTTCAAATTGGCGGACTTATTTTTTAGCCGTTACTTAGCCGTAAAGAGTGTAATTTTTTTATTTTTATGCAAGCCCTTATCTTGCATAAATGAAAAACACCAGCTGGATTGCATTATTATTTTTATTGTTAGGTTGCCAAGAAAATAAGCCTACGGATGATCAAATATTCAATAAATATTATACTCCTTATTTGGAATACACAAGTTTTAAATCGAAAGAGGCAACACTTGAAAAACAATTAAATGAGGGCTTAGCGTATTATTTAGCCCAAAATTATGAAGCCGCATTTGATCGGTTTTCAATAATATTAGAAGCTTATATAGAGAATCAAATTACTGCTACTTTTTATGCTGCTCTTTGTTTGATAGAAATGGAAGTAACCTCACCTGAACAAAAAGAAATTGTCGAATCATTGCTCATTGATACCATCAATCAAAATCGAAATCCTTTTATTCGAGAGGCAGAATGGTATCTGTCATTATTTTATTTTAAAAATTTTGATGGAGAAAAAGCGCTACCCTTGTTAGAAAATTTAGCGAAGACCAAAGGTACATTTCAAGTTGAATCGCAAGCAATTTTGGCAAAAGTCAAATAAAAGCGGCACTTTTGATCTTTCTTTGATTCTTAGCCGTCAATCCAAAGCCTAAATTCGAAAATATTTTTACTATGTCTTTTTTAAGAAAACTACTCTTAATACTGCCTTTCAGTATCTTATTTATTCACTGCAAGGATGATCCTAATAAGATTGATGATGATTCTACCACAGATACTGATACTACCGAAAAGGTAACTTCTAAACCAACTAGCTACTATGTTCATTTGACCGGAACTATAAAGGATATTCCAATTACGATGAACTTAGTTCGAAGTCATTCAATACAGACGGCTAGTTCGGAGCCTTCTTTAGAATATTCTGGCTTTTATTATTATGATAAATACATGGAGCCCATTTCGATAAGCCAATTATCTATTGATTCAAGTGACATGATCCAATTAGTTGAGTGGAGTTCGGATGAAACGACTAATCAATTTATGGGGGATTTTGATGAGGGTAATAATTTTGTTGGCGAATGGCAGAATGGTTATCGCCAATATAGTCTGCCTGTCAATTTGAGTGAATCATATAATGAAGGGAATATTAAATTGGATTATTTTAGCTGGGAAGATTTCCAACCAGCTGATCCCAATAAACCTACTGAAAATGGTATTTCATATGAACTAACTACTTTCTGGCCAAGTGACGATAACCTTTTCCTTAAGGCTGAAATCTTGAAATTGATAAATGGAGAGACCAATCAGCCAAGCATCAAAAAGCCTAAAGATATTTTTGAGTTTAATAAAACTGGCCTACTTGAAGATTATGATTTAATGGTAGAGGATTTCAAAGCAGATAGCATTCCTGTTCCTATGTTTTCTTATGATAATGATATGTGTGTAATTTGGAATGAGGATAGTCTTTTGGTGCTTAGCTATCTTTATTATTCTTATGAAGGAGGAGCTCATGGGAATTTTGGAAAAGATCACGTCAATTTGGATTTAAGATCGAAGTCAAAGCTTCAATTGGAGGATGTTTTTGAGGATGGCTTTGAAGAAAAAATAGCTTCGGCTCTAGAAAAAGCTTTACGAAGAAAATATGATCTTCGACCCAGTGATGATATTCGAGAAATTGTAGATGTCGATAAAATTCCAGTTACGGACAATTTTTATTTGACAGGTGGAGGTATCGGTTTTTACTATCCACCCTATGAATTAGGACCTTGGGCTGCTGGTGATTTTGACTTTTTTGTTCGATACGAAGATATAGAGGAACTTTTGAAGCCTAGTTTTTTGGATAGATTCTAGATCTATTGACCCGACGATTAATGAAAAAAATTCTTGAAACCATTCGAATTGTGCTTTCCGGAGAAGAAAAGAACTTTACCTCCGGGAGTATTAATCGAGCTATAGTGTTGCTTTCTATTCCAATGATTTTGGAAATGGTTATGGAAAGTCTTTTCGCTATTGTAGATGTCTACTTTGTGGGTAAAGTGAGTACGGAAGCCGTCGCAACGGTAGGTTTAACAGAATCTGTTATTACTATCATATATTCATTAGCGATGGGATTGGCAATGGCATCTACCGCAATGATTTCCCGCCGGATTGGAGAGAATAAACCTGAAGAGGCTGCTTCCGCTGCCATGCAAGCTATCTTAATGGCAGTGATAGTTTCTATTATTCTTGGTATTCTTGGCTTCATTTACGCCGAGTCTATTTTACGGATGCTAGGAGGTAGTGATCACCTAATAGAATCGGGGCTTTGGTACACAAAAATCTTACTCGGAACCAATATTGTTATTACGCTTCTTTTTGTCTTAAATGCAGTTTTTCGAGGAGCTGGAGATGCGTCTATTGCCATGCGCACCCTATGGATAGCCAATGGATTGAATATCCTTTTAGATCCACTTTTTATTTTTGGTATAGGGTTTTTTCCTGAACTAGGTGTTGCAGGAGCTGCTGTAGCTACCACGATTGGTCGGAGTGTTGGAGTGTCTTATCAATGTTATATGTTGTGGAAAGGAACGGGGGTTATAAGAATTTTGAAAAGGCATTTTGTCATCGTTTGGGCTACGATAATAAAATTGGGAGATGTTGCTTTGACGGGGGCTTGGCAGTGGATTGTGGCATCTGCAAGCTGGATCTTTTTAATGAAAATCATCGCTGAATTTGGAGATTCGGTGATCGCAGGATATACGATTTCAATTCGAATTTTGATTTTTACTATTCTTCCAAGTTGGGGTATGGCAAATGCGGCTGCTACCTTAGTCGGACAAAATTTGGGGGCTAATCTGCCAGGTCGAGCAGAAAAGTCTGTTTGGCGAACCTCTTGGCTCAATACTTTTTTTTTAGGGAGCATTGGTATTTTTCTTTTTATTTTTTCACAGGAAGTTGTTTCCATTTTTACTAGTGATGTTTTGGCTATCGAAACTGGGGTATTGAGTCTTCGAGTTTTCTGTATTGGATATGTCTTTTTTGCTCCCGCCATGGTGATCAGTCAAGCTTTTAATGGTGCAGGTGATACTCGAACACCCCTATACATCAATTTCTTTTGTTTTTGGCTAACAGAAATCCCTTTGGCCTATTTTTTAGCGAAAACCATAAATTGGGGACCGTCCGGTGTTTTCTGGGCTATTGCAATTGCGGAAGCTTTAATGGGGATTATTTTAATAGTGATGTTCAAAAGAGGAAAATGGAAAACTATGGAAATTTAGGGATTGTCTAATTTTGTTAGTATTTTTGATGAAGTTCCAAATTACTTAAAAAATTCTCATTTGATGAGTTTTTTGGTAATCCCTTAAGCTGCTCTTTTTTGGATTTTTCAAACAAAAAATAATGGTCAGGTGCTATTTTGTAAAATCAATCCTATCTGATTTTATAGTAACCTGAAAGCGGTAATTACAGAATCACATTTTAGTTCTAACCCCAATTCTTTTTCATTTAAAAATTAATAAGATTCGCCACCAAATTTCCGTAAATTCGCGTTCTATTTTCCTACCTAGTACATACACGAGCAAGAAAAGAATAAAAAATATACGATGCCCAAAAAGGATGAATTGGTACTTGACGACCCGAACAAGGCAAAGTTGCTTTCAGCAAAGAAATTGCGCGAAACCATCGAAATTAGAGGTGCTCGGGCTAATAATCTGAATAACATAGATTTACATATTCCAAAAAACAAACTGGTTGTGGTAACGGGTGTTTCAGGATCTGGAAAGTCTTCCATCACGATGGATACTTTGTATGCAGAAGGACAACGAAGATATGTAGAGTCGTTGTCGAGTTATGCCCGTCAATTTTTGGGCAGAATGAAAAAGCCAGATGTTGATTACATCAAAGGGATTTGTCCAGCCATTGCCATTGAGCAAAAAGTTAGTACTCGTAATGCACGTTCGACAGTAGGAACTTTGACTGAAATTTATGATTATTTGAGATTGCTTTTTGCCAGGGTTGGTAAAACGTATTCGCCTGTTTCTGGAGCCTTGGTCAAACGACATTCGGTATCGGATGTAGTTGATTTTATTATGAAAATGGAGGAGGGTGCAAAGGTTCAGTTATTCATGCCTTTACCGTCGAAATATTCGGATAGAACCCTAGAACAAGAGTTGAACTTATTATTACAAAAAGGGTATACGAGAGTTTATTTTGAAAATGAATTGACTCGAATTGAGGATTTTTTAGAAAAAACCAAACTCGATTTAAAGAAAACGCTTGCAGAACATAAAGAGACCGATATCCGTATTTTGATAGACCGTTTTGTCATTAAAAAAGAAGACGAGGAAAATATTAAACGAATCGCAGATTCTGTTCAAACTGCTTTTTATGAGAGTGAGGGAGAATGTATTATCGAAGAGCTTGGAAGTCAAGATTCGATAGGTTTTAACAATCGGTTTGAATTGGATGAAATTACTTTCTTAGAACCTACACCTCAACTTTTTAACTTCAATAATTCCTTTGGTGCATGCCCAAAATGTGAGGGTTTTAGTATGGTTATGGGCATAAGTGATTCGAAAGTGATTCCTGATCCATCAAAATCTGTTTTTGAAGGGGCCGTTGCTTGTTGGAAGGGAGACAAATTTGGAAAATGGAAAGACCGCTTTCTGGAAAAGGCCCATCAGTTTGATTTTCCAGTTCATCGACCGTATCAAGAATTGACAAAGGCGGAACTCGATTTACTTTGGGAAGGAAATCATAGACCCAGGATATATGGAATCAATGATTTTTTCGAAGAGTTAGAGGAGAAAACGTATAAAATCCAGAATCGAGTCATGCTAGCGCGATATCGAGGAAGGACAAAGTGTCCAACCTGTGAAGGAGCTCGTTTAAGACCAGAAGCATTATATGTTAAGGTTGCGGATAAGACGGTTTTAGATTTAATAAACTTACCTATTGATGAACTTTTAGCGTTTTTTCAAAACATAGAAATGAGCGATTTCGACCGCACAATTGCTCGTCGATTATTGCTTGAAGTGACCAATCGCTTAGAGTTTATGTGCGATGTTGGATTAACTTATTTATCACTCAATCGTATTTCTTCTACCTTATCTGGTGGCGAAACCCAACGGATTAATTTGACTCGAACCTTGGGTTCTAACTTAACCAGCTCAATGTATATTTTGGACGAGCCAAGTGTTGGTTTGCATCCCCGTGATACGAGTCGATTGGTGAAGGTTTTGAAAGAATTGAGGGACTTAGGGAATACCGTAATCGTGGTTGAACATGAGGAAGATATAATTGCCAATGCAGATTATTTAATTGATATAGGACCACAGGCAGGTATTCATGGAGGTGATGTTGTTTTTGCGGGTGAGTACGAAAAAATATATAATGATGCGACTGAAAGTTTGACTACCAAATATATGAGTGGTCGGATGCAAATTCCGGTTCCGAAAATACGTCGTAAATCGCCTAATTCAATTTGGATAAAGGGTGCAACACAGTATAATTTGAATAATATCGATGCCCAGTTTCCATTGAATACATTAACGGTAGTGAGTGGTGTGAGTGGATCTGGGAAGACGACATTAGTCAAAGGTATTCTGTTTCCAGCATTGAAAAAACATTTTGGTGAAAGTTATGCAAAAGGATCAGGAGCATTTAAAACGCTTGAGGGAGATATTGATCAAATCACGCAAGTCGAGATGGTTAATCAAAATCCAATAGGGAAATCAAGTCGTTCTAATCCAGTCACTTATGTGAAAGCATACGATACGATACGAACCATGATGTCGAATCAACAATTGAGTAAAATTAGAGGATTTAAACCTAAACATTTTTCATTTAATGTGGACGGAGGGCGCTGTGATACTTGTAAAGGAGAGGGGGAACAAGTGATCGAAATGCAATTTCTTGCCGATGTTAGACTAGAGTGCGAAGAGTGTAAAGGGCGGAGATTCAAACAAGAGGTTTTAGATGTTCGATACAACGGAAAAAACATCCATGACATTCTAGGTTTGAGTATTGAAGAAGCACTTGATTTCTTTAAAGACAAAAAGGACATAGTCAAAAAAATAAAACCACTTTTTGATGTCGGACTGGGGTATGTCAAATTAGGACAATCCTCGAGTACGCTTTCTGGAGGGGAGGCTCAACGTGTTAAACTCGCTTCTTTTTTAGTCAAAGAAAATCCAAAAGAAAAGATTCTTTTCATTTTTGATGAACCTACTACGGGTTTACATTTTCATGATATCCAAAAATTATTGGATGCCCTAAATGCTTTGGTTGAAAAAGGACATACCGTTTTAGTTGTGGAGCATAACCTAGAAGTGATAAAGAATGCAGATTGGTTGATTGACTTAGGTCCTGGTGGCGGAAAGAATGGTGGAGATTTGGTTTTTCAAGGGACGCCTGAAGATGCTGTAAAGGTTAAAGAGTCTTATACTGGTCAGTATTTGAAGGAGAAGTTGAGTTCCTAACTTTCAATTAAGGGAGAAGGAAAAATATAACCTACCCATTTTACTTGTTATTTTTTCCTTTATGCATCGTTAAAAATACTCACCGATGCCCTGCATCCTGCGCTGGCTTGTGCCAGAAGGTACAAAGGCGAACGCAAAAATTATTTTTGCCTTAATAAAATCCAAAATCTACTATTTCAAATTGGCGGACTTATTTTTTAGCCGTTACTTAGGATATTTTGGCTAAAATTCAATGCTTCCAACGCGCAAAAAGTAAGCTCGATTGAATGACTTTTAATAGCAAAAAAATATGGCATTATGTCAAATGGGCATTCGGTAGTTTAATGATTGTCTTCATTGGAATAGTTGGCGTATTCTACTATTTGGTAGCTACCGATAATGAACAGATTCCTGCTTTGATTTGCCAAATTGCCAAAAAGGAATTGGATATTGAAATGGCTTTTTCGCATATAAAAACAAATCGAATTAGCAATTTCCCCTATTTGACATTGGAGGTTGGAGATATTTATATAAAGGGTTCAAATCATAAAACGCATAAAAAAGACTTCTTTCGAGCCAAGAAAATGACTTTTTTGTTGCCTCCTTGGAAATTAGTTCGAGAACAATTTTCTATTCAAGATGTGATGGTTGATTCGGCATTGATATATTTCCATAAAGACTCATTGGGCAGAAATAATACGGAATTTCTCAAAAAAATGATTAAGCCAAATAATCCCTCTCAGAAGCCATCGAAAAGTAAATTGAAGATGGAAAAAATTACTTTCCATCATGTTTTTTTTGATATTGAAAATGAAATAAAAGACCAAGGTTTTAAGGTGGAATTTGTAGATGCTAATTTGAGTATTCACCCAAAATCAGGGTTTAGAAATATCCAATTAGACGCTCAATGTCATTTTGGAGGTTTGTATTTTAAGAAGGAAAAAGGGGGATTTTTAATTGATAAAACTGCCGAATTAGTACTTGATATCGACATTCATCCAGACCAAATTTTGTTTAATAATTCCTTACTTACGGTTGATGAAGACGAGTTAAAACTTAGTGGTTATTTTACAAGAGCAGATACAAATTATCTTAATTTAATCATTGAAAGTGATGGCATTTTATTAGCAAATGCACAGGGTTTGCTACCAAAGTCAATTCAAAAGACATTGGGACAATTTGAAATTGATCAGCCAATTACGGCTAGATTTGAATTGGATGATGTATTAATCCCCGGTTTTCCGCCTTCGATACATGTTGATTTCGCGACGGATAGTGCACAGGTAAAACACAAAGAGTTTATCATCGATCAGACGAAATTAGAGGGCAATTTTTCGAATGATTGTTTCGTCACAGACCGTATTACCCCACAAAGTGCTTGCTTGACAATTCATGACTTGGAGGGTAAATTTTTAAATAAAATTCCAGTCAAAGTTTCAGGACGGATTAATGATCTGAAGCGATTAAAAAATATCGAAGTCGCGGGTAGAGCACAATTCCCTTTAAAAGACCTAAATGAATATTTGCGTGACGAAAATCGACTGCACATTGTGACAGGAAATGCCGAGTTGGAGTTTAATTTTAAGGGAAACCCAAAAGCTTTGGCAGAAAAAGATAGCCTAGCATTTCGGGGATTGGGTGCAAGAATGCAGTTGAATAATCTTAACCTTAAATTGAATAATAAACCATTGCCTCTAAAGGTATCCAGAGGAACTATTCAACTAGAAAATTCGGGAGTTAAACTGCAAAATATGGCGCTAAAATCAGCTAGGATTGAGGGAATGGTCAATGGACAAATTGATAAAATATTGCCTTTTATTTCCAATGAAAAAGAGCGATTGGCAGCTGATTTGATCATTGATTTCAAAAAAATGGATTTAGATGATTTTTTAAAAAGCTTACCGAAATCAGAAACTTCAAAACGTCCAAAGGACACTTTGTTGGGCAATCAATTGGCGACAATTATCAATCAAGTCACGAATTTGGCGGACGCAGATGTTCAACTGAATATTCAAAATTTTGAGTATGAAAATATTCATGGCAAGGGCATAGAATTAGGGTTAAAAACAACTAAAGAATGTGTTGTGGAAGGACTGGATGATTCGACGGCTTGTTTACAAGTTACGGATTTTCAAGCCAATATATTAGAAGGTATTAAGGCAAAAGGCGGTTTTTCCATTTCCAACATGGCTGACCCAAGATTGGACATTGAAATGGTGTTGACAGCACCGGCGACCAAGTTGATAGAACTCGCCAATAATGAACAATTTTCGGTAACGGAAGGACAAATAGAATTGGATGCCATAGCGAATATATACCTTAACGATTATGAACAAATTGATAAATTATTGGAGCGACTTATTTTTAGTAGTACCTTGAAAACGAAAGATTTAAATGTTTTTTATCAACCTCAAGAATTGGCGATTAAAGGATTAAATTCTAATATTCATTTGAATCAAGATACTTTTTTGATTGATGAATTCACTTTTGAATATGAGAATTTTGCCCCTCTGCTAAAAGGGAATATCACCAATTTTTTACCCCTTCTTTTTGGGAAAGAACAGACAGCAAATATTGATTTGGATGTTTTAATTCCAAAAGTAATTATCGAAGATTCGACAGAGACAAAGTCAGATTCTACCTTTTCGCCAAGGGCAATGATTGCGCAATTGGACACTGTTTTTAACATCTTAGTAGGGCAAATTGGCGTCACTATTCCAGAATTAGAATTACCTGATTATCCAATTGAAAACTTGTCCTTTTTGATTCATTTTGATAATTCCTGTGACCCTGAAAATGATGCGACGAATTGTATTGGAATTAAAGATTTTCAGGCAGATGTTTTTGGAGATATTCCAATTGAGGGAGATGTTCAAATCAAAGATTTACAGGATCCGAATTTGACGGTTTCGTTGAAAACCTTAATGCCGATGCAGGACCTTAACCGGGAGATGAAGAATGATGATTTTATCGGAAATGGAGGTGAAGTATCTTTGAAATTGGATTATAAAGTTTCTATTTCAGATGAGTTGACGGTTAAAAAATATCTGTTGGATTCAGAGTTGCAAGCGCAAGTTGAATTCAGAGAAGTTGATCTTTATTATCCTGCTCGTGACTATGAATTCACATCTTTAAACAGTCAAATTCGATTTAATCAGAAAGATTTGGAGATAGATACTTGGTCGATGAAAGTAAATGGCAATGCTATAGATATGAAAGGAGATTGCCCCGATTTTTTGCCTTATTTTTTTAATGATGGAAAGATGCTTCATATTCATGGGGAGCTTAATTCACCGAGTTTCGATTTTGGAGATTTTAATACCCCTCGAACGGTATCTCAAAAAGTAAAAGTAACTCCAAAGGAAGGAGAAATGAAAGGTAGAATTCATGAAATCAGCCACTTGTTAGAAGAATCGTACATTTCATTTACGACAAAAATAGAGCAACTTAAATATGAATCTTTTCTGGGAAATCAGGTCATTGGAGAAATACGTTTGGGAAAAGATAGTCTCGTTTTAGACCACCTGACCATGCAACTAGCATCGGGCGAATTTGGGGTAAATGGTGTGATAACGAATATTGCCGCACATCATCCTTTCGTAGAGGTCGACACCTATTTTTCAGGGACGAATATAGATGAGGTTTTTGATGGTTTTCAAAATTTTGGTCAATCGAGTTTGACCCATGAAAATGTGAAAGGCAAATTATTTGCAGACATGTCTTTTAAGGCAGATTTAAATGATCATTATGAAGTGGATCCCGAAAGCATTGACGGGAATGTACGGTTAAGAGTAAGCGATGGAGAATTGATAGATTTTCCGGCATTAGAGAATTTGACGGGTTTTCTTTTCAAAAAACGCCAGTTAAATGATATTTATTTTGATACATTATTGACTCACTTAAAGTTTGATGGATTGGATTTGGTGATTAATAATTTTAATATTCATTCAACTGCAGCAACGCTAAGTATTGATGGGTTATACACTTTTGGAAAGCAAGACAAAACCCATGTTTTCTTTGAAGTACCATTGAGTAATTTATTTAAACGCCATATCCATCGGGATTTGATTAAACAACATTACAGTAAACGCTCAGGTCTGCCTATTTTAGTAGAAGCCAAAGAAGAAGGTAAAAAATTGAATTTCAAGTTGAAACTTTTTAAAAGAAAGTGAGCAAAAGAAGTCGTCCAGATGATCAAGTTATTTTATTGGCGTTACTAAATTCTAGTCTCAGCCCCCTTTAAAGGCATCAGCTGATTTTGTTTTGGTTCCCTATTCTATAGGTGTCACTCCAAACTCTTTTTTGAACATCCTTCCAAAATAACCGGGATCATTAAAACCTGTTTCATAAGCGATTCTAGTAATATTTGTTTCTGAATTTAGCAATAATTTTTTTGCCTTACTCAATCGGACATGTCTAATAAATTTATTGGGCGATAGTCCTATTAATGCAGTCAGTTTGCGGTGCAATTGTGAATGACTCATGACTGCTTCTTATTAAAGTTGATGGTTATCGAATGGTGGCGAAGCGATTTGTGGTAGTGAAGTTTTAGACTAGAATGATTGAATAGGAAAGTTTAATAACTGGGGGTGCTTGCAAAAGTGCCCCCAGTTTTGTTTAGGAAAATGAAGCCAAAACACAATTTTTTAAAAAAAATGTGATCAAAAGTGTGGGTTAGAGAAAAAGCATTTTATGAAATAAAGAATACTGAGGTCTATTATTTAACTTGTGTTCTAATTGCAATTCTTTTTTCTAAAACCAACTAATATGACCACACTTCGACACATCTTTTCCTTGATTTTCACTTTGTTTGTATTGAATTTATCTGCTCAGGTATATGTTCAAGATTTTAACAATAATGCCTTGCCTCCAGGTTGGATCACGATTACCCAAGCTGGTTTTGATTTTGTCAATGTATTTGGAGGAGAAGCGAATATGTTTAAACAGTCTAATGGCGATGAGAAATTGCTTATCGGAACTGAAAGTTTAGATCTATCCAGTTATACCAAATTAGAAGTTGATTTATATGCATTTAATTTGAATTTCACCTCAGATACCAAGCCAGATATTCATTTTGGTGTATTGACGAATCCTTCAGATATTAATTCTTTTCAAGCTTTTCATGTCGAACACGTTACTAATGAAACGGCTCAAACCTATGAAGTTTATATTGGAGGACTCACCGGGCAAGGACACTTGTGCTTAATGATGATCGGTGAAAAAAGCCAAATAACTTATCTTGATAATTGGAAATTATATGATGATGATTTTCAGCAAAATACACCATTGGCAGTCTCTAATTTAAGCGCTACTCCTGGCCCGATGGGTAGTAATCAGGTCACTTTAGATTGGACAAGCCCAAGTATAGATGTAGATGGAGATCCGTTATCAGAATTAACCTCTGTTGAATTTTATTCAAATGGTGTTTTGATTCATTCTTATGATTCACCAACTATCGGTGCAGTTGAATCGGAGACATTTAGTATTCCATTTGGTGGCTATTATAAATTTGAAGTCATCCCTGTCAATTCTTCAGGTGAAGGCAACTCTGCTTTTACGACGACTCAATGGATAGGTTTAGATTTTCCTTCTGAGCCCATTAATATTCAAATCTCGAATGACGAGGCGGATGTTAATTTAACATGGACACCACCAACGACAGGTGCCAATGGGGCTTTTTTTGATGGCGTAATCAATTCTTACACGGTTACGCGTTCGGATGGGGCTTTTTACTCTATTCCCGGCGATGTGACTAACTTCTCTGAAACATTAGACATTTTAGGAACAGTCGATTATACGATTACCGCGAATAATTCTTCAGGCGTTGGATTACCGGCTACTTCTCCAGCTATTCATTATGATTCAGACGCCTATTTATTATATGAAGATGTTTGGGTGGATGTTGTTCAAAGTCCAAATGATCCTCCTAGCGGTAATGACTTTACGTGGACAACTTCCACAACTAACGCACAAGCTTATTGGACTCATTTTTCAAGTAGTTTAGCAGGGAGTGACCCGGGAGAATTTTCTCTTTTGTGGTCAAATTCAAGTAGTGGAAATGACGTGGTTCGTCTGATGTCACCAATAATTAATACGACAGGATTACCCGCTGTAATTGTTGAATACATCCATTATAATGATTGGAATGCTGGTGCTCAACCTTATCAATTCGTTTTGGAAACCTCTAGCGATGGGTTGACTTGGAATGTAGTGAACGAATGGACTATTTCTGGGCCGATGAATGAGGATGTAATAAAGTCAATTGCTAATTCAGATGTAGGCTCTTCAACATTCCAGATTGCTTTGACGATGAAAGGAAATTCGGCTTCTCCAAGTTTTGTTCGGATTGATGATATGCGCATTTATTACCAACCTTCCACCGATATTGCAGTTGCTAGTTTTTCCGCTCCCGCGACCATCGAACCAGGTAATATAATAGGTTTGAGCGCCGAAATCGTCAATAATTCTACTTCCATGGTGGGTTGTGTCGCTAAATGTGAAATCAAAGAAAGATTCGGAGCAGCAGTAGTTTATGAAAATGAAATTCAGGTGAATAGTATGAATGTAGGAGAAATCCTTAATCTTGGATTTGGAGACTGGACCGCTCAAGAAGGAGAGTATGTCATTGAAATATCCGTCCAAAATGATGATGATGAAGATGCTTCTAACGATATTATTCAACAAAATTTGAACGTTTTTCAATTACAAAATCGGAGTCATGTTGTCATCGAAGAATTCACGGGAACCTGGTGTGCTTACTGTCCTGGTGCTGCTTTAGGGATTGAAGATTTATATAACATGGGAAGACCAGTAGCTGCAATTGCGTATCATAGAAATGATCCTTATGAAACTCCTGAAGTTCAGGAAAGGATGGATGTTTATGGTGTTTGGGGATTCCCTTGGGTCGTATTTGATGGATTAGTGGACGTAACTGGAGGTGATCAAACATCAAGTGTGGTGGATCTGTATATACCCGTTATGAATATTCGAGAAGCAATTGGTTCGCCTGTAGGCATTGACTTTTATTACAATAACTTAACTGGAAATACCTATGATGTAACAGTTGATGTATCTTCAGCAACTGTAATTCAAAATCCAAATCTGGAACTGGTCGCTGTTGTCACAGAATCAGAAATTGCGGAAGATTGGCTAGGCTTATCGAAAGTGGATTATGTAGATAGATATTTTGCTTCGTCTAGTATTAGTTTAGGGAATCAATTTGACAGAAAAAGCTTTGAATTTACCATTGATGCTGCGGTCAATCTTGATCATACAGAATTGATCGTTTTTGTTCAAGATACCGAATCTGGCGAAATTTGGAATGGTAATGTTATTGATGTGAATTCGCTTGTTGATACGAAAGAGGCTATTTACCGTCCAGATTTTACGGTTTATCCAAATCCTGTTTCTGATGATCTTTATGTAAAATTCGATTTGCAACAAAGACCGAATGATTTTTCTATTCAGTTATTAGATGGAATGGGGCGTGTCATTTTAAATAAAGAGATTCAAGATGCTGAAAATGAGCAATTTATAAAATTTGAAGCTAGCGATTTGCCACAAGGAATTTATTTTGTTCAAATGAACTTTGATGGACAAGTAGCGATGAAGAAAGTGAATATTGTGAGATGAACATACAAATGATTTATCTTTTAATTTGATATCTTATGGAGGGATTTAGACCCCTCCATTCAAAGCGGTATTAAAATTAAGGAAAGCAAATTTAGGAATGCGGAGAGGTGTTGTTTCAGAGCGTTTTATCAAAATGGATAGTAATGGGTACAGAAATGATTTAGGATATAAGATTATTATAGGATAAGACTATCCCAGTAATTAGTAAAATTACTAGAATCATCCCGGATTTTCAGCTTTTGAAAGTTTGGGATGATTCTTTTTTGGGAGGTGGATAAAAATGACTAGAGGCTCTATTGAAATCCTTGTTAATAAAATCCCAACAAAATTTCGGAAATACTATCTTTGGCGTTCTATTCAAGAGTCGATTTTTTAATCAATAAAGATTTAGTGAAAAGAATAGATCAATTATTAGTCAAAAACTTCGTCCCACCCTTTGTGGTCACTTTTTTTATTGCCCAATTTGTATTGGTGATGCAGACTTTGTGGGTTTATATCGATGATATTGCGGGAAAAGGTGTTGGTTTCTTTTTGATGGTGGAGTTATTGAGCTACATGTCTGTCTCTATGATTCCATTGGCACTTCCAATTGCGGTATTGATTTCGTCAGTGATGGTTTTAGGGAATATGGCAGAGCGATATGAGTTATCTAGTTTCAAGTCAGCTGGAGTTTCTTTATCACGAGTATTATTGCCGCTTAGTGCGACAACAATTTTTATTGCGGGTTTTTCATTTATATGTTCCAATAGTTTGATTCCAATTTCTAACCTGCAATTTAAATCTCGTCTTCATGATATTCGAAAGCAGAAGCCTACTTTGAGTATGGAAGAAGGGCTTTTTAATGATGACTTTGAAGGATATTCAATTCGAATAGGCGAGAAAATGCCAGATAATCGTAGAATTAAGAATGTGCTTTTATATGATCACTCAGAAGCTTCTGAGGGTAGATTAGTCTCTGTGACTGCCAAGGAAGGCGAAATGTATGCAACGGAAGACGAGGGCTTTTTTATCATGCATCTGGAAAATGGGAATCAATACTCAGAACCTAAGCCGACAAAAAAAGGGCAAGGCAAGGAGCGAAAAGAAAATGCTCCTTTTATACGAACTAAATTTCAAGAATGGTACAAAGTCTTTGATTTAGATGAATTTGAATTAGATCAAACAGATAGGGATTTATTTAAATCTCATCATTCAATGTTGAGTACAGGGCAATTGCAAATAGCCATAGATTCTATTAATAATAAAATCGAAGACCGCAAATACAAAATGGGTATTTCGAATGAGAAATATTTTTATTTAGCGGATCAAGCTCGAAAAGTCAAACTGCGGGAAGAGAAAAAAAAGAAAAAAGAAGAAGATAAGCTCAAGAATATTCCGACAGACATTCCAAAGATCCCAAAAAATATAAAGAAACCTGAAGGTCCTAAAAAGAAAATACCTCCAAAGACTGGTCAGAAGAAGCCCAAAAGTTCATCAAAAGCCACCAATAAAAAACAATCGAAAACGAAGAAAAATACTTCGAAAAAAAATCAAAAAAAGAAATCTTCTTCAAAGAAGAATTCCAAAAAAACAAAGAAGAAAAAGAAACCCCGTAATGAGCCTATTCCACAAAAAATTGAAAAGCCTCTTGCAGAATATGCTTCAATTGTTCAACTCTTTCCAAAAGAAAAACATGCTGAGCTGTACGATAAATCAAAGACCTTCGCAAGGTCTATCGGAAGTCAAGCAGAATCAACCCTTCGTACAATAAAGCGATTGAATGAATCGAAAGTTAGTCACCTTTTCGAGATGCATTCTAAATTTAGTATGGCAGTAGCCTGTATTATTTTTCTTTTCATCGGAGCGCCAATGGGTGCTATCGTCAGAAAAGGTGGTTTTGGATGGCCGCTATTGATTTCTATTATCTTTTTTATGATTTATATCATCTTGACTATCTTTTGTAAGAATATTGCCGAAAGATTTGTCATTGATGCAGTGTTGGCAGCTTGGACACCTTGTTTGGTCATTCTTCCGATTGGGTTAATATTGAGTTATCAGGCCATGAGAGATGCCAAAGGACTTGATTTCCTTAAATATGTAAAAACATTGTTTGATTTGATCCGAGAACTAATCCTTTCAAAATTAAAAAAATAAAATCGAGTTCCTTATTGAGGAAAAGATTTTATTCGGAATGGAAACCTGAATCGTTTTTTACCAAAAATCTAGCATATAGTGAAACAACTAATCATAAAGCATAAGGTCTTTTATTACCTCTTTTCACTATTCGTTTTGGTAGTAGGAATTCTATTGTTTCAAATAGATAAAGGAGATCTTATTCTCTTTTGCTCGGATAATCGAACACCATTTTGGAATCATTTTTTTAAAATAACTACTCAATTTGGAGAGGAACCAGCCTATGCGATTATTGCTGTGGGTTTCTTTTTTATTAGGTTTCGTATTTCGCTCTTATTTGGGTTAATGGGTGGAATTATTACTTTATGTAGTTTTGGCTTGAAGTCTCTTTTTAGCGCAGAACGACCGTTTACCTTTTTTGATAAATTGGGTAAGTTTAATGAAATAATTACAGTCGAAGGGATTGATTTATTAGTGGGTCCAACGAGTTTTCCTTCTGGACACACGATGTCTGGTTTTGGTTTGTATTTATTATTGATGTTCTTTTTACCCGCCAAAAAACGATTTTCAATTATTTGTTTTGGTCTTGCTTTTGTAGTTGGTTTTTCGCGTATTTATTTAGTTCAACATTTTTTACAGGATATTTTAGCAGGTGCTTTTTGTGGCGTTTTAATTGGCACGCTGGTATACTATTTTAACGATAAAATACCTTATAATTCGAAATATTGGATTGACCGTTCTCTATTGAATTTGAAAAATGTAGATAAGCGGCAGGTTGTCTAATTTTGTCTTTTTATCAACATTCAAATAAAGAATCACTAAAACTTTATAAAAAGTTATACTTTTGTCCCACTACTTATTCCAACCTCTGTTTTCACACCCAATAATATTTCTGAACACCCTTTTACATTTTTGATTGAAGAATGACGATTTTTTATTAGTTCATTCTCTTACTCGTTTGAGGTTACCTAATACATTCCCATGAGTTTATTAGTATTCAAAGTATATAAACTTTGAATCTCAATTTTTGGAAGTGGAGCAGCTTTTCAGTTGAAATCATCATCCCAAAGAAAAGTTGGTTCATTATTATTCACAAATCACCAATGTATCAGATGAGATTATTTGTATTATTTACACTGATTTTTCTTTTTCATTTTTCCTCCCAAGCCCAAGTTTTCAATATGGGTGATGCAAGCAGTACAACTGAATGTTCTGGAACACTGTATGATTCTGGCGGCGCCAATGGCAATTATTGGATTTTGGAAGACTTGACTTTTACCATTTGCCCTTCTGATCCTTTCGAATGTTTGGCAATCAATCTTGAAGAATATAATACTGAATTCTCCTATGATGTGATCACCCTACATGCAGGTGCCAATACCAGTGCCCCTCAGATAGGTCAATTCAGTGGTTTTGGAAATAATGTGAATTATGAGGTGCCAAGTGGATGTATTACCGTACGGTTTGAATCGGATTTATTTTTTCAAGATGATGGTTTTAAATTGACTTGGGAGTGCAAAAATATACCTTGTACGCTGCCTCCGATTGTAAGCTGTGCTGATCCTATTGAAATTGCTAGTTTGCCATATTCTGGGAATGATCTTAGTACTTGTGGCGCAGGAAATACGATCTCTAGTGGTCCTTGTAATAATGATGAGCACCTCCAAAATGAAGAATATATTTTTACTTATAACTCTCCAGGTAGCGAGTGTATTTCGATTGCTTTAACAGGGACTTCAAATGGAACTGCTATAGCGGTTTATGATGATTGTCCAACAATCGCAAATGACTGTTTAGCTCTGGCTGGAGGTGGAGCGGGGCAGAATAATCCGTCTTTAAGTTCTATCTTTTTAGACAATCCTGGCACTTATTATTTTGTTGTAGGAAATGCTTCGGTTTGTACCGATTTTAGTATATCAGTTGAGCAGGTCAGTTGTCCGGTCGTCTTTCCATCAGCAGCCCAGTGTGAGGATGCCCTGTCTTTAAATGGTTGCGGCGATTTGCCCGCCATCATCACCGTTGGGTCTGGGCAAGGCGACCCGACCTGCATTCAACCTTTTGTCAATAATGGTTGTTGGCCAACACTTTCTGGATCATGGCCATATAATTACACCTGGTTTTATTTTGAAGCCCAGTCGAATGGAAATTTTGGTTTTACCATGGAGGCCGCTAATCCAAATGAAGCCTCCGATGTTGATTTTCAAATTTGGGGACCTATTTCGAATGTGAACCAAATGTGTAATTATGTAAAAAATAATCAACCGATTCGAAGTTCTTATGCTGATGGAGCGGATCCGACTGGTTTGGCTAATATTCATCCCATAAATGGCGGAAGTGTCAATGATGTTTGTGAAGACGCTTTTGGAGATGATTTTGTTCGAACCTTGCCGGTTCAGACAGGTCAACTTTATGTGGTTTTGGTCAATGATTGGGGCGAAGCGATAACGAGTGGGGCAGTGTCGATTGATTTTTCTAATACTACGGATGGTGTTTTAGGAAACGAAGATGAAGTTTTCTCCATTTCACCGGATGTGGTGGCTTGCCCTAATGAACAGGTTCAATTTGAAGCCGAAGGCGGCGCTATTTACAATTGGTTGAATACTCAAGGTTTGAGTTGTGCCAATTGTCCAAATCCTATTTTGACAGTTTCACAATCAGGAACTTATGAGGTTGAAATCATTGGTGTATGCAGCACAGACACATTATCTATAAATGTAGAATTAGTAAAGGCCGATTTGGGAGCGGATTTGTCAATTTGTTTGAATGGAACCACTCAGTTATCTGTTGGCGCTGATTTTACTGCTACTGACTTTGAGTGGTCTGGGCCAGCCGGAACATTGAGTTGTACTAATTGTCCAAACCCCGTTGTAACTGGGTTGAATGAAGGGACATATACTTATGCTGTTAGTATAAGTGGACCAGATTGTACCGCAAGTGATGAAATAGAGATTACGGTCTTGCCACAAGAAGCTCCACCGTTCGATATTCAAAATGACCAAAGTATTTGCTTAGGAGATAATATTGAATTGGGCGGCAATGAGGTTTCTACAACAACTTATACTTGGACTTCTGAGCCATCTGGGTTTAATTCAAATGAATTTAATCCTATTGTAAATCCTTTGGAATCAACAACTTATTATTTAGAGGCAATGAATTCAACTTGCCCATTTCCTGTTTTTGATAGTGTACTAATTGTAGTGGATGAAATTCCAGGAAATTTGGATATTTCAATTGATAATCCAATTATTTGTGAGGGAGACCTAGCTAATTTATCTTCTCCTAATTTTGACCCAAATCAATATCCGAATGCCCAATTTGAATGGTTTCCAAATGAAGGACTCCAGAATCCAAATACGGACTTGAATATGACCGTCCAACCAAATGGAACCAATACCTATTATAGAATTGCGACCAATGGAGCCTGTATAGATACAAATTTTGCAACGGTAGAGGTTATCTCTTCTGATCTTCAAATTCAAGCAGAAAATTTGAGTTTATGCGAGGGAGATTCTGTTCAATTAATCACTGGTCTACCTGAAAGTTCCGATATTATTTGGATGCCTTCGGAGAGTTTGAGTTGTGAAGATTGTCCAAATCCAACTGCCAACCCTGAAATCACGACCGAATATTTTGTCACAGGCGTTGCAGGCGGATGTCCCATAAATGCATCCATTCTGATAGAAGTGATAGAGACAGAATTCATCTTAGATGGTATCACTTCGAATCCTGACACAAATGTGGTTTTTAAGGGCGTTGATGTTGAATTAATTGCTCAAATTGATGCCCCAAATCTCGATGATCTCCAAATAGTATGGTCAACTGGAGGAATGACCAATTCAATAATCGTCAACCCAGTTGGTTTTACAGAATATATAGTTACCGTCACGGATCAAAATAGTTGCGCTCAATCCGCGATCATTTCTTTTGAAACGATCAAGCCTGAAGTTTCTATTCCCAATGCTTTTACACCAGATGGAGATGGATTGAATGATGTTTTTCAAATCATCACTTACAATGCCCCTGTAGAGGTTTTAGACTTCAAAATCTATAATCGTTGGGGAGCCTTAGTCCATAATGCCAATGGTGAAAATCATGGTTGGGATGGTACACAAGATGGCAAACCTTCTCCTTCTGATGTGTATGTTTTTCGAGCTAATTATGTCTTACCCGATGGGCAAAATGTGATACAAGATGGAGAGTTGACGCTTTTAAGATAGGAAGTAATTACAACAAAAAAAAGCTGCCCAAACCTTGGGCAGCTTCAATAGACTCACTTTTAAAATTAAATAATATTTTTTGGTTTGGGATGTTTTATTCGCTTTTAAGTACTTGGTGCACTTCTGATTTCTGACTTTCCATCTCAACATAAATCAAATATTGACCAGAAGGGAAATTTGACAAATCTAGATTTTGGATCGTTTTGCCGCTCTGGGCAATAACAAATTGAATTTGATTGCCATTTTTATTGAATATCTTTATTGGAGTAGGGCTATCAAGCGGTTTTAAAAAATTGACAGAGGCTGTATTTACTACTGGATTAGGATAAACTAAGATTTTTGAAGATCCTTCGTTTTCGATAAATATAGATTGAGATTCAGAAATAGTTTTACCAAGATCAGGGTTGACATATACGATTCTATAAAAGCTAGTTCCTGCAAACGGATCTTGGTCGTGACAAATATAAGTATGCCCTAATGTTTCAAAACCTGCGCCTGTCATGGAGCATAATAGATTGAAATCAATATTGTTTCTAGATCTTTCGACCAAATAAGTTCCACCTTCTTGTTCATTGATAGAAGTCCACTGAATCGTAATCAATTCATTTTCAACTGTCTGAAGTGCTTTGTTGTCAAAATCTATAATTAATGGATCACACTCTTTAGTGACGGTCATTTCAGTCGCTGTTTTACATCCATTTGCATCTTGGATCCAGACGACATAATAACCAGCAGGAACATTTTCCAAGTTTTGATTGGTGCCAAAACCATTTCCCCAAAGGAAGGTATAAGGCTGAATACCACCAGAGACTTGAACATATATTGCCCCATCCTCGCCTACACAAGTTTCAGGTGAAATGTCATAACTGACAGAAAACGCATTTGGGCTGTTTAAGGAAACTGCAGAAACTGCTGTACAATCATTTGCATCTGTAACAGTTACAGCATAAGTTCCTTTAGCAAGGTCTTCAGCTAGGTCGGATTGAATTGTAGAATGACTCCATTCATAGGTATAAGGAGCTAATCCCCCATCTGTTTCGACCTGAATTTGCCCATCACTATCTCCAAAACAAGTGATTTCCTCCTGAACGATAATATTAGAAGTGAATAAACTACAGTCAATGACACAGTCTTCCAATTCTAATTTTATAATATTTGATTCTCCTGTATAAATATCGCAACCAACAGGTCTAACACATCTTCGAAACCAGGTGGTTGCGGTTAAGGGTTCAGGTTGGTACGATTTATTAGTAGCTGCATTTATTGGGTACCAGACAATGGTCTGTGCATTTGGATTGGTATTAGTATAAATCCACAAAAACTCATATCCATCTGGATAGCCTGTTGGAGCGGCTAATTCTTCTAGTTTTAAGGGCGTATTATCATCTTCACATACTATTTGATCATATCCGATTTCTCCTGGAGTTATGACAGCATCACAGGGGTTTTGTAGACTAATTTTTAGGTTAGAATTATTAGCAAAACAAAAGGTAACGGCGAGGGATAGAATGAAGGTTTGTAAAAGTGATTTGTTCATACAAAAATATGGTTTATTCACAGCTAAATGTGATAAATACGAGGGGTGGGATTCAAATAGAAATAAAAACCTATATAATTACTGGGAGGTAATGTAAGGGATGAGGTGTACGTAAGAGATCAATATAAAATATGGGGAATACATGGATGGGTGCTACTTTAGCTCCAAAGTTCATGCCAACACTAGGTATATTTTAGTAGAAAATGGAGAAAATTAGTAGGTGTTTTCACCTAATTTTAAAATGTGACCTCTGCATTAATAAACCAAGTCTGTCGTAACGAAGTAGGTTTTCGTCTTCACAAGTGTCCTTTTTAAAATTTAAAGGCAAATAATAAGGAAATAAAGCTTTATATAACCCATTGATTTCATCGATACCAATGTCCTAATGCTGCTATCTGTGCCCTTTAAAATGGACTGTTTTTACACCGCGTACCTCCATAGGGATCTTGGAGGTAAAAGGTACTTATTAGGAAGTACAATTGCTCAATAAATCTCAAGGAATATTGACTTTAATGGATTGGACAGGGAAGAGGGTTTTGTCTAAACAGATTAGAAATAAAGAAATTGTAACACTTAACCTCACAGGTTTACCAAATGGGATGTATTGGTTAAAATTAGATGATGGTATTGGTCAAATAGTAATTAAAAACTAAAACCAATTCGCAATGAAACGAACATGCACCTTTTTCCTTTTCCTATTGCCTTTTTTAATAAAGGCCCAATCAATAGATACCATAAAATTAATAAACGAAATAGATAGTTTAATTACGGTTTCAAAGGATAGAATAAAAAAAAGAGATTATGATAAAGCACTGATTATTAATAACGTAGCTAAAGAAAAAGCTTTGTCTGTTTTTGGAAAAAGAGATACCCTTTATGCAGATTGTTTATTCAATGAGGGAGGCATTTATCAACGAACTAGACAAATGTCGAAAGCAGAAGAATTGTACAATGAAACCTTAAGTATTCGAGAGGTAGCATTTGGTGATGACCATTTAGAATGTGCTTCAGTGCTGAATCATCTTGGAATTTTATATAGACGAACAGGAAAATATGAAAACGCAAAACAGGCTTATTTAAGGGCAAAAAAAATTCGTGGAAAACAATTAGGAAAGGATGATCGAAGATATGCCGTGGTTTTAAATAATTTGGGAATTGCTTACCTACAGATGGGGCAGTTTGAAGAATCAGAAGAAAATTTACTAGAGGTAAAAAGAATCCGTAAGACTATATACGGAACCGACCACCCGCTTTATGCTGAAATAATTTCAAATCTTGCCGTTTTATTTGTGGAAGGTCAACGGTATGAAGAAGCCGAAAAATACCTCGTGGAAGCAAAGGCTATTCAAGATAAAAAATTGGGAAAAGAAAGTGAAGATTATGCAAAAAGCCTGGGAAATTTGGGCATTTTATATAGGTATTTGGGACAATATGAAGAGTCGGAAAAATGTTATCTCGAAGCGATTGAAATTTTGGAAAAAGTAATCGGAACCGATCATCCTTATTATGCCACAAACCTAGACAACCTAGGGGCACTTTATTTCCACATGGGGCTCTTCAAAGAGGCAGAACCGCTTTACCAAAAAAGTAAAACAGTGCGGGAGAAGACACTCGAAAAAGACCACCCGGACTATTCTTCGAGTTTGAATAATTTAGGGGGGCTTTATATCTTAAAAGAGGAGTATGAAAATGCTAAACCCTATTTACTCGAATCCATAAAAATATTGGAAAATAAGGTAGGGGAAGAGAGCGTGGAGTATGCGTAGTTACTGAATAATTTGGGCATTTTATATCATAAGACTGGAAACCAGGACTCCACAGAAATTTGTTTGAAGGAGGCAAAAGATATTCGCGAAAAAATAGGGGGAAAAGAAAATCCAGACTATGCCAATACACTCGAAGATTTGGCAATTTTTTATTCTGAAACCGGAAAAAATGAAGAAGCGCTAAAACTCCAATTAGAAGCTGAAAAAATTTATAAAAAAGCGTTGGGAGAAAAACACCCACGCTATGCTCAATGCCTAAAATATTTAGCTGAATTTTATTTAAATCTCCGTCAATTTGACAGCGCCGAGCCATTAATTATCCATGCTAATACAATCCAAAAAGAGATTTTGACCAATGCTTCTCGTCATCTTTCAGAAAGAGAATTGAGTGCGCATACCCAATTGTTTTCGGAAGATTTGAATCTCCTTTATTCTTTATGTCAAACCAATAATACCGCCCAAAATTCGCTTGTTAATACCGCTTTCGATAATGCACTTTTTCAGAAAGGATTTTTATTGATGGCATCCCAACGAGTCAAGAATTTGGCGCTTACGGATTCCGCCTCTACCATGCAATTTGAGCGATTGATCGCTTTTCATCGTCGATTGAGTGATGAATATGTTGCCTCACAGGTTGACCCAAAAAAGATAATGGAGCTAGAGAAAAAGGTAAATGTTTTGGAAAAAACAATAACAAGAGATGTAGCAGGTTTTGGAGAAGCCTTAAGGCAAGTCAATTGGAAGGAAGTGAAAGCGAAATTAAAACCAGAAGAGGCTGCTATTGAGTTCGTTCATTATAATTTTTTAACTCCCGATTGGACAGATAGCGTAATGTATGCCGCATTAATCATTCGCCCTGACTGGGAAGAGCCAAAGTTTATTCCCCTTTTTGAAGAGGAATCAATGGATTCCCTATTAAGTATCCATACCGAGAGGAATGTTGTATATGCTAATGCGTTATATGATATATTGGATAGAGGCGTAAGTCCAGTCTCTCAGTCTTTAAAAACGCTTTACCAATTAATTTGGAAGCCCATTGAGAAGGAGCTTTCGGATATTCAAACTATTTTTTATTCACCGACAGGTTTATTACATCGCATTAATTTAGGCGCTATTTCTCTTGAGTTTGAAGTGACAATTGACGATCGATTTGAGACCGTTCGAATGAGTAGTTTACGGGAATTAGTTACTCCACGCGAACTAACCATTCAAAATAACGATGCATTACTTTATGGTGGGTTGACCTATAACTTTGATAGTATTGGCTTTTTTTCGTCCAATGAAGAGTTGACGACCCAATATTTGGCTACTCGTGGATCTAGTCAATTGAAACTTAGTCAAAATAACTCCCCTACTAAAAGGCAAGATTTTAGACTACTACGCTATTCTGAACGGGAAGTTATGAAACTTACGAATTTTCTTGATGATCATGGATTTATTCCTATAATTCGAAAAGGATTCATGGGTACAGAAGACTTTTTAAAGACTGTTGGTGCGGGTGTATCTTCTCCTCGAATTCTTCATTTGGCAACCCATGGATATTTCTTTGATGATCCACCATCCAAAGCGGAAAAAGTCCTTACAAGATCCGTAAACGCATCTGAAAACGACCTTGTTTTTAAGATCAGTGACCAGCCGATGGTCAGAGCGGGATTGATTCTGTCGGGAGGCAATTATGCCTGGCAAGGCAATGATCCTATACCGGGAATTGAGGATGGTATCTTCACAGCTTACGAATTTAGTCAGATGAATCTTACTAATACTGAATTGGTCGTTCTTTCAGCTTGTGAAACGGGGCTCGGCGATATCAAAGGCAATGAAGGGATATATGGATTGCAGAGAGCTGCTAAAATCGCGGGTGCGAAATATCTCATAATGAGCCTATGGCAAGTTCCTGATGCTCAAACAAAAAAATTAATGACTATTTTTTATTCCAAATGGTTAGAAGAAAAAATGACTATTCCTGATGCGTTCCGTTCGGCGCAGGAAGAGATGCGCGAGATCTATGAAACGCCCTATTTTTGGGCAGGCTTTGTTTTAATGGAGTAAATGTAATGCTGGAGTTCCTTAGATTTAATCAACCATTTTTTCATTTTTTTTCACTTCTAAAATTGTCCTGTACTTAGGCTAAAACGTTAAACTTATCCAAAATCAAGTCGTTTATTGTGCCCAAAATTGCATCTTTGAGGTCTCAAAAAAGAATCAAAACTTGATGATTTGAATAAGATTATTTTACATGACCCAACGGATAAGGTTTGGTTAATTTTTGAAAACCCGATAGCGGTTTTTAAAACGACTACTACTGAGGACGTACTTCCAGTTTTGGAAAAAGTGGAGGATATGGTAAACAGTAAGGGTTATTTTGCCGCCGGATTTTTGAGTTATGAGGCTTCACCGGCATTTGATTCCGCATTAAAGACTTTTCAAACCACTGCATTTCCATTGATTTGTTTTGGGGTTTTTGAGGTTCCTCCTAAACGAGTTCAATGGGAAGAGTTGATTTCCAACCATTCGGCTTCTGATTTAAATCTTAATTTTCAACTTCCTTTTTCAAAAAATCAATATAAAAAGCAGCTTTCTAAAGTTCGAGACTATATTCACAAGGGAGACACTTATCAAGTTAATTTTACCTTCCGACAACGTGCCGAATTTAATGCAAATCCTTTTCAGTTATTTGAAAAAATTGGTCAAAATGCGCTTTATGGGGCTTATTTAGAGCTTGAAGATTTTGCCATCGCTTCTGCTTCTCCAGAATTATTTTTTAGGGTTGAAGGTGAAGCGCTTGAGTCTCGCCCCATGAAAGGAACGATTCAGCGTGGTCGTACTTTAAGTGAAGATTTATTTTTCAAAAATCAATTAAAAAAATCTCAAAAGGATCGTTCTGAAAATGTGATGATTGTGGATATGATTCGGAATGATGTGGGAAAAATCGCAGAAACAGGAACCGTCGAAACACCCAAACTATTTGAAGTGGAAAAGCATCCGACTGTTTGGCAAATGACTTCAACTGTTAAGGCTCGAACGAAGGCTTCTTTTACGGAGATTTTGAAGGCTTTATATCCATGTGCTTCCATTACAGGTGCACCGAAGGTTCGAACCATGGAAATTATTAATAACCTAGAAGAAAGCCCTAGAAATATCTATTGTGGCACTATTGGTTACCTCGCGCCTGGTGGAAAAATGCAATTTAGTGTAGCGATAAGAACGGCTCTATTCAATAAAAAAAGAAATCAAGTAGAATATGGAATAGGCGGAGGTATTACCTGGTATTCTAATTCAGAACAGGAATTTGAAGAGGCTATTTTGAAATCTAAGGTAATTAGAAAGCGAGAGACTATTCCCGCATTTTCACTCTTGGAGACTATTCTTTGGACGCCAGACAACGGTTATTTTTTACTAGAGGAGCATTTGAAAAGAATGGCTGATTCAGCAAAGTATTTTGATTATAAGATTGATTTAGAGAAGATTAGATTAGAATTGAACCATAACAAAACTACTTTTTCATCTCCACTTAAAGTCAGATTGTTAGCTTCTAAAAATGGTAAATACTTTATGGAAAAGAAGCCTTTAGAGAATGCTATGATAGAAGGTGATCCCAAGTTTTTTCCTAAGGTTATATTAGCGAAAAAGCCAATCGACGCTGCCAATACTATTCTTTTTCATAAAACGACACATCGTAATATTTATACCAACGCAAAGAAAGATTTTCCTAATCATTATGACGTTTTGTTGTGGAATCAAAAAGGCGAATTAACGGAAGGAAGTTTCAATAATATTGTTGTTCGTTGGAATGGGAAACTGTTTACTCCAACAGTTGAATGTGGTCTTTTAAATGGCGTTTTTAGACAACATTTATTAAATACAGGAGTCATTGAGGAGGGCATTATTTTGAAAGAAAATCTTGTAGAAGTTGAGGAGATTTTTTTGATAAATTCTGTGCGGAAATGGCAAAAAGTACAATTAGAAGAAATTGAAGAAGATGCCTTACTCAAGGTAATGTAGGTTTTTTGGTATTCAAAATTGCTTCTCTTGCTAATGTCCAGATGTCTTCTTACTAATGCATCATTCCTTACGCTAAAAACAACCAAAAAGATTTTACTGTCCAAAGAATAGTTCGAAACCAATTGGTTTGTACTAACCTCCTTATCAAATCCGTATTTTTCCCCTTTGACAGTTTATGATGGATAGGGATTTGAACGAAGAAAGTGCTCGCCCAAATGAGTAAGACAATGGTTAAAGGTAAAGTATGAAGTAATTGAAAACATTCACTGTAAGCAAGCCAAAATGCTAAGCCTAGCTCTAAAACCATTAATGGAGCGACTATGATAGAAATAGAGCGAGTGTGGTGCTTATGAAATTCGAAAAATCTACCTTCTTCTATCCATTGGAAAGCAGGGTAATGTACCAACTGAATCACCCAAATGAGCCCCAAAAGCATCCAAGAAATAGCGGTATAAGTAGTTAATAATGTCATGTTGATTTTGGATTAAAATCCTTTCTCTAAGTAAGCGAGCAATATTAAGTTTAGAATAAATTTTTGAATTATTTTTTTTTCTCACAAGGCAAAAAACACAGTCATAGCCTTAGCTCTCTGGGCTGGCTTGTGCCAGTGGCACAAAGGCATAGCCAAAAGTATTTTTAACGCAGTGAGTGGAAAAAAGAAACTAAAATTTGCTATAGATAATATTGCTCACTTACTTAA
>JANSWP010000032.1 GCA_024743405.1 Bacteroidota bacterium
GCACAAAAATAGAAGGAGTTGTTCTAGAGGATAAAGAAAGTATGAAAGTCGTGCGGCGAATGCGTATACCAACGGAACAAGAAAAAGGATATATCCATATTCTTCGTCAGATTCATAAATTAGTGGAAACACTGACTGCTGATATTGGTGTCAAACCACAAAAAATTGGGATTGGTACGCCTGGAACTTTAGATCCACTTTCGCAAACTATGAAGAATGCGAATACCCAATGTTTAAATGGAAAACCTTTTAAAAAAGATCTTGAAAATTTCTTTGGATTTCCTATCGAAATGGCAAATGATGCAAATTGTTTTGCATTGGCGGAGGCTCGAATGGGCGTTGTGAAAGATGTTCTACCTGAGGCGGAGGTTGTTTTTGGTGTTATATTGGGGACTGGTGTTGGCGGCGGTTTGGTAGTAAATGGAAAGGTTATCAATGGTCGTCAGGGTATAGCAGGAGAGTGGGGACACAATTTTTTGGATGATTCTGGTGGTGATTGTTATTGTGGGAAAGTAGGGTGCGTAGAAAGAATTATTTCAGGAACTGGTTTGCAAAGGTATTATGCTGAAATGTCTGGAACCCCTTTAAAACTAAAAGATATTGTCCAAAGGCATTATGATAATATGGATCCAATTGCGACCCAAACAATAGAACGGTTGATTCATTTCTTTGGTAAAGGAATCGCCAATGTGATCAATATTCTTGATCCTGATGCGATTGTTATAGGTGGTGGAGTAGGAAATATTGATTTGTTGTATTCAGAAGGCGTTCAAGAGGTGGAAAAACATTTATTTAATAATCGATTAGATACCTTGTTTTTAAAGCCTAAATTGGGGGATAGTGCGGGTGTTTTTGGAGCGGCTTTGTTGACGACTTAAGTGGACTAAATTGTTTATTCATGTTACAAAAAGCATACTATCAGTCAACATTCGGCTGTTTTGAAATAATGGGTAGCCCCAAAGGCATTCGGTCGGTTAGATTGTCGGATCATGAGGAATGCCCAGATGTACCAATACCCGAAATTTTGCAAGATTGTGTGCAACAATTGGATGAATATTTTAATCGAAAAAGACAAAATTTTGATTTAAAGTTTGATTGGTCTGGTGCGCCCCCGTTTCATGTCGCTGTTTGGGGAGAGTTAGTTAAAATTCCATACGGGCGTACTACTTCTTACGGCTGGATTGCCGAAAAGTTGGGCGATCCAAAATCTGTTCGTGCCGTCGGACAGGCCAATAAAAATAATAGAATTGCCATTATTGTTCCTTGCCATCGGGTTATTGCCAAAAGTGGAGAATTGCAAGGTTATTTTTATGGATTGGATATGAAAAGGAAATTGTTGGAGATTGAGAATCCGATGAGCTTTGGAGAGCAAGGCAGTTTGTTTTAAATGAATACCCAAGCCAATACTATCTATATCCAATTTCAGTTTCTTTTGCGTGGTAGTTTCGTTAAAAAGCCTCGCCATAACTTTGGTTATGCCTATGTTTTTTGTCTCATTCCCTCACAAAATAATTTTGAAATTTTGACAGACATAATCTTGGCTTGGTACTCAATTGAATTATCCTAACTGAATTAAATAGAATGACATTCGAAAATTCCCTATCGTATGCCCAAGGGTTAGATCAAATTGACCCACTTCGCTCACTTCGAGTACAATTTTATTTCCCTCAACACAATGGCAGAAATGCATATTATTTCTGTGGAAATTCCCTCGGTTTGCAACCAAAAGGTATAAAAGCAGCCCTAGATTATGAATTAGAACATTGGAAAACACACGCCGTCGAAGGACATTTTCGTGGAGAGATGCCGTGGATGTATTATCATAAGTTTTTATTGAATCAATCCGCTAATTTAGTTGGCGCCAAACCAGAAGAAGTCGTTGTCATGAATACATTGACGGTCAATCTGCACTTAATGATGGTTTCTTTTTATCGACCAACGAAAGAGCGATTTAAAATAATCATGGAAGGAGGCGCATTTCCATCAGATCAGTATGCAATAGAGAGTCAAATTCGGTTTCATGGTTTTTTGCCAGAAGATGCAATTATTGAAGTTTCGCCGAGAGAAGGAGAAGAAAATTTAAGAACGGAAGATATTTTGTCAACTATCGAAAAACATGGGGAAGAAACTGCTTTGGTGTTATTCGGTGGGGTCAACTATTATACAGGGCAGTTTTTTGATTTAGAAAAAATCACTAAAAAAGGACATGAAGTTGGTGCAAAAGTGGGCTTTGATTTGGCACATACAGCGGGAAATTTGCCGCTTCAATTGCATGATTGGAATGTTGATTTCGCTGTTTGGTGCAGCTATAAATATTTAAATTCTGCCCCCGGAGGACCGAGTGGTGTATTTGTGCATGAGCGACATGGAGACAACCGAGACCTACCCCGGTTTGCGGGTTGGTGGGGACATGATGAGGAACATCGTTTTTTGATGAAAAAAGGGTTTGTACCGATGAAGGGAGCCGCTGGTTGGCAATTGAGTAATGTACAGATTTTGAGCTGTGCAGCACACAAGGTGAGTTTGGATATGTTCGAAGAAGTAGGGATGCCCGCATTGCGAGAAAAGAGTTTAAAACTGACTGGATATCTTATTTATTTGATTGAAAAATTAAATGAAAAAGGTGGTAATTTTAATATTATTACGCCTAAAACACCTGAAGACCGTGGTGCTCAGCTTTCTATTTTAACAGGAGACGATGGAAAAGCTTTATTTGATTATTTGACAGAGAATGGGGTGATTACAGATTGGCGAGAACCAAATGTCATTCGATTGGCGCCTGTTCCGATGTACAATAATTTTGAGGATGTTTGGTGGTTTGCGGAGTTTTTGAACAGGTGGCTGGATAAGTGATTTGTAGAGGCTGATTTTTAGGGGCGATATGAGCTTCAATAAGTATCTTGAAAATCAGTCTCTAACCTTCCACTTTGAAAGATCGACTTACCCAAATTAACTTACCAGAATCTTGGATAGCAGCGGTAATTGTTAATTTTCCTCCTTTCTTGGTTTTGTCAATCACTTTTATTAATTCTTTTGAAATTTGACCTTTGGTATCTCGGGCATCAAATGTCCTTTTTCTCTTTTCCAAAACGAAAACTAATTCATTTACTCGGTGGGTACTACCAAGAGGATCACGAACGAGTATAGTATTGGCTATGTTTTGGCGTAAGGCTTCATATTGAACGACTCCACCATTCAAAGCACCCCATGAAATAGAATAATTTTCGGCAAGGTTGGCATCCACTGTTTTTAAATAAAACTGGACAGGTAGATTCAGCTTTATAGCCACTTTTTTTCCTTCATGGATACCAGATTCCCACATCGGCATTTGTCGAATGACGGTTAAAGCAGCTTCTCCACAGCCTCCACCTATATCTTTTAAAATAGAGGGTTGGGTGGCTTTCCCATCTTCATTAATAATGAAACTTACATATACAACTCCTTCAATTGCTTGATCTTGAGCCTCTTTTGGATAGGCTAAATGAGTTGATATATAGCCTATTAAATGTTGATTAGAACATTGGCGCTTATCATCTGAACCATTTTCATAGATCTCACAACCAGGGAAATAAGGCATTTGATCCGCATGGGTTAATACATTAACTGGATCAAATAATTGGGCAGAAAGTGTGTAGGCAAGACATAAGATGACTAGGATTGTGGTAGTCTTTTTCATAGTTATGTTTTTGAAGGGAGATTTTCAAATTAAAAACTTAACTAATGTTTTGTCCGAAATTATTATGCCAAAAGTAGTAAGGAAGGATGTTGGATGCCATTGAAGGCATCCAACAACTTAGGAAAAATCTATCGTATTATGCTTCAACAGTGTTTTCTTCATAAAGTGGAAATCGCTCCATAAAAGTATTTATTTCTTTTCGAGTATGATTGATCAAGTCTTCATTTTCGATGTCCTTGATAATGTCATCAACCCAATCGACTACTTTCACACAATCATTTTCATTAAAACCTCTTGTCGTAATTGCAGCTGTTCCAATTCGAATTCCAGAAGTCACAAATGGAGATTGCGTATCGAAAGGAACCATGTTTTTGTTGACGGTTATTTCAGCTCTTACCAAAGCCTCTTCAGCTTGTTTTCCCGTAACACCCTTCGAACGTAAGTCAATCAACATAAGATGATTATCTGTTCCATCAGAGATGATTTTATATCCTTTGTCAATAAATGCTTTAGCCATAGCTTGTGCATTCTTGATGACTTTTTGACCGTAGGTCTTAAATTCGGGTTTCAAAGCTTCTCCAAACGCCACTGCTTTGGCAGCAATTACATGCTCTAATGGTCCTCCTTGCATTCCAGGGAAAACACCGCTATTTAAGATTGCAGACATTTTTATGGGATTCCCTTTTCTTGTTTTTCGACCCCAAGGATTTTCGAAGTTCTTACCCATCATAATTAAACCACCTCGAGGACCTCGTAACGTCTTATGAGTGGTTGAAGTGATAATATGACAATGTTCCATTGGGCTATTTAATAGACCACCTGCAATCAGACCTGCAGGGTGAGCAATATCAGCTAAAAGGAGTGCACCAACTTTATCGGCAATTGCTCGGAATAGAGCATAATCAAAATCACGAGAATAGGCAGATGCGCCACAAACGATTAATTTTGGTTGTTCGCGGATAGCAATCTCCTCGACTTCATCCATATTAACCAAGCCAGTTGCTTCATCAACTCCATAAAAAACTGGGTTGTATACTTTCCCCGAATAATTAACTGGTGAGCCATGCGAAAGGTGTCCACCATGTGCTAAATTCAAGCCTAAGACAGTATCCCCTGGCTTGAGACAAGCTAAGAATACGGCGGCATTTGCCTGGGCACCGGCATGTGGCTGAACATTGGCATATTCGGCCCCAAATAATTCTTTTAGTCGATCAATAGCTAATTGTTCAACTTGATCAACAATTTCACAACCGCCATAATAACGTTTGTTTGGGTAACCTTCTGCATATTTATTCGTCAAACAAGTCCCCATCGCATCAATGACGGCTTGGCTTGTGAAATTTTCGGAAGCGATTAATTCTATGCCTTTTCGTTGGCGATCTAATTCCTGGTTGATAAGATTAAAAACCGCTGTGTCTCTGCTCATTTTGGCGAATTTTTTTTTGGTATAGTTTTGAAGAATGGTATTAAATGGTAGGATTAACTTTTTATTATGAAAAAAGAGATACAAATTTACAATAAAACAAAACTAAAAAGCTTTTACATAGGTCAGTATTCTGCAATTTTTTATTTTATTAAGTTATTCTGACAATCAAAAATTGTGGAATCTCACTTCAAACTAGGTTTTTTAGTTATTAAGCTGTTAATTATTTTTTTTCATAAGAAACCCTTTTGTATAAAATCTTTTTATGACTTAATTCTACCTTCAATTTTACCATTTTTTTTTCGTTGAAAAATCCTTTGTTTTGCAATTTGATTATATTCTAACCAGAATTCACGAAATTTGGTGAAAATTAATCAATAAGTGTTTTTTAATCTATCATTTGCCTTCCATAAGAAATAGAATAAGGATGCTAATGTTGAATAAAACAATTCAATTCATAAGCTGTATAGTAGTATTGCTCAGTTTCGTGTCAGAAACGGTCAACGCTAAAAGTGATAAGTTTCGGGCCATGTGGCGAGAAGACCCCTCGACGACTATGGTGATAGGTTGGAACCAAGTGTCCGGTGGGAATGCTATTTTACATATCGATGTATTAGATCATGGGCAAAATGTTGAGGATTATGCAACTGTAAAAAAACCCGATAGGGTAATTCGTGCAAAAGGGATGAATAATTTTTTTGTTCGACTTTGGGGATTACGACCCAATACCACTTATTATTTTGTAATCAAGGATGATGAAGGCATTAGTAAAAGAATGTCTTTCAAAACGGCTCCTGACAATCAGGAAGAACGCCTTTCCATCATCGCAGGTGGTGATTCTAGAAATTATCGGGAGGCTCGACAAAATGCTAATAGGATTGTCAGTCGATTGCGCCCTCATTTTGTGATGTTTGGAGGAGACATGACCGCAAGTGATAATGATGTTCAGTGGAAAAACTGGTTTGATGATTGGCAATTAACTATCGGGAGTGATGGACGGCTCTGTCCCGTGGTTGTTACTCGCGGCAATCATGAGTCTGAAAATAAATCGTTGGTAGATCTTTTTGATGTCAAAAACGAAGACTGTTATTATGCACTTACTTTTGGGGGTAAATTATTTCGTGCGTACACCTTAAATACATTGATTCCTGCTGATGGTTATCAGAAGGATTGGCTGATTAGAGACTTGCAAGCTCATCCCGATATTTTATGGAAAGCTGCTCAATACCATCATAGTATAAGACCACATACCATCAAAAAGGATGAACAACATGATCAACAATTTCATTGGGCTCCTGCATTTTATGAGTTTGGAGTCAATTTAGTGGTCGAATCGGATGCTCATGTGGTGAAAAGTACTTGGCCTATTCGACCGTGTAAACCGAAAACACCTGGGAGTGATGAAGGGTATATTCGCGATGATGAAAACGGTACGGTTTACGTTGGAGAAGGCTGTTGGGGAGCCCCTATAAGACCTAATGACGATGACAAAAAATGGACCAGAAGTAGTGGTAGTTTCAACCAGTTTAAATGGATTTTTGTAGATGAATTTCAAATGGAAATCCGAACGATCGTTTTAGATCAGTCTAGTGAGTGTGCTGAGGTCGAAGATTATGATATATTTACTCCTCCTCCTGGACTTAAAGTTTGGAATCCAAGAGAGGGAGATGTGATAACGATTAAGAAAAGACGAGCTTTAGTAGATGATTTTTTGGTGGATAATTCAAATGAGGAACAGGATGGAGGAAAATTCAACGATTCCCCTTTTGAAGGTTCGGTTGGAAGTTCGAATAGTGAGATCCTTGAGGCAAGAATTGCCCCAGGAATGAAAATTTATGGGTTTAAAGCTATTCGTAGTGGATCGGATATTGCTATCAAATGGAAAACTGAACACGAGCGAGGAAGTATGGAGTACGAGGTACAACGCTCTTTAGGTACAGACGCAAATTTTAAAACGATTTGTAGAATTGATGGAAAGGGAAGAACTCAAAATGATTACTTATATATGGATCATGGGTTTGCCGCCAATAATCCTGGAGCTCGTGTAAATTATCGATTAAAGCAAATCTTGCCTAGCGGTAAAAGTGCTTATTATGACTTGAAAGATGCGATCCAGAAGCCAGACGATTGGAGTGAATATCCACATTTAGGCTCTGTTCCAGAAACAGGAGAAATAACTTTTGATTATGATTTGAAGAGAGCTGCAGATGTTTCTGTTTTAATATTGAACCCACATTTGCAAGCTGTCAAAAGGATCCAGTATAGAGGACAACAACCAGGTTTTTATTCTCAAGGAATTAATATAGCAGAAGTGCCCAGAGGTAGGTATTTATTGGTGGTTAAAGCAGGGAAACAAGTTTTAAGAAGATTTCGAGTGGTCAAAAAAAGTTAATTTAATTCTTTCACAATTGCTTTTATTTTATCTAATAATCCTTTCAATTGTTTTTTTGAAGTAAAGGGGTTCATTAAGGAGACCCTCATGAAAAGCCTTTCTCCTATTCTGGTTTGAAGAATAAAATATTCACCATCTTCCAAAATAGCGCCCCTGATTTTTGCATTCAATTCATCCAATTCGACTTCATTTTTTCCTTTTTCTAAATATCGAAAGCATATAATATTAGACTCAGGTTCGGCAACAGGCATTTGAAAATTCCCCTCCGCTGAAATCATTTTTGCAAATACTTTTCCTAAATCATATAAGGTGTTTACATTCTCTTCGAAAACCTTTTCACCGTAAGTTTTCCAAATTGCATAAATTCGATGACTCATGGTCGTCTTCGTCAATTCAAAGGTTCGTTTTCCTAAATTATACCATTCTTGCGAATCTTCATTATCCCATAAATAAGAGGCTTTTTGAGCGAAAGTTTGAAACGAATGGTTTCCATTTTTGAAGATGACTGCGGTAACTAAGGTCGGAACCATGAGCATCTTATGAAAATCCATAATCACTGAGTCTGCTCGCTCAATTCCATTTAATAAATAGCGATATTTTTTAGAGAAAAGGACACAGCCCCCATGTGCAGCATCCACATGTAGCCACAGTTTTTTTAATTCACAAAAATCCGCTATTTTGTCTATAGAATCATTGGATCCGACAGCCGTAGCACAGTTATTTGCGACTATTCCAAGCACCTGAATTCCCGCTTTTTTTGCCTTTTCATAACAATCTTCTAAACTTTCCGTCATCAATTGAAAACGTTCGTTTACAGGGGCTTTTACAATTCCTTTCTCCCCCATGCCCATGACGCGAACTGCCCGATCAATTGAATAATGTGCTGCTTCGGAAGTGATAAAAGCATACTTTTTTTCAGAAAATCCATTACTCCAAACATCTTCTTCAATCATTACTTGACGAGCGCAAAGTAACGCGGTTAAATTGCCTAAAGTGCCTCCTGAGGTGAAAAGTCCATCTGCTTTTTCTACCTCCATCCCCATTTTTGCAGCCAACTTTTTTGCTAGCAATTTTTCCAGAACAACCCCCACATTTCCTTGTTCAAAAACGCCCATTCCAACATCTAAAAAACCACCAAAAAATTCTGCTAAAACGGAAGCAGGCAATGGTACAGAAGTTTGATGTCCCATATATTTAGGGTTGTGTAAATGGGTTGTTTCAGCTAAAGCAGTTTTGAAAAATTGATTAATGTCAGAATTAGGTTGGTCAATTCTTCTCTTTTCCCATGTTGCGTACAACTCATCTGGAGGAATCCAATTGAGTACTTTTAAAGATTCCTTTTCTGAACTTACTTTTTGAAGATGGTTGGCCAATAAATCAACCAATTCGTGTCCTTGTTTTCGGAAGGTTTCTGGGTCATATGCCTTTTTAAGTAATTCTGTCATAATGTGAAATTCTATTCTAACTTTGGAAGTTTATATAACAAACTTACCTTTTGTTGAAGGGGATTTTTAAGTATTGAAATGATTTTTTTTGATTAAAGTCCTTCAATAAATTCATTTAAGGAACGTGTAAAGAATAAGTTATAAAGGTTTGGGGAGAATATTTTGGTTTTAGCCAAGGCAAAAAACGCAGGCATAGCCTCGCTACGGCGAGTATTTTTAACGAAAGATAAAATCAAAAGAATCCGCCTAAGGTTATAAGTTATTCTTTATACGTTCCTAACTATCGAAACATGTCAAATATTCACTTTGAAGAAATTATTCATTCCTTTTTTGAAGAAGAAATTCTTCTACATCCAACGCCATTTGGTTCAGGGCACATCAATGATACTTTCAAGTTTTCTATTCAAAAGAATCAAGAGCAACAAGACTTTATTCTTCAAAGAATCAATCAAAATATTTTCCATAATCCCCAAGAGGTGATGGATAATATTCAAAAAGTAGCACTACATCTTGCCAAGAACAATTACCCTAAAAAAATATTATCTCCAGTCTTAACGCATGAAAATCAGTCTTTTCATAAAACTGAAACTGGAGAATATTGGCGGGTTTTTCCTTTTTTTAAAAATACCTTTACTATAGATAAAATTGATAACGAGACCCAAGCCTTTGAGGCAGCGAAAGCCTTTGGTGAATATTTGAATTTTTTAAAAGGTCTTCCTCCTTCAGCATTAAGAACAACTATCCCCAATTTCCATAATGGAGTTTTGCGGCTTAAAAAATTTGAAAATACCCTTAAAACAGCTACTGAAACCAAAATTAATTTGGGACTTGTAGAAATTCAGTTCATTATTCAGCATGCTAATATTTTTGAGAAAATTGAGAGTCTGAAACTACCCATTCGAATTACTCACAACGACACCAAAATCAATAACATTCTTTTGGATAAAACCACTCAAAAAGCGGTTGCGGTAATTGATTTGGATACATTGATGCCAGGAATAATACTTTCAGACTTTGGGGATATGGTGCGCACTTTTACTAATTCAGGGGAAGAAGATGAAGCAGATTTGTCAAAAGTAGAGATGCGGAAAGATATTTATTTGGCATTAGAGGCTGGTTTCCTTTCTGAAATGAAAGATTTAACCAAGCTGGAACGAGACCATCTTTCTGACGGAGCAAAATGGATTACTTTAATGCAAGCTGTCCGATTTTTGACTGACTTTTTGGAAGGTGACCCTTATTATAAAATTAAATACCCTAATCATAATTTGGTCAGAGCCAAAAACCAAATTGCCTTATACAAAGGTCTTTTACTAGCCTAAAAAAGATACAAATCATTTCCCTTTTCGATGTCATGACATTAAATTTACCATCCTTTAAAAAACAACCTAATCAATTATGACCATTGAGGAAGCTATCAAACAGAAAAAACCATTTCGAAATCAACACCAACGTGCTGTAGTGAATCTGATTTTTACAACTAATCAAATCAGGGAAAAAATTAAAAAAGCGCTCAAACCTTTTGGTATTACTTTACAACAATATAATGTATTGCGTATTTTGAGGGGGGCAGGCGAGCCGATTACTACTTCTGTTATTAGGGAGCGACTATTGGATAAAATGGCGGACACATCTAGGATGGTTGATCGACTTTTTCAAAAGGGACTGGTTAACCGAGCTGTTTGTCCTTCAGATAAGCGATTGGTAGATGTCAGTTTAAGTGATAAAGGATTTGAACTACTGGAACAAATGAATAATATCAATCAGGAATTAGATACAATTATTAGTGAAATTTCTAGTGACGAAGCTGCTTTATTGAATAATCTTTTGGATAAAATTCGAGGTTGATGAATTTATAAAATAAAGAGGGCATGTTTCGGGTGACCACGCCCTCTTTTACAATGTTATGTACGTATCACTACTCTAAAATAATCTTTTCAGTGAAGGTATTTTTGCCCTGTGCAATGGTCAATAATAAAGTGCCTTTTGCCGCATCGCTTACATCAATTTGGGTATTATAATGCCCATCAAAATTGTTCAAATCTTCTTTATAAACTTCCTTTCCTGAAATGTCGTTAATTCTAACTTTTGTTGGTAATGCCTCACCTCGAAATTGGATTTGAAGTATTCCACTTGTAGGATTTGGAAAAATATTAATCATTTCTAAATCCAAACGGTGAGACTCAATAATATCTCTTACTTCCTTGCTTTCGTCTGCTATTTCTTCCACAATAATCTCTTCTTTTTCATCATCTCCATTTTGTTTGATAATGATGATTTTTCGTGATTTAACCACGCCATTATTAGAACCATCTTCTGACTTAAAAAGGAAAATATTGTCATCGCCAAAAGGGTATTCTTCTTCTTCTTCTTCTTCAATCCAAATATTTACATTTCCAGTATTTTCATTGCCTTTTAAAGTAGCCTCTGTTTGAGACGCATTTCCATCTCGTATATAGTCAATTTTAATTTTATCGCCAGCCTCGTATTCACCTAATACTTCCACCAAAGTTTCATGGCTTTGAGTGAGCTTCCCATCTACGGCAGTAATAATATCACCTTTTATTAAACCAGCCGCCTCAGCCGCACTTCCTTCGATGGTTCCAAGAATTTCTGCTCCTTTTTTATTTTCACCCTCGATAATCTCTGTTTCCTCGCCATTTATATTTTCAACAGTAACGGCAGTACCAATTTTTACGCCCAAAAAAGCTTTGTTATCATGCCCCATACTCTTGTGAATAAAGCTTTTATGGTTTCTATCGAAATGTTCAAAATGAATGCCCTTTTCCTTCAATTCCTCCATTATATTTTCAGGCATTTCTTCATCGTTCCATTTAAATTCAAAAGATTCTCCATTTTCATCTCCTTGAATCCAAATGGCTTTATGGTCTCCAAGATTCTCAATTTCAATCTCCATGTTTTTCATTTTTTCTCTTATCTCTTCATCCAAACCTTCTAAATTTTTTAAGTCCAATTTCAAAATATCTAGGTCTTCTAAGTTATCTCCCAAAATCTTGATATTCTCTCCTAAGTTTTTGATTTCGAACTCATATTCATTAGAGAATTTCATCTCATTCCCTTCGTCATCGAGCCAAATCATATGATCAGCATCACTGCCTTCTTTGATGATTTTTTCGACAACTTCATTGCCATCTTCATCAATAGTTTTTTTAATGATGACGATTTTTTTGTCTGCTTTTTCGACTTTTTTTTCGTCTGCATTTTGAGCGATGAGGGCAGTTCCAACTGCAAAAAATAATAGTGTGAATAGAATTTTAAATGTTTTCATGTCAAGTGATAGTGATTTAGATTAGAGCATGTTTTAAATTTTAGCTAACTGAAATTCAATAGATTATGGTTCTGACCCGAAATTAACGAAAGAGTTAATCGGGATCAATGATTGAGTTAATTTAAAGTCAGGTTTATAATGTATTGATTATCAGGAATATAAAGTTTGTAAATGCTCTCAGCTTAGTGTTCTCGATTTAGCCTTCTCCATTGTCAAATGAGAACTCTTAAACTGCGTTGATTAATATTTTTTGTGGAAAATTGTTATTCTACTTTCGAAGGGTTTTTTTTCAGAAAATAAGCATTTGGTATATTTTCTGGATCTGGAATAGGTAAAGTTTTTGTACCAATGACTTTATTATCAGAACCAAAATATAAGTCATAAACTTTACCTTTAAGGTCTATTTTTGGAGCATTTGAATATTCATTGAATAAGTGCAAATGAGTGCTATTGGGAAACATTTTTCCAATTTTTTCATCCCATTCTTCTCTCCATTTTTTACTTAAATTGCCATCTTTCTTCCTTTCTTTATATTCCGCCCGGTATTGTTGGATTAAATTATTGTACTCACGAGTTTTGTCTTTGTCTGAAAACGGGGAAGTAATATTTAAGTGCATTTCTGGGTTGACCAATAAGTCTATATTTTCGTTGTATTCTATATTTGGAGCGACTAAAGCTTCATCCAAATTATACAAAAGATTGACATCAGGTGAAAGGGCTAATGAGGCATTATTTAGGATTTCTTCATAATAAGCATTAGGAGTTGAGGAAATTGCTTCTAAATCCTTATCTAAATTATTGAACTCACTTTTGTTAAAATACCATAGATTACCCTGGGCTTCTTTGTTTTTTGATTTCTTTTTACTCTTCGAACGTTTGTTTTTCTTTTTGTCTTTTGTTTTATCTGGAAAAAACAGAGCATTTTCATCGAAGTTTTTTACTTCACCATTCCAGATAAATGGCTTATTACTATCTGTCTTAAAAAAGAAAGAATTTGATCCGTCGCTATCTGAATATTCTTCCACAATTATCATTTTATCACCTTCTTCTAAATTTTCAATTTCCTCTCCATCAATAGTGATTTTACCGTTTTCATCTTGCTCAATTTTGATTTCAATCGGCTCTTTTCCAGATTCTTCCTCAATGATAATAGTGGTCGTTCCGCCTTCATTTTTTTCTGTTGTAATTGTTCTTGATTTTGATTTTGAACGCCACATTGTTGCTGGAGGGCTTGGTGGTGCTGGTGGAGTTGGAAAACCTTTTACCAAAGGTAAGATTGGTGCTATTGGTGCGGTAGGCGCTTCCGGTGCAAACAACGATGAAGGTGGTGCGGTAGGCGCAGGCGGCTCTGGCATATCTTCAGCTATTTCTTTTAGTTCCCCAATCTCCTCTTCATATTCCTCATATCTTTCTTCTGGAATTTCCTTTCCATCAACTTTCAATTCTGTAACCTTCCCATTTTCCATACGAATTTCGATATCGCCTCTTTTTTCCTTTTTTATGCGAGTCTTTCCTTTTGGGTTAGTGTCTCGTTCGATTGGTTTTACAAAAAGGATTTCTTCTTCAGTATCTAAATTTTCAACTAATAAATGATCTAATTCAACTTCCTCATTTTGAATCCAAATATTTTCAAAAGGTATATTTGCCCCAAAAGAAAGCATAATCATTGCTAGAAAGAGCATAAGAGTCGCGGTGATTTTTTCCATAATATTAGATTTATTTTGTGGTTGATTTAATACACGTTTTACTCTATTCAATAGTTGATTTTTGTTTTTCGAGAATGGCATTGCTAGCACTGGTGCAGCCTGATGCATTTCTTGAAGACTCACCAAAGCCTTTGCATATGCCACAGAATTTCCACAAACTTTTACTGCGATATCATCACAGCAGTTTTCTCGTTCTGAACGGATATTTGCTGAAATCCACCAAATGGCAGGATTAAAATAAAAGAGGGTTTCAATTAATGATTGAAGGATATTTAATAAATAATCATGACGATAAATGTGTGCTAACTCATGCGCTAAAATTGCCTCGACTTGTGCTATAGAAAGGTTATTAATTGCGCCCACAGGCATCAAAATCATCGGCTTTAAATAGCCTACAACCATTGGAACTTTAACCAAAGTCGATTCTACTAAATCTATTGTTTTATTAAGTGGAATTTGATCAGATAAATCATTTAATTTTTGTTGCCAAAAGCTAGAAAGTGGCTGATTATGAGTGTTTTTCAAATGTTGAATATAGGCCAAACCTCCTAACATTCGGAGCATGAAAAAGGCAACTCCAATAAACCAAAAAGTCACAATTAAAGGTAGATGGCTATTGAAATATTCGCTGAAATTTTGATATAAAATTTGTAATAGACTGCCTTCTTGCTCAAGAGAAGAAGCACTAAAAAAGGCCATTTCTTCCATTAAAAAAGCTTCTGATTGTAATAAATCCCAGAAGGTAAACATAGACCAGACTAATACAGTCAACATAGCAAATCCTGATAACAAATATCTAAATCTCGCAGAACGTTTTTGAAGAAAAACTAATAAAAGTGCTAATACAAGTCCTATGACAAATGCTTGCCAGAGTGAGTGTAAAACTGTCCAACCGAGAGCGTATAATAATTTTTCAGAAAGTAAAGAATGTATCATGATGATTTAAAATTGTCGTTTTTTGAATTAGGATTTTTTCTCCATCTTTTCAATGAGGGCTTTTATTTCATCCAACTCCTTTTTGGAGGCTTCATGGTTCCCCAATGCTTGCATCACCATTTTCATTGCTGATCCTCGAAAAGCCGAATCCACAAATTGACTTAATAATTTTTCTTGTGTTTCCGATTCCTCAATATTTGCTGAATAAATATGAGTCCGGCTATCCGTATTTCGTTTTACCAGACCTTTTTCGAGCATGATTTGCATCAATTTTAACGTGGTTGTATAACCTATCTCTTTTGGATATTTCTCATTCAATGCATCGTTCACAAATCGAACAGAAACAGATCCATGTTCCCATAAAATTTGAAGAATCTCGAGTTCTCCATCAGTCGGTTTCGAACTATTTTTTTTAGACATAATCAGTTGTGATTTTCTATCTACGAGTAATTTCGTAACACAAGTTTATACGAACATTTTCGTAAATCCAAATCCTTTTACGAATTTTTTCGTAAATTAAGGATAATTAACATTGACAAAAGGTTGTAGCAGGGGCGTATATAAAATAAAAAAGCACTTCCCAAATTAATGGAAAGTGCCTTGCGCGATTTGAAAATACACGCGTTCTCATACTTCAGCTCTTTCGGTCGGCAGCGAGTTTGAGTTAAATAATAATCACAAAAGAACAGACTCAAAAAAGTACTCGCCCCTGCTACCTACCAAAAGTTGAAAACAATCACTTTTGAAAACTCGTATTATTTTGAGCCTTTTAAGACAGCTTTTGTTGTTGCCCCATTTCCTCCTCCAATAATCAACTTATCTGTATCATCTCCCTTAAAACCGTAACAATCTTCAAAGAGTATATCTAATTCATCATCACTATTCACTTCTTGGGTAGTACCGTCATCTAGTGTTACAGAAATTGGATATTCGAAAGTTGGAAAATCCATGCTTTGTGGGTTTTGGGTGTACCAGTCATCAATTATAGTTTCTAGTGATTCATCATCAGCCGCCACAGAGGTTGTGCCATCAGGGAAAATAACAGTGATTGGATAGTTTATTGTAAAACAATCATCAAATTCGTCTTCTTCGCAAGCCTCCAGAAGTGCCTCCAATTCGTCATCATTACCCACAGACTGGATGGTACTGTCTTCCAAAATCACATCGATTGGGTAATTGAATGTTGGCAATAAAGTATCATTTGGATTTTGATCATAATAATCGAAAATGATGGTTTCCAAAGTTTCATCATCATTGGCGGTTTGTGTTGTACCATCAGGGAGAATTACGTCAATTGGATAAACAAATTCAAAGCATAAATCAAATTCGTCGTCACAATTTGGATCATCACAATCGTCCCACCCACCAAAGCATTCTTCTAATAAGATTTCTAACTCTTCTTCTGAATTTAAACTTTGAATTGTTCCATCTTCTAATGTCACTTCAATAGGGAATACTAATTCAGGATCTAGTGTATCATTTGGGTTTTGTTCAAACCAATTTTCAAAAATCAGTTCTAATTCTTCATCGTCATTTGCCGTTTGAGAAGTTCCATCTGGAAGTAAAACATCTATAGGATAGTTAAATTCGAAACAAGCATCAAAACCATCACATTCACCTTCAAAACCATCATCCCATCCGCCGAAAATTTCGTCAAAATCTTCGTCAGTACATGCGGCAAAATCTGTTACCCCTTCGCATTCGGCAATGCAGGCATTGTCGTAAATCTCTCCATCTGGTGTGCAAACTGGTGTTAAAAGTGCTTCTACTTCTTCGTTAGTCATTTGATCTAAAATTGCCTCGATTTGAATAATAATTTCATCTTCAGAGGCTTCCCAATCGATGCCGTCAAATGCGGAATAACAACCACAGTCATCGCCATTTTCGCCTCCGCCGCGAATTCCTACATGACCGCTATTATTAATGTTTCTAGCAGCTTGAGAGAGTTGAGCATTACTGGTTGTTTTGTTTGTTAGATTGTCGACGGTTTCCTTTTGACAGGAAGAGAAAAACGCTAAAATAAAGAGTAGTGTCATTGCACCGAAGTGCCGAAAATTGATTGATTTGATCATGATTTAAAAAAACTTTAAGGATTAAGAAATTAAAAAGAGCTCAGAAGCATGTGTTCACGGTTTGGAGTTCGCCACTCAGTAAAAAATTGTGAACGTATTTGTCTGAAGAATCTTGAAAATTTGGTTTAGTAACTCCACTCATGGGCATAGGCAATACAATAACCATCCGCCCAGGGAGCAGAACCATGTTGAACTTATATTTTAAATGAATTTTAGAACTCGCTTAAAAGCTGCTGTTAATTGAGCAATTTTGCAAATTCGAACACAAGACAACTTGAAGTTTTATTTCCCCTATATTTTTCTTTATTTTTTTGAATTTATTTTTAGAAAATAAATTAAATAATTGATAATCAAGTGTTTAATTAAAGTCTTAAAACTTGAAAAAACAGATGATATCGATTCGATATTGAACCTTGAACTTTCATTACCTTTGCTTTTTTGACTAACCAATACAACACCAAATATGAAACTTTCCAACTATGCTCTAGGCAAATGGATCCCTCATGAAGGAGAAGGGATTCCGCAATACAATGCGATAACAGGAGCATTAATCTCTACAGCAGGAAGTGAAGGCTTAGATTATGCTGCAATGATGGATTTTGCAAGGAAGACAGGCGGTAAAGTCCTTCGAAAAATGACTTTTCAAGAGCGTGGTTTGATGCTTAAAAAATTAGCCTTTCATCTTCACGGGATTCGAAAGAAGTATTACCCATTAAGTTTCCAAACTGGGGCAACCAAAGCAGATAGTTGGGTTGATATTGATGGAGGAATAGGTACCTTATTTGCTTACGCGAGTCTTCGCAAAAAATTTCCGAATGAACCCTTTTATGTAGATGGAGAAATGGCGAAACTATCGAAAGAAGGGACTTTTATTGGACATCATATCAAAGTGCCAAAACATGGTGTGGCGATCCATATTAATGCCTTTAATTTCCCAATTTGGGGAATGTTAGAAAAGATTTCTGTGAATTTATTGGCAGGAGTTCCTGCAATTGTTAAGCCTTCCGAATTGACTTCTTTTTTAACTAAAGCAATGGTAGAGGATATTATCGCATCAGGTATTTTACCAGAGGGATCTTTACAATTGGTTTGCGGTCAAGGGATCGGAATTTTAGACGCCGTGACTTCCCAAGATGTAGTTACCTTTACAGGCTCTGCGTCGACTGGGCGTATGCTGAAAGCACTTCCTCAAATTATCAATAAGGCTGTCCCTTTCAACATGGAAGCGGATAGTTTGAATGCTTGTATTTTGGGAGAAGATGCCACACCAGGAACTGTTGAATTTGACTTGTTTATAAAAGAAGTGAAGCGGGAAATGACGACTAAAGCTGGACAAAAATGTACAGCGGTTCGAAGAATAATCGTTCCTGAAAATTTAGTCGAGGATGTTCAAATCGCTTTAGGAAAATCTTTGCAAAGAACTTCGATAGGTGATCCTAGTGTCGAAGGGGTGAGAATGGGGGCATTGGTCGCTCGCTCACAAATGGAGGAAGTCAGAAAAAGAGTTGAACAATTGTCAAAAAGCACAGAAATCGTTTATGGTGATTTGGATAATTTTGAAATCATTGGAGCTGATAAAAATAAAGGTGCATTCATGTCACCAATTTTATTTTTGAATGATAATCCTTTCGAAAAGCAGGACTCTCATCATATCGAGGCATTCGGACCAGTGAGTACAATTATGCCTTATAAAGATTTGGAAGATGCAATTGAATTAGCAAATATGGGCAAAGGCTCTCTTGTTAGCTCAATTGTAACAAATGACTCAAAAATTGCCAAAGATTATGTCATGGGCTCGGCGGCTTATCATGGTCGAGTTCTTATATTAAATGAAGCTTGCGCTAAAGAAAGTACTGGTCATGGTTCACCCATGCCTTTAATGATGCATGGCGGCCCTGGTAGGGCAGGAGGTGGCGAAGAAATGGGAGGTATGAGAGGAGTGATGCACTACCTTCAAACAACAGCCATTCAAGGGCATCCGACCATGCTCACTAAAGTCACTAATCAATATCAATACGGCGGAGAGCAACATGAAGATCGCTTACATCCTTTCCAGAAATATTTTGAAGAGCTTGAAATCGGTGAAACTTTGATTACGGCGAAACATACCGTTACGGTGGCGGATATTGTCAATTTTGCTAATGTAAGTGGGGATCATTTCTATGCACATGTAGACGAGACTTCTTTGGAAGGCACTATTTTCGAAGGGCGGGTCGCGCATGGATATTATTTGATGTCTAAAGCGGCCGGTCTATTTGTACATGCAAAAAAAGGACCTGTTTTATTAAACTATGGAATTGATGAATGTCGCTTTGTCAAACCCGTTTATCCCGGTACAACGATTGGGGTTAAATTAACTTGTAAAGAGAAAATCGATCAAGAAAAAAGGAGCGAAGAGGACATTGCAAAAGGAATTGTAAAGTGGCAAGTGGAAATATATGACAATGATAATGAGACGGTTATGTTAGGAGCCATTTTAACGATGGTGAAGAAAATTGACCAATCTTAACCTGAAAGTTGACAGATTATCTAAGATTCATGGGATAAATCCTATTTGCGTTTATTCTTATTTGCAAACAGGATTTATCCCTAGAATATATTTCTCAACTACCCCGATTGCTATTGCTCCTTCAGCCCCCTCGAAACCTTCAATCATCTCATCTTTCATTTGCTCTTTTGCCAAATTTGTTAATTTTTGAGAAACAGGAAGATAAGACCAATGCCAATTTTCGAGTTCATAACCTTCGGGTCTATCATCACCTTTTTTTGAATAAACTTGGCAGAAACCATAGTTGCGAGCATTAGTGGTCAACCATTCATATTCTTTCAGCCCTTGACCTTTTTCGAAGTAATCATTTTCAAAATTATTTAAGTCAATATCTGTTCCCCAATGATGGCGAGAAGTGCTCGGCATGGAACTATACTTTAAAATTGCCAAGGCTCTATCTTTTCCAAATGGGTAGATTTTTGAAGCATCTTTTCCACTTTCGATTTTAGTTTTTCCTGTCCATTTTCTTTCCCAAATTCTTTTTTGATAATCGAAATTCCGGGTAGCGGATTTAATTGTCAAATTAATGCCATCGGCTTTGGCGGCTGTCCACATTTTTTTGAAACTTTCATAGACATCTTTTCTCAAGAACAAACCTTCTCGGTCTGCATATTTAGTATCAATCTTAGTAAAATCAGGATGCTTAGCAGGATCGAATTTGCCCATGATGTAATTCAAGTCAAACTCGATATTTTGGGTTTCAGTTGCTGTATTTTGAGAAACTGGCTGAGCTGTTGTTTTGGGTACTTCTTTAATAGTTTTTTGTTCAGGGTTTGAACAAGAAAAAATTGGAAAAAGGAAGAGGAGAAGAAAGGTGATTTTGTACATCTTAGATTTATTTTATGTTTTCTCAAAATTACTCAAACCCAAACAATTTTTTCTCTTTAATGATATCTTCAACTTCTTTTGGAACCATTTTCTCCCAGCCAGGCAAACTTTGATGGATCATCTTTAAAACGGTCTTTGAGTAAATAATTAGATTCTCTTCGGTATAATTTTGAACGTCAGTAATTTCTTGATTATCAACAAGGTGTCTATATAGGAACTGGATTTTTTTAGGAATGGGCAAATCGCTAGAATGCTTTAATTTTCTGTCTTTTACTGAGATGACTGGATAAACATACAATCGAACATTATTTAAAAATATATCTCCAAAAGCGGCTAATAATCGCCCGCTATAATTCTTATCGTAGAGATTTTGAATCAGATTGTTCAATTGATTCAAGCCAATAACTAAGCCTAGATTTTTGACTTTATATTCCTCTAAATACTCAATGAGTTTATTGTATTCTTCACAATTTGATACGATGACTGTATGCCCTAAAGAGCATAAAATTTCTGTTCTATCTAAGAAGTCTTGATCATTTAGTCCTCCATTTTCTTGAAGATTATCCAGTGTGATTTCGGTCAATAGAAAGGTCCTATTTTCATCAATCTCGGGTTCATTATTAAACTGAATAAAGCTCTTTTCTATCATATCTTGATTGACTAACGTCATTGGACGATAGCTACCCCGAACGACTAAGACGTGCTTTTTATACAATAACTCAGATGCATGAATATTTTGACGGTTTGGCGCAATAATCGCCACTTCTGTCAGCCCTTTTTTTACTGCCCAAAGACTCAATAAACGATTGTCTAGATGATCAAAGTCTGGCCCCGTCATTCGTATTAAATCAATTTGAACTCGGTCTTGCAAAGAATCCATCAAAGATTCCAAAAATACTTCTGGTTGGTCATTATAAAAATAACAGCCATAAATGAGATTAACGCCTAAAATACCTACAGCTGATTGTTGCAACTGATAGTCATTATCCAACATTTTTACGTGTAAAACAATATCATTTGGTTTACTGCTAGGAGTGAGTTGAAATCGAATTCCAAGCCAACCATGCCCTTTTATTGTCTTATGATAATCAATAGTTGAGACGGTATCTGCAAATACAAAAAGATTTGTATTGGGACGTTCCTTTGATAGTCGTTGTTCTATTAATTCATATTCATGATCCAACATCTTATACAATCTACTTTCGCAGACGTACCGCCCTTTTATTTCTGGCCCATAAATGTCATCTGAAACCGTTTTGTCATAAGCAGACATGGTTTTTGCAATTGTTCCTGCAGCAGCTCCAACTTTAAAAAAATACCGTGCGACCTCTTGTCCTGCACCAATCTCGGCAAAGGTTCCGTAAATTTTTTCGTTTAGGTTAATGTCTAATGCTTTTTGGTCGGTATCTAATTTTTGATGCATCATTTGTACCTTTTTCTTCTATTTCAAAAACGGATTATTCTCTCTTTCAAAGCCTACTGTCGTTGCTGGGCCATGTCCTGGATAAACTCGAACATCATCACCTAATGGGTAAAATTGATTCACAATACTTCCTAATAAAGTTTTAAAATCTCCACCAGGTAAATCTGTTCGTCCAATACTTTGATAAAAAAGTACATCTCCTGCGATTACATATTTATCATCTTTGCAAAAAAATGAAATACTGGCAGGTGAATGTCCAGGTGTAAAAAGTGTTTCTAATTTTGTTTCTCCAAACTCGATAACCTCCCTTTCGGCAATGAATTTTTTCGGCATAGGAGAAGGTTCTGGATAGGGCAATCCATAAAACATGCTTACTTTAGGTACAGCTTCTAAAACTGGTAATTCCCCTTTGTGTATTTCCAAATCCAAGCCATATTTTTCACTAACAAACTTATTTCCAAAAACGTGGTCTATGTGACAATGTGTATTTATTAGGCGAACTGGAACCAAGTTATTACGTTCGATATATAGCGCCAATTCATCTCGTTCGGCTTGGTCATAACAACCCGGATCAATGATTACACACTCTTTTGTGTCGTCGTATATCAAATAAGTATTTTCTTGGAAGGCATTGAAGGTAAAACTTACAACAGAAGACATATATTTTACGTTGAGAGTTCAGGGTTCACCGTTCACGAGTTTTTTCTTTCGGGAACTTGAACCGCTTGAAGTTTTCAAATGGAAACCCTAACTTGGTTTCTTTTGTTAATTTCTTCGCGAAAGTAGTAACTCGAAATTACTTTTAGCGCCAAAAAAGGAATAATTGACATTCAAGCAAGTGGCAAACTCCAAATCAGCTTATTTCCTGACCACGAACTGCCACATGCATACTGCGAATTATCATAATATGCAACTAAAACTATACATTTTCAGCCTTCTTTTTATTGTGAATTGTGCTCTTTTTGCGCAAACCACCCAAACCCAATTTGGTAAAAATAGAGTTCAATACCACCAAGAGTTTAAAGAATGGTCTACCTATGAGAGTCGCAACTTTATTACTTATTGGTATGGCGAGGCGCGATTTATTGGGCAGTCGGTTGTCCAAATAGCAGAATACGATTTCAATGACATCCAAGGTATTTTGGAACATCGAATGAACGATAAAATTGAAATTATCGTCTATAAGGATTTGACTGATTTAAAGCAAAGTAATATTGGAAGTGAGGAGGCATTTATGAATACCGGTGGTCAAACAAAGATTGTTGGTAATAAGATGTTCGTTTATTTTAATGGGGATCATACCCATTTGCGCCGCCAAATTCGAGAAGGTATTGCATCTGTATATTTAAATGCTATGTTGTTTGGCTCAAACCTGCAAGAAATCGTGCAAAATGCCGTCATGATGAATTTACCCCTATGGTTTAAAGATGGCTTGATTGGGTATGTTGGCGAAAATTGGAATACTGATTTGGATAATCAATTAAGAGATGTTCTACTATCTGGAAAATATAATGGTTTTGATGAAATAGCGGAGGCTTATCCGAAATTAGCTGGTCAGGCACTTTGGTATTTTATTGGTGAAAATTATGGTGTATCGACAGTTTCAAATCTATTGTACTTGACTCGAATCAACAGGAGCATCGATAGTGGTTTTTTGTATGTGCTAGGGAGTACTTATCAAAAGACATTGGAGAGTTGGGAATTATTTTTTAAACAAAGATATGAAGAAGAGGTCAAGACAATGACGGAGCCAACGGGTCTGGTTAAAGTGAAAAACAAGAGAAATTTACCATTAACCCAATTAAAAATTAGTCCTGACGGTTCAAAAATCGCTTATGTTTCAAATGAAATTGGGCGATATAAAATATACATTCACGATCTTCAGATTGGTGATAGGGAGATCGTCTTCAAAAATGGTTTTCGAAATGCTATTCAAGCAACTGACTATAATTATCCATTATTGGCTTGGAACCCAAGTGGCTTTGAGTTAGCGATTATTTATGAAGAACACGACAAAATTCAATTCATAAAATATGACCTCCAAACCAAAGAGAAAATTACGGAATCTGTTCCCAACCAATTTCAAAGATGGTATTCTGCTGAATATATTAACTCTACAGATTTGGTCGTTTCGGCAGCAGTTCGTGGACAGAGTGATATCTTTTTGTACTTCACTATGACGCGGCAGTCACAGCGTCTGACTCATGATTTTTGGGATGATTTGGATGCGACTTTTGTAAAAGTTCATGATCAAAGAGGTATTTTATTTTCCTCCAACCGTTTGGATTCGATGAATATAAAAATGTCATTGGACACGGTTTTACCTGTTTTAAATTTTGATCTATTCTATTTAGATTTGGATAATAAGAATGCTAAAGAATTAGTTCGCGTGACCAATACACCACTTATTGATGAGCGTTCGCCAATAGGAATCGATGATAAATGGTTTAGTTTTGTAACCGATGAATCTGGGGTTTTCAATCGAAAAACGGGTTACCTAGAAGATTATATTCATCATTTTGAAAACGTCATTATTTTCGACGGAGGAACGGAAATGCGCCTTCATGCGGACTCAATTATTTCAAATGTCTTGGATAGCGTTGCCTATTCAAAAATTGAATCAGTGGTTTTGGACACGATTTATAAAACCCGCTCAGTTAATCATTTTAATTCCAATCTTGATCGAGGTATTTTTACTCAAAGTGCATCACGTCGAACACCTAAAGTGGCTACTTCTATCTTCAGAAATGGAACTTATGAGTTTTATATTGCAGATATCAAACCCTCCGAAAGTGAAGTACCCAAACCCACGAAGTTTCAAATGGAGAAAATGGATTTTCTAGAGGGTATTACAACGATTAATGAGGGAGACAATCCTGAATTTGAACCTGTCAATGTGACTGTTTTAGAGAAAGAGGAACCTAAGAAACAAGAAGAACCGGAAGAATCAGACTGGAGTTTTCAATCAGGTTTTGAGAAGGATAAACCAAAAGAAGATACCTCGAAAGTAGACATTGATAATTATTTGTTTCAAAGTGAATTTGATGATGAAGAAATTCCAGTTAATAATACTGAGATTGAACCAGAGGAAGATGAAGGTAATTTGACGCTTCAACAACAATTGACTTATAGACCTGATTTTGAGGAAATTACTCCAGTCAAAAAAGTACATAAATTCCGCCCTGGGCGAATTACGCCTTATCGTGTAAAATTCCGAACGGACTATGTAACGACCCAGTTGGATAATAGTCTTTTATTTGATGGATTGAGTAACTATGCTGGTGTTCCAGAAGATTTTGGTTATCCGCCACCAGGTATTTTATTCAAATCAAATTTTAAGGATTTATTTGAAGATTATGAGTTTGAGGCAGGTATTCGCGTGCCTACTTCTTTCAATGGTGCGGAGTATTTTGTCGTCTATAAAGACAAGAAAAAGCGCTTCGATAAGCAAATTTCTTTTTATCGTCGGCGATTGAGGTTTAATAATATGTTGTTAGATCCACCGCCACCTTCTCAAATGCGTCCACCTACTCCTGCGACTGATCGAGTGCAGGAGGAAATTGTCTTAGGACAATATCAATTACGGTATCCAATTGATATTTTTACAAGCTTAAGAGGGACAACTACTTTGCGATTCGATAATGCGAAACAATTGGCGACAGATGCATATGCAGTTGGACAAGGGGTACGGAAACAACAACATCTTGGCTTCAAACTCGAATATGTTTTTGATAATACAATTGATGTTTCATTAAATATCAAAAATGGAACTCGATATAAAGTGTTTGGTGAGTTCGTAAAAGCTTTCAATTTGTCTTTTACAGATGGTGCAGATTTGAGTTTGAATGAAGGGCATATGTTAATAGTTGGGCTCGATGCACGACATTATCAACGATTTTTGAAACACTCAATTTTGGCAGTTCGAGTTGCAGGCGCATCTTCATTTGGTACTGAAAAAATACTCTATATGGTCGGTGGAACAGATAATTGGTTGTTTCCAAAAATCAATACTGACATTCCACGCCCTGATCCTGGCAATGGCGATTTTGTTTATCAAGCCGTTGCTACTAATGCTCGTGGCTTCAAAATGAATATCCGAAATGGAAATTCTTATGCTTTGACAAATATCGAAGTACGGATGCCGATTTTCCGATACCTTTTTAAACGAACCCAATCTTCTTTCTTGCGCAATTTCCAAGTGGTCGGTTTCTTTGATGCAGCTACGGCTTGGCAAGGTTTGTCACCTTTCGATGATGAGAGCCCACTTAATACTTATGTGAACTCGAATGGTCCCGTTACCGTTCGTGTCAATTTCTTCCGAGACCCTGTAGTTTTTGGTTACGGAGGTGGTATTCGAACAGTTTTGTTTGGGTATTTTATTCGACTAGATTATGCGAGAGGAATTGAGACGCGAACATTGCAAGATCCGCGGTTGCATTTTTCGATTGGGATGGATTTTTAATTTCAAATGAAAATCGAAATAGTAGAACCCAATCGAATATTGAATGATGTCTAGACATGAGAAAATTTCGAATTTTATAATCTAAACAAATTTCGAAACATACCCTAAATACCCTTGTTCTCCAAACTCTTTCCGCCAAAATCGAACAGATTTAATTAGTCGATTAAATCCCATCACATAAAGGGCTGGTAAAGAGGCAATTGGTATGCCATTAGGGGCAATGTCAGGGTTGTTAATAAAATGAGAATCGGCTTCCATTTCTTCTCTTGCTTCAAGCATATTCAAAATCTCATCCATTAAAATTTGTCGTCTTTCTATAGACGATAATGGTTCTTCGATGCTTTTTCCTTGTGCTTTTTTTTGAAAAAATTCCTTTAATTTGCCATAAGCATATTCGACATCTTTGTCTTTTAATAACCGAAATTCTTCCCAAATAGAAATTGTTGTTGATTCTATGGTGTGTAAAATAGCTTGTAAATAAATAGGTGGTTCGCCCATTTTAATCTTTTTTATTATAGTCCATATTTTTCCAAACGCCGATACAAGGCCGCTCGGGTAATTCCTAATTCTGCAGCCGCTTTTGTAATGTTTCCACGATTTTTAGTCATGGCTTTTTGAATAGCCCATTTTTCTAATTCATCTAAATTATAGGAATTGACTGAATTTTCTTCACTGCTACCTTGGCTTGGGCGAAGTAGAAAATCATCTGGTTTGAGGACGCGACCTTCGCATAAGATAACCGCTCGTTCGATAGAGTGTCGGAGTTCTCGAATATTCCCTTGCCAAGTATAATCTTGAAGGGTCTTCATTGTGCCTGAACCGAACTTGAGTTCTGGCTTTTGATATTTTCGGGCGTAACTTTTTAGGAAATAATTAGCTAAATCAGGAATATCTTCAGGTCGCTCACGGAGCGGCGGCAATTTTATTTCGACGGTATTAATTCGATATAGCAAATCTTGCCGAAAATTATTTTCGCTCACCATCTCATACAACGGCATATTAGTCGCACAAATCAATCGAATATCAATATTGATGGGTTGATTTGTACCCACTCGCATGATTTGTTTGGTTTGAATAGTTGTTAATAATTTCGCCTGCAAAGGCAAAGAGAGGTTTCCTATTTCATCTAAAAATAAAGTGCCTTTTGAGGCAACTTCGAATCTACCAACTCTATCTTCGTAAGCATCCGTAAAAGAGCCTTTTTTATGTCCAAATAATTCAGATTCGAATAGCGTTTCAGGCACTGCGCCTAAGTCAACATTTATAAAAACTTCGTTGTTTCGTTTTGATTGCCTGTGTAAAGATCTGGCAATTAGTTCTTTACCTGTTCCATTTTCGCCTAAGATTAAAACATTAGCATCTGTTTGAGCAACCTTTTTAATAGTATTGTAAATATCCTTCATCACTTGCGACTCGCCAATGATTTCTCCATATTGTTGGTCAATATCTTGACTTAAAACTCGTTGTTGGTTTTGTAATTGATTAACTTTTTGGTTGGTCTGGCTCAATTTAAAAACAGAGTGAATCGTTGCCAATAGTCGCTCATTTCGCCAAGGTTTTTCTACAAAATCTGCCGCCCCTGCTTTTAATGCATCGACTGCCACATTTACGTCACCAAAAGCGGTGACCATGATGACCGTCGCTTCAGGATCTAATTCGATTATCTTTTTTAACCATCGCATACCTTCTTTTCCACTCGTATCCCCTTTTCGAAAATTCATATCTAGCAGAATAATATCAGGCTTTTGTTGACGTAAAAGTCGCGGTATCAAATTCGGATTATGTTCCGTAATGACATTAGTGAAAAATTGTTTCAGGTATAGACGAAGGGAGAGTCGGATGTCTTCTTCGTCATCAACGATGAGTATGGTGCCTTCATTTCTCATAGAGTAGAGTAGTTTCAATTGGCAATATAGGAATTTGGGGTTTCTTAAAAGGATAAATAAAGAGATTACTTATCGTAACCATCTACTTTTAAGTTGGTTTTTAGACGTAATCCCTATATTCTTCGAATTTCTGCCCCAATTGCATTCAGTCTTCCATCAATATTTTGATAGCCTCGGTCAATTTGATTGATATTGTCGATAATACTTGTTCCTTTTGCTGAAAGCGCAGCGATTAAAAGTGCAACTCCAGCTCGAATATCAGGCGAAGTCATTCGAATACTACGTAATTGATGTCGGCGATTTAACCCTATAACTGTCGCTCGGTGTGGATCACAAAGTATAATTTGCGCACCCATGTCAATTAGTTTATCTACAAAAAATAGGCGGCTTTCAAACATTTTTTGATGAATTAATACACTCCCCTTAGCCTGTGTTGCCATAACTAAAATAATACTCATCAAATCTGGAGTAAAGCCCGGCCATGGAGCATCATAAATGGTCATAATCGAACCATCAATGAATGATTGAATTTGAAATTCTTCTTGAGAAGGAATATAAATGTCATCTCCTCTAATTTCAAAATTGACGCCCATTCTTTCAAAAATTGGTAAGGTATTTCCCAATTCTTTTACTTGAACATCTTTTATCGTAATCTCAGATTGAGTCATAGCGGCTAACCCAATAAAGGATCCAATTTCAATAAAGTCAGGTAATAGCCGGTGCTCTGTTCCATTCAAAGAAGTGACACCCTCAATTGTTAAAAGGTTGGAGCCAATACCTGATATTTTTGCACCCATCCGGTTTAACATTCGACATAATTGTTGTACATAAGGTTCGCAGGCCGCATTATATATCTGAGTTACACCTTCTGCTAAAATAGCCGTCATTACTACATTTGCTGTACCTGTAACGGAAATTTCATCCATTAAAAGATAAGTTCCTTTTAATCCTTTTGTAGTGACATTGTAAACACTTTTATCGGCATCATAATCGAAAATTGCTCCTAATTTTTGAATGCCTCTAAAGTGGGTATCCAATCTTCTTCGTCCGATTTTATCACCTCCTGGTTGGGGCAAAAATGCTTTTCCAAATCTAGCTAAAAGTGGTCCAATCAACATAACAGACCCTCTGATACGACGAGCATTTGAAATGAATTCTTTGGATTCAAAAAAACTTAGGTCTACATCATCAGCTTGGAATGAATAAGCACCCACGCCAAGTTTTTCAATTTTGACATTCAAACCTCTTAATAAATCCAATAATCGATTAACATCCCTAATATCAGGTAGATTGGAGATTGTAACTTTTTTTGAAGTAAGTAAAGGAGCACATAAAACTTGAAGGGCTTCGTTTTTTGCACCTTGAGGAATGAGTTCACCTTTGAGTTGCTTACCTCCAATGACTTCAAATGAGTCCGTTGTCATGTTTTATTAATATTTTTAAGTTATTCGAATTAGGAGCTCAAAGGTGGGGAAAAGTATGGTTTTTTCAGTAAGTAATATTGGGAATTCATGCATAAAAACAAAAGGACACTTGAATGTTCGAGTGTCCTTTTGCTTTGAATCAATTTTGAAAAAATTATCGTCTTCTTCTGCGGTGTCCGCCGCCATCTCTATCTCGACCACCACCTCCACGACTATCTCTTCTTCTTCCTCCTCTATTATTTCTACCTCTATCGTCACGATCATTTTTATTTGAAACAGTATTTCTTCGTCTTCTTTTATTCGCTTGGGTTAATCCATCTAACGATGCATCTTCAATGAGCTCTAATTTCCCATTAGAGAGGTTATGTAAATCTCCAACAATAACATCGTCGCTTACATAGGTATCCTTATTCCATGTCCGATACGCTAATTTCATATAAGAGCCAATAACTTGAACGAAACCTTCTTTGATTGGTCCAGGTTCCATTTCTAAAGCTCTATTAATAAGTATTTGGACATTTTGCCCATAATGTCTATATCTAGTTTCTTTCTTAGGATAAGGAATTCTATCAGGTTGTTTACGAACATCTTCGGGTGTAGGAATAATGCCATTTGGAGGAAAAACTCCTGGAAGGTCATAATCTGCAATTCTGAAAACATGCTTCCACATTTTTGTTCGATAATCATCTAGATTACGGTTCTGAGGATGCATTTGCATCATTAGATTAACAACTTCCTCAACAAAAGATTGTCGTTCCTCTAAATTTTCAATTTCTCTGGCATGTCGAATTAATGTCTGAACATTTCTGCCATATTCAGGTATTATTAAAAGTTCTTTTTGAGAGTTGTAAGTCATTATATTCAAGTTGAAAATGGGTAATTAGCGTCTTCTTTTAGCTTCAAATATACAGAAACTTCAAGGTTTGAAATGATTAATCCACTAATTACCCATCAAGAATTATTCTACTGTGACGGATTTAGCCAAATTTCTAGGCTGATCCACATTGCAACCACGCATAACCGCGATGTGATAAGAAAGTAATTGCATTGGAATTACTGACAATAATGGAGTCAAGGGTTCCTCAGTTTCAGGAATTTCAATAGAATAGTCAGCAAGTTTACTTATTTCTTTTTCACCTTCTGTTACGATTGCAATCACCATACCTTGTCTAGCCTTGACTTCCTGGACATTACTTACTATTTTTTCATAAGCACTTTGATTCGTCGCGATGACAATCACAGGCATATTTTCATCAATCAAGGCAATCGGTCCATGTTTCATCTCTGCGGCAGGGTATCCTTCTGCGTGAATGTATGATATCTCCTTAAGTTTTAAGGCACCTTCAAGTGCAACTGGGAAACTATAACCTCTACCCAAATAAAGAGCATTATTAGCGTTTTTGATCTCCCCAGAAATATATTCAATTTGAGTATTACACTTTTCTAATACGCGAGCTACCTTATGAGGGATTTGCTCCATTTCTTGGGTCAATTTCTTGAAATACGACTCAGAAATAGTTCCTCTTTTTTGAGCAATCGAAAGAGCCATTAGAGTCAATAAAGTAACTTGCCCAGTAAATGCTTTTGTAGATGCAACTCCAATTTCCGGTCCTGCATGAATATAAGAACCTGCATCTGTCAATCGTGCAATAGAAGAGCCTACTACATTTACAATACCATAAATCATAGCACCTTTTTGTTTAGCTAATTCTAAGGCTGCTAAGGTATCGGCAGTTTCACCTGATTGAGAAATAGCGATTACAACATCTTTATCAGTGATAACAGGGTTTCTATAACGGAATTCAGAAGCATATTCTACTTCCACCGGAATTCTAGCTAAATCTTCGAAAATGTATTCAGCAATTAATCCAGAGTGCCAAGACGTACCACAGGCAACAATAATTAATCGCTCTGCATCCTTGAATTTCTCTAAATTTTCTTCAATACCTCCTAGCTTTATCCAACTATCGACTGCATTCAATCTTCCCCTCATTGCATCTTGAATTGTAGTAGGTTGCTCGTGTATTTCTTTTAACATGAAATAATCGTAACCACCTTTTTCAAGTCGTTCGATTTGCATTTCTAATTCATGAATGAAAGGTGTTTGAATTTCATTAGCACCAATTGTTCTTATTTCGAAGGTTCCATCCCTTCGAACGGTAGCAATTTCTTCATCATTTAAGTAGACTACTTTTTTAGTATGCTCAATTATTGGTGTTGCATCAGATGCCAAAAGGAATCCATTTTCATCAATGCCAATCACCAAAGGGCTTGCTTTTCTTGCCGCAACCAATTTATTAGGATCTTCCTTATCAAGTACCACGATTGCGTATGCTCCCACAACTTTGGTTAACGCGACTCTGACAGCTTCTTCTAAAGTAAGTTTTTCCCTAGTTTGAATTTCTTCAATCAAATGAACTAAAACTTCAGTATCGGTTTCCGTATTGAATGTGTGACCTTCTACTTCAAGGGCTTTTTTGATTAAAGCATAATTTTCAATAATGCCATTATGTATAAGGGTCAATCTACCATTTCCAGAAATATGTGGATGAGCATTTACATCATCAGGCTTTCCGTGAGTAGCCCATCGAGTATGACCAATACCAATAGTTCCATCAACATTATTTTCACCGACAAAATCTATTAAATCACTTACTTTCCCTTTTCTTTTATAAATGTTTAATTTTCCGTTTAGCAAGGCAACTCCTGCACTATCGTAGCCACGATATTCTAGTCTTTGTAATCCTTTGATTAAAATTGGGTAGGCGTTTTTTTCGCCAATGTATGCTACTATTCCACACATAGTATTGTAGGTTTTATGAATAAAAAATGGATTATAAATTTACATGTCCTAGAACATGTTTTTGTTTTTAAATATCAAAAAGGGACAAGCAAATAAATAAGATTCCTTCTGAAATGATTTAGAGACGAGTGTAACTCAGGTTTAATTTTAATGGAAACTCTGAGTGACTTGCACCGCCAATAACTGTTCGAGAAGCTTTTGCAGACCTATTTAGAACTAAAATTTTTATTTTATTGGAGACTCCTCCATTAAGCATCTCTTGAAATTGATTAGACATGTTAATATAGTATCGGTCACCATTTACGACTACACCTCCGAATGCAGTTATGAAAGTATTACCACTTCCAAGTGAGGCCGCGATATTTAAATCGTTAATTGGTCGAGTAGTACCATCTTCTAAAATCTCTTCTAAAGCGAGTTGAGAAATAGGATCAAATTCACCATCTCCCTCCAATTGGATTATTGGAAGTTCTAATTCAGCTTTATTGACCAAAATACTTCCTAAAGACTCAACGTATGGGAATTCGAGTGTAGCCGTAACACCAGCCATTCCTTGGACAAAAATGATGCTATCTTCTTTTATTCCGTTGGTCAAGGCAGTTTCGATATCGGTACCAGAATAATTATGATCAAAATTCACCGTTTTTACGGTATTAGTAATATCAAAGTTTGTTGGAAATTGATAAATAGATTGAGTTGTATCTACGTGAAAATAAACGAATATTCCTGCATTTGAGGAATTTAAGTTGAAACTCAACATGCCACCATTAGTAGAAGTAGCTTTTATATGAAATCCCTTGAAGAACTCCGAAAATAAAGTATCATTCTGGAAATTCAAAGTATCTGCATTAAAAAATGCATTAGAGTATGATTCATCAAGCCTAATTCGAAGGTGATTGGCTAGTATCGTATCTGACAAAGATTCGCCCTGAGGCTGAACAGCAGGCACTAATGTTTTGGGTCGTGGCTCTAGGTTTTCTACTGTTGCAATTGGATTGGGTTTGACCGCAAATGATTGATCTGAGTAATAATCTTGATCAGAAGGCATTATCTCATCAATTTCGTAAACCTCCAAATTATACTTTTCTTGAAGGGTATCCCCATAAACTCCTAAAGAATCCCAAGGAAGCACTAAAACTATTGAGTCTAAAGATACTTCATCCAAAAATTCTCCTTTGGCAAAATTAGGAACTATACTACTCAAAAGGCTTACTTGTGAATATATACTAGATTCTGAACGTCCAAAAATGGGATCATCAAAATTTCCAGCCAAATAGGCGGACAATCTAAAAGATGCGGGGGTCGAGCTAGAAGTAGAAAAGGTTATAACAGAATCAGCATCGCGGACCGTTTTACTAATAATGGTCAACGTATCTGTATAATCTAGATCTAATTGATCACCTTCCAATAAATCAGACCCAATAGAGGTCGGATCATTACAGGCATTAAATAAACAAAATCCTGCCAATAGCACTATTAGTGCAAGAATTGAATTTTTCATTCGTCTTAAAACATTGATTGGTTTAGACAATTACTTTCAAGAAGAGCTTGCAGTATCAAGTATTGAAGAATTTAGTGATGAAATAGCCCCTATTAACAAAAGGATAGGTATCGGAGGGTTTTAAAACATCCGATACCTATTCATATATTATCAATAGTTTGATTCAACTCTTTGAAATTATCCTTCTACTTCCTGCTCTGCAAGGAGGGTATTATAAAACTCCAGGTAAGCTTTTAGATAGTCTTCTTCGCTTTGGTGTTCCAAGATTGGTTTATCCAAATTCTCGATAAGACCAGAAACAGAATCGCTTAAACTTTCACTTCCTTGAATAATTGCGTCTGAATAAGAGATTGCTCCCTTATGAAGGTTGACACCTTTTTCATTTTTATAGGCTCCTAAATCGTCTTCTTCAAGATTATTGATAGAAGCTTTGGCATAAAAACCATCCGTAAAAGTTTCACCTAATGAATTATCATATAATGAATAGATAATCTTTGAGTGATGGAATAGAGGTTCTGTTTTATATGCTTCTCGAATATAAATTGGAATCAAGCTAGTCATCCAACCATGACAATGAATAATGTCAGGAGGCCAGCCAAATTTTTTCACAGTCTCAATAACTCCCTTACAGAAAAAGACCATTCTATCTGCATTGTCTTCAAAAGGTTTGCCTTCGGCATTTTCGAAAACAGATTTGCGTCGAAAGAAATCTTCATTGTCAAGAAAATATACTTGCATTCGCGCTCCTGGTAAGGAGGCAACTTTTATTATTAATGGAAAATCATCATCATCCACAATAATATTCATTCCCGATAATCTGACCACCTCATGCAATCGATGTCGACGCTCGTTTATCGTTCCAAAACGAGGCATCAAAACTCGAATTTCCATTCCTTTTTCTTGAACGTATTGAGGTAGTTTCCTGGCGATTTCAGATATTTCGGAAAGGGCTGTGTAGGGTTGCATCTCTTGTGTTACAATCAGAACTTTCTTCTTGTCTGTCATAGAACACTTTATTGTTTATTATCAAATAACTATATCGCTAAAAAGGTGCACAAAGATAATAAAAAAAGAATGGGAATTTTAAAATAATTCGCAATGCATTTTTTAAAGACTTTTCGCTTCACCTTTTTTTAAGAGATTTTATCAAAAATCGAAACAATTATATTTGCCTCAAGTTCAATTCTATTCTAAAATAAAATAGCTTTGGACTTTTGATTAGACTTTTATTCTTTAATATCAGGTAGAGCATAAAAATGAGGGTTGTTTAACGAAGTATAACGGTAAACGACCACATAATTGCACACAAAATCATTCTGGAATAAAATCTATTAACCAAGGTAAACAAAACGATTGTGCTACTTTTCAAAAGAATTGCAGACCTAAAAAAATACCTACAGACCCAAAAATCGACTGGAAAATCTATTGGTTTTGCACCGACTATGGGTGCCCTACATGAAGGACACCTGTCATTGATTAAAAGAACGAAAGAAGAAAATGACTGCTCCGTTTGCAGTATTTTCGTCAATCCGACCCAATTTAATGAAGCTTCAGACCTGGAAAAATATCCTCAAACTCCCGAGAAAGACATTGATTTGCTAATCTCGGTTGGTTGTGATGTCCTTTTTATGCCAAATCCTGAGGAAGTTTATCCTAAAGGTCAGCTAAGCGACTTAAAATTAGACTTTGGAAATTTAGATAAAGTAATGGAAGGCGAACATCGACCAGGGCATTTTGAAGGAGTGGCTCAAGTAGTAAACCGACTTTTGGAAATTGTTGAACCAGATCGATTGTATATGGGACAAAAAGATTTTCAACAATTTACCATCATTCAGAGAATGCTGGTATTGACAAATTCGAATACTTATTTGAGAGTTTGTCCGATTGTGCGAGAGGAGCATGGGTTAGCAATGAGCTCTCGAAATGTTCTCTTATCTCCAGTTTTGCGTAAAAGGGCCGCTTTGATTTATGAAACCTTGTCCGAGACCAAGGAAAATATGCATGCACTGTTTCCAAATCAATTGAAAGCTATTGCTTTTGAAAAACTGAATGTTCCACATTTCAAACCTGAATATTTTGAAATAATAGAAGGACAAACTTTAATGCCTATTGAGGTTTTAGAGGATGTAGACTATGCGGTGGCGTGTGTGGCTGTGTGGGTAGATGGGGTTCGTTTGATAGATAATATTATTTTGAAAAAAGAATAATCAAAAACCAAAATATGTATAATTCTAAATTCATCTCAGGTTTTGAAGTGCCACTCCCCAAAATGACTGATGAGGTCAAAAAAAGTGCTTATCAAAAAGGTGAGCCCATTCATCATTCTCGATTTTCTTTGGGGTTTAGTGAAAAGAGAAATTTTGCGATTTATACTGCTCATAATATAGATGGTGAAACCATCCTTCCTGAAGGGCATTTCAAACGAAAAGACTCGTTTAAAAATGACCCAAAAATTCCTCGAAAACTACAGACCAATAATAATCGAGGATACAAAAAAAATCCTTGGGATAGAGGTCATTTAGTCCGCCGAAGGGCTATGCATTGGGGGGATGAAACAGAAGCATTTGCAGCAGATCAAGAGTCGTTTTATTATTCGAATATTGCGCCTCAACATAAAAAATTACATCATTCAGCATGGGGAAATATTGAAGATTGGATGATGGATTTGGCAGATGAGCATAAAAAAAAGGCTTCAATTTTTACAGGTCCAATTTTTACGAGTTCGGATCCTGAAAGAATAAATTTGGAAGGAGAAATTCCTATTCGAATTCCTTCTGGGTTTTGGAAAATTATGGCTATCAGTGTGGCATTTGAATTGAGAGCAGCTGGATTCCTGGTTTGGCAACGAGATTTTGATAATCCAGAACCGTTAGGGTTTCAACCTTTTTTGGAGCAAGTTAGAATTACGACTATTGAGTATTTAACAGGTTTAAATTTTGGAAACCTCCGAAATTTAGACCCACTTCGATATGGTATTGAGTTGGGTGATGGAAGAGGCTTGGAATCTGATGCTCAAGCAACACCGATTAATCGTGCAGCTGTCATTACCAAGCCTTATGACATTTTTTTGTTTTAAGAAAATGATTATATGGAGCTTTATCAATATCTCATTGCTATTATCGGAGGGGCATTAGCTGGATGTATTAATACACTAGCCGGGAATGGATCAGCGATTACCTTAACGATTCTTACAGAAGTTTTAGGTTTGCCACCGAATATGGCAAATGGAACCAATCGGGTAGGAGTGATGACTCAATCTGCTGCAGCAACGTATGCCTTTTACCGAAATGGTAGATTAGATTGGGAAAAGAGTAAATTTTATATTGTTTTGACGGTCATAGGTGCCATTGCGGGCGTTTTAGTCGCTACATGGGTGAGCAATGAGCAGTTTAAGACTGTGTTTAGTTATATGATGATTGTCATGCTTTTTGTGGTTCTAATCAAACCCAAAAGATGGCTTCGCGAAACAGATCTTTCTAGCACCCCTCGCTTATGGTTAACCATTCCGGCCTTTTTGTTTTTAGGTTTTTACGGTGGATTTATTCAAATGGGAATGGGCATTATTTTTCTTGCAATTATGGTATTAGGTGTCAAGTGGAGTTTGATCGATTCGAATGTCATCAAGTCATTTATTGTGGTTGTTTATACAGTATTTGTAATTGCCATTTTTCAATGGAAAGGATTGATTGATTGGCAAATTGGAGCAATTTTAGCCATTGGACAAACCGCCGGAGGATGGTTCACTGCCCAATTTGCTTCGAGATATGAAAAAGCTAATTTATGGGCTTATCGATTATTGGTGGTGGTCATGATTTTAGCAGTGATTAAGTTATTTAATTTACACACTTATTTTTTGAATTAAGATGAAGCATTGGGACTTGATTATTTTTGATTGTGATGGTGTTTTAGTAGATAGTGAACCCATTTCAAATGGGGTATTTGCAGAGATGGCTCGTGAATATGGAGCAAGAATTACCAATGAGGAGGCACTCAATTTATTTGCTGGAACGAATTTAGGTTTTTGTATGAAATACGTCGAAAAGCAAATTGGAAAGCGGTTGCCTAAAGATTTTGATCAACAGTATCGAAAAAAAAGTTTCGAAGCTTTTGAAAAAAAATTAAAGCCAGTTGAAGGTATCGAAATGGTTCTGAAGGATTTGAAATACCCATTCTGCGTTGCTTCTAATGGTCCCAAAAATAAAGTCGAATTCAATTTGAGCAATACAAACCTTTTATCATATTTCAACGGTAAAATCTTCAGCGCTTATGATTTAAAAGCATGGAAACCGGACCCTACGTTATTTCTGACTGCCGCCAAACATTTTAATGCTGAGCCTGAAAAATGTTTAGTTATTGAAGATAGTTTGGCCGGAGTGAGAGCGGGAATCGCTGCAAACATGACCGTATTAAGTTTTGCACATGGAAGAAATATTGAAATATTGAAAGATGCTGGGGCAAAAACCTTCCAAAAAATGGAAGAGTTAAAAGATTTAATCTAGAAAATTTTCTATGGCTTCAAAGTAAGCATCAGGTTGTTCAATGAAGGGGAAATGTCCACAATTTTTCAATGAAACGAATTCAGAATTGGGCAAATTTTCATGAATTTTTTGTCCTGCCACTGCCGAAGACTCGTAATCTCCATAAATCACTAAGGTGGGCGTATTTATGTTTTTCAAATCTTCATGAAGATCATATTGTCCCATATCTGCGCCCAAATATTGTAAAAGCTGATTATTTTGAACAAAACTTTCAGGGAAGGCCAAATCTAATTCGTTAGCTAGCGCTTCATTTGCGAATTCTTTTTTAAAGAACCACTTAAAAAACTGCTCGTAAGCCTTCGCATTATTTTGTTTAAAAGCCTCAGAAGAGATGATTTTTGCCCGTTCGGCTTTATCTGCTTCGGTTATTCTTTCGGCAAGTTTTTCAGATTCTTTGGCTCGTAGTTCTGAACTGGCCGGAGAAGAACTAGATAGGATTAAATTTTTCAAGCTGTCAGGATATTGCATGGCATATTGCATGGCCAAAAGTCCTCCCCAAGAATGACCCATTAAGTTCATTTTTCCAATCTTGAAATGAGATCTTATTGCCTCAATATCAGTCAAAAAAGCATTTAAATTTATGCCTGAAGAGTCTAAGTCATTTGAACTTTTACCACTAGCGCGTTGGTCATAAAAAATTAGTGTATGTTCTTTTGCCAAACCCTCCATATGAGGAAGGAAATAACTATGACCTAATCCCGGTCCACCATGAACAATGACAATGGGTTCCCCTTCGCCAACAACTTTACAATATAATTCTGTTCCATTGAGGGGAATGACTCCATCCTGGTTTTCGACTTGTATGAAATAATCATTTTGGCACGAAAAAAAGAGGGTGATTAAGAAAAGATAGGTAAGTACACGCATATTTTGTTTTTTATTGAATTTAGGTTTTATCAGCAAAATTTATGCTGGATTGAAAATGGAAAGGAGGGAACTGCTTACATAAGGCTTAGATTGAGCGAAAATCCGTAATTTTGCGCAAAATCTGAAGAAAAATAATGGCAACACCAAAAACAGTTTCCTTTTATACTCTTGGCTGTAAACTCAATTATTCCGAAACTTCTTCAATAGGGAGGTTATTCGAAGATGCTGGCTATCAAGAAATTAAGTTTAGCGAGGGCGCTAACATTTATGTAATAAATACCTGTTCTGTAACTGACTTCGCAGACCGAAAATGTCGGAAAATTGTACGCCAGGCCTTGCGATATTCACCCAATGCATTTGTGGTAGTTATTGGTTGTTATGCCCAACTAAAGCCTAAAGAAATATCAGAAATTTCTGGTGTGGATCTGGTTTTGGGAGCTGCAGAGAAATTTCGTATTCTAGAATATATTGATGATTTATCGAAAGCAACAGATAAAGGAATGGTACGGGCAGGAGAGGTTCAGGAAGCCAAAAATTTTGTCAATGCATTTTCTTTTGGTGACCGAACTCGATCGTTTTTAAAGGTTCAGGATGGCTGTGATTACAAATGTACTTTTTGTACGATACCATTGGCAAGAGGAAAAAGCAGAAGTGATACGGTTGGAAATGTAGTGGAAAATGCCCGAAAGATTGCAGAGATGGGCGTTAAAGAAATTGTTTTGACAGGTGTAAATATTGGTGATTTTGGAAATGGTACAGAGGTGATAGAAGGTACTCGACCAAAAAAAGATGCCATGTTCATAGATCTCATTCGAGCATTGGATGAGGTAGAAGGAATTTCGCGTTTTCGGATTAGTTCTATTGAGCCTAATTTATGTACTGATGAGGTCATTGAATTTGTAGCTCAATCAAAGCGCTTTGTTCCTCATTTTCATATGCCTTTACAAAGTGGCAACAACAAACAACTTCGAGCCATGCGGCGGCGATATAAACGCGAATTATACGCTCAAAGAGTAGCAAAAATTAAAGAATTGATGCCGCATTGTTGTATTGGCGTAGATGCGATTGTAGGTTTCCCAAATGAGACAGAAGAAGATTTTTTAGAGACTTATCAATTTATTAATGAATTAGATATCAGTTATTTACATGTTTTTACTTATTCGGAAAGACCGAATACAGCTGCTGCAGAAATGCCAAATCCTGTTTCTATTGAAGACCGCCGAAAGCGTAATAAAATGCTCACGATCCTTTCAGAAAAGAAACGTCGGTTTTTTTATGAAAACCATTTGAATGAAGTACGACCTGTTCTTTTTGAAAAAGCAAAAGAAAGGGGACTGATGTCTGGCTTTACAGATAATTATATCAAAGTTGAGGTGCCAATAAAAGAATCCTTTTTGAACCAAATTCGTCCAGTAAAATTGTTGGAGATAGGAGATAATGGGCAAGTGAAAATTGAGCTAAAAGAGGTAACTGAAATGGTAGGATAATGAGTGAAGAGGATCTAGATTCTTCACTCATTATCGTAAATTTATCCATTTATCACTTCCATAAAATATCTAAAGCCAATTATTAGAGAGGGCTTCTCCCAGCCAGGAAAGTCATCTTCTGCATCAATCTGAATATAATACGCCGAACTCAACCAACTGCCTCCTTTAGTTTGACCTTTTTCGGCTATCTCTAGTTTTTCCATTTATCCATTTTTTTTTAGTGTACTACAATTTTTTTTTAGGGAAAAGAAATGAGAATTTTAATACCGTGGTAAATAGAACGTAAAAGGTTAGTTTTTTCATAAAGCGCATTCAGTTTTTAGTTTGAAAATCAGGTTACACCTTTTGAAATGGCGCCTTATGTTTTCTTATTTGGTAACATAAGAAAATTAAAAGTGCCCTCCTTCAGGAGAGCACCAGCCTCTTATTCTAATCGCCTTGGTCTACTGACTATTATAGCCTTTGCCATAATGTCAACAGTAGTACCTAAAGAGGGATTCTTCTAGTAAAATCACTTGCTTTGTTAATCGTTGTCTTCGGGAGGAGTTGAAGGGATTAATACATCCATATTCAGTAAAATGACTCCTATAAATAGGATGCCAAAAAGAAGTGCTTCATTCATGAGAAACAGATTTAGTAGTTGTGTTAATTTAATGTTTAGGCGATTAGAATCTTTATTGAATTGGAAGAAAAGACAATCTGATATTTGTGAAAGGCAATCATTTAGACTTTTTTAAATCAAAAGGTCACTTTTTACTAATTAGAATTTCCGAACAGAAAATTTCGTTCTCATTTGTAATCATTCCGAAAGGGAAACTCAAGCCCAATTATTACATCGACCACATGCGTGGAAGTAAAAAATGTGCCTAAATAAAAGACAAAAAGTCATATAAATTTTGATTTCATAAATTTATATTTGAGACCTCATTAGAGACCTTTAATTCTACTTTTGCTAATAAGTCGGTTTTTGTTAATTATGTGTGGAGAGGTGGTATTATTAAGATGCTTATTAGGTCTCTATTAACTTAATAAAGATCTTGGATTTCTGAAAAAGATGGTAAGGGAATCAATACCTTGAAATTCCATCTTTCTTTCACTTTGCATTTCTTCTGATGGCATAGGGCTTTCTTTTCATTTACAAATATCTAGATTAGGGAAGGAAAATTATCTCAAATCTGATTTCTTTTGAGATACGCGTAAAAAAAGAACTCAAATATCTCAATAAGGAAAAACTAAATTTATATTACGTCTAATATAGGGAGATACATGTAATAGATTATTTATTTAATTAATAACCAGTTACTTAACGGTTGTAATCAGTAGTTGTCCCCATCGTTTCCGTTTTTTTTGAAATTATAATTTTTTAATTGACTATGAGTTGATTAAGTATTAATTTATTTTTTATTGTTTAATACTAAATTAGTGTAATTAGTTGAGTAATAAAATGGATGCATAACCCAACTGCGCCCATAACTAACATATTTATTAACCTCGATAATATCAAATTTCCTTCAAAAGAGTTTCAGACAATTTAATACATTTTAAATCTGATTTATCAAAAGGTATCTGTGATCAAAAAGAATATGTTCTATCACATGGTTATTGGGTGCATCTATAGTTATCATCGTACGCTATTTTCACTTCAAAAAAATTCCAATTATGTTGATCTTAATAATGTAATTAATTCAATTCCAATGTTTGTTTTCATCGACTATTCTTAGGTTGGCATTTTTTGAGATCCATCTATAGTTCATCGTTTTCCAACAGGTTTTACTTTTATGTTGTGGTTGCCTTATGGTTCAGGATTTTTATCTCCATTTAGCAGATAATGTAAATTAGCAGCGGAAGGGTTTTTTCCAATCCACTGCCTGTTTCGAGCCACTACCACTGATACATAATATGATTTTAAATTATTCTTTTAAAAGTATGCGCTCAAGTTTGGCTAAACTCTCAACTCTTGCGAATATTGTTTTGAGTATTCCTTGAATGCACAGTATGATCGCACCTCTTTTTATTGTTATTGAGCTTGACAAACTATTTTATAAATCTCAGCGCATTTTGAACAGACTATTTTAATACATGTTTTAGTGATTTTTGTTTGTTTATTTTTTCTCAAATAAATGACGAGACATTAACCGCTCTGTAAATCTTTTTTAAATTCATTATCTTCGCGTCTTATTTTTTAAGAATGAAGAAAAAAGAACTCGCCGAATAAAGCCAAATTGTTGATTTTCAATTCAATAGAAATAAAAATACATTCATGATTAACTTGATATTATTTGGACCTCCAGGGTCAGGAAAAGGTACACAAGCTGCTGGATTAGTTGTAAAATATGATCTTTTGCATATTTCTACCGGTGATTTATTTAGGTATGAAATAGGAAATAATACTCCTCTTGGTCAAAAAGCTAAAAGCTATATGGATAAGGGCGAATTAGTGCCTGATGAGGTGACGGTTGGAATGTTGAGAAATAAAGTGGAAGCAAACCCAAATGTAAAAGGATATATTTTAGATGGGTTTCCACGGACGATACCGCAAAGTGAAGCTTTAGATGCGTTGATGAGTGATATGGGACAATCTATTTCAAAGTTGATAATGTTAGATGTACCAGATGAAGAATTAGTGCAAAGACTATTAAATAGAGGAAAAACTTCTGGACGTTCTGACGACATGGATGAGACTATCATTCGAAATAGAATCAATGTATATACAGAAAATACAACGCCTGTTTTTGACTATTATGCAAAACAGGGAAAATCAGCGAAGGTATGGGGAATCGGTTCTTTAGACACTATTTTTGAACGATTGTGTCTTGAAGTTGATTTTGTAAAAGGGTAATAATTATTTTGGTTTTTTATACTAAAAATGTCATTGTATCTCGAATGCAATGACATTTTTCATAGTAATATCTTTAAAAAATGGCAGGAAAGAATTTTGTTGATTATGTGAAAATATGTTGCCGATCTGGACATGGAGGGGCAGGGTCTGTTCATTTTTTTAGAGATAATAAAACCGCAAAAGGTGGTCCTGATGGAGGTGATGGTGGTCGTGGGGGACATATTATTTTGAGAGGAAGTAAGAATCTTTGGACCTTACTTGCTTTAAAATATAGAAAACACGTCATTGCTGGACATGGCGGATATGGAGCAGGAAATCATCGATTTGGGGCTGATGGAAAAGATGTTGTTTTGGAAGTACCTCTTGGGACGATTGTGAAAGATTTTGAAACAGGAGAAATCGATTGCGAAATCACAAAAGATGGGGAAGAGGTAATCATCGCACCTGGTGGAAGGGGTGGTTTGGGTAATTCTCATTTTAAAACGGCAACTCGACAAACACCAAGATTTGCTCAACCAGGGGAAGAAGGACAAGAAAAGTGGAAAATTTTGGAACTGAAAGTCCTTGCTGATGTAGGGTTGGTGGGCTTCCCAAATGCCGGAAAATCGACTTTGCTTTCTGTCATGTCAGCTGCTAAGCCAAAAATTGCAGATTATGCCTTTACGACTTTAATTCCCAATTTAGGGATTGTTCAATATAGAGATATGCGCTCTTTTGTGATGGCTGATATTCCTGGAATTATTGAAAAGGCACATGAAGGTAAAGGACTTGGGCACCGATTTTTGAAGCATATTGAAAGAAATGCGACCCTCCTTTTTATGATTCCCTGCGATACAGAAAGTATTCAAAAAGAGTATCAGATTTTGTTGAATGAGCTCAAAATGTTCAACGAAGAATTGCTCGACAAACCTCGTGTCCTTGCAATCACAAAAAGCGACTTGGTAGATGAAGAATTAAAGGAACTATTAAGACCTGAATTACCAGCAGATATTCCGCATATTTTTATCTCTTCGGTGGCTAATATTGGAATTCAGGAACTTAAGGATTTGCTTTGGAAGGTAATGAATGAAGAGCCGTTTTAAAAACTTATTTCAATCGGCTCTTCATTCAAAAAAATTAGGCAGCTTCAGTGATTGCTTCATTAAAGAAGTTACAAAAAGTCTGCATATGACCAAAAATAAATTCGGTATATTCTAGGAAATACCTCGTCTTAATTTGCCTATTGGAAATTAGGTGTTCAATTTGAAAAGTTTGGTAACGAAGCAAATCCATATTTGGGTGATTTGAATTAAAACCAGCTGGTACAGTATCCAATTTGGAACCTTTAATTTTCATGAAATATCGTTTAAAGGCAGGCGTTTTTAGAAAAAACTGTAGTTGTTCAGGTTCCTGAGCTATTTTTTTTCGTATTAAATTTAAAGATTTCAAATCTAAACTATTAAATCCAGCAATAAATTTGGAACCAACAGTTGGATCTATTCGGATCGTAAATGAAGCTAATTGAGTTGGTTTTTTTTGTGGCGTGATGTTCGCTTCCAAATAGGTTTTGTAGGTTTTTTTTCCCTCTACTTTAGAGGTTTCTTTATCCAATTCAGAAACGATATCATTGGCAGAAACATCATCTAAGTTCCAATCTTTGGCAATTATTGAGAGCAATTTTTCAATGAAAAACTTAAAATCTGCTCTTGCTTCCTCATAACGGTTTCGGTTTTGCTCAAACCAGATTGGATTATTATTTTCGGCTAGGTCTCTTAAAAAATCAATAGTTGAGTTGGAAATCGAATTCATTATATTGTTATTTTTTTTTGTTAGGCTTTTATAACAATACAGGAAGGAATAGTTCAAAGAGAGAGTGACTATTTCGCGTGTTGGTATCTCTTCTTAACTTGATTTTTGCACAAATAAAACAACTTCTCCTTCTCGAAAACCAAATATTTGATCTTCTTCTGATGAACGAAATTTCTTTGTGTCAACGTTGAAGTTCGTTTGTTTGAGTCTGTTTTTCAATCCTTCAATCGAATATATTCTAACATGGTCTTCTTGTCCAAAATACTTCAATCGACCTTCTTTTGATTGAATGGAAAAATCCTCATAAATATCTCCTTCCTTAAAGGGCGTTTGTATGATGGCGATACCTTTTGGTTTCAAAATTCGAAAAAGTTCTGCCATCGCTTGCCGGTCCTTTTCTATATGCTCCAGAACATGATAACAAATAATGAAATCGAAAGTATTATTCATTTCATCAATTTGGGTGATGTCATATCGCTTATCTGCGAGGAATTCATCCTCAAAGTCAGAACTCACATATTTGATTCCAGGATAGTTTTTTAATTTTCGATACAAAGGACGAGAGGGTGAAAAATGAAGAATACGACCTTTTATTTGTAATTGGGTATTTAAAATTTTCCAAAGCAAACGATTTCGGGAAAGACTGCCACAAAAAGGGCAAAGTTTGTCTTGATTTGGCAAGAGAATAAATTTGGAAAAGAGATGTTCACAGATATTGCATTGGCAATTTGTTCCGCGAAAAAAGAAATGTGCGTAAACTTTTCTAAAAAAAGGCTCAAGTTTCTCCAAAAGACGTTTTGGAAAAAGCAATTTAACCAACTTTTTTAGAGAATTATACATTAGAAATTAGTTTAAACTTGGAATAATAAAGCACACAAAAGTAATTTTTGAGGTTTAGAAAGTGATAAAGTTGACGGAAATTTAATTTTCGAATTAGTAATTCTAATTTCGTCGCGGTTAACCAAACTGAAATTTTTAATTCATGAAAATCGGACTCTTTTTTGGCTCCTTTAATCCCATCCATATTGGGCATATGATTATTGCAAATTATATGGCAACACAAACAGATTTGAAGCAAGTGTGGTTGGTCGTTTCTCCTCAAAACCCACTGAAAAAAAAGAACTCTTTAGCGCGTGATTATGACCGATTGCATTTGGTTCGATTGGCGATTGGTGACAACCTGAACTTGAAAGCTTCCAATATTGAATTTGACTTACCTAAACCTTCTTATACTATCGATACGCTCACTTATTTGAAAGAAAAGCATCCTGCACATGAGTTTGTCTTGATAATGGGCGGTGATAATTTGGGTACTTTACACAAATGGAAGAACTACGAATTAATTCTGGAAAACTTTGAAGTTTATGTTTACAAACGACCTAAATATGAATTAGGAACATTTGAAGATCATGAAAGTGTGAAAATGTTTGATGCGCCTTTAATGGAAATTTCAGCAAGCTATATTCGGCGTTGTATTCGGGAAGGGTTGAGTGTTCAGTACTTAGTCTCTGAGGCAGTTTTTGAATATTTGGAAGCAAGTAGTTTATATCGAAAGTAGAATTATCTTTTTTGAAACGAAAAAATCACTAACCATGAATGCAATCAATTACAGTCTCCTATTAATGGCTGGATTTTATTTCTATGCGGGCTATTCTCATTTCAAAAAGCCAAAATTCTTTTATCGTATTACGCCTCCATTACTCAAACAATGGGAAAAAGAAATCAATATAATAGTAGGTGTTGCAGAGATTGTGGGAGCGATTGGCTTGCTTATTCCTTCTTTACAGACTTGGGCAGCTTGGGGGATTATACTGCTTTTATTAGCTGTTTTTCCCGCAAATATTTACCATTTAATGTCGAAAGGAGCTGGAATGAAAATTCCCCTGTGGTTTCTTTGGTTAAGAATTCCTTTACAAGGTGTATTGATCTGGTGGGCGTATTCATTTACCTAAGGGAGTAGGAAAAAATAACCTACCCCAATTTTAGGCAGTTAATTTATTCCCTACTCCCTAATTCATTACGTAAGCTTTAAAGTATTTACACTCTTGGATTGCCTGTGCATAAAATTTGGTATCTGCATAGTCTTCTTTCAATCGTTGAAAATTAGACAAATACATTTCTGGTAATTGGGGCATGCAGCTGTCACAAGTAGACCGATATTGATCACTCATAAAATACATTTTTTGTTCACACCGAGCTGCTTGAAAAGTTGCTCGTGCGCCTATTTCTGAACCTGCAGGAGCTGCTTGTCTTGCTTTTTCGAAATAATACAAGGCTCTACTCACATCCAAATTTTCGACATTTCCAAAAGGGAATCCATATGTTTCAAAAACATTGTCCTTTTCTTTGAAAAGTCGAGACCAACTTGACCCGCTTCTATAATAATCCATGGCTTGCCAAGAGTGGCCGAAATAACTCATATTATACAGTCCCAATCCAATTCGATAGTAATGACGAGCACTTTCGGATAATCGACCACGGGCTTTTGATTCTAAATCAAGCAATTCTTCTAATAATTCTCCTCGGTTATACATCTCAATTGTGTCGCGTCGATAAAGACAATGGACACAGTCTTTTATAGTTTCACGAAAAGGCATAAAAACGCCAAAATCGTCCCAAACCTCTCTTGATATACCTCTATAAGCTTGCAGTGCTGCTTCCCATTGATATTCTCGCATTAGGTTTAATGCTTTCATATCTAAGAGTGCATTTGTGATTGGGACGCCCTTATTATCTTGCATTAGTAAGCGCTCAAAAGCCGTTGTAATACTATCCGATTGATTTGTCAAGAGAAGATCTCTAATAATTTCTTCTTTAGGATTGGGTTTTAGGTCTGATATCGGATACTCACATAAAAAAGCCTTACCCGGATGGCCTGAATCTTTATATAATTTGCTTAATTTATCCCGCATGTAATCTGGGAAATCCTTATATTTTTTATAGACTTCATTATCTTTCAAAATTTGGTAAATCTCTGTTTCGATTTGCTCATTTACTTTATCAAATGAGCCAATTTTCATTGCGGTTTCGAAGGCTAAAATTTGTTCTTTTAAGGCCTCATCTTCTACTTTAGGGAGGATTTCTTCAAAAGTCATTTTTGCTTCATAATTATTACCTGCCAAAAATTGTAAATATCCCTCAGCGATACGCCACAGAATAGGACGAGCTACTTTATTTTCATCTGCGCATTTTTTAGTAAAAGCTTGTAATCGAATTATATGATCTCCAACATAGGGCTCAGGAATACCAAATCGCCGTTGGTTTTGTTGCTTTTTATCATTGAACTCTAAACCTAAAAGGTTCTTTTCCATTTTCAGGATTTCCTTAACGAGTAAAACTTCCAAATGGTGGCTTTGAGCTTCAAACTCATAGATTTTTTCCATCTCTTCGATGGCTTTACTTTGTGCGGCGTTTGCTCGAAGAGCGTGGAGTGTCGCTCTTTCATGGTCGCTTTCACACAATTTTTCACACTCTGCCCATTCCTGGTCTGTCCGAATGAAAAAACTTCGATAAGCGGATTCTCGCCGGCTTGGACAATTTTCAAAAATGAGAGAAAATAAATAAGAAGCTTCTATGTTTTGACCCAATCGCATCATCGCTCCAGCCTTGTGCCCGAGAATCCACCACTTCAAAAAACTCTCTTCCATTCGACTTACCTCCTTATCTACTTTTGGTAGCAAAATATCATTCAATTTTATAGTCAATTCATAGTCTTTGGCATAATGTGCTAATCTAACCAACTGGAAAGTATATCTTAATTTTATATAAGGAGAGGCGGTCTTTTTAAATTCTTTTCGCCCCTCATCAATCAAATCATACATCGCTTCGACATCGCGTTCGGCTCCACTCCAGCGGTCGAGTTTGCCAACATGGGGCTCACATTTTTTAGCAAAAATCAGATAATCAATCGTTTCAACACATTTTTGATTTTTGGCATATTCTGCGAAAGAATTCCCTTTTAAAAGATAAGGGATGGGCAAGTTTTTACTTTTAGTTGCAGTACTCAATAATTCTAAATCTTCAATCGAAGCTTGATAAATGATATACTCCAAATCTTTTTTTTCCACCAATCCACAAAATCGATCTTGCCACTCGGCAAGATTGACATTTACTTTTAAAACCTTTTCTGGTTGATAGAATTCATAGAGTTTTCGGAAGGTCAAGAAATAAGGAGCGGCCTTGTCTCCCTGATTTAAAATGTTAGGATTGACAAACGAATAGCCTGAAAAACTAAGATCATAGGGACCACAGGCTTCAGAGATTTTGAAGGGCAAAATCCAAAGAAAGAGGAGAAAAAATATTCGGACGGAGATTTTCATGTTTTTGAATTTGAACACCTCAATATTCGGAAAACTTTGTGAAAAAATATAATCAGACAATATTGTACGATAAAAATCGTACTAAAATTTGGATAATACGATGGATGTCGTATATATTTGTTCTACGATAGAAATCGTAGTAAGAAATCACCTTATTTAATGGGTCGTTTGACAGTTGAAATTTTTCAGAAATGTTAAATGTGAAACGATCTTTTTTGAAGTTATATGATGAAAAAACCGACAGAAGCAGAACTAGAGGTTCTCCAAACTCTTTGGGAGTATGGACCGGCAAGTGTTCGGCTGGTTAATGAAGTATTGAGTGAAAATCGAGTAGTCGTTTATACAACTACTTTGAAAATCATGCAAAACATGACAGAAAAGGGCTTACTTAAAAGGGATACTTCTAAACGCACCCACATTTATGAAGCAGCTGTTAGCCGGGAAATGATTCAGGAAAAATTCTTTGATCGTTTTTTGGATAATGTGTTTGGGGGCTCACCATTAAAGTTAGTCATGCATACTTTGGGGCATGATAAAACGAGTGCAAATGATTTAGAGGAGATTAAAAAGCTTATCTCTGAATTGGAAAAAAAATAAAATTTACGGTGAACGGACAACGTTTAACGGTGGACGGTTCAGCACAAAAAAAACACCACTAACATGATCTATTTTTCAGAAATCATCCCTACAGAAATCGTTCAGACCATAGGTTGGACATTATTAAATTCTTTATGGCAAGGAATGGCGATTGCCCTTCTTTTAGCCATAGCACTATTTGTTTTTAGAAAAAAATCGGCTCAATTCAGATATGCTCTTTCAGTAAGCGCTATGGGGTTGTTAGTTATTGCTGCTGTTGTAACGTATGTAATTGAATATCAATTAATTATTCAGGTGGAAGAGCCTTTGGGAATATTGAGGTTTGATGCCGAAAATTCAAATGAATTTTTATTGACACAACTCGAATCTACCTCAACATGGTTTACTTACTTTATTGACTATTTCAATCAAAACATTCCCTTAATGGTCTTAGTTTGGATGTTAGGAATCCTATTTATGGGGCTTCGAATGATTGGTGAAATCACTTATGTTTATCATTTGAAAAATTACCAAACGCAGATTGTTCCAAATGCCGTTCAGCTACAATTAGAAACGCTTTTAAACCAATTAAACATTCAGAAAAGAGTAAAAATATTAGAGAGTTTAAAAGTGCAAACCCCAATGGTTATCGGTTTTTTGAAACCCGTAATTTTAATGCCGATTGGGCTAATATCGGGGTTATCGTCAAAGCAAATTGAAAGCATTTTAGCGCATGAATTAGTGCATATCAAGCGTCATGATTTTGCGATAAATTTATTACAATCTTTTGTAGAGGTTTTGCTCTTTTTTAATCCTGCTGTTTGGTGGATTTCGGCTTGTATTCGCGCGGAAAGAGAACATTGTTGTGATGATTTAGCTATTCAGGTAACGGGGGACAAAACAACTTTTGTAAAGACTTTGGCACAATTGGAAGAAATACGAATATCGAATCAATTTGCAATGGCTTTTGCCAACAACCGAAATGGTGTTCTACATCGTATTCGCCGAATTTTGAAAAAAGAAACCACCTTTCATGGCTTTTCACGAGGATTTTGGGGCTCTTTGATTTTAGTTATGTGTTTCTTTTTAGTGGCATTTAGTGAAGGGGAAATGGAGTCTCAAGCACTTGAAAACGACTTAATAAACGTAATTGATAATGAATTTGAGGAAGCCTTAGTCATAGAAGCGGCGGAAACTACTGATGTACAAGTAGATGATAAAATGGGTATCCGAAGTGAAGAGGTTAAGTACTTGCGAGATGATGTTAAAATCAAAAAAATATCTTCAGCACCTTTATCGAAATTCATTATCGAAAATTCAGAAGTTCCAGTATTGGAAGGGTCTATTAATAAAAATTCATTAGAAAGGAAAGTGGTTATTAAGTTAGATTCTGTTCCAAAAACAAAGAGAGAACTGGAGTTATTAGATAAGAGGATTGCTGAATTACAAGAAAAATTGATTGGAATAGAAAAGGAGACAAAACCTTTAGGTAAAGAACATTTGGAAGGATTTCAAAAAGCTCGTGATGCTGAAATTGCTGCGATGAAACAAGCAGCTGCTAAATTGGAAAAAGAGGAGGCATACATGGAAAAAGAGGTAATGGCAAAATTGAAATATCAAAGAGAAATGCAAGAATTGAAAATGAAAGAAGCTCAAAGTCAATTGGCTTTGGCGAAAGAAAAAATGTCTCGTGAGCGAGAGATGAATTTTGCAAAAATAGAGGTAGAAGTTAGTCAAGCTTTGGATAGAGAATTAATGGATTTAGACGAACAAAAAGCAAAAATTGAGCGAAATAGAGATAAATATTCAGATGAAGAGTATGCACAATTAATTGAAGAAATAAAGCAATCCGAATCTCAGATAAAAGGAAATATTGAACAAGAGTTGGCAATCATGAGAGAACGCCAAGAACATAATCTGCAAGTACAAGAACTAGCACTTCAGCATGAGGCTCAAAGTATGGATTTGGAACGTAAGCAAATGGAACTAGCTGCAAAGCAGTATCAAATGCAGTTGACAGAACAAAAACGACATATTGAGGTTGCTAAAAAAGAAATCGCCAGAGAAATGAAGGCACTAGAGAATAGAGATTTGTCAATGTTAAAAAGAGAAATGGAAGAAGCTCGAAAACGAGTTGCTGAAGAAATGGAAATGCTAAAAATGGAACTTGATATTTTAAAAAAAGAGCGAAGTCGGAGAGTTGAATAACTTAATGAATCCAAATCTTGTGAATTGACCTGAAATATTTTTGTTGTTAAATGGTGAAAATTATTCAGGTTAATTCACGAAATTCGGGTCAAAATTAAATGAAAAACCTATTCTTTTTTAGCCTTCTTATCTTCCTGTTTTCTTGCTCAAGCCAAGAACAAAAGTCTTCTAAGCAGCCCAATATTATTCTTTTCTTTTGTGATGATCTCGGTTATGGAGATCTGGGTGTTTATGGACATCCAACGATAAAAACCCCCAATCTTGACCGCATGGCAGCAAACGGTCTAAAATTCACAAATTTTTATTCTGGTTCTCCAGCTTGTACCGCAAGTCGATATGCATTGTTGACCGGACGTTATCCGATTCGTTCTGGATTCCCATGGGTACTTTTTCCAAATTCTTCGCGGGGGATACATCCAGATGAATGGACATTGGCAGAAGGGATGAAAGAAGGTGGATATGCTACAGGTTGTTTTGGAAAATGGCATTTAGGAACTGCGAAGAAAGATTATTTACCGCTTCAAAATGGCTTTGATGAATATTTAGGCTTGCCCTATTCGAATGATATGTTGCCACCCAATCATCCTGAAATTGCTTTGATGGATGGTAATGACACATTAGAACTATCGCCCGATCAAACAACCCTTACTAGACGGTATACCGAGCGTGCAATTGAGTTTATAAATAAGAAAAAAGAGCAACCGTTTTTCGTTTATTTGCCCTATGCGATGCCTCATATACCGCTTCATCCAGGAGCCGAATTTGCCGGAAAATCTAAGCGAGGAACCTATGGTGATGTGGTTGAAGAAATCGATTGGAGTGTCGGGGAAATTTGGAAAAAAGTTGAAGAAATGGGGTTAGCTGAAAATACTTTATTGGTTTTCACGAGTGATAATGGACCCTGGATTATTAAAAATGAAAAAGGGGGATCGTCTGGGTTATTTAGAGATGGAAAGGGAAGTACTTGGGAAGGGGGAATGCACGTACCAGCTATTGCCTATTGGAAAGGAAAAATTGAAGAAGGATCTGTTTGTCAGAATCCTTCAAGTACTTTGGATTTGTATCATTCTTTTCTGAAAATTGCAGGGCAAGAATTACCAAATAGCATTGTGGATGGAAATGATATTAGTCCTTGGTTATCGGGTAGTTTTAAAGATATTAATGCGCCTCAAAAGCCTTATTTTTTTTATGGGCCACGCGAACTACATGCAGTTCGAAAGGGCGCATGGAAATTACACATTCGTACGGCGAGTCAGACAGGAAAGGATTATTTTGATGGTAAATTGCCTTTACTTTTTAATATAGAAACTGATCCATCTGAGCAGTATGAAGTATCGGAAAAGCATCCTGAGATTGTAGAGGATTTGATGAATGATATTGATATTCATTTGAAAAATGTGGAAGACAATCCTAGCTTTTTTGAAAAGGAAAGATTGAACCAAAAAATTGAGCATTTGGCGGTAGGGAAAAAGGTCGAGTTTAAGTATCCACTTGCATCAAAGTATAACTCGCAGAAATCATTGACAGATGGTGTAAAAGAGACTGCTGATTATTATTCTTATTTACCGGGAATCCAGGAAAAGGATTTTGAATTTGTGATTGATTTGGAAGCGCTTCAACCCATAAATAATATTGAGATTGGGTTTATTCAGTTAGTGAATAATTGGCTTTTTTTACCTGAATTTGTGGAGTATTCAATCTCGAAGAATGGGCGCACTTGGGAAAGTTTGGGAACTCAAAAACATGAAATTCCATTAAAGGAGCTTCAAATCGTTAAATATTTCACTAAAAAAATAGAAAACAAGGAAGCTCGTTTTATAAAAATATTTGCAAAGAATATTGAAAAATGTCCAGAATGGCATGATGGCGCAAATAGAGGGGCTTGGCTTTTTTCGGATGAAGTAATTGTCAAATAGTGATTTCAATAATAAATGTTTTTATTTTTTAATGTATTCAGGTATATTGCATATCTTTTTATATTTTGAAAATCTTTTTTTAATAAATAAATTATTGGTTTTCAGGGTTTTATTGAATCACTATGAACTAAACCTCCCTTTAATGTTTAACAAACTTATTGAAAAAATTGCCGAAGAATTTACGCTTGAATACGGAATTTTAGGGCTTGTTTTAATTTTTTTGGCTTACCTCGTTTTCCATTTAACTACAAAGATTTTGACGGATAAAGACAAGCAGATTGACAATCTTGCTTCTGAGAATAAAGAATATCGGGAACGATTTACTAATTTGTTGGATAAACAATTTAACTTTAAGTCACAGGAAAAATCGAAACCTTAATTTATATTTGCGATTCAGTGTTTAAGTTAACTTATTGATAATCAAACTTGAATTCGAAAAGAAACTAAAAAATTATCACTTAAAAGATGCTAACATCAGCGATTATAATAGTCATTTTGGGAGCCGTTTGGTTTGCGGTTCGATTGTGGTCTATTCGCAAACACGACCGAGTGTTGCACACGATGTATGACTATCGAAGAGAGATCATGAGCTTGATGAGAACGGATAGATTTGAACAAGTGGATACAGAGGATTATCTAACATTAAGGAAAACCTTAGATAATGCCAATCTGGTCATTGAAGATTTTGAAAAGACAGATCCTTCCGTTTTTTCCTTTGTTCATTTATTGAAGAGTTTTGGTAAAAAGGCATACCGTGCAGATGTTCAACAGCGCCGTCAAAAATTAGCTCAAAACGAAGAAATTAAGCATCAGCAAACCAACTTTCGAAAATTACTTTCTTGGTCTGTTTATTATAATACACCTATTTTTTTTAGAAATCGAAACATCCTTGCTATGATTCTTACCGCTTTTGGGTGTGTCCGAAAAGGGGCGGTAATGAAAAAAACAGAAACCTATTCTGATTGGGTAACTCGAAATGTAAGCAATCCACTTGCTAAAGATTTCTCTCCGAAACACTGATATTTAGTTCGCAATCAAAATCGAGTTAAATTCCTATCTTGGTTTTTTATTCATTCAATTTTCCAGCTTAGTGTCATCGAATTTTACACATCAAATTCCTTTCTCAAAGAGTAAAATTTCAGCTATCGTTTTGGCAGCGGGTTCTTCATCTCGTTTGGGTCACCCGAAACAATTGGTGAAATTTCAAGGAAAAACTTTAATCGTCCATGCACTAGAACAGGCACTTTTTGCAAAATTTAGATCTGTTTTTGTGGTTTTGGGGGCGAATGAAGATTTGATTAAACCAGTCATTCGAACCTTACCAATTAACGTCATTTTGAATAAAAATTGGGAAAAAGGTATGGGTTCATCGATTTCGGTAGGAGTGAAATATTTGGAAAGGGTTCATCCTGATTCGGAAGGGGTTGTTTTGATGACTTGTGATCAGCCTTTTCTAACTAGTGATTTATTAAAAAAAATAGTAGATAAACATCAAACAACCCATGCCAATTTAGTGGCAAGTCGATATGAGGAAACGATAGGTATTCCTGCTTTTTTTAGTTCAAAATTATTTGAAGAATTAAAAGTGTTGGATGGGCAAAAGGGAGCGAAGAACGTTTTAATAAAATATTGTAAGGAGGCTGGTTTTATAGAGTTTCTGAAAGGAGAATTTGATGTGGATCGAGAAGAAGATATTGAGAAACTAAAAAAAATGGAAGATTTAAATTTTGAAAAATGGAGTTAATTGTAAAAAACATAAACGAATTAGAAAAAGTCGTACAGAAGCTATTAGGCTTTGCAAAGGGCAGAAAAAAAATGCTATTCACAGGCGAAATAGGAGCAGGTAAAACGACTTTTATCAAAGAGTTCTGTAAACATCTTAAGGTGAATGAACATGTCACTAGTCCCACTTTTTCTTTAGTTAATGAATATTCTTTTAATGGAAAAAGCGGAGAGGAAGAGTTAATTCACCATATTGATTTATATCGCTTGAAAAATGCCGAAGAAGCATTGGATATTGGAATTGAGGAGTATTTATATGATGATGATTATTGTTTGATAGAATGGCCAGAAATAATTGAAAATTTACTGCCAGAGGAAGTTGTAAGAATTAACTTCGAGATAACAGAAGAATCCACAAGAAAAATTCTATTTTTGTAAGAACCCATTACGAAGCATTGAGTAGTTTATAACAATCAGTTTATCAGTATCTTATAAAGGTTAAACTACCATTGCTTATACAAATGAAGATCTGACACATGCCTGAGACGAGTAAGAAAATACCTATTCCAAAATCCTTGACGGAGGGAAAAATGCAGACTCAGACAGAAACCCTTCAAGTGCAACGTAAAAAGGATAAATTATTTATTGGAATTCCTAAAGAACGGACACTTCAAGAGAATAGAGTGGCATTGGTGCCAACTTCCGTTGCGACTTTAGTTTCCTTAGGTCATCGTGTTGTCGTTGAAAAAGGAGCTGGTGAAAAGTCAAACTATTCAGATCATAATTTTTCTGAAGTTGGGGCAGAGATTGCCTATAGTCCAGAGTCTGTTTTTAAAGCAGATGTGATTTTAAAAGTAGCACCACCAACCTTAGAAGAAATTGAGTTGTTTAAGCCAAATCAAATTCTAATTTCGCCACTTCATTTGCCCATAATTTCAGAAGAATATATTTATAGGTTACGTCATAAACGAGTAATTGCCTTGGCTATGGAGTATATTCAAGATGAAAGTGGAAGTTTTCCGGTTGTTCGAATTATGAGTGAAATGGCAGGGATTAGTGCAATGCTTACTGCAGCTGATTTATTGACAACCTCCCAAAATGATAAAGGAGGAGGTAGAGGAGTCCTATTGGGCGGAATATCTGGAGTTCCTCCTGCAAAAGTGGTTGTTTTAGGTGCTGGAGTTGTAGCCGAATTTGCAACGAGAGTTGCTATTGGGTTGGGGGCAGAAATTCGGATTTTTGATAATAATGTTTCCAAACTAATGCGCGTCCAACATCTGGTAGGCAGGCAGCTGAATACCTCAACATTGAATCCGATTCAATTGGAAAAAGAATTGGTTTCTGCGGATGTAGTGATCGGAGCTATTCATTCTACTACAGGAAGAACTCCTGTGATTGTATCAGAGGAAATGGTTTCTAAGATGAAGAGAGGGGCTGTAATCGTAGATGTGAGTATTGATCAAGGTGGTTGTTTTGAAACTTCGGAAGTCATGTCCCATGATCAACCTACCTTTATAAAGCATGATGTTATTCATTATTGTGTACCTAATATCGCCTCTAAAGTTCCTAGAACAGCTTCGATAGCAGTAAGTAATATTTTGACCTCAATATTATTGAAGGCTGGAAATGTCGGAAGTATTCAAGGGTTGCTTTCTATGCATCATGGTCTAAGACATGGGGTTTATACGTACAAAGGTGCTTTGACAAATGAATATTTAGGTAGAAGATTTGGTATTAAGCATACAGATTTGGATTTGTTAATTACTTCTCAATTATAAAAACTGAATGATGGCAACTGAACGAGCAATTTTTGATGGCGTAGACGTAATCGCCAATGAAACGAAGCATCTTACCTTACGCCGAGAAAAGCTTTTTGGAAAAGAGGCAGCTGAAAAAGTAGAACAAAATAAATTTGGAATTGCCTTGTCAGGTGGTGGTATTCGCTCTGCAACCATCAATTTAGGTTTTCTAAAAACATTGAATTTATTTAATATAATCAAGAAGGCTGATTATTTGTCAACTGTCTCAGGAGGAGGATATACAGGATCATATATTCAAGCGACACTAAAAAGTAAAGGAAGTTATAATGCTCTTTTTGAAAAAGATCGGATCAATCATTTGCGGAATTATGGCAACTATTTTATCCCTGGTCAAAAAGGAACGACAAAGCGTTGGAATGGTTTTTTGGTTCTGATAGGGTATTTAGGGAGTCTAGTGATGTCCCTTTTGAGTTTGGGCGTTGTGGGGGGAATGATAGGAGTATTATATTATCTTTTTGGCGAGATGGTAGATGCAGATAGTCGGGCATTTTTGGATAATTATGCGGAGAATAGAAGGATTGTTTATAAATATGGATTACCAGCGCTTTTGACAGTGGTAGGGCTACATTTTCTGGCTAATATTTCGATGATTTTCAATCTCAGAGTATCAAAGTATTTTACAAAAGTAGAAGCAGCTTTAGTCTTTGTTGCATTCCTTTGCTTTGTTGGGATATTTATGGTGAGCTTTGAAGAGATTCAATTTTTGGAAAGAAAAACATACCTAACAACGGCTGCTATTTTTTTAGGGTTATATCTATTAGGTTACTTTGTGAATCCTAATGGTATTAGCTTTCATCGTTTTTACCGCAATCAACTAGCCGAGGCATTTTTAAATGATACTGAAGAATACGAGAATGTCTATTTAAAGGAACTTTCCAATATGGAAGGAGAAGAAAAAGATTACTTGGCTCCCTATCCTTTAATTAATACTTGTTTAAATATTCAATCGCCTGACGGAGATGATAAAATTAAAGGGGCAAAAGCAAGTGATTATTTTTTGTTGTCTCCATTATTCTGCGGCTCAAAATTGACGAAATACGTAGAGACCAAATCTTTTCCAGGGTATGAACATATGACGCTTCCTGCGGCAACTACGATTTCTGCCGCTGCTGTAAATCCTGGGATGGGTATCTATTCAAATAGTCTCCTTAGTTTTATCATGACTCTTTTTAACGCTCGTTTAGGTTTTTGGGTGAATAATCCATTGAAACGAAAGGGGGATTTTTGGGTTTGGTGGCCTAAGTATTTTTTCAAAGAGTTATTGGCGGATATTAATACTAATCTTAGGAAAGTAAATATTTCTGATGGAGGACATATTGAGAATTTAGCAGTTTATGAATTATTGCGACGACGATGTCGGCTGATTATAGCCGTTGATGCCGGAGCAGATCCTAATTTTACTTTTATGGATTTGGAAAATCTTGCGGTAAGGGCGAGAAATGAATTGGGTATTGATATAAAATTTAGAGAAGGGCAAGTGCCTGAACAGTCAATTCGTCCAAAACCAAGTAGCGGATACTCTGAACGTCGTTTTTCCATAGCAGATTTATATCATATTTGGGATGAGTTTGAATTAAAGGATGAAGAAGGGATTCCTGTAAAAGTAAAAGGTAAGAGAGTTGAGGTTCTAGTCAATTATACAGAATTGGACGGGCAATTGAAATTTAGAACAGATGTTAAAATTAAGCATTCAGATGTGACTGCCGATGAGCTTTATGAGTTACAAGTCCTTGCTGCTAAACAAGTTCAAGCCGAATTAGACAAGAAGAAAGATGTTCAAGGGTTTGAAAAAGTTAAGTTTGGAACCTTGGTTTATGTCAAGTCTTCCGTTACAGCTCCGAAGGGGAAACCTTATATTCCTAGAAGAGATAATGAAGGGGAGCGTAACCTTCAATTTGATACCTACAAATACAAAATATATCATCCAGATTTTCCTCACGAATCTACTGCCGATCAGTTTTTCGATTTGGTGCAGTGGGAAGCTTACTTTCAATTGGGGCAGTTTATAGGAAAAGATGTATTGGATATGCAGAGTAAATTGTTTATGAAATATCAAGCGGAAAATGATAGCCCAAAGGATATTTCTATCGATGATTTAATCGCTTGCTTTGATGATGGACGAAATCTGTTTGCGCCTACATTGGCTGATATTTTAGAAGCAGAAGAAGAGGAAATAATTATCACGGATGGACGTGGATTAGAATCTGCTACCGCAAAAATTCAAGAAGAAGTTCCTGCCATTGCCGATGAGAGCGAATTGGATGTAGGATACGAAATGTAAAATGGTGAAATCATTAAAGGAGTTTTTGGACGAACAAGTTGAGCGTTTCAATCAACCAGATTTTATTAAGGATGACCCAATTCAAATTCCGCATCAATTTTCCAAAAAGCAGGATATTGAAATAACAGCGTTTTGGGTCTCCATGTTAGCGTGGGGACAGCGAAAGACCATTATTAATAAGTCCTTAGAATTGATCGAATTGATGGATGGGGCTCCTTATGATTTTATGAAAAATCATCAAGAAAGCGATCGAAAGCGATTTTTGGACTTCAAGCATCGTACCTTTCAAGCGACTGATACCCTCTATTTTTTAGAATTTCTTCAACATTACTATCAAAATCACGATTCATTAGAATTGGCTTTTTCGACTCATCTTTCTGATAAGGATGAGCATATTGGTAATGCTTTAATCAATTTTCACGACTCTTTTTTTTCTTTACCAAACGCACCTCAACGCACGCGTAAACATATTGCAACTCCAACGCGAAAATCTTCTTGCAAACGCCTAAATATGTTCCTTCGGTGGATGGTGAGAGATGATGATAAAGGGGTTGATTTTGGTATTTGGAAAGCAATAAAACCAAGGCAATTATTAATGCCATTGGATGTTCATGTAGAAAGAGTCGCAAAGCGTTTTGGACTTTTAGAAAGAAAACAAACGGATTGGAAAGCAGTAATAGAATTAACTGAAAAATTGCGAACGTTTGATGATCGTGATCCTGTGAAATACGACTTTGCGTTATTTGGAGTTGGTGTAATGGAGAAGAATGAGCCTCTAAAGTTAGAAGAGTTGTTTAACTGATTTCGATAATCAATCAGCTGATAAACAGTATTTTATGGGTTATTTTATTTTTAAATAAATTTAGCATGATATATACGCATCTCTTCGAATTGATTTTTACTATTTTTGATGCTTTAATAAAATAGTCTTATAAAGTAGCTTTATAAGCACTAATTCCTCCTTCTGATTGGACGTCTTGTTTGTATATTAAGTTTTGAGTGTAGTAAATACCTTCGCTGCAGTTTTTTTGTTTGGTAGTATCATTTTCCTAAAAGCCATGGAAACGTAGTAGAGTTTTGGTAGCCGAATATTCCCTCACATCAAGCACTATTTTTTAGATACACGAGACTAGGTAAATACAACAAATATGAACAGGAAGAATACTTTGTTTTATTTTACTGACGAACAAGATGTCCATCTTTTTATTACTAGCGTTCGTCGTTATTTAATAAACTTTCCGCCTTGAAACTGGTTTTCAATATTCAAATTTGTCTCACGACTCAACTCAATCAAAAATAAATGGGTAGAAATGGGAGGTTATAAACTGATTGAATATGGAATCTAGGGTTTTTAAAAATTTCGGTTCTTTTATTATAATTATTAATTTTGACAAATTGTAAATTTCTATTTTAGAGAAAAGGTAGGAAGATTGATTTAAAATCAGTTGACTTTCTTTCTTTTGAGAGAAGAATAAGCCGAATATCTTTTTTCTAAAAACCATAAAATAAAACTATAAAAAGTAATGGCTAAGAAAAATTTTCTTGATTCAAATAACCCGATGTTAAAAGACGACGTTTTCCGAAATTCTTCTAATGTTTTGGATTCGGACATGACGCTTGCGAGAGAAACAATGACTGTTCAAGGAGGGATAAACAAGACCTTTACTCTATTTGGTGTGATGTTGATTGCAACGGTATTTGCTTATTCTTTTCCAAGTACTATATTAATGTATGCAGGCTTTTTTGGTGTCCTGATTTTGAGTTTTGTTGCGGCAAAAAATCTAGAAAAATCAAGCACATTTGCACCATTGTTCTCTATCGCTTTGGGCTTAATGGCAGGTTCAGCTTCTTTTGCTTATTCACATCTATATGAAGGTATCATTTTGCAAGCAGTGACACTGACTTTCTCTATAATGTTTACGATGCTGACACTTTACAAGTCAGGAATCATCAAAGTAACCGATCGTCTTCGAAATATTATTTCAATTGCAACCGGTGCAATAATGATTACTTATTTGGTCAGTTTTGTCGTAAGTCTTTTTGGTGGAGACCTTCCATTTTTACATGACTATTCTCCAATTGGCATTGGAATTAGTTTAGTTATTGTGGGTATTGCATCCTTTAAATTGTTGGTAGATTTTGATAATTTTTATAAAGGAGAGGCAATGAAAGCACCAGCTTATATGGAATGGTACTTCGGAATGGGTCTATTATTCACACTTGTGTGGTTATACCTTGAAATTCTTTGGTTACTTTCTGCTTTAGGTAGAGATTAACTCAATCGAAAATACAATAGTTAATCCAAGTTGCAGATATTGAATTGAAAACGGAGAATTTTGTAAAAAAAATCACTGCCGTAGGCTGATTTTAAAGCAAAATTAGACGATTTTTAATTCAGTAAAAATTATTCGCAACTTGAATTAATTAAAGGGTATGGCAATCTGTTCATACCCTTTTTTGTTCTATCCTAGCGTGACGTACTCTAATCACAAACTTATTAAGTAATGCGAGCCATTTACCTGATTGATCAACCCGGGTTACTTAACCAAATCACTTTGACTGTTTAAAATATTTGAAATGAAAAAATTATTCGCATTTTATCTTTTAATTTTTGGTTTTGCTTTTACATCTTTTTCACAAGTTGATGTTGTCGAGATTGCCAAAACGACCGCTCCGACTGCTGAAGAAAACTCATTACTTTGGCAAATTACTGGTAATGATTTGACGGATACCTCTTTTTTATACGGTACTATTCATATGATTGGGAAAGACGATTTTTTTATGACTGATGAAATGAAAACGGCTATGAAAAAATCAGATATGGTTACTTTCGAAATCAATATGGAAGAGATGACAGGTTTGACTTCTCAATTGGCACTTCTTTCAAAAGCCTATATGAATGATAATTTGACACTAAAAGATTTATTATCAGAGGAGGAATATGTTTTGGTGCAGAAACATTTTCAAGAAATTGGGATGCCTCTATTCTTTTTTGAAAGAATGAAGCCGATGTTTTTGACTGTTTTAGCAGATATGGATATGTCACCAGCAGCGATGTCGTCTGGAGAAATTGTTTCTTATGAAATGGAAATCATGCAAATAGCAAAATCTCGAGATCTAAAAATGGGTGGACTCGAAACTGCAGAATATCAAATGAGTATGTTTGATAGCATTCCTTATAAAGCACAAGCTCAGATGTTGATTGAAAGTATAAAGTCAGAAGATAATGGAGATGAGCAATTTGCAGAAATGGTTAAATTGTATAAAGATCAAGATATTTTAGGAATGAGTTCGATGATCAGTGCAGATGAAGAGGGCATTGGAAATTATGAGGACGTATTATTATTCCAAAGAAATAGAAATTGGATCCCGATAATGGGAAAAATGATGAAAGAACAACCTACCTTTTTTGCAGTCGGAGCTGGGCATTTAGGTGGAGAATATGGCGTTGTTTCGTTACTTCGACAAGAAGGATATGATCTAGTACCGCTGAGAAGAGATTTAATGGAAAAACAAAATAATGAGCAAAATTGACAAAATACTTCGTCCTCATGCGGAGCAAACATATGAAAAGGAATTAAAAGCACTCTTAAAGATTGATGACAAACCAAAGCCAACTAATTGGAAGTTATCACCTTGGGCAGTTGTTACTTATCTTTTGGGAGGTAAATTAGAGGATGGAACTGAAATAGAAATTAAATATTTTGGAAGTAGAAGGTTGATAGAGGTTGCAGTGGCTACACTGGCGACTGATAGAGCACTCATGCTAGTTGGTATTCCAGGTACTGCAAAAACTTGGGTCTCAGAACATTTGGCGGCGGCCATTTCAGGCAATTCAACTTTATTAGTACAAGGTACGGCAGGTATGAATGAAGATGCGCTTCGATATGGATGGAACTATGCAAAATTATTAGCCGAAGGACCTTCCAAGAATGCTTTGGTTCCGAGTCCTGTAATGAATGCAATGGAAACGGGGAAAATAGCTAGAGTGGAAGAGTTGACTAGGATCTCATCCGATGTTCAAGATACTTTGATTACCGTTCTTTCTGAAAAGATATTACCCATTCCTGAATTGAATACGGAAGTTATGGCTCAACGTGGTTTCAATATTATTGCAACTGCAAATGACCGCGACAAAGGTGTAAATGAATTATCCAGTGCCCTTCGTCGGAGATTTAATACGGTGGTGATGCCATTGCCAAAGTCACTAGAGGAGGAAGTGAAAATTGTGAAAACTCGAGTAGATAAAATTGGTAAGACACTTGAGTTACCTTCCGAAGCAGCGCCTATTCAAGAAATTCAACGACTCGTTACTATCTTTAGGGAGTTGCGAAGTGGTAAAACTGAAAATGGAAGAACAAAAGTAAAGTCTCCAAGTAGTACCTTGAGTACGGCCGAGGCAATCTCTGTTATTAATAATGGACAAGCGCTCGCTACTCATTTTGGCGATGGTAAAATTAAAGCCGATGACCTTGCTGCGAGTTTGACTGGAGCCATTGTAAAAGATCCTGTTCAAGACAAAAATATTTGGTTAGAGTACTTAGAAACGGTCGTTAAAGAGCGTAAAGAGTGGCAGGATTTGTATCGAGCATGCCGAGAATTAGTGTAAGGTTTTCCAGAAACTTCGCTATTCAAAATGAAAACTTTCCAAAAACCTATTGTCTTTGGGAAGTTTTTTTGTTGGGTAAATGTCAGAATGACGGTTTATTTCAATCGAAACGGACATTTTGTCACAATGGTTTTACATTTATTACCAAATTTGTCTTTGATTTTTGAATGGCATATCCATTGATTAAGCTTCTATGTAAATTCAATTTCATGTATCTTTCATTAAAGAAATAAACGAGGTTCACAGTTTGAAAGAAAAAAATCTAGAACTATGACCACGGAATTATGAACTAAAATAATAAAGCGATGAATCTAAATAATCTGACTATAAAATCGCAAGAAGCCATTCAAAGAGCACAGCAAATTGCGATGGAAAATCAAAACCCCTCAATTGAGTTGGGACATTTGTTTAAGGGAATATTAGAAGTTGATGAAAATGTGACGCCCTTTGTTTTCAAAAAATTAGGTGTCAATTTCGAGGCTGTAAAAAAAGCGAGTAATAGTATAGTTCAATCTTATCCTAAATCAGCCGGAGGAAATATTTATCCTTCTAGGACAATTGCAGAGTCTATTCAAAAATCTAATACCTTTTTAAAAGAATTTGGAGATGAATATGTCGCTCTTGAACATTTGCTTTTAGGGATTATTAGCACTCAAGATTCGACTTCACAAATGCTGAAGGATAGTGGAGTCACAAAAAAAGGATTGAAAACGGCGATCAAAGATTTGCGAAAAGGAAATCGAGTAACGACTAATAGTGCTGAGAATAGTTATAATGCATTAGGAAAATATGCGATCAATCTGAATGAACGCGCCCAAAGCGGGAAACTCGATCCGGTAATCGGGCGAGATGAGGAAATCAGAAGAGTACTTCATATTCTAGCAAGAAGAACGAAGAATAATCCAATTTTGATTGGAGAACCAGGCGTTGGTAAAACGGCAATTATTGAAGGGCTTGCCCATCGAATTGTGAATGGCGATGTACCTGAAGATTTGCGAGATAAGGACATTTACTCATTAGACATGGGCGCATTGATTGCTGGTGCAAAATACCAGGGTGAGTTTGAAGAGCGATTGAAAGCCGTAGTTAATGAGGTAGTAAAAGCTGATGGCAATATTTTCCTCTTTATTGATGAAATTCATACACTAGTCGGAGCAGGAAAAGGACAAGGAGCAATGGATGCGGCAAATATTTTAAAACCCGCTTTGGCGAGAGGCGAACTTCGGGCAATCGGTGCGACAACATTAAGCGAATATCAAAAATATTTTGAAAAAGACAAGGCTTTAGAACGCCGTTTCCAAAACATTTTAGTGGACGAGCCTAATGAAGAAGACGCAATTTCGATTCTTCGGGGGCTAAAAGAACGCTACGAATCACACCATAAAATTAATATCAAAGATGATGCAATTGTAGCGGCAGTTCAATTGTCGAGTCGTTATATTTCTGATCGTTTTTTGCCAGATAAAGCAATTGATTTAGTAGATGAAGCGGCGGCGAAATTAAGGTTAGAAATGAATTCAATGCCAGAGGAGTTAGATGAAGTGGAAAGAAAAATTCGACAATTAGAAATTGAAAGAGAAGCAATGAAGCGGGAGCAAGATGATTCGAAGATAAAAATATTGAATGAAGACATAGCGAATTTGGAAGAACAACGAAATGGATTAAAAGCGAAGTGGGAAAGTGAGCGGGAAGTCGTTTTGGGTATTCAAAAAGCGAAGGAGGAAATGGAGCAATTGAAAACAGAAAGTGGTCGTGCGGAGCGTGAGGGAGATTTTAGTCGTGCGGCAGAAATTCGTTATGGTAATTTGCCTGAAGCTCAAAAAAGACTGGAAGCGTTTACTCAAAAATTACATGATATTCAAGCAACTGGCACTCAGTTATTGAAAGAAGAAGTAGGTGCCGAAGACATTGCTCAAATTGTGAGTAAGTGGACGGGAATTCCAGTAACTAGAATGCTTCAAAGTGAGCGTTCAAAATTATTAAGTCTTGAAAATGAGTTACACAAACGAGTCGTAGGGCAAAATGAAGCCGTCGAAGCTGTAGCGGATGCAATACGAAGAAGCCGAACAGGTTTATCCAATGAAAAACGACCAATTGGGTCTTTTCTTTTCTTAGGCACAACAGGTGTTGGAAAAACAGAATTAGCCAAAGCCCTTGCTGAATATTTGTTCGACGATGAAAATTTGATGACCCGAATTGATATGAGTGAATATCAAGAACGCCATGCTGTTTCTAGATTGGTCGGTGCGCCTCCAGGATATGTCGGCTATGATGAAGGTGGGCAATTGACGGAATCTGTTCGAAGAAAGCCTTATTCGGTTATTCTTTTAGATGAAATTGAAAAAGCGCATCCTGATGTTTTCAATATTTTATTGCAAGTTTTGGATGATGGACGATTGACGGATAATAAAGGTCGAGTTGCAGATTTTAAAAATACGATCATTATCATGACTTCGAATATTGGTTCAGATATTATTCGGGAAAACTTCTCTAAAATAGATGACAATAATCGTTTTGAGACTATTGAAAAAACACAAGAAATGGTTTTTGAAATGCTCAAAGTATCGGTTCGTCCTGAGTTTTTAAATCGGATTGATGAAACCATTATGTTCCAACCTTTGACAAAATTGAATGTTCGAGAAATTGTGGAGTTGCAACTGAATCAAGTTAAAGAAATACTGGAAAAACAAAATATCAAATTAACGATAGCAACTGATGCAATGGATTGGTTGGCTAAAGAAGGGTATAATCCTGAATTTGGGGCTCGTCCAATTAAGCGAGTTATTCAAAAGCGGGTTTTAAATCAGCTTTCCAAACAAATGCTTTTAGGAGAAGTGGAAGCCAACAGTCATGTCGTTTTGGATGCTTTCGATGATAAAATTGTGTTTCGGCAGCCGATCCGTGAGGAGATTGCAATATTAAACTAAACTAACGAAGCGGTCTTAGAATACACCTAAGACGGGATAGTTCACTGAACTGTGCATAAAATTAAAAATAGGTCAAAAACCTGAGTTTTAGAAAAACACAAATCCGCAAGTTCTAACTTTGCCCTTATCAGGCGAAGCGGCGTGAGGCTCTGCTGGGAAGCAACCTGACAA
>JANSWP010000111.1 GCA_024743405.1 Bacteroidota bacterium
ATTAGCATATGAAAAAATCTTTTTCCCTCCTACTTCGGCTATTTTAACTCCCGTACCTACGGGTACGAAACTCAAAATGAGCCTCGTCTGAGAAAAAAATCTAATTTTCATATATCCAATTCTTATTTCCGAACAAGTCTAATGATTCAACAAAAATATCTTCAAAGAATTAATTACTCAGGCAAGTTGGAACCAAGCCTTAAAGACCTTCAAGACTTGCATAAAGCCCATCTTTTTAATGTTCCCTTTGAAAATTTAGATATTCATTATGACAATAAGATTGAATTAAGGCTCGACCAAATCTTCCAAAAAATAATGCACAATAACCGAGGTGGCTTTTGTTATGAATTGAATGGACTATTTGCTGAATTACTTGATTCAATTGGTTTTAAAACTAAACGAATTTCAGCTCGTGTCTTTAACAAAGAAAAAGGATACAAACAAGAGTTTGGTCATTTGGCTACCCTTGTTATAATCAATGAGGAAGAGTATTTGACGGATGTAGGTTTTGGGGATTTTACAGTTCACCCATTAAAATTGGAATTAGGTAAACTGCAAAATGACCCAACTGGTCTTTACCTAATTGATAAGTTTGAGGAAGATTATTTCAGGGTCAATAGAATCCAAAATGGGGAAAAAATCCCTCAATATATTTTTAAAAACATGGCACGTGATTTTTTAGATTTTACTGAGATGTGCCATTATCACCAAACTGACCCGAGTTCACCCTTTACTCAGAAAAAATTAATTACAGTTCCAACTGAATCAGGTCGAATAACAATTACTGAAAACAGCATGAAAATAAAAGTTGGAAATACGATGGAAGAGGTTGACTTAAAAACCAAAGAAGAATTTTAACTAGAAATTTGGAAAAAATTTAAGGTAGATTTGGAAAAAATTTAAGGCTCTTTCCCTTCTAAATAATGGACAACATCTTCTTTATAGCTTCGACTAGACATCAATTTCACTTCATTTTTCAAATTAAAAACATACTGATTGTTCCCTTTGTATTTTACGTTCCTAATATATAACTGATTAACTAAGATGGATCGATGGACACGGATAAACATCGTCTTATCTAACTGGCTTTCAATATTTTGCATTGTCTGCCTTATTAGATGCCTTCTATTTTCCAAATTTATTTTCAGATAGTTTCCCTCTGCCTCAATCCAATAAATATCATTTACATTGATCAATTTGGTCATTGCTTTTTCCTTCACTTCAATGGCAGTCAATTCATCTGATTGTTGATATTGATATTCGTCTAAAATCCTAACCATTTTCTTGTGTAAAAAAGAAGCATCTTTCAGTAAAATCTGCTCTTTGGCATGCTCCAGTGCCTGTACAAAGCGTTCGTCGTCATAGGGCTTCAACAGATAATCGACCGCATGGACATTAAATGCCTTAATAGCATAATGATCATAAGCAGTAACAAAGATGATAAAAGGAAGTGGTTTGATAGATTCATTCTCCAAGACATCAAACCCGGTCAAATCTGGCATTTGGATATCTAAGAAGACTAGATCTGGCTTATAGGTTTTAATTTGGGTCAAGGCTTCTCGACCATTTTTACATTCTCCAATGACAGTAATATATTCAAATTGTTCTAATTGTTTTAAAATTCTAGCCCGTGCAAGAGGCTCATCATCAACAACTAAGGTTCTTATTTTCCTCATTTTTATAGCATTACTTATCAAGGACGAAAAACTAACTTAGTCATTGATTATTCCCAAATCGCATTCCGTTTTTGTTTGATATAGTTTTTCACATTCAACCAAAAAGCGATAAAGAGATAAATAATTAGTGGGGAACCAAGTGCAACAAAAGAAAGGTAAATAAAGTACATACGCACCCGAGAGGAGGCAACACCGAGTTTTTCTCCAAGCCAACTACAAACTCCAAAAGCTGAGCGTTCTAATAAATCTTTAATGCTTTTCATGAGTTCAAAAATAAGAAAAAATTGATTCTATTAAAAGGTTGAGGTAGTTTTTGGTAAAAGCGTTGACTATCTCAACCCTTCAAAAATCAAACTATTAGGAATTCAGATAAAATAAATTGACCAATTTCAAGTCAGAATTTTTTGTAACTAATGAGGCAAAAAGTACAGGCATAGCCAAAGCTATGGCGAGCATTTTTAACGAAATTATGTGCAAAAGAAATAAGTTCAAATGGAAAATTTATTTTGTCCGTATTCCTTAGGCCCTTTCCTCCCATATCATACATAAATGAATAATCGTTTCCACAGCTTTTTCCATGTCTTGAACACTCACCCATTCATGCTTTGAGTGAAATGCATGTTCGCCAGCAAAAATATTGGGACAAGGTAAGCCCATAAAAGATAATCTTGAGCCATCAGTTCCACCTCTTATACTTTCTTGTTTTGGCTTAAGACCCGCTCTTCGAATTGCCTCTAATGCATTTTCAGAAATTTGTGGATAATTATCCAAAACCTTTTTCATATTCCGATATTGCTCTGTTACCTTAAATTCGGCCGTTGAATTTGGATAACCTTTCATTACTTCATCGAGGATGTTTTTTAATACTGCTTCATGTTCGGCTAACTTTTCATCTGTAAAATCACGAATTATGAATTGGATACTTGCTTTTTCAACGATCCCAGACATTTGAACAGGATGAATAAAACCCTCTCTTTTCTCTGTAGTTTCGGGTGACAACCCATCCTTAGGTAATCTTGCTAAAACCTCTCCGGCAGCCTTAACCGCAGATTCCAATTTATTTTTTGCAAATCCGGGATGTATACTTACACCGTTAATAGTAATTTCTACCCCATCAGCTGAGAATGTTTCATCTTCAAAAGATCCTCTTTCGGCACCATCCATAGTATATCCAAAATCAGCTCCCAGCTTTTCAATATCTACATGATCTACACCATGTCCTACTTCTTCATCAGGTGTAAAAAGAATACGGATTTTTCCATGTTTAATTTCTGGATGATTGATTAAATGAGTAGCTGCATCCATGATCTCAGCAACTCCCGATTTATTATCTGCTCCTAAAAGGGTCAAACCACTTGCAGTTACGATATCATTCCCGATTTGATCCAATAATAGTGGATATCGTTTTGGAGAAATAACTTGGTTATTATCATCTGGCAGAATCAAATCAGAACCATCATAATTTTTATGGATAATTGGCTTCACATCTTTTCCACTAGAATCAGGGGAAGTATCCATGTGTGAACAAAAACATATGACAGGAACATCTTTATCAGTAGTAGAAGGAATCGTAGCGTATACATATCCAAACTCATCTGTATGGGCATCCGAAAGACCAATTTCAAGTAGTTCTTCAACTAGGATTTTGGCTAAATTCTTTTGTTTTTCAGTTGAAGGAAAGGTTTTAGAATTTGGATCGGACTGAGTGTCTACTTTGACATATTTCAAAAAACGATCTAGAACAGTGTGGTTAACTTTTAAGCTCATTATTTAGATATAAATTATTTTAATGATTGATAATCAACAAATTATAAAATCCAGTTAAATGGATTAGTAAGACGCATTTGGAAACAAAGTTAAACTTATGTGAAAAATACAACTTCCTGCATGATAAATGTCACTTTTTCAATCGTCAATAATGGATAGATTGTACATTTGCACCCCATTTGAAAAACGGTCAACAAAAGAAAGAAAATTTTTCTCAAAAACGAACAAAACTAATAAGTGACCTTTCAAAATTGTGAAGTCTAATATTTTATTAAATAAAGGAAACCAAGTTTGCAATGAAAAAATTCAAAAATTGCATTCCTGTTTTCAAATTATTTTTTTTAAATCAAATTTCAAATTTTATGAGAAATTTAATCTGGCGAACATTTAGCCTTTTAGCACTCTCAGCTCTTATTTTCACTAGTTGTGAAGACACAACCACTGACCCTGTTGACCAATTACCACCAGACATTTTTGTTTCTGGACCCTCTGGATCAGTTGCTCCATCTTCCATTATTGAGTTAACGATTGAAGCAGACCGTACCGATAATGATTTGAAATCCTTAGAGATAACAGAAAATGGTGCCCGAATTGATGCTAACCGTTTCCTAACTTTCCAAATTGGAGGAGTTGATGAAACAGCACAAAACTCAATATTATTGCTTGGCAACAACGTTAATGGCTTGACTTTAGTTGTGACTTTTGAATCTCCAGCTAGCGTTGGAAGTGTAGATTATACAGCAATTGTAGAAGATGCAAATGGAATTAAATCAAATCATTCTTATACGTTAAGTATTGATTCAGCACCTCCAATTATAACGCTTACTAATAGTCCTCTAGAAGTAACTACTGGACAGACTTTCTTTGTTGATGTAGATGCAGCAAAAGGAGACTTCCCTATGACATCAATGAGTATTTTTGAAGATGGTCTTTTGGTGGATCCTGCACGTTTGACATGGGATGGTACTGCATTAGCTGATAACCCTTTATCTTTGGATATTGCGCAGGGTGATGCTTTGTTTGGTAGCCTCGGGATCATTGCTTCAAATGTTGATGGATTCTATTCTTTCACAATACAATTAGCAGATGGAAATGGTACAACAGGTGAGGCTAGTTTTGATGTAACTGTTAATGCAGGTACACCAATAGACGCTACCTTGACTGCACAATTATTATCTAACCAAGCTGGTCCTGCTGGAAAAGGTGCTTTGGATTTAGATGAAGGTTTGCAAGCTGGTGTTTCTTCAAATGGTGGCACCACTCCTGATCAAACAGAAATCCGTGACTTAGGGTTGGATTGTACAATTCCTGCTCCAGGTTTCAACTGGAGAAGACAAATTGGAACAACAAACGGAGCTGAAATGAGAGTGGTAGACTTGACTCAAGTTGAAAATTTCAGTTTTGATGTCGTTACCACTAAGGAAGAAATCATCGGGGCATTTGATACTGGGATCATTCTAAATGACGGTGAAAGTGTAAACTGTGCAAATGGAAATACATCTGCTGTTACTAATGTTTCGGAGGTAGTGGAGGTAGACGATCTGTTTGTTGTAAGAGGTTCAAATGGAACTTATTATCTATTAAGTATCGTGTCAATCACTGAGACAGGCGATAATAATGATGATTACTACGAAATTTCAATCAAACATTAATTGATATTAATTTCTAATACCTAAGATATTAATAATCAAGCGTTAATTTCGTCATATTAGATAAGGTGGCATTCTCTTTGCAGGGTGTCACCTTACTTATTTTAGCTAATATGTAAACTGACAAGGGTTCTAATTTGTAGTAGAATTTGCAATAGAATAATAGATTAACAACCCATTAACACTCTTTTAAGGCTCGTTGACATAGCAAACCTAAAACCTGAACTATCTTTGCATCATTATTTAAAAAATGGAACGAAAAAAAAGGAGTAAATAAACATTAATTGAATTATCATATATCCATTATCTATTCCTACTTTTGCAATCATTTTTTAAAATATTGAACATATTTTTTCAAAATTAAACCAATCGTAAAATGTTGACAAAATTCAAATTTGTACTTTCTGCATTCTTCGCAATTGCTCTTTTAGCTAGTTGCGCAAATAGTGACGGAGGCGATGCAGCTAAAGCTGCTGCCCGTGAAGCTGTTGAACCTTCAACTGCTGATGCGGCTCAAACTCCTGCTACTCCTGCTACTCCAACAGCAACAACACCTGCTGCTCCTACGGGACCAACGACTGTTATAGACTTCAAAGAAACTACCTTTGACTTTGGTACTGTTGTTTCTGGTGAAAAAGTAAGTCACACTTATTCTTTCACAAATACAGGAAGTGAGCCATTAATTATTTCTAATGCAAAAGGAAGCTGTGGATGTACAGTTCCTGAGTGGCCAAAAGAGCCTATTGCAGTTGGCGCTACTGGTGAAGTAACTGTCGTATTCGATAGTAAAAACAAAAAAGGACCACGTAACCAAAAAGTTACGCTTACAGCTAATACTGATCCACCACAAACTTTCATCTACTTGAAAGGTGAGGTGAGCCCTGCAGCTGGTGATGCTGCACCTGCAGGACAATAATTTCTGCTAAATTCTCCACAAAAGCCTGTGCGATTTATTAAAATTGCGCAGGCTTTTTTGTTTTGGTGGGTTTGGATTAAGATATTGCCACAAATCATTGGCGATCTAGCTTACAATAATGTTTTTGAATATTAAAACATGAAAGAATACTTGTCCTTAATCAAATTTAGTCATACCATTTTTGCTTTACCCTTTGCGCTTATTGGGTTCTTTTTGGGCAGTCATGAAGTTGGTATTAGTTTCAGTTGGGAATTGTTTCTTTTCATTTTGTTGTGTATGGTTTTTGCTCGAAGTGCTGCCATGGCATTTAACCGGTATTTAGATCGAGATATTGATGAAAGAAACCCTAGAACTATTCAAAGAGAAATTCCAGCGGGTATCATAAGTCCTAAATCAGCCTTACTTTTTGTGATACTAAACGCCGTATTATTTATTTTCACTACTTGGTTGATCAATCCTTTGTGTTTTTACCTATCGCCTGTTGCGTTATTGATCATATTAGGGTATTCTTATACCAAACGATTTACATTTTTATGTCACTTTGTTCTAGGTTTGGGACTTTCATTGGCTCCGATAGGCGCGTATTTAGCAGTTGGTGGTGGATTTGACCTAATTCCTATATTGTATGCATTTGCCGTATTATTTTGGGTATCAGGGTTTGATATTATTTATGCCTTGCAAGATGAAGAATTTGATAAATCGTTAGAATTACACTCAATACCTGTAGCCTTAGGAAAGAAGAACGCCTTAAAATTATCTACCATCTTACACCTCCTTTGCGGGGGATTCATTTTATTCGCAAGTTATCAATTAAACCTTAAATATCCTGAATTTGGAAATTTGAATTGGTTGGCTGCAACCATTTTCACCGCACTACTTTTTTACCAGCATACTTTGGTTAAGCCAAATGATTTAAGTAAAGTTAATCTTGCTTTTTTTACCACCAATGGTTTAGCAAGTATAATTTTTGGAAGTTTAGTGATTTTGGATTTATTTTTTTAGGCTTTTAAGCCCACTTTGAAATCAAACTATTGTCCATAATACTGCTCTCGCAGCAAAAAAACTAGTTCCTTTTTCTATTTTTCTTCATTCAATTTTTCACCACAATATTTGCAAAACAATGCATCATCGTCATGTCCCTCCTCTCCACAATAACGACAGGCTTGAGTGTTTGTAACTCTTAATGGACTAATTAATTCATTGGTCACAATTCCTGTTGGAACTGCTAAGACCGCATATCCAAGTATCATAACTGCCGCAGAAAGAAATTGTCCTAACTCAGAACTAGGGGTGATATCGCCATAACCAACTGTCGTTAAAGTCACGATAGCCCAATAAACACTGCGTGGAATACTTGAAAACGATTCATTTCCATAGGCACCTTCAACCAAATACATAATAGAACCAATGATAATAACCAACAGAATAATAAAACTAAAAAAAACAGTAATTTTTGCTCGACTTCTTTTCAATGCGTCCATTATGAGAAACCCTTCATTCATAAAGTGTCCCAACTTAAAAATCCGGAAAACTCGCAATAGCCTTAGCGCTCTGACCACCATTAAAGAATGGGCTCCAACAAAAAAAACACTTAGGTAAGCAGGCAATATCGACAGCAGATCTACTATACCAAAAAAACTAGTTGCATATTTTAAAGGTCTATAAATGCAATATAATCGTAAAACATATTCAATTGTAAAAATAATTGTAAAGGTCCACTCCAAAACCAAAAACAACTGTCCAAAAGCTAATTTATAAGCTTCGACACTTTCCAGCATCACAATTAAAACGCTCAAAAGAATTGCAACCAAAAGAACTACATCAAAAAGTTTTCCAAACGGGGTGTCTGCCTCGAAAATTACCTCATGAATCCTTTCTTTAAAACGATTTCTTTGAATCTTCATTTTTCACAAAAAGTAACCTATATTAATACCAAACAATTTTAAAAAAACTGTAACAATAATCATTTGATAATGAATAGATTAAAAGTAAAAACTAATATTTCCTGAATCACTTTTTTTAAAAAAATCTTTTAAAAAAAGCCCACAATTATCAAAATAATCATTCACCTTTGCAAACTTTTTAAGGAATGGTCTTAGATATTTTTTAGATATCCTTCCAGAACCGCATTTAAAAATTTACAGATTTTATAGCTATGAAAGTACTTGTCACTTGCCCTCCAATGCTCAAACAAATTGAACAATTTCGATCTATTTTCGAAAATAAAGGCATTGAATTAATCACTCCAAATGTAGTTCAAACCTTATCAGAAGAAGAATTAATGGAGCTACTTCCACAAATGGATGGTTGGATTATTGGAGATGACCCTGCAACAGAAAGGGTATTTACAGCAGGAAAAAATGGAAATTTAAAGGCAGCCGTAAAATGGGGCGTAGGAGTTGATAATGTTGACTTTAATGCCTGTAAAAAGTTAGGTATTCCTATTATTAATACACCTAATATGTTTGGCGCAGAAGTCGCAGGTATTGCAGTAAGTTATGTTATTGGTTTAGCTCGCCAAACCTACTTAATCGATAGAGGTGTCAGAAACGGTAAATGGCTCAAACCTGCTGGAATTTCCCTTGCAGGAAGAACAGTCGCTCTAATTGGTTTTGGAGACATTGGAAAAGCTACAGCCCATAGACTCCATGCTTTTGATCTAAAAATTAATGTATTTGATCCGTTTGCAGAAAAATCAGCAGAAGATAAAAACCGCTACCATTTTTTAGATTTTCCAAATCTATTAGAAGCTGCTGATTTTGTAGTCTGTACTTGTGCGTTGACAACAAAGACAAAGCATATGATTAATACTGAAACCATTTCACAAATGAAAAATGGAGTCAGAATTATTAATGTTTCTCGTGGACCTATCATTGATGAAAAAGCCCTATTAGCTGGATTAAAATCAGGCAAGGTACACTCGGCTGGTTTAGACGTTTTTGAAATAGAACCACTGCCCCTAAATTCTGAATTACGAAATTTTGAAAAGTGTATCTTTGGCACCCACAACGGATCAAATACAATAGATGGAGTTATTAGAGCAAGCCATGAGGCAATTGAAAAACTATTTGGGTTTCTTGGCTTAGATTAATAATTAAATCACAACAGAACAATCATCACTTTTATGCAGAAGAACGTAATTATAACAGGTGTTCTGGGAGGGATTGGAACTGCACTAGCCAAAGGATTTCATGATGCTGGCTATTATGTTTATGGACTTGATCGCCGAGAAGATATTCAATATAAGGGCTTTATTGATCGTTTTATTCGATTTGATATTTTTGAATTTGTAAGAAATACAGATTATAGGGTTCGTTTTTCCGGAATATTTGATCAAGTCATACCTCGATTGGATGTACTAATCAATAATGCAGCTATCCAAAAACTAGGTCATCTGAATGAAATTAAATTTGAAGATTGGCAAGAATCTTTAGATGTGAACTTGACTGGACCAATGCTTCTTAGTAAGCTTTTTTTAGGTCGACTTGAAAATTCAAATGGTTCAATCATCAATATAGCAAGCATTCATCAACAATTAACCAAACCATCTTTTGTTAGTTATGCCACTTCAAAAAGTGCATTAGTAGGATTAACAAAAGCAATGGCTGTAGATTTGGCAGGTAGTGTAAGAGTTAATGCCATTAGCCCTGCGGCTATTGAAACTGCCATGTTGCGTGCAGGGTTCGAAAACGATGAAAATGCCTTAGATAAATTAAGAAAAATTCACCCTGTTCAAAGAATTGGTTATCCTGACGAAGTCGCAAAATTAGCTTTGTTTTTAGCTTCCGAAAATGAAGGGTTTATTCATGGAGCTAATTTGACTTTAGATGGGGGCATTAGTTCCGTTTTAAAAGATTTATAATTTTTAAAATTTGGTATTTAGGAACGCTTTAGAAATATATTCAGAACTATAAAAAACAGATTATGAGTCGTCCACATGGTGCGTTATACAGTGTAAATGTTGCTAATAAAAAAGGATTTTCTCAAAAAATACGAGAAGCAAAGTTGTATTTCCAGTGGAAAAGAAAATATGCCGCTCGGCTAAAAAAATATAAAGATATTCACAAAGGTGAGGATTGCTTTATCATTGGGAATGGTCCCTCATTGAATAAGATGGATTTAGCACCATTAGCCAATTATCATACATTTGGATTGAATAAAATCTACATGATATTCGAAAAAGTAGATCTCAATTTAAGTTATTTAGTTTGTGTGAATGAATTGGCCATCGAGCAATGCCATGAAGAATTTGAGAAAATGTATTGTCCTACTTTTCTTTCGCATACGGCTTCAGATGGAATCGTGAAACAAGAACCACATATAGAAAGACTTCATACCCTAAATGTGTGGAGTTTTTATGATGATATTTCCCAACCCATTTGTGAAGGTAATACCGTAACCTACGTAGCTATGCAGATTGCCTATTACATGGGCTTCAAAAGGGTCTTTTTAGTTGGTGTAGACCATAGTTTCAAACAGCAAGGTAAGCCCCATGAAACTCAAGTTTATGAAGGAGATGATGAGAATCATTTCCACCCAGATTATTTTAAAGGCATGAAATGGCAATTGGCAGATGTATATGGAAATGAAGTTTCTTACCACCTAGCCAACTACCATTATAAAAATGATGATCGTCAGATTTTAGATGCAACCGTAGGCGGAAAGTTGGAAGTTTTTCCTAAAATACGCTATGAAGAGGCTATTTCAATAGCCAAGAAAAAAGACAATTAATGAATTATTAATTTTATATTTAATTGACAATCAATTTTTTTAAAATAAAAAAAATAAAAATATAAACTCCTGTTCTACCGCTTAATGATATATGGTGATTTTCATCTATATTTGACTGCTTTAATAAGGTTAATTGATAACATCTATGCTTTTTGTCCTCCTAGAAAGAGCAATTAATGATTAACTGTCATACATCTATAGTTTTTTCAAAATTTTCTGAAGTCTAAAATTCTCTAATTTATGAATGTGGCAAGTCATCCGATTGAAACACTAAAACCAACTAAAGTGATTAAGGCAATAATAGTAGAAGACGAAATTAAGGGTTTAAACAATCTGAAAAACCTACTCAAGAAGCACTGTAGTGAGGTAGAAATTATTGGAGATGCTTTGAATATTAGGGAAGGCTTAGATTTGTTTGAAGATCCTAATATGAAGCCAGATGTGGCTTTTTTAGATATCAACCTACCTGATGGTCTAGTTTTCAAAATGTTGGAAGAACTAAGACCGATAGACTTTGAAGTCATTTTCGTGACTGCCCATAATGAATATGCAGTGAAAGCTTGTGAATATGCTTCTGTTGGCTACATTATAAAACCCATTGATCCAGAAGCACTTATGCAAGCTGTTAGAAGAATTCGAACAGATCGCCATAATAAAATGGATAAACGATTGGAGATTTTTAACAAACATTACAATAACCCCAATTCATTCGAAAAAATGAGTATTTCTGCCTTAGATGGCATTTATTTTTTAAGTATAAAAGATATAGTCCGATTTGAAGCAGAAGATAATTATACACATATATTTTTAAGTGGCGGTGAAAGGATTACCGCCTCCAAAACTATAAAGGCGTATGAAGAGATGTTACATCCTGTTAATTTTTACAGGGTACATAAAAGGCATGTAATCAATCTTAACTTTATGCGTAAATTCGTTAAAGGTGATGGAGGGTATTTAGTAATGGATGATGGGAAGAAAATTGAGGTTTCTAGAAGAAGAAGACCTGCTTTTATGGAACAAATGAGGCGTTTACAAGAAGAACTGTAGTCACATATTTCATTAAACAAAGTTTACTTTAGGATCATCATGGCACAACAACCCCAAAACAAATTACTCATTATCAACACATTAGAGAATAAAAAAAGACAAAAATAAAAATAATAACTTATAAAAAATAAAAAAATGTGACATCCTAAATTAAAAATCTCTTCATATATTTTTTTTTACCTAACCTAAAATTAGTACCTTTGGTATGACAGAATTACACTTTTCATCCCGTTTCATAATTCAAAACGAAAAACACTATGTTCACTAAAAAATTGAGTACTATGGGAAAAACTACAAAAAAACAAAAATTAGCCGACTTACAAAATCTCAATAGGCTACAAAAAGAAGAAATGAACACCATTCTTGGAGGTATAGAAAAGAATAGTGGTCAAAAGAAGAAACGTTGGTTAAGTTTCTGCGGAGGCATTCTTAATCAGTAAGCCAGTTATAACATCGAAAAGATGCGAAACGAGGTTGTATCAGAAATGGTACGACCTCGTTTTGTTTACTAGATCTATTTTCTCTTTCATCCCACACCGATCTCAATTTTACTTATATTTTCCACTTCACCTATTTTTCAAGACTCACATATTTAGCATGACGGCAATCATAGGAACTCCTTCTGAAATACAAATACTTGAGCAAAAACTAGCTACTCAAGAAAATGACTTGCAAAGGCTCGTATTGCTTGACCATCTTTCTAATCATTATACATATACCAATATCAGGAGAGCCCAAAAATTACTTACCGAACAAAAGGAGATTTTACAGCACCACTCACAACCAGATCTGCAATTGAATTATCACCTGAATACAGCATTTATTGAAAATCAGCTGTATAATTTTGAATTAGCAGAAGATCATTTTACAGATGCCATTGAGATTCTGGAGGATAGAGGACATGCGAATCAATTAGCTGAAGCCTATATTGATTATTCTGGTACCTGCATGAATTTAAGTCAAAGTGAACAAGCTGAGAATTATTTGGGAAAGGCATCAAAATTATTAAAGGCATTTCCAGACCCAAAATTAGAAGCAAGACTAATTTGTCGATTAGGTTTTTTGAATCTTCACAATGCGATGTATTTAAAAGCCATTGAATTATTCTTAGAAGCAGATAAGAGAATCCACTCCCTAGAGAAATATTTAAGTTTAAAAGACTACTACTTTATAGGATTGATTTACAGTGGTTTAGGAAAAGTATATGAGCAAAATGAGGAATTAGAAAAAAGTGTTCAAGCCTATCTCAAAGTAGTCAATCTTTGCAATGAAAAAGGAATTTCGACTCGCCTTTCCTGGCATTATTTAAATGTCGGAAATGGTTTTATGGCCCTTAATGATCTGAATAGCGCATTATTTTATTTAAGGAAAGCTATCAGTGCTACTGATGATATAAGTCAAAGAACCCGCGCAAGCGCTTTCGCAAATCTTGGTTATTGTTATTTTCAAAAAAGAAAATATCGGGAAGCACTAGAATTGTATGAGCGCGCAGAACTATTGTATAAGACAGAAAGAAATGAAGCCGATTTTAATTTAGCAAATATTGAAAGCTGGAGAGCAGAACTATTCAATGAAGTTGGTAAGAAAAAGCGAAGTCTAAAACATTATTTCTCTGCTTTGGATTACTCCAAAAAAGGAGCAGATTTCAAACAACTATCAGGAATACTCAAGGATATCGCAAATTTTTATTCAAATATTGGTGATTACAAAAATGCATATGATTATCAGATTTTGTATGATAAAGTTGCTGAAAAGTACCTGGAGCAAATAAACAAAAGAAAAATTTTAGAATTGGAGGTCAAATATGAGGCAGAGAAAAAGGAAAGAGAAGCTGAACTATTAAGATTGCAAGCGACAAAGCTTCAATTAAAAGCTTTAAGAGCACAAATGAATCCTCATTTTATGTACAATGCTCTAAATTCGATACAAAACTTTATAACCTCAAATGAAGCTACTTCCGCTGCAAAGTACCTTGCAAAATTTGCAAAACTAATGCGACAAAGTTTGGAGTATTCTGAGATGGAAATCATTTCCCTTGAAAAAGAATTGGAATTTTTAGAAGACTATCTAACAATAAATGAAAAGCTAAGGTTTGAAAATAACATGAGCTTTAAAATTACTGTTGAAGATGAAATTGAGGAAGATATATTAGGGGTTCCTACTATGATTGTTCAACCGTATGTAGAAAATGCCATTGAGCATGGTATTAGAACAAAAAAGGATGGTTTTATACATTTATCCTTTTCTCTTCAAGATGAGAACACGATATTATGTGTTGTTGAAGACAATGGTATTGGCAGACAAAATGCCAAGGAAATGCAAGAAACAGACCCTGTTTACCAAAATCATAAGTCAAGAGGAACTACGATTACAGAGAAAAGATTAGAATTATTACATAGGTCAAAAAAAGAAAAAGGAGTTTTTGTTAAAACAACTGATTTAATCCATTCTGAATCAAAACATGCAATTGGAACAAGGGTGGAAATTCAAATCCCAATTGTTGAAATACACATTAAATAAATCCCAAAACAGCACCGATAACTCAATAACACATACCTTTCTACCTGATAACTACACCATTTACGAATTATATTTTTTAAATATGATTTTTTTTATATATATTTGCAGAAGTTTTCTCATAGTATGTTTGTTTAATCGTTCTGCACTTCAACTCCCTCCTGAGGTGCAGGATTTTTTTTGAAATAGGTCGAGAATCAAATAGAAATCCCGATTAGAACTTAATTTGATTCTCGATACCTTGAATTCGATTTTTTTCTCTTTCCTTTTTGTGTATTAATTGTTTAAAAGAGACTTATGTGTTTTCTCATAAATACATATAGTGCTAACAATAAACGCCTTAGCTAACGAAACTATTCTAACGTTAAATTCAAATTGTCTTTGGTGTGTTTTAAATATTATTTTAACTTATATTTTTCCGTTATCTTTAAATAAACCACCGTTTTCTAAAGAAATGATACCGCTTACATTTATTTAGGAACCACTAAATAAATAAACCCCTTTTAATGAAACCTCACTACTTATCTTTGATTTAAGTTTTCTCATAGTATGTTTAATTTTTCTTCCTACACCTTTTTTCCCTTCTGGGGTGTAGGAATTTTTTTTGTCGTTAAGTGTCTTATCAATTTAGTGTGGTTCAACCTGAATATAGAAGTGTAAGATGTGAAGTTTGTAAGGATTCGTAAATGTAGAATTTTGTACGTAAGATATCTTCCCTATTTCCAATTCTATGCCAACATTTACTTTCATATTATATTTTTTCATTATTTATTAAAAACTCATAATCAAAATAATTAAGTGTAAATTAAATGTAACTGATGCATTTCAGATTTAATTTTTACATATTAAAATATTTTTTACCATATCCTAATTAGAACCTACCATTAAATACTAAAAAGTATCCATTACCTAAATATCGAAATTTAGAAATAATAAATAGAGCTAAATTGCACCGTGTAGTTTTCTCATAGTATGTTTAGTGCTCCTACATCAGCCTTAGCCTCCCCCGATGTAGGAGTTTTTTTTTGTCTTCATTTCAAACTTTCATATTAATTACAATTGCATCAAGATTGATGCCTTCCTACCAAACAAAAGAAAATGTTTTCAAATCGCAACCAAATTGTTTCAAAAATCAGCATGTTTTCCTATATTGCCAATATTTTTCACTAAAACGAACGTTTATGTTAGAAATGCCTTTACTATTCTTAATTCTAGGATTAGTTATAGGAGCTACGAGTGCCTGGTTAATTGCGACGTATAAATTCAATTCAGAAAGGCTAACGGCAGAAGAAATATCAAAAAAATTCATTTCAAAAGAGATACAAAATAATTTAATAGCCCAAATTGATTCTTTAAAAGCTGAAATAAGGGAAAAGGAAACCATAATTATTCAATCAGAAAAAGAAATTGGCGCGAAATCCCAATCTATAATCCATTTAGAAGATCAGTTAGCTAATCAACAAAATGAATTTCAGTCCCTACAAAATCAATCACACACTTCGTTTGAGAATATTGCTAATCGTCTATTGACAGAAAATGGCAAAAAATTTACCCTTCAAAATCATGAAAAACTTTCTGAAACATTGTTGCCATTAAAAGAGAAAATTAAGGAATTTGAACAGGGTATTGAACAGAAGTTTTTAGCTGGTACGAAAGACTTAATTTCTTTGAAAAAAGAAATCGAACATCTAAAAGAATTAAATCAGCAACTTAGTACGGATGCCAATAATCTAGTTTCCGCATTAAAAGGGGACTCTAAATCACAAGGAGATTGGGGAGAGTTTCAATTAGAAATGCTCTTGGAAAAAGCAGGTTTAACCAAGAATATTCATTTTCGAACACAAACTTCTTTCAAAAATGAAGCTGGACAGGCAAGAAGACCAGATTTCATAATCAATCTTCCTGCTCAAAAACATTTAGTCATAGATTCAAAGGTCTCTTTAGTAGCCTATGAAAAGTTTTTCAACTCCAATTCAAAAGATGAAAAGGACGCTTATTTAAAGGAGCACCTAAGAAGTTTTAGAAATCATATCCGTGATTTAGGTAGTAAAAATTATCAACAGCTGTATCAAATTAATTCCCCTGATTATTTACTTTTATTTGTCCCGATCGAACCTGCATTCTCTGTAGCCTTACAAGAAGATACTCGCCTTTTTCTAGAAGCTTTGGAAAAAAATATTGTTTTGGTGACCACCTCTACCCTATTAGCTACTATGCGCACCGTCTCCTATATTTGGAAACAAGAAAAGCAGAAGAAAAGTGTTTTGGAGATTGCTCGTCAGAGTGGTTTGTTGTTTGATAAATTTGTCAATTTTGTTGAAGATTTGAAAGCTATTGGGCATAAAATAGATGGTGCCCAAGGTGCTTATCACGATGCGATGAACAAGTTGGTCGATTCAAAAAAATTTGGAGACACGCTAATTGGTCGTGCCCAAAAAATTAAAGACTTAGGAGCAAAAACCTCAAAATCTCTACCTCAAGAATTATTGGATTTTAGAGAAGAAGACAATGAGAAATTAGCATCTTCTTAGAAATGCACTCATTATTGAAAAGAGGTTAATTTAATTATTGTCTTTCTAGACTTTAGCAATAAATCTTGGTCTGTTTTGCTCAATTTATTAAATCTCCTGCTCTGCGAAAACGATCTAAACAAGTCACCATAATGCAACGCAAAACGCAAGAAAATTGGCATTAAAAATAAACAACCTATTAACCACCAGTTCCCAATAAACAACAAAGCAATCAACCATAATAAATAATAAACTAGTCCTCCAACTACAAATCCTCCTACCCGAATTGAAGCATGAAATTCAATTTTCTTTGCAAATTTGTCTGCCAAATAGGTACCAAACCACAAAACCAAAACATGAAAAAGTGCCCCAATTAGAAAGGGAATCAGCCCCAAAATCAAAAGCAATAAATTACCAAAATTGGACATATTCGGCTTCGCTACACCTTTATCTTTTAAATTGAGGTTTTGTAATTTTTCAAAATATTTATTCACCGTTTCTTTGAGACTCTCCTTCTCAGCATTTTCTAGCTTATTAATATTTTCAACAGTATTCCATTCATTCAATAAAGATTGTTCATCCATCCTATCGACAGTTGGAAGCTTAATAACTCTAGTATTTCGATGGATATCAAGAATCTGATTGACCATTTTGTCATCATCAGGATTATTGACATGAATAACTCTTTTTCTTAATTCTTTTTGAATCTTTTGTGTTATTTGTCTAACAGCTTTTCTATCATTTTCTTTAAAAGCCTCTATATATTCCTTTAAATAAATTGGTTCACCAAAATCAACCATTAATTGACTTCTACAACTGTGAGAATTAGTATAGTTCACACCTACAGGAATAATTACAAAACTTTCGTCTTTATATTTATCATAGTAGTCTAAAACCATCCGGGCAGGCCCTTTTGCAATGGGCCGTAATCGTTTTTCATGTTTAGTATGACCTTCTACAAGCACTTGAATATTTTTGCCTTGGTACCATAATCTATTACAATATTCAAAGGTGCTTTGATTTTTACGCATACCTTGAAACCCTTCTGATTTTCGAAAAATAGGAATACAATTTATGGAACTCAATGCCCATTGAACTATTTTAGGAGATCGATAAACATCTCCACGCAAAATAAAATGGAAAACTGAAGAGGAATGAGTTGCTAAAATGATGGGGTCAATAAAAGAGGTTGGATGATTAATCGCAAACATTTTGGGCACTCCATTTGGTACCCTTTGCTCATTTGTATAGTATATCTTACGAAAATAAGAACGCAATACTATTCTAATAATAGGTCTAAAAATATAATATAACATATGGTCAGTTTTCCATGAAAAAGGGACGAAATTATAACTTTTTGGACCTCAGTCCAAATCCTTTTTTTCATCAAAATCAAATTCTAATTGAATCCCCTCTCCAGGGTGCTCTTTCGAAAGATTAGAAGTTGTAACACCCAATAATCTTACCTTTTCAAATACCTCAAAATTATTAGCCAACAATTCATAAATTGTTTCCTTTAAGATTCCCAAATCGCGAACCTCACTTAAAAAAGTTTTGCTTCTAGTAATCAATTTGAAATCATGGGTCTTTATTTTTAGCGTAACGGTCCTACCATAGTTATCTTTCTTGACCATATAATTAAAGACTACCTCTGATATCTTGTCTAATTTCTCCTTCATCGAATCCATAGATTCCAAATCCTCCAAAAAGGTCCTTTCTGCGCCTATCGATTTTCGAATTCGATCTGGTTTAACGGGGCGATTATCTTGTGCCCGTACAATTTTATAATAATGGCGGCCTACTTTACCAAATCGTTGAACTAAAACAATTTCATCATACTTTTTCAAATCTCCTCCCGTAAAAATCCGCATATCATGCATTTTTTTTGCGGTGACCTTACCGATTCCCATAAATTTTTCAATCGGCAATTGCTCTAAAAAAAGAATGGCTTCCTCTGGCGTAATTACTTTGATTCCATTGGGTTTATTGATATCTGAAGCAACCTTGGCAAGGAATTTATTAAAGGAAACTCCAGCAGAAGCAGTCAATTGGGTTGCCTCAAAAATTTGTTTCCTGATTTGATTCGCTATTATAGTTCCAGAGTTTATACCCTTTTTATTTTCTGTAACATCTAAATAAGCCTCATCCAATGATAACGGCTCGACTAAATCTGAAAATTCGTAAAAAATGCTCCGAATTTTTTTAGATTCTTCCGCATAAAGATCATGATGCCTCCCCGTAAAAATTAAACCAGGGCATAGCCTTTTTGCCGTTACTCCTGGCATGGCTGAACGAACCCCATATTTACGAGCTTCATAGCTTGCCGAAGCAACAACCCCTCTACGACCTGATCCACCTACAGCTACTGGTTTGCCACGTAATTCAGGATGATCCCTTTGCTCAATGGACGCATAAAAGGCATCCATATCAATATGAATTATTTTTCTAAAAGGTGGGTTCAAGTTTTAATTTTCCCCAAACTTAGGAATGAAGGTCAAATAAAGTATCATTTTTAGGGTAATAATTTTTTTCTTATCCAAGGCGTTGAGAAGGAGTATATCTATAGTTACGTTACTTTTTTAATAGCTAAAATCAAGGGAACAGGAAGCACATGAAAATGATTTTTATTGTATTTTCATTCTTTATATAAGTAAGTAAGTGCTTGGACAGAAACAAGTTCCATATTTTACGAAAACTATTTTTTTGCCAGACGAGGCAAAAAGCACAGGCATATCCTTAGATATGGCGAGTATTTTTAACGAAATATGGTGAAAAAATAGTCCGTCATAATATGTGTGAGTTATTTCTGTCCAAGCACTTAAGAGAGCAAT
>JANSWP010000071.1 GCA_024743405.1 Bacteroidota bacterium
AGGCAAAAAAGCAGCAAAACAGTTTTGGAATAAAATTCCAGCTATTTTGAAAAACTGCTTTTTTGAAACAGACGATTGGGAAGCTTATCGAAGCATCATTCCTGCCGAAAAACATAAACTAGGAAAAGACTTAACCTTTTATATCGAAGGTTTTAATGCTACAGTTAGAGCCAGAGTTAGTCGTTTAGTTGGTAAATCTCTGTCTTTTTCCAAAATAGATAAATGGCATAATTTAGCTATTGGATGGTTCTTCTGGAAATTTAATTTAGAACGGCAGCCTTACATTTGATTCACCGCCAAATTCTTTTTATTGAAAGCTATGGCGAATACGTCAAAATCTACACAAAAGACGATGTGATATTGGCACTTCAGCGAACTTCTTTTATGGAAGAAATGCTACCTTCGGAGGATTTTATTCGAATCCATCGGTCACATATTATTAATGTTAATCAAATCAAGGAAATAGACGGGAATACCGTGGTAATTGAGCAACACAGATTGACTATTAGCAAGCGAATGAAAGAAAAATTTATTTCGGTGATTGCAAAAAAAAGGATAATATAGAGGAATAAATCAGGTAAATTAAATGTATTCTTATCCTATTTTATATGACTAAACAGAGACAACTTCACATTGATAATATTCGAGTTTTACTAACGGTCTTGGTGGTTTTACATCATTTGGCTATCACTTATGGCGGACCAGGCGGATGGTATTACCATGAAGTAAACTCGAATCAGGTGGCAGTCCTTTTAATGACGCTTTTTGTAGCGACAAATCAATCCTTCTTTATGGGGATGTTCTTTATGATTTCTGCTTATTTTTTAGAAAAATCACTGAGAAGAAAGCCCCCTTTAATTTTAATTAAAGATAGATTAAGGCGGCTAGGAATTCCTTTGATTTTTTACGGTTTTATCGTTTCTCCATTTCTTATTTTTTTACTAATTAGATATGTAGATGGCCGAATTTTATCCATTCCTGAGTTTTTTAATACGGCCACGTGGGTAACTTTTGGACCACTTTGGTTTGTCGCAGCTTTGCTGCTTTTTAGTGGAATTACACTTCTTATTAAACTATTGAAAGGTAATAATCAGGAGTTCAAAAATCGACTTTCAATGCCAAGTAACCAGAAAATAATCGCTTTTACGATTGTGCTTGGTGTGTTATCTTTCGTTACAAGAATTTGGTTTCCGGTTGGTTGGACATTAAGACCTTTTGGATTTCAATTAGGGCATTTTCCTCAATATATCGTGCTATTTATCATTGGTTATCAGGCATCCAAATACGATTGGTTGAATCAAATCACCTATCGACAAAGTATGAATTGTCTTAAGGGGGTTGTGGTGATGGTCTTTATTCTATTTCCTTTAGTGTTTCATTTTGGAGAAGCAGCAACTAAAGGAACGGATATTTTTATTGGTGGATTATACTGGCAATCGTTGGTTTTTAGTCTTTGGGAACAATTGGTTGGTATTGGAATTATTATAGTCTTATTGGGTCTTTTTAAAGAAAAATATACGAATCAAACGCTCCTTCTAAAAAACATGTCAGCAAGTGCTTATACGGTTTATATCTTTCACTCGGTTATTTTGGTTTTACTAGCATTATTGATCAAAAATGTTGAGTTAAGTGCGACTTTAAAATTCATAATTTCAGCTCCTATTGTTCTGTTTCTTTGTTTTTGGATTTCCAATCTGATTCGAAAACTGCCTTTTGCAAAAGGAATCTTATGAGTTTCAATATTCGAAAAAAGTCTGATAGTAGAATGTTCTGACTTTTGACTTATTGAGTCTCAATGAAGAACTAGGTAGCCTATCTTTGAGTATTACGTCAATTGTTATTTTTCCACATATAAATCGCAGGAATCACCAACAAATTCAAAAAAGTCGAACTAATCAAACCTCCTAAAATAACCACTGCCATTGGGCTTTGGATTTCATTTCCAGCTTCATTTCCAGCCAACGCCAACGGGATCAAAGCCAAACCTGTAGTCAAGGCGGTCATTAAAATGGGGTTCAATCGGTCAAGTGAACCTTCGATAATTGTGGTTTTTAAATCTCGACCTTCATTATGTAAAACCTGATATCGACTGACCAATAGAATACCATTTCTCGCGGCGATACCAAATAAACTTATAAATCCAATGGTTGAGGCAATCGAAATGACACCAGAAGTGAAAAGGACGATAAACACGCCGCCAATCAATGCTAAAGGCAAATTGAGTAAAACAATACCGGCTAAACTGAGGTTCCGAAATTCAGAATAAAGTAGCATGAAAATTAAGAAAATAGCGCCAATCGAGGTGATTAAAAGCATTTGAGTAGCGCGTTCTTCACTTTCAAATTGTCCGCCATATTCGATTCGATAATTTTTGGGAACGCTTATATTTTCACTGACTTTTGACTTGATCTCATTAACCACACTTCTTAAATCTCTACCTGCGACATTTGCCGAAACGACTATTTTTCGTTGAACATTTTCTCGATTGATTGAATTAGGATTGCCCTTTACAATGACATCTGCAACATAACTTAAAGGTATCTTTTTCCCAAAATGTGTATCCACAATGGTGTTCCTGATAGCTTCAGCCGTATTCCGATTTTGTGCGTCATATCGAACCATTAAATCAAAACTCCGTTGTCCTTCGAAAACTTGCCCAACTTTTTCACCCGCAAAAGCGACTTCAATGAAATCCATGAAATCACCTAAATGAATGCCGTATTTGGCAAGCATCACTCGGTTTGGAATGATTTGCAATTGAGGCACTTCTACTTGTTGTTCAACATTCAAATCTACCAATCCTGAAATTGGTTCTATTTGATTTTTGATTTGATTGCCCATATTGAACAATTTATTCAGATTCGTCCCGAAAATCTTAATCGCGATATTCGCCCGAGTCCCCGAAAGCATATGATCAATTCGGTGCGAAAGAGGTTGTCCAATGGTAATATTTACGCCGGGAATAACTGATAGTTTTTCCCTCACCTCTTCCAGAAATGCCTCCTCATTTCGATCAATCAAAGTGAATGGAACATCCAATTCTGAGGTGTTGATTCCTTGCGAATGTTCGGCCAATTCGGCTCTACCTGTTCGGCGGGCAGTGATATCGACTTCAGGGAATTCGAGTAAAATTTCTTCCGCCAAAGTTCCTATTTTATTTGATTCTTCGAGAGAAATACCAGGTACGGTTTCGACTGCAATCACTAATGAACCTTCATTGAATTCAGGCAAAAAACTCCGCCCTAGCCCGCTCATTACCCAAACACTCACACCAAACAAAATAACAGCTGCTAAAACTACTAATCGAGGCATTTTTATTACCCCATTCAATAATGTTCGATAGCCGCCAGATAAGTTTCTTTCCAACCAACTTCCTTCGGCATGTCGTGCCAATCTTTTTTCATTGGTTAATAAATAATGACTCAAAACAGGGGTCAAAGTGACCGCCACAAAAAGTGAAGTAAAAACTGCTACAATGAATGAAATACCCAATGGTTTCAATAATCTGCCTTCCATTCCACTCAAGAAAAAAAGTGGGGTAAATGCAGCAATAATGATCAGTGTTGCGATCAAGATAGAGTTTCTAATTTCACTTGATGCGTCGAAAATAATACGAAGAGGAGATTGCCTTTCGGTGATGGGTTTGAGAATGTTTTCACGCAGGCGTTTGAATATATTCTCCACATCAATAATCGCGTCATCAACCAGTGCACCAATCGCAATCGCCATACCACCCAAACTCATTGTATTGATGGTGAATCCAAATATTTTTAAGACGATAATTGTCACTAAAAGGGAGATAGGTATGGCAATCAAAGAAATGGCTGTCGTACGCCAATTCAATAAAAATAAAAAGAGAATTATACTAACGAAAAGAGCCCCTTCCAACAATGTTTTTTGCAAATTATCAATAGATGCTTGAATAAAATCTGATTGCCGAAAAATGTGTTTATTAATGCTCACTTTTTCTGGTAATTGTCTTTGAATCTCCGTTAAAGTCTCATCAATTCGCTCCGTTAATTTTAAGGTATTTGCATTCGGTTGTTTCAAAACCGTGATAATTATGGATGGTTTAGCATTTACTCCGGAGTCCCCGATTTTTGGAGCAGCTCCGATTTTTACTTCCGCTACATCCTGAATGGTAATGGGTTTGTTTCCAGACATGGTTACCAAAGTTTCCCCAATCTTTTCTACTGAGCTTGTCCGACCTTCACCGTGAATTACATATTGATTACCATATTCATTGATATAGCCGCCAGAGGCATTTCTAGTCGAAGCCTCGGCTGCTGCCTGCAATTCATTTAATGAAATATCAAAATATCTCATCTTTTGTGGTGACGCTAAAATCTGATATTGTTTGTAATCTCCACCCATAGTAATCACTTGTGCTACCCCTCCTGTCGCCAACAATTGAGGTCTAATATTCCAATCCGCCATCGTCCGTAAATCCATCGGTGGAAGACTGTCTGAGCTCAAACTTAAATACATGATTTCGCCCATCAATGATGAAATAGGTGCGAGCACAGGGCTATCTACTCCTTTAGGTAGTTTACCCTTTATGGTTGCTAGTTTTTCGGCAACAATTTGGCGGGCTTTGTATATATCTGTACCCCATTCAAACTCTGCATATACGACTGAAAAACCCATAGCTGTCGAAGATCGAATTCGGCGAATGTTGGGCGCACCATTCAATGCCGATTCAATCGGATAACTGACCAATTTTTCGACTTCTTCGGTTGCCATTCCGTGAGCTTCTGTCATCACCGTCACCGTCGGTGCCGTTAAGTCTGGAAAAACATCGACATCCATTTCGGAGGCGATATAACCGCCTGAGATGGCGATTAGCGCATATAAGGCTAATACTATCAGACGATTTTGCAGTGAAAATTTTATTATTTGATTAAGCATTGTTCTATGCGGTTGAAGGTAGATAGTGGACGGAGGATGGTGATAACAAGTTTTTGATGCTGTCAACCATCGACCATCGGGCGTAAACAGTTAATTACCTAGCCAATAATCCAACTCTAATTTCAATACATTGAATTCATAAAGGGCTGTCAAATATTGTTTTTTCACTAAGGCGAACTGCTCTAAGCTGTCTAGGTATTCTAGATATCTGATTTCGCCTTCTCGATAGGCTAGAAAATTTACTTCTTTCTGCTCGTTGACAATGGGAGCTAATTCCTCTTGCAAATAGACCAAAACATGCAGCGCATGTTGTAACCGAAAGCGCAATTCAGTGATTGTTAACTCTAATTTATTTCTTGATTCTTCGAGCTTGCTTTGCTGTATTTTTACTCCGATCTCGGCTGCTTCTGTTTGACCTCGATACGCTTTTTTGAAAAGTGGAACATTGACGCCGAGTTGATATGCAAAGAGTGGAAATTTGTCGTTTGCGGTTTGCAATTTTAGTCCTGAATTTATTTGAGGCAGAAGTTGTGTCTCTTGTTGTTTAACCTTGGAGGACGCCATTTCAATTTTAGCCTGTTGTATTTGTAAATGCGGGTTTTCAGGCACAATATCGTCATACGAAAAAGAGGAAACAGTAGGCAATTCTCCTGCCACATCATAGACAATGTCTGAGCGTAAAATTTGATTAAATAAAGATAACGCAATTTGGTATTGTTCATTCGAATGATCCAATGCCATTTGAGCTTGTCCAAGTCTCGAGCGCGCGGCTAGTTTGGGGATTTTTCCAGTTTCACCAGCATCTAATTGGGATTTAGTGATGTTCAAGAAATCTACATACAAGTCCAAGTTTTCTTTTGCCAATGCCTTTTCTTTTTTGGTCATCATCACTTTGTAGTAGGCACTCGTGACAAGTAGGTTCAAATCTCGGGCAGTCATGTCCAATTGTTTTTCTGCCACATTTACTCCACTTTGAAAGACCTTTTTCTGAGCTTCAATAGTTTTTGGTAAATAGAAGTTTTGTTGAAGATTTAAGGAATGGACACCAGTCTGATTTTTAAAATTAAATTCCTCGCTCGAAAGGTAAACTTGAGCAGGCGGACGCAATATTCCGGCATCCGCTATTTTGTTTTTCTGATCGACCAATAACTTCCCGCTTTTCAAACCCGTATTGTTGTGGTGTGCCATATCTAAAGCTCCTTCTAAAGTGATAAGTGGATATTGAGCAAAAGCTTGGAAGGATAAAAAAAGGAAGCTGATATATATCAATGATTGTCTTTTCATTATTATTTTAATTAATAGATTCTAATGTGTGTGTGCCGGAATTGCCGATGACATCGAAGCCATTTTTACTTGATAAGCTCCTGTTGTCACAACCTTATCACCTTCCAAAATTCCGGAAAGAATTTGCACATTTATGCCATCATTTATGCCCAATTTTACTTCCTTTTTTTCAAAGCTTTCCCCACTCATTTGGACATAGACGTAGTGTGTACCATAGTCTTCCATGAGGGCAGATTTAGGCAGAACCAGTGTATTATCAATTGAATTGGTCAATAAGAATAATTCTACAAAGGATCCCGGAATCAATTCTCCGACATTATCTAATTCAAAAATGACAGGAATAAAGCCACTACCATCTTCAATCATGTTGCCATAAGACACCAATTTACCGTTGTAATTTTTGATAGATTGAACCTCTTTTTGGTAAGGCGTTTTGAAATTGGCTGATTGAATGTTTCGAAGACTAGGGAGATGGCTTTGGGAAACATCGGCATGTAACAACAATTTTTTATTCTGTGTAATTTCAACCAATGGCGTGCCTTCTTCTACAAATTGACCATCAGAAACCAATACATTTTTGATAATGCCTGACATAGGAGCACGAAGTGTTTGTCCCCCTTGATAGTTAGTTGTCAAAGTTTGAAATTCGGCTTCCGCAATCGAAAAATCCATCTTTCGACGTTCATATTCTTTTTGACCAATGATTTGTTGAGATATTAACGATTCGGCTCTTTCATAATCAGATTTAGTTTTGTCTAATCGGGCTTTTGCAATTTTAAAATCTTCTTCTAAACTTGCCTGAACTAAACCTTTTGAACTGATCGAGAACAGCGTCTCTCCTGAATTAACCGCTCGCCCTACTTGCAATTTTTTATTCTTGAAAAAGACGATTCCACTCGTTCTGGCGGCAAGAATTTTTTCTTCTCCCTTTACAGGTTGTATTTCGCCAGAGGTATGAATCACTTTATGAATAGGTTTCGTTTTTACAGCCTCCAGCGAAAAGTCAACTTTCCACGCTTGTTCTTTCAAAAAGGAAATTTCGTCACCTTCAGGTTGAGGAGGTCTGGCCATTAAAACCGCTTCTTTATCTGGATAAACAGGAATGTCTTTTAATAAAAAAGTATCATTGATAGAATTGGTGATTAGGATGATTTTGACATCAAAATCATGAATTTCTGAAGGTGCTAATTTAAGAACCCAAAGTCCTGGCGAATTAGGTGCGTCAGCGGTTTTCTCAATTACTGAATTTCCATTTTTTAATAATTGAATGATCGCTTTTCCGGATTCAATAGGTTTAAAACTGACTAAATCCGTAAAATGAACAGCCAGAGAACTTTCTTGCCCTATTATCATTGGGGCAAAATCTACAAATAATTCTACTGTTTTTGACCAAATAGTGAATGAAAAAGGAGTCGGCTCTGGTTCTACAGTTGCATGATCGTGAGAGTGTGTTTGACACCCTGTTATTAATACAATCAATGCTGCCAAAGTAGCAACAGTGAAAAATAAATGCTTCATTGTATTTTTATTTTGGGAACAAGATCTATAGGTTAGATGTATATCAATTCGAATATAATGAACGACGAATTACACCAAGAACCGATAAGCTCATTTCAGTTGCCTAATATTATATAAAAAGGATTATCCTTATAGAGAGGATTTAAACTAGAGCAGGAGGTGCTCTTGAAGGAATAGCTGATCTTAATAATCTTTGAGTAGGTGATGGAGCATTGGGTGAGCTACTCAATGATTCAGAATCAACTCTAGTAACGATTATATTATTAGAACCAAAATGGAAATCGATAGTCCTGTTTAAGTCAAGGTTATTTTTAGACTGAAAATCAGAAGAAATAACTAAATGATCATTACCAAAATCATCGTTATCAATATGTCTTAATTCTTCGAATAAATGGCCTAAATAGTGGAAAATCCCAATGTGAAAATCTTGAGCAAGAAAAACTTTTTCTGAAACTTCATGACAATGAGAAACTTCACAAGATTCATCGAAAAGAGCTAGGTGGTCATGAGAAAAACTACAATTAAAGGCTACCAAGAGATAAGTAGTCAATAAAAAACGCCCTAATATGTTTTTCTTTTTACACACGGAGCAAAGGTAACGAAACCAAGTTGAATTATTATATGGATTTTGTTTCAATATGAAGTTGAGAGATGTATTTTATTGGTAAAAAAATAAACTTAGGGTGATAGGGTGAGGTAGGGGCAAAAAAAAACCCGAGGAACTCCCCTCGGGTTGGAAAAAAACGAATCTTACAATTCTTTAACCAAAACTTACACATTAAAACAAATGGCAATAAGTGTGCCAAAAAATTAAATATTTTTTTAATTTAAAAATATTTCTCCTGTATAAGTTGGGATAATATTTTTCCCTTTAGCAGTCTCAAAAAGCTTGTCAATAGCGGCTTTTCCGTTAGTTTTTAAATCTACAGTATAATCATTTACGTATAAAGAAATGTGTCTATACATTACTTCTTCATCCATTTCTTGTGCGTGAGTTTTTACATAAGCCTGTGTTTCTGAAGGATTATCTAGTGCAAAAACCACTGAACGCTTCATGACTCGATTTACTTTTTGCTGAATCTCCAGCGGCAATTTTTTATTTACTACGATTCCGCCTAGAGGGATCGGTAGTTTGGTTGTGCTTTCCCAGTATTCTCCTAAATCAATAATTTTGATTAACCCTTTGTCCTGATAAGTGAATCGATTTTCATGAATGATCAAACCAGCGTCTACTTCCCCATTCAAAACAGCAGTTTCGATCTCTGAAAATAATAATTCCGTTTTATTTTGAGCCTTAGGATAAGCAAGGTTTAATAAGAAATTGGCAGTAGTATATTTCCCAGGGATGGCAATTTTTGCTTGATTAATTTCGATTTCAGTCATTGATTTTTTGGCAATCAATAATGGGCCACAATTATTGCCTAAAGCACTTCCCGCATCTAATAAAACATAATCATCTAGTAGATACGCGTAAGCATGGTAACTCAGCTTGGTAATGTCTAATTCTTTTGCAAAAGCTTTTTGATTTAATTCCTCCACATCTGCCATAAAAACATCAAATTCAAGTCCTTCCGTATCAATTTTGCCGTGAACCATAGCATCGAAAATAAAAGTGTCATTGGGACAAGGCGAAAATCCGAGTGATAATTTCATATTTTTGCGCGATTTTTAGCGTGTATTTATCTGGATTAGATTTTCTAAATTTGATTATTTAATAAATCTTGACTCCATAACAATAAAAGAGGTGAACGAAGGCTTACAAATTCTCCACGAAGATAACCATCTCATTGCCATAAACAAGCCGGCTGGCTGGCTTGTTCAAGGGGACAATACAGGGGATGTTCCATTGAGTGAATATGTGAAACAATATATTAAAGACCGATATAATAAACCTGGTGATGTGTTTTTGGGTGTTATTCATCGATTGGATAGACCGGTGAGTGGGGTCGTCATTTTTGCAAGAACAACCAAAGCTTTGCAAAGGATGAATAAATTATTTGCTGATCGAGAGGTGGAAAAAACTTATTGGGCAATCGTAGGCGAGCGACCAGATCCTATTTCTGGACACCTGACGGACTATATTGTAAAAGATAAAAAGCGAAATGTTGCCAAAGCTCTGGATCGACCCAGCAATCGTAATAAGGATGCAAAAAAGGCAGATTTAGATTATTATTTGATAGGATCCATAGGCGACAATCACTTATTGAAAGTGAAACCTGAAACAGGCCGTCCTCATCAAATCCGAGTTCAACTTGCCAAAATGGGTTGCTCCATTCGAGGGGATGTAAAATATGGTTTTTCAAAAGTCAATCAAGATGCTTCGATTCACCTACATTCTAGAAGTTTGTCCTTTATCCATCCTGTCAAGAAAGAACCTGTGTATATAGAAGCCGATTTGCCAGATGAGCAAATTTGGAATTTATTTAAAGATGTAGATTAGTTGCTAGATATATTAATAGATTTTATGCTTTATAAAAACCAACTTAAGATGAATCATGCTAGAATATTTCTCAATGCTTTTTTGCTGAATTTAATCGTAGGGTGTACTTCTGAAATGCCAAAAGAATCCTCTCAAAATATGGAGCCTGTTCAACAGTTTGAGCTTGTGAAATTAACTTTAGAACAAGCAAAGAGGTTGGCTTCTATGCCGCTCAAATGCATGAACCAAGAATTTCCGAATAAGCTGAATCAAAGCTTAGAAAGTGCGGAAGATTTGGGAACGCCAAAAGAACTACATCCTGCTTTTTATGGCTGTTATGATTGGCATTCGGCATTGCATGGGCATTGGATGTTGGTGAAATTGTTAAAGTTGTTTCCAGAAATGGAGAATGCCGAAGAAATTATTTCAAGGCTTGAAAACAATATTTCGGAAGCAAATATTCTAAAAGAATTGGAATATTTCCAACGTGGGGCAGAGAAATCTTTTGAGCGGACTTATGGTTGGTCTTGGCTCTTAAAATTGGCGGAAGAGTTACATACTTGGGAGAATCCAGCCGGAAAACGAATGACCAACAACCTTCAACCTTTGACGGATTTTATCATTGAGAAATATCTAGATTTTTTGCCAAAATTGACTTATCCAATTAGAGTGGGGGAGCATACCAATACGGCATTTGGGCTGGTTTTTCCTTACGATTATGCAGTGACAGTTGGAAATGAGGCCTTGAAAAATAAGATTGTCGAAAGGGCAAAATTTTATTATTTGAATGACCAAAACTGTCCATTAACTTGGGAACCAAGTGGTTTTGATTTTATCTCTCCTTGCCTTGAGGAAGCCAATTTGATGAGAAGAATTTTGCCAAAAGCCGAATTTCAAAAATGGATGGATGCCTATTTGCCGGGCATTACAAACCCGAATTTTCAATTGGAACCAGCCCAAGTTTCTGATCGAACGGACGGTAAATTAGTTCACCTCGATGGGTTGAATTTCAGCAGAGCTTGGTGTCTTTATGGATTAGCCAGTGAGGGTGACTCCTTCCAACATTTGAAGAATATTGCCAATCAGCATATCCAATTTTCACTCGAAAATGTGGTCGGCGATGCTTATGAAGGAGGTCATTGGTTGGCTTCGTTTGCAGTGTATGCGCTGGATGAGGGGAATTAGAAATAGGCTCTAATGAATAAACAAATCGCCTTTAACAAAGCCTATTTTGTACCCGCCATTATCTTATTCCTTATCGAAGTATGTATTGCTCTATTTATTAAAGACAGCTTCATCAGACCTTATGGTGGTGATTTTTTGGTCGTGATTTTCATTTATTATTTGCTAAAAAGTTTTTGGACTGCCTCTCCTTTGAAAGCAGGGCTTGTGGTTCTTATATTCTCTTTTACGATCGAGTTTTTGTAGTATTTTAATTTTATTGAAATGGTCGGTTTAGAGAAATCGGAATTAGCTAGATTCGTTTTTGGAACCTCTTTTCATTGGGCTGATTTGGTTGCTTATTTTTTTTGGTATTTTGGCAGTTCTTTTTATCGAAAATTTTTGTAATCAAGATAAATCCAAACAATGAAAAACCTTTTTCTGCTTTTTTTTCTATTTCCGTCTTTTCTTTTCACTCAACCGGAATCTAAAGAATTAACCAACATAACAATCGCACGTGATCAATGGGGCGTCCCGCACATCCATGCACCAACAGATAAGGAAGTTGTTTACGGGCTTGCTTGGGCACAATGTGAAGATGATTTCAAAACCTTACAAGAACAAATGCTTGCAGTCAGAGGAAAATACGGCGAAGTCAAAGGGAAAGAAGGAATTGTTTTTGATTTTGGCATCAAATATATGGGACTTCGTGAGGTAGTCGAAGCACGATATGAACAAGATTTAAGCCTCGAATTTCGAGAGGTTTTAGCCCATTTTGTAGATGGAGTAAATAGTTATGCTGCCTTGCATGCGGAGGAGGTTTTGATGAAAAAATTATTTCCTTTAAAAGGGCAAGATATCATTATTGGTTACTTATTAGGCTTGGTCGAGATGTCTGGCGGCGGCAAGGACTTGATGAAAATTTTGAATGGAGAAGCCGTAGAGGAGGTTGCGCCAAAAGGCTCGAATGCGATCGCGATAAGTTCTAATAAAACGACAGATGGAAAGACATACTTGGCTATCAATTCTCATCAGCCATTGGAGGGATGGTATTCGTGGTATGAGGCTCATTTGATGAGTGATGAAGGCTTGAATATTTTAGGTGGCACCTTTCCTGGCGGAGTAAGTATTTTTCATGGTGCTAATGAATATCTAGGATGGGCGCACACCGTCAATCACAATGATTTATCGGATGTTTATGAATTAAAAATCAATCCAAAAAATAAAAAACAATATCGGTTTGATGGCGAATGGTTGGATCTGAAAAAGCGAAAATACAAGAGTAAATTAAAGTTGGGTTTTCTGAAAATACCAATTTCAAAAAAGGTATATGAAAGTAAGTATGGTCCGACATTCAAAACGAAGAAAGGCTATTTTTCATGGCGGGCGGTAGCCGCATTGGAAATCCGTTCGGCAGAACAATGGTTTTTAATGAACAAAGCCAAAAATTTTGAGGAATTTAAATCTTTGTTGAAATGGAAAGCGATTTGTACCAATAATGTCGTTTACGCAGATAAGGAGGACAATATTTATTATTTAAGCATTGGGAAACAGCCAGTTAGAGATGTAAATTATGATTGGAAGAAAACCTTACCAGGTGATACTTCAGCAACACTCTGGAGGGAATATTATCCGATTGACGAACTCCCTCAAGTTTTAAATCCTAAATCAGGTTATGTTTTTAATACGAATAATACACCTTTTTCTTCGAGTGGAGAAGCCGATAATCCGGTCGAAACTAAACGGAACCAAACAATGGGTTTTCAACCAACTGGTGTAGAAAATAATCGGAGTGCGCGATTCATGGAATTGATAGAGCAATATGAAAAATTGAGTTATGAAGATTTTAAAAGGGTTAAATATGATGAACAATATCCTTCCACTTTAGTCCAACCCAATATGACGAACCTAGAAATTTTGCTCCATTTAGATGAAAAAAAACACGCTGAAATTGCCAATGCTATTAAGGTTTTAAAGAAATGGAATAGAAGTACCAATGATGGAAACGCACAAGCCACTTTAGCAATATATACAATTGACTATTTGGTTAAGTCATTAAATGAAGCAAAAAGATTTAGCCTAGGTGGTCAAATCACCGAACAAGACTGCGTCCAAGCGATTCAAAAAGCAAAAAAAGAGATGTTGGAAAAATTCGGAACACTAGAGATTGAGCTAGGCAAAGTACAACGTCATATTCGAGGTAATGTAAGTCTGCCTTTAGGCGGCGGACCAGATGTACTAAGAGCCATGTATAGTAAACGAACGGAAGATGGGAAGCTAAAAGGATTCGCTGGAGAGTGTTTTATCGAATTGGTTCGATTTGGTGAAGAAGGAGTTGAAATTGAGACAGTCAATGTCTATGGAAGTTCAGCGAAACCAGACAGCCCACATTACACGGACCAAATGGAAATGTTTGTTGATAAAAAGTTGAAAAAGATGAGTTTGGATAAGGAAATAGTGATGAAAGAGGCTGTGAAGATCTACTCTCCAAGAAAGGTTATTGAATGAAGTGGTATTTAAGTTGTGCTGTCGCAAGCGACGGCGAATATTGTTTTTTGGAGGCAGTTTATTTGGCAGCTAAAACTGCCAAAGGACTTTTGATACAGTCCCTGTCGTCAATTTTACATTTTAATATTTATGCCCATTCGACCACTAATTGCATACAATTTTGAATCTGTCACACTATTTTTTGCTGTGCTAAAAAGGTGCATTGTGGCTGTCGGTTGAAAGAAAATACTTAGCTTCTCGGATATATTTCTTTCAACCCCAAACCCTAGGCTACCGGCTAAGTTTATTGTCCTAAAATCGTTTAAGCCGCCAGAAGAAATAGATTCAATGACCTCCGTTTCAAGATCACTGAGGGTGAATTTGATAGATGTCCTGCGGGTCAAATAATAAGACAAATCAACAGAAGGCTGAGTAAAAAACCGCCATTTCCCTTGGTTGAAATAATATCGAACTCCAATAGGAATATCAAGAAAGAAATTATTGACTTGACCATCTAAAATGGAAGCATCTCCCGATTGAAGGGTCTCGTCAAAACCACCCATCCCATCATGTTGAGCGCCCCATCGAAGGTCATCCCCACCAAATTTTTCTGCGTAATTTGAGAATTGGATGCTGGTTTGGATGTACAATTTTTCAGGTTTTAGTGGAATAAGTGTGGCTACTCCAAACTGATATCCAATCGCAGGCTTATAGGTGTCTTTTATGAGTTCATTTGTGCGAAACATTACGTTTGGTCCAGTATAAATCGCAATTTGAAAATTGTCATTTTGACAAAAAATGATCATTGGGAGGCATAAAAATAGAACGAGTATGATATTTTTCATAAGTAAATAATTAGCTGATTATGAGTGTTTTGAGTGTTTGTTTATGAATGGGAAATTAGTTCTTTTCCTTTCTGGGTATAAAGTAACTAAGAGAAATATTCATTCCCAGATGTTTAGAACTATTAGAAAATATATTGACGTCATCACCATTGCGAGCAGTATCAAATAAATTGAAATTAATAACACTTCGAATACTGAGATTTTCAGTGAAAAAATATTCAATTCCGGTATAAAGATTTAGAATCGTACTTCGATTCAATAGGTCTAAATTTTCATCAAAATTGAATTGAAATTGACTACGGAAACCACCAAAAATCAAATAATTATTCTGAGTAAAATAATTCAACTCTAAAGCTAAGTCACCTGAAAGTCCAAAGCTCGTATTTCTGACTTCAGATTCCTCCAAAGTCAAAGGGTTCAATAAAGTGTCAAGAACTATGATCGTACCACCACCAGTAACTATAGAGTCCAAAACAATAATAGTTCCGCCTGAATGTACTAGCTGAAAGGTATTGGCTTTTGAAATGCCAATACCTGCGTCAATATTGATCTTTGGTGTCAAAAATAACCGTTCACCAACAGGTAAATAAACCTTCCCATTAGCACCTAAAGAAATACCCGTTGAGCGGAAATTTTGAGACTTATTATGGTTAAATCGAAAATTGCCGCCTAATACAACTCTATCCGAAACGAAGTAGGAGAGCTGAGGATTTAGCAATAAATTAAAAGTATTATTTTCAAAATCTGATCTAAAATAACCTTGGCTAGAGGTAATGAAATTTCCTTTTCTTAAATACTTATCCATTAAATCGAATGCTTCACTTCGTCTTTGACCTAAAAACGTTTGAATACCTAGATTAAAACTAAGGTCATTTAGCCGATTACTAGCTAAATAGATGGGTTCATCTGAACTTATGATTTGATAACCTAGTTGCGCTTCTATGGCTACATTAGGGTGTAAAAAATAGTCAGCACCAATGCCCAAAAAAGAGGAGAAATGAGTTCTATTTTTCAAGTTGGTTTCGTCAATTCCTTCTTTTTGCTCGAATATCTGTCTTCGTAATTCGTTATCTAAAAAAACAAATGGCCGAAATTTTGACGGTGGGTTTAAGTAATAACGCATGAAAGGAGATAGTGCATAATTGTACAATTGAGTACTAAAAGGTTCATTGTTTTGAAAGGTTAGAAAATTGCCACTACCAATAGAAATGCCAGTTCCAACCATAACTTTGCTTGTAACCATCTTCCCTAATCCAATAGAAAAACCTGCTAAAACAGAACCTTCATTAAATAATTCATTACTGCCAGCGAGGTTGAAGTTAGCATTGCCATCAATCATCCAATTGCCTTTTTCCAATTGGCAATATGCGTTTTGCATAAATAAAAACAAGGTGAGAATAGTAAAAAATTTAAGTTTCATGGTCGTATTTTTTGAGCGTGAATTTTAGTTGAAAATCTATTTATTGAATGGAATATTTAGCACCTAAATTGACACCAAACTGAAAGGCTTTTTTACCGTTAGCTACTTGGTTTAAAGAATAGGACACCCAAGGTTCTATTGATAGTTTGGTTGATGGATTAATTCTAAAATCCATTCCCAATCCTCCCATAAAGTCAATGAAGTTTGATTGTAAGTTTGAAATAACCACTCGTTCTGTTCCTGATTTTGCATCAATCAAAGTGTTGAGGATTATTCCTGATTTTGCATGTAGAATAAAGTTCTTAAATCCAAACCGATATTGTGTCAAAATTGGAAAAGTATTATATCGAATTTGAGTATTAGTCGTCTTGAAATTTTTGAATAAAAAGCCTGTTTGTACCTGCCACCGTGTATTTAATTCGAAATTAATTAATAAACCTGCTTGCCAGGAACTGAAGGGGTTTGCTGATTTTGACGAATCTGAATAAATGATTTTTCCCAAGTTGTGTGCAAAAACACCCCCCTTACCCTCAAAAGAAAATCGAGGGAAAGGATTGAGTGTTTTTTTGACCTTCACTTCTCTAGGGTTTGAGGTGCTTTGGTTTTCAAAAAGGGGAATTGAGCGCGTGTTTAATTGGAAAAGACTCGTGTGTTGAACTAATTGTTCTTTTTGGATAATTGGGGCATTTGAATTAGAAGATGCTGAATTGGAATTGATTACTGTTTCTGATTGGTCAAGCTCATTTTCTTTTGAGATTTCCTTTTCAGTTAGATATTGATTTGAATAAGTTGAGTTGTTTGTAAGAAATTGATTATCAGTTGTTTGATTGCGATTAGATTGGGCTTTTAGGTTATTGTTTGAGCTGTAATTTGTCTCTGATTCTAAAGAATTGGTTAATGCAGATTCATTATTCAAACTAGGATTATTGGACTCGTTTTTTTCAAGGTTCGTACTGTTTAAAACTACTTCATTTGTTCTTTCATCATTAATTCTTGCTGACAGATCTTCGATAGTTTCCTGTTGTTTTTCTATAATGCCAGAAAGCATTTTTATTTCTTTTTGAGATTCTAGAAATTGATAAATTCCAAAAGATAAACTACCCACAATAAACAATCCTACAAACCATTTAGCGGTTCCGAGCCAAGTACCAAAGATTGGTGGCTTAGGAGGAATAATTGGTTCAATTCGCGCCCACATGTCATTAGAAGGCTCCGCCGAAAAGTCCTCAAGTGACTTTTGGAAAAACTGTTCTAAATTATCATTTTCTTTCATCGTTTCATGGTGATTTGGAACTTCTGATTAATGATTTGGAACCTGCTTTAGGAGCTAATTCTGAATCACAAATCACAAGTCCCTATTCACTAATTTATTTTCCAACATATTTCTTAGCATCTTTTTGGCTCTTGAAAATTGAGGCCTTGAAGTCACGTCAGAAATATTTAATATTCCAGCAATTTCTTTATGAGTATATCCATCAATTACGTATAAATTGAATACTGCTCGATAGCCTTCTGGCAATTTTTGAATCATTTGAATCAAGGCCTCCGCCCGATAACTTTCGAATGAATCATCATGTGCTTCATGATTTTCAGTGATGTAATCCATCTCAATAGTAGAAAAAAACTGTTTTTGCTTTTTCAAATGCATCAAACAAACATTGACCATCACTTTTCGCATCCATGCCCCTAAGGCACCTGTTGGGCGATATTGATAGAGGTCTTCATATATTTTCACAAATCCTTCTTGCAAGAAATCTTCAGCCTCCTGAAAATTAGAACCATATCGAAGACAAACACCAAGAAGCATAGATTTGTAATTTTGATAAAGCTGATTCTGTGCTTTTCGGTCGCCTTTTTTACAACCTTCAATGATATGTTGGTCTGACGTATTCAATATTTGTATGAGAGAAATTTTTTAGGTTTCAAAACATTGATTGTTGATACAGCATAGTGTGGAAACCAATTTTAAATACTTAGTGCAAGTTAGCAAGAGAACGTTGCACGAGGTTGGATTTTTTTTCAATTAATAAAGATTACTTCTCCAACTTGATATTTTTCTGCCATTTTATTAGGTAAAATTAAGGTGAGTAAATCGCCATTTCTTTGGCAAGTTAATTTTACATTTTTGCCATCAATTTCCATTTTTTGGATGGTTGCGAAAATGCCTTTTTTACTTAAAATATCTTCTGGATTGCCTTTATCAATGATTTTGCCGGTTTCTAAAACAATGGCTCGATCAGCGAGTTTGAAAATTTCCTTTTCATTATGAGTGACCAATATCGTCGTCAATTTGTAGTCCTCATGCAATCTTTTCAAATCATCTTGTAAACGCTCACGCATCGCCGTGTCAAGTGCGGAAAGTGGTTCGTCGAGCAATAATATTTTGGGTTTTCTAACCAAGGCCCTTGCCAAAGCGACTCGTTGTTGTTGTCCCCCTGAAAGTTGGTGCGGAAAGCGGTTAGCCAGCGCCGTTAAATCAATCATTTCAATGATGTTTTCAACCTCTGAGGAAGGCGCGGATTTGTCTAACGCAAAAGTCAAATTTTGCTGAACAGTCATATTAGGAAAAAGAGCATAATCTTGAAAAACAAATCCGATGGACCGCTTTTGAGGAGGAAGAAATTGTTGTTTAGAATGATCCGACCAGACGGTATCGTTAAAAAGAATTTGTCCTTGGTCGCTTTTTGTCAATCCAGCGATTAATCTCAGAAGTGTCGTTTTTCCACTTCCTGAAGGTCCTGTCAATGCAACGAACTCTCCTTTTTCTATATCCAATTGAACCGAAAGCGGAAATCTCCCTTCTGCGGTGTGTAGTTCTTTTTTGATATGAATGGAAAGGTATCGATTCATTTCGGAGAGAAAGTATTTAATCTTCGATTGTAGCTATAAATGAATACTAAAACCACAAAAGAAAACAAAAATAAAAGGAGCGAATACTTGTTAGCAAGGGAATAATTCAAACTTTCTACCTCATCATAAATGGCTATGGAAGCCACTCTAGTTTGTCCAGGAATATTACCCCCAATCATTAAAACGACCCCAAATTCGCCGATGGTATGGGCAAAAGATAAAATGAATCCCGTCAAAATAGAAGGCTTAATATTCGGTAATAAGACTTTCCAAAGTGTTTCAAATCTTCCTTTACCGAGTGTATAGGAGGCTTCTGCTAAGTTGGGAGGTAGATTTTGCAAACCTGATTGGATCGGATTGACCATAAATGGGAAACTATAAATAATTGAACCGATGACCAAACCCGTAAAAGTAAACGCCAATTCGATATTCAAACTCTCTTGAAGCCAACTACCCAAAATTGTTTCTGGGCTGAATAATAAAAGCAGATAAAACCCAATCACGGTAGGAGGTAATACGATAGGCATACTGATTAACGCTTCAAAAAAGGGTTTCCATCTAGATTGACTTTTTGAAAGGAAATAAGCAGTTGGGATACCGAATATAATGAGCAAAACAGTGGTGACTGTTGCCAATTTAAAGGTGAGGTAAACTGTTTCCCAAAAAAGGCTACTCATTGATTTTTTTGATAGTTAGATATTCTGAATTTTAGAATATTCATTATTCAACCTGATAACCGTACTGGGCAAAGATAGTTTTTGCGGATTCAGAAAAAAGAAAATCGAAAAACTGTTTGGATTCTTTAGAATGAATCTGGTGCCCATGTACAGTAATGACAACACCTTGCTCGATTAATGCGTAAAGGGTTGGGTCAACTTCTACCCAATGCCCTTTTTGATTGATGGTTTTGGCATATGCAGTAGAAGCTGCTGTAATACCGACATCACATGTACCCGAAAGAATGTATTGATTTGTTTGAGCAATATTCTCCCCGAAAACTAATTTATGTTTGATTGCCTCCAGTATTCCTGCATTCCTTAAAGCACTTTCTGCCTCCCTGCCATATGGAGCCGTCTTAGGATTGGCAATCGCTATTTTTCGAAATTCGGGTCTTAATAAATCACTCAAGTTGTTGATTATTAAGTTTTTATTTGTCCAGATTGTTAAATTTCCTTTTACATAAACAGCGGGAGACTGAATGGCCTTTTTTGAGTCAAAAAGCGCATTTGGATATTTTTTATCAGCAGAAAGAAAAACATCATAGGGCGCTCCTTGCTTGATTTGGGCAGTCAATTTCCCAGAAGAGCCAATAATTAAATCTGTTTTAATAGGGTGTGTTTTTTCAAATTCAGAAATGACATCTCTTATGGCAAATTGAATATTGGCAGCGGCTGCAACGGTGAGATTAGAATTTGATTTTTGATGACAAGAAAGGAAGGTGAAAAATAAAAAAAGGAAGAAAAGTTTCTGCATGCTCGACGATTTAAAAAACAAAGGTACTAGATTTTCTTTGACTTCGCGAGAAAAGACGGTCGCCCAAAACGACGGAAAACGTAAGACTTTTTTGCGGCGAAAGTAGTCATCTGAAAGGGAAAACTATCGACAATATGTTGGATTTGAGTTTTATCTAAGAGCCTAGGTTTTCATGACTTGTGCCTAAAAAACCTTTGCCAAAGCAAAGGGAAAACTAAGCCTTAAAATCCATGTTTCTTCTTTTTCCCATGATGAAAAAATAAGCAAAAAAATCTAGGCTGTGGATATTTAGGCTAAAATTCAACGCCCTCCCACAAACGACCCAAATGTTCGCAAAGCTCACGTGGGTAGTTTTTTCGCCAACGCTAAATTGAATTTGCCACCCATCCGCGTTGCGGTTCACTCACTTGAATGTCCCCCAGACATTCATCCTGCGGAATCGTTCGCTCATGCCAAAATCTCCAATGCCACTGCGAAAATCGAAACATTCGGTTCAATAAGAAAGCAAAAAATTATCCACAACATGTTGGTTTTGAGTTTTGCCTAAGAGCCTAATATCCTGATTTTTAACCCACATTGCCCAGCCAAATATAAATAACTAGAGTTACTAAAACGAGGGCTATACTTAACCCCTTGGCATATTTCCATTGTACCATTTCGACTACGCCTACATCTGTGATTTTGAATGGATTTTTCCGAGGAGATATTTGAGAGACTAAGTGCATAACAGCCACATTCAACACAAATTCTAATCCCCAAATATGAACGAAATGCATATTCACTTCAAGGATAAAATAAAGGACAATATAAAATAACAACCCGAAAACCAGACCTACTTTTGCACCCGTTGCTGAAACTTTTGGGAAGAAGAATCCTGCCAAAATTACGGTTGCCATTGGAATGAAGAAAATACCATTGAGTTGTTGTAATAATTGATATAAACCTTCCGGTGCATTGGCTACAAAAGGGGCAATTCCAATAGCAAAAATGGCAAGAAGTGCGGAGGTACTTTTCCCGATCCAAACCAACCGTTTTTCTCCTGCATTTTGGTTGATGTATTTTTTATAAATATCCAAACTGAAAACGGTAGCGGCACTATTGAGGGCACTATTAAAAGTACTTAAAACAGCTCCCATAACTACTGCTACGAAAAAACCTGTCATCCAAATAGGGAGTACTCTTTTTAGTAGAGTTGGGTAGACCGTATCAGGACTTTCATAAAGCGAATCTCCAAAATAATAGAAGCCGATGATGCCCGGTAAAACGATGACAAGCGGTATCAATATTTTTAAAACTCCTGTGAATAATAGCCCTTTTTGTGCTTCTTTTAAACTGACAGCTCCCAATGCTCTTTGGATTATGTGTTGATGCATTGTCCAGAAATACAATTGGTTGATAATGAGTCCAGTAAATAAAACACTAAAAGGTAGAATGGCATTTCTTGAACCTGTTCCTACAGAGGCTTCATTACTGATTACATTGAATTTTTCAGGAGCATTATGGAATACTTTTGATAGTCCCTCAAATAAATCGCCATCACCAATATCCATCAATGCCAAAATGGGAACAGCCAGACCTGCAATCAGCAATCCAAACCCATTGATAGTGTCTGTGTATGCCACCATTTTTAAACCTCCAAAAATCGCATAAACTGCGCCAATAGTACCTACTATGACTACGGTCAACCAAAGACCTTGTTGTTTGGTGATTTCTAATAAATTCGAAATCTCAAAAATACTTTCTATGTTAATCGCACCCGTATAAAGAACGATAGGGAGTAGCGTAGAAACGAAGGAAATAATTAATAAAAAGGCAATCAAGGTTCGGGTCAATCCATCGAATCTTTTTTCTAAAAACTCCGGAATGGTTGTCAGACCCATTTTTAAATATCGTGGCACAAAATAAATGGCTGCTGCCACCAAAGCCAAAGCTGAAGTAACCTCCCAAGCAATGATAATCGCTCCGTTTTTATACGCTGATCCATTCATGCCAATCAAATGCTCAGTTGAAATATTGGTCAAAAGCATGGACCCAGCAATCACAATTCCTGTCAAACTTCGACCACCCAAAAAATAGCCGTCTTGTGTATTGAGTTTGTCTTTTCGCAGTTGCCAAGCGGCATAGATTGCGACAAAAGCAGTGAATGTGAGGAAACTTAGAAATTGTATCATTTTGTTGGTTATTCTTTAGTTTTGTCTTTTTCTGCTACCCAAGAGAGAAATGAGGAATCTGCCCCTCCAATTTCAACGACTCTATCTTTGTGAAGCATTACGCCCAATCCATGTTCTTCATCCCATTGGCAACCCATTTCAAATCCGATATAAGCAATTCCTTCTTTTTCGACATTCAAAACATGAATCCAAGAAAGTCCAATCATATTTTTAAAATCTTCTTTTGAATGAACCTTTGGCATCCAATCTTCTTCTCCCCAATCAATTCTCAATTGAGTATAATAAGGGAGTAATTTGTTCATAATTGTCTCCTTAATGAGTTGCTCATTTTCGATTAAAAACTCAATGGCTTTCAATTGGCTCGGGTCGGGCAAGTTTTTTTCTCCATGTTTAATATTGTCTAACCGCAATTTTGACAGCCCTAATGAGGGCTCCTGCTTATTGCGGTGACCATATCCTCCAGCTCTATTTTGAAATCCCTGCCAGGCAGGTAAGATTATTTCTCCTTTCCATTCATCCTCCCATATTAGTTTTGGAAAATCTGAGTTTTCGTTGATAGTGATTTCATCCATAATTTTATTCGTTTCATATTTAACCGTATCTGAAAGTTGTTTTAGGTCGGAAGATTGCTTTTGCTTTTTCCCAATACAGCCTATCAATAAGTTTGCAATGACCAAAAATAAGATTAGGGAGGAGGAAAAATATAACTTACCCATTTTACTTTTTATTTTTCCTTTATGCATCGTAAAAAATACTCGCCATACCTTTGGGTATGTCTGCGTTTTTTTGCCTCGTCTAAAGAAAAATTAACTTCCTAAAATTTGGGTAGCTTATTTATTTCCTCCTCCCTTACTTGCTTCATTTTATTAGAATCGTAAAAAAGTTGTGTACTAGAAATAGACTTAAAAATATCTAAACTTCAGCCAAACAGTATTAAAAGGGTAATAAGCCTATTGCAAAATGACTTTCAAAAATCAACTGGTTTTTATCTCTAAGGTAGTCTTTTTGGTATTTTTGCCGACAGTAGGAAAAAACGATGTTTTAATTTTTTTTTGAATTACACTTTTGTTTTTTAACCTTCGTTCCAAATCATATTATGGCATCAAAAAGCCATTTTACGAAACACAAAAAAACAACGAATGCAATTAATTTACCAAAGAAACCTGTTGTCTATTTTTACGCTGGTTTGTCTGCTTTCTGCTCAACCAATTTTTGCTCAAAAATATAGTAATGAGTTTTTATCTATTGGCGTGAGTGCACGTGCCCAAGCAATGGGAAATTCTGTTATTGCAACTGTAAATGACGTGACTGCGGGTTATTGGAATCCAGCAGGTTTGGCAACGTTTGCTCCCGAAATGGGACTTCAATTAGGTGCGATGCATGCGGAGTGGTTTGCCGGGGTTGGTAAGTTTGATTATCTAGCAGCAACGCTGCCTTTAGCGAATGAAAATCGAAGAATTGGCCTTTCTTTGGTACGATTTGGTATTGATGGTATTCCAAATACCTTAAGCTTATATGATGATGATGGCTCCATAAATTTTGACAATATCGTTGAATTCTCTGCGGCTGATTATGCCTTTTTGATGAGTTATGCGCAGAAAATGAAGTCAAAAAAAGAAGGCAGACAATTATATATTGGTGGAAATATAAAAATTGTTAGGAGAGTGATTGGTCAGTTTGCGACAGCTTGGGGTTTTGGTCTGGATTTGGGCGCCCAATGGCATATTGGAAATTTGAGAATTGGGGCAGTCGGGCGCGATATAACCTCAACCTTTAATGCATGGACGGTCACCTTCACCGAGCGAGAAAAAGAAATCTTGATTGCGACCAATAATGACTTGCCAGATATAAATTCTGTTGAAGTCACCAAACCTTCATTTGTTTTAGGATTTGCCTATCAAATGCAATTCGATAAAATATCTTTCTTGCCAGAGTTGAATTTTCATGCAACGACCGATGGCAAGCGAAACACGCTAATTCAAGGTGATCCCATTAGTATTGATCCTTCCTTGGGCGTTGAATTGGGTTATAATGACTTTGTTTTTTTCCGAACAGGCATTAATCAATTTCAAAAAGAAACTTCTTTTGACAATGGGGAGACTTTGACCGCTCGACCAAGTTTGGGAGTTGGATTAAAATTAGGTCGTTTGAAAGTGGATTATGCTTATACCGATGTGGGCGATTCTCAAAATCGTTTTTCACATGTAGTGTCTTTGATTTTGGATATTAAACCGAAGGAAAGGAACTAAAAAAACACAAATTTTAAAAATTATAATTTATTTTTCAATAATAACTCTTTGACGTTCAAATCAATAGGAATCATAAGCAAAAAAGAGCTTGTTAACCGTTTCCTTTTTCCCAAAAAGAACCTAAATTTGCAATCGTTGAGCGGCTCAATACAGTCGTAAAACAACGAATATACCGCACGAGCACAAACACAAGTTTGGACCCAACACGATAAACATTGGGGAGTTGACTTGGAGTGTGAGTAGGGCGGGCCTCAAGCCGTTGACTTGTCCGGCTTTTCTCCCAAACCTAGAAAAAGGGGCGGGTTGAAACAAGGGGATTACCCAAAACATTCCGGCTACCCCATACCTGATTTTTAGGGGTCAAAACGCCTCTTGTGCTTGAGCGGTTTCGTTTTTATGGTACGATATTTTTTACCACTCTCCACTACCAGTGACATTTTTAAAATGTCCATTCATCTGAATTTTCTTTCTTAATTCTTCCATATTCTTTACCACTGGAATTAATTTGGTGAGGTGATTTAGTAGGTAATCTTGCCGATTTCGCTCTTCTGAAATTTGTAAAAATTTGTATTCTTGATTGATTGAAAAACCTACAAGGTGAGCTATTTGAAACGTATTAAATTCAGAAGTCAGCTGTGGAACTTCCTTTTTGATATTCATATATTGATAGAGCTCTTTAATTTGATTTATAATTTCTTCGTAAAGGGTGTATTGTCCTTCCAAATCAAAATCAAGCCATTCCACCTTAGCACCTGAGTAGAGTTTATCTGGAACTGTTTTGTGATATTTTGTAATTCTGAATATCCGTTTGCCTTTAGTTTTGATATCCATCCTTCCGTCACTGTAGGTTTTTTCAATGGACAATAACTCCATCTCCGTACCGACCATGTTTAGGTTTTTGTCAATGACAGAAGGAATACCAAAGTGTAGACCTTTCTCCAAACAGTCATTTATCAAATGCTTGTATCGAGGTTCGAATGCATGAAGATTTAGGTTCTCAAATGGAAAGGCCACAAGCTGAAGTGGAAAAATTGGAAGGAAACTCATTTAATGTTTATAGAAAATGAAGTAGGGAACGCGGACAAAATAAATGCAAATTTATTCTATTCGCATTCCTTAAAAGAGGAGTTGAAATGGTATGTAAAAGCATTGCCATCTTAACTCCTCCACTTTTATAGGATAAAAAGATTAATTCTTTACACGTTCCTAACGGCTTTACCTATTTTTATCTCGGTTAATCATTTCGGCAACTTGATCAACCTTTAAGTTTTTGCCGATGATGATTCGTTCTGGATTCAACAAGTATAATTCCGGTGTATGATCGACGAAATATTTTGCATAAATCGATTGATTTGTTGGATCAAAGACGTTCGTAAAACCTTGCATACCGGTCTTTTTTATATAATCTCGCCACTTATCATCTTCGGTATCGACCGCAATCGCATATACTTCAACTCCTTGTGATTTCCATTGATTGTTAAATTGAACCAGCTTTGGCGTTTCGACTGCACAATGCTCGCATTCAGGATTGTACATATAAACAATAATGTAAGGAGCTTTGATATCATATAGTGTCTTTACCCCACCATCGACAGAAGGTACCGTCAGGTTTGGTCCTTGCTTACCAACAAGGCTTGAAGTCATTTCATAAGCCCTTTGTTGTAAACTAAAGATTTCAACAGAATCAGACCAGAATGCACGATTGTAAGTGAAGTAATTTTCAATCATATGTACATAAACTGCCTGAGGATCCATCAACGAAGTTTCGAGAGGCTCATAATGAAGCGTAATCCAATTGGCGAAATATTGGTAATATTCTGGATAGTCCAATACTTTATCCACTAAAAATTTAGCAGAAGCAATAATAGAATCAGGTCTTTGAGCCGTTAAATCGTCAATATACTTTTTCAATTTATTAGTGATAACCGGTGTATTTAATAACCTTAAGTCATTAAAATCTACATTGTCCCAGAAATCTCTTCTGTAATGCCAAATTTGTGCATCTTTATCTGGAGCCCCATTTGGCAATTTAATATCTCGAACCGTTGGGTTTTGACCAGCTTCCTTAAATTTTGCATAAAAAGTATTGCCATGAGATGCGAAAAGATTATCCATATACGCTTTTCGTTCGGCTAATAATTTATCTCGTTCGCTTTCAGTGGTTTGAGCTCTAGTTGCCTCATATTTCGAGCGCCAATTGCCTTCAAATTGAATGGTTTTGTACAATAATTCATTCTCTTCACTTCCGGTTATTTTCATGGTGCCATTGACATCGTTGGCACTTGCTACCATCGAAAAGCGTTGATCGTCCGCCACAATCATTTGGAAGGCAACGTCACCGGGATAGGAAACATAATAAAGCCCTGAACGCCATGCTTCGGGAGCTTTTATGTTTATTGCTCCAGATGCATCGGTCATCACGGAATCAGCGCGATATTGTTCACCCGTAAAAAAACCAATAACCCGAACCAAACCGGGTTGTGCGCCATTGATCTTGATATTAATATCTGGGCTTTCGGCATTAGGGTTTCTACCTAAAATTGCATTAGGATTTGATTTTGCGACCCCCTTCAAATTTGATTTGTCACTGGGGGTAGAATCGGAAGTTTGAGTAGTTTCAGCGACAGTGGTCGAACTGCTTGAGTCTGTATCGCTACAGGCCAAAAACATTGAAAAGATCGTAATGATTATAATAAATCTCATGGGTTGTGATTTTTTTTTCGCGAAGATAAAAAGAGTTTGGAAGTTTATAAATATTAGAATATTTCTAGTGGTTTGTTTGAGTTTTTGGTAAGTAATGACGAAAAAATAAGATGGACATATAGGCTATTCAGATTTGAAGTTAGACAAGGAAGAAAACGTAAGCGATGCAGGGCATCGGTGAGGCTTTCTAACGCAGTATAGCTTTAAAGCTGGCAGCATAGATGTTCAAGTTATTCTTTCGTCGTTACTAAAACAAATTGTAAATAAAAATAGCCAAGTATAGTAAGGAATGCTGTTATGAAAAAGGCGATTCCAAAATTTGAATAATCATTATTATAAATCCATGCAGACAAAATCGCACCGGCTCCAATTCCTACTTCTAATGCAATGTAAACAGTTGCCATTGCTCGACCTCTCCTATTTTCTTCACTTCGGTCTATCGTCCAAGCAAAAATGGCTGGTGCTGCGATACCTACCGAAAATCCGATGGCACCAGAAGAGGCTAATAGAGAAAAAGCGGAATTTGCATACCCCATCCAAATCAAAGAAAGTGCCAGTGATATGATAGAAACTTTTATTATGAGTACACGACCGAATCTATCGGATATTTTTCCGGCAAAAAACCTGGAAAGCAAAGAGAAAGCAGTTAAGCTCATTAGAAATAACCCTTTGTTTTCGATACCTAAATACACACTATGGTCAGGTACTATGGTCAACATCACACCTAAATTTAAATAAACAGCTAACGTTACTATTGCTGGGGCAATGGCGGAAGGGTCAAGAATATCACTTTTTGAAATTTTTAATAACTCCACTTTGAAAGGCTGCTTCTCTTTTAATGTCTCCTTTAAATTCATTAAAATTAGGATGGAAACTAATGCAAAACCAGAAGAAACATAAAACATAATGTCTAAAGAGTATTCCATTGCTAACCAACTTCCAAAGGGTGGAGCAATCGAAGCTCCAGTGTTCATTGCAACGCCCATGATGCCCATTGCTTCTCCGCGCCGATTTATGGGAACAATATCTGCCACATAAGCTGTCGAAGCTGTTGGTTTGAAGCCTGTTGAAAATCCATGAAAAAATCGCAATAATAAAAAGCCCGCCACTGAAGTCAAGATCGGGTAAAAAAGAGAACAAACGACACAAACCAACGTTCCAAAAATCATCACCGGCATTCGTCCGATGGTGTCGGTTAGTTTCCCGCTAAATGGTCTAGATATACCAGCGGTCAGTGTGAATAAAGCAATGATTAAACCCTTATATTCCCCACCACCTAGGGTCGTTAGGTAGGCAGGTAGCTCAGGAATTATCATACTAAAACTTGCTCCAAAAAGCGCATGACTTATAGCCAATAACCAAAATTGTAGGGTGTAAAGGCGGTCATTTTGAATCATCCGCGAAAGTACTATTTAGTAGTGACTTTCCTAATACCTCCAACTTTTCAAATCGGCTCCTTTTGGGGCACTTTCCTCAATTCGTTTTAAGATCTTTGGTAAATAAAAAGTATTATATCTCAATCGGCTGATAGCATTTGAATTTTCGTGGTCGCCATTCCAACAATGTTCCGCGCGATCCCCATAATCCACTTCGCCACCAAAAAAAGGATTTGTCGTTTTTTCTAAAAAATCTTCCATCAAATAGACTGCATTATTCAAATAATAATTATCCATATCACCACAATAGATATTGATTTTGCCTTCCAATTTTTTGCCAATTTTGTCCCAATCGCGTTCTAATATATATCGTAGATCATAATTCTCTTTCCAATAATTGGCGACATGAGGATCAATATCACCAGTCTCTTTATCCCAAATCCGAGCGGGATATCCGTTCTCCCCGACTGGCGAATAAACGGCTTCCCAAATATCCCATTGGTCGCCCGAACGAGAATTAGTTCCTAAAGCTAATTCGCGAAGGTTGGCATCTCTTAAACTAGTGGTTACGTTTCCGAGATAATCCCTTCTCCCTGGGCGAGGTACTTTTCTATATTTCCCTTCATAATAGTAGGCGTTTTGATCTTCATAAATATTCACAGTAGTGTAGGCTCGAAAATCAATAGGATCAGGGCAAGCCGCAAAACACCCATTGTACTCATCTGGATAAAAAACTTGAGCGGCAAGAGCTTCCCAACCTCCAGTCGAACCTCCATACAAAAACCTTGACCATTCCTCTCCTTGACCTCGAAACAGCTTTTCGATATGTGGGATAAATTCATAGGTGATGGCATCACCATAAGGACCTAAATTAGCGGAATTGACTGCATAAGAATCATCATAGTATGGATTTGCATGTTGAATGTCAATCACAATAAATCTCGGAAAATCATCACTCGTCCATTTTTGATAAAAATCATAAGCTTCTTGTTGTTGAATAATATTGTATCCCTCCAAACTAAAACGAGTGCTATACTCAGGTTTCATATTCGGATCCGGTGGCTCCATTCGAAAGCCGCCAAAATCTTGGTGCCAATGACCATGAAAAATCATCACCGGATATTTGGCTTCTGGATGTTCGTCAAATCCATGTGGCAATAATATATGTGCCCCCAGATACATATCTCTCCCCCAAAAGGCACTCAATTTTTTACTTTTCATTTGGATATGCTTGATATATTTGTTGTCTTTGGGCTTTTCCATTGGCGGATTTTCTTCCGTCAGTTGAATGGCAATCGTTTCTTTTAGAACTGGCGAAATTGTTACTTTTTGAGGTTTTGAAAAGAAATTGCTAGGTTCTCGCCGAAACTGTTGACCTGCCTCCCAACTTCGCGGCAACTTTACAGCGTGTCCATTTGCTAAATCATAAGTGTCATATCTATTAATCATCGCTTGAACCCAATACTCACCAGCTGGAATTTGCATTAAAGAGCGAATAGGGTAACCAAATGCTTTTGAATCAACTAACGCAGGTTCACCTGGTTGTAGATCTTCGACATCTATTCCGAAAACCAATTGAGAATTTGGGTTATCATTGACTTGAAAACGTGGTTCGGTATCGTTATTGTCAGCAATAAAAAGGAGAATTCTACCATCTTGGGCTTCCGAGGTTAGTGATTCGGGAAAGGAAACTGCAAAAGAAAGGGTGGTAGAACGTTGAGCAATATTTATTTGAATGATCGTTAATAAAAAGAGGGAAAAGCTGAAGAGTTTTTTCATTATTAATAAGGTTTAGTAGGGTATTCTTATAAAAATAAATTCATTCAAAAACCGTCCAAAAGTTTGAAAATCACTAAAACGGATTTTTATGAGAAAACCCTTTAAGGATTAGTTTTGCTCGAAATTACAAACTGGTTTTAGTAAAAGGAAATAGAATTAGGTTACACTTAAATACTACAACATTGCGCCAAAGGCGCTCGTTGCAGTAGAGGAGGCTTGGACTCCCCTCCAAAACCACCATTTACTGGAGCGAGCCGCTTTGCGGTCATGCTTCAGTAATCTAAAACTTGATTTTGTCCAAGCACATACACAATCGATTATTAAATAAATCACTCATGAATTTTATTCGAAATGTTATACTGATTTGACTGTTATTGCTATGCTTTACCCAGGCTTATTATACAACAGGATATGATGTCAATACGGCTACAGAAAAATTATTCTATTTTTTAATTGCCCGAGTCATCTCTCTTTTGCCTGGAGGTCCTTTCAAAGATTCCACAACAAAACCGACGCCTTTTAAAGTTCGTTTAACCACTCCTTTTGCACAATAAGTAACCAAAATACCGTCCTTTTTTAAGGCATTATACATTTTTTGCATAATGGTAGGTTCCCACAATTCGGGCTGAGCTGTAGGAGCAAAGGCATCAAAATAAATCACATCAAACTGGTTTTGAAAATCAATTTCTTGAAATAGCATTTTGCGTTTTTCCAATTTAAAATAATCAGAAAAATCAACCAACTCACTCCAGTTTGATTCATGCATTTTTAAAAAATCAGCTGCTTTGTTAGGTTGATTTAATGTCTCAGGATAATTTAATTGGTGAGCTTCTTCTATAGAGATCGGGAATGCTTCGATGCCAACATAATTAATCTTCCATTGATACTTTTCAGCTTCCAGATAGGTCATGAACGCATTTAAACCCGTACCAAAGCCAATACCGAGAATGGAGATTCCCTTTTGTGAAAGGGCTTTAGGGCGCAAAGCAGCATCAATGAAAACATGTTGTGTTTCCTGTATTGCGCCATATTTTGAATGATAAGAAACGCCGTATTTTTCGGAAAGAATAGAATGCGAACCGTCTTGTGTTTCAAAAATTCTCAAGGTGGTAGTGATTTGTGTTTGGTTTATTGGTGATTGGGGATGTAAAAGTATAAATTCCCAATCACCAATCCCATATCACTACTCACTAAGTAATGGCTAAATAAAAAGTTCCCGTTTTTATTTAGCCATTACTAACTACAAATTCTTCACTTAATTCATCAACAGTTATATCTAAATGGGAAGCGTCGTAGGTGCATTCTCCTTCACGGATAAGCAATAATTGAGGAGATTCATGCCAAACTGAAAATTTATCAGCAATGGCAGCCGAAATGTCTCGATGAGCAATTAAGTCAAGGAAATAAGGCTCAACTTGTGTAGTCGGAAAATTCCAATCATCTTCAAGCCGATATTTTGCCATAGAACTGATGCTACAGCGAGTGCTATGTTTGAATATCGCACAAGGCACTTCTTTGGAACGCTGGATGATTTCGTCAATTTGAGAAATGGAAGTTAATGGAATCCAATTCATGTTTCGATACGCAGTTCAATAATTGGCAATCTATAATTCACAAATTGTCAATAGGGTATTTATTTAGTTACAATGGTTTTCACTGCAGCTTGAGCAGCTTTCACGGCAACTTTTTCTATCTTAAAATTATTTGGACAACCGTAGCCTTTGTTACAAGAAGTAAAGGTGGAGACAGTTGCGATAAAAACGACTAAGTAAAATGCTTTTTTGAGAACTTGGACCTTCATAGTCATGGGTTTTCAAGATTTTAGATGGTAAATGTCAAAGCGAGAAATTAGCTTTAATCATAATTCCAAACTCTAACACCTAAGGTTAAAAACAGTTTCCCAAACGAAAGGAATTCTGATTTTATTTCAATTAAAGTTGTTTGTGTAAGAACTTTTCGAAAATTTGCGCAAAAATACAGGAATCTCCTTAATAATGTTGAATTAAACATGGGGTAATTCCATTATTCATTCATTGTTTAAGATTATGACGGACAAACAGACCAAAAAAAACGTGCACCTAATCGCAGTTGGAGGTGCAGTGATGCATAATTTAGCACTTGCTTTAAAATATAATGGCTATGAAGTATCCGGTTCGGATGATGAAGTGTATGAACCTTCTCGTTCTCGATTGCAAGCTGCCAACCTTTTGCCTCAAAAGATGGGGTGGCATCCTGAAAAAATCACGAAGCACTTGGATGCCGTTATTCTGGGGATGCACGCGCGACCAAATAATCCTGAATTAGCGAAAGCAAAGGAAATAGGTATTCCGATATATTCTTTTCCCGAATTTATTTACGAAAATGCTAAGAATAAAACACGAATTGTAGTTGCAGGCAGTCATGGAAAAACGACAACGACTGCAATGATTATGCATGTTTTGAGATATAGTAATATTGATTTCGACTATTTGGTGGGGGCTCAATTGGAAGGTTTTGAAAGGATGGTACGATTGTCAGATGCTCCTTATATAATATTAGAAGGAGACGAATACTTGTCTTCTCCAATTGATCGACGCCCAAAATTTGTTCATTACCATCCGCATATCGCTATTTTGACGGGTATTGAATGGGATCATATAAATGTCTTCCCAAGTTTCGACAACTATCTCTCACAGTTTGATTTGTTATTAGAAAGCTTTGAAGAAAACGGGACGCTCATTTTTTATCAAAAGGATGAACATATTCGAACGGTTTTGAGAAAGTCTAATCACCCGATAGAGGCGATTCCTTATGATTTGTTTGAGTTTGAAATAAAAAACCAACAGACTTGGATAAAACGATGGGGACTTCCAAATGTACCTTTAAAAATCTTTGGTAATCACAATTTAAGTAATTTGCTCGCCGCTTTTCATGTTTGTAAAAAGATAGGAATCGATGAAGAAACCTTTTATGAAGCCATCGAAAGCTTCGAAGGTGCGGCAAAGCGTTTAGAGTTATTATATCAAAATGATCACTTTATAGCTTGGAAGGATTTTGCACATGCTCCTTCCAAAGTGAGAGCAACAACCAATGCGGTCAAAGCTCAATATAAAAACCGAAAACTGGTAGCTTGCCTTGAATTGCACACCTTTAGTAGTTTGAAAAAAGCCTTCCTTCCACAATACACGGAAACCATGAATGCTGCTGATGTTGCCTGTGTTTATTATAGTCAACATACCTTACAAATGAAAAAATTACCACCTATCACACCTGATGAAATCCGTGCTCATTTCCATTACCCTGACTTGAAGGTATTTACTTGCGAAAAGGCGCTAAAGGCTTTTTTGAAAAATCAGAAGTGGGAAAACGCCAATTTGTTGATGATGAGCTCTGGGCATTTTAATGGATTGGATTTAATGGGGTTAGCGGAGTATTTAGCAAAAAAATGATCTTTGGAAGTTCGAGGTTAAATTGGAGCAGTGTTTTTTATTTTCTGTATTTTCAATATTTATTGAAAATACAGAAAATTTAGTTTATATTGTATTCTGTTACAGAAAATGAATGGTGGTAAGGGACTTTGCAATTAATAAACTACGCAAATTTGGTCTAGTAATTTTTTCTTTGGTCGAGGCAAAATTTTTTAGCATAGCATCGCTATGGTCAAAAATTTTAATGAAGAGAAAAGGAAAAAGGACAGGCGAAACGTGTAGGTTATTAATTGCGAAGTCCCTAAAGTCACAGTTCATTTCAAAATCATTAAAAACAGAATCATGAATACTATAAAATCCCGAGCGACGACTCACAAAAATGTAATCGATTATTACGAAAAAGCAGGGTTGGATTATGAAGTTTGGAGTCCTAATTTCAATATGCATTTTGGATATTACAAATGGGGTATGAATCCATTTAATCTTGAAAAAATGCTTAATCAAATGAATGAAGAAGTCATTAATAGACTTTTTTTAGAAGAGTATATAGACCCTTTAGTTCTGGATTTAGGATGTGGAGTAGGAGCCACAGCTCGGTATTTAGCCAAACGAAATTTTGAAGCCACTGTTTATGGCGTAACCGTCACCCCTTGGCAAGTGGTTTTTGGAAACCGTCTTAATCATAATGCTTTTTTAGCGAACCAAATCGATATTTGTTTGGCTGATTTTAACGACCTCCCACTGGCAACCGAATGTTCTGATGGGGCTTATGCGGTTGAAAGTGCTTGTTATGGAAATGGACCAGCTAAAAAAGAGTTTGTAAACGAACTTTATCGAACATTGAAACCAGGGGCTAGGTTTGTAGTTGCTGATGGATTTCGAAAGCATTCTAATCGTTTACCAGGGATATTGGATACAATTTATAAGCGGAACATGAAGTATTGGGCATTGACGGAATTGGCTGATATCCAATTATTTAAAAAGGAGTTAGAAAATGTTGGTTTTAAAAATATTGTGGTAGAAGATATTAGTTGGAAAGTGGCGCCTTCCTTTGTTCATATCCCTAAAACGGTCATAAAGTTTTTATGGAAACGATGTTTAGAAAAGGATGAAAAGACTTTGGTCACCGAACGAAAAAATAACGCATTAGCCCCGCTTTATGGTATGTTAATGGGATTGGCTCGGAAGCATTTTGGTTATTATTTGATAAGTGGAGAGAAACCAACATGTTGACGATGGTTTTTTTTATCCATCTGACTGCTTAGTTTTCCCTTTGCTTTGGCAAAGGGTTTTTCAGGTAAAAGCCATGAAAATTTAGATTTTTAGGATTAAGATTGATCATTTTTCGAGGAAAACAAGTTTAAAATCCCTTGTTTACTAGCTTGGCAAATGCCTTTTTCGGTAATTAACCCTGTCACAAATCTGGCTGGAGTGACATCAAAAGCGTAGTTTGTCGCAGGGCTCTCTTTTGGAGTCAAAAGTACCTGTCTAATCTCTTTGTTATCAAGCCCCTGAATGTATTTAACTTCCTCTGAATCACGTTGTTCAATCGGGATTTCTTTAAGCCCATCTTTCAAATTCCAATCAATAGTAGAAGAAGGAAGTGCCACATAAAAAGGAACCTGATTATCAAAAGCAGCAAGTGCCTTTAGGTAGGTGCCGATTTTATTGGCGACATCTCCGGTCACAGTGGTACGGTCACTACCAACGATTACCAAATCGACCATTTCATGTTGCATCAAATGGCCTCCAACATTATCAGGGATGACGGTGTGTGGGACGCCATGATTCAATAACTCAAAGGCAGTTATTCGTGCACCTTGATTTCTTGGACGAGTTTCATCAACCCAAACATGAACGTCAATTCCTTTGTCATGAGCTGCATAAATTGGTGCAGTTGCCGTTCCAAAATCAACGCAAGCAAACCAGCCAGCATTGCAGTGGGTGAGAATATTTACGGGTTTTCCACCTTTTTTTATACTAATTTCTTCGATTAATTGGAGCCCAAAACTTCCGATTTTTTGACAATGTTGAACACTTTCTTCGGTAATCTCCAGTGCAATTTTCAAAGCTCTTTTCTCAATCTCTGTTTTTGAATTTATAGGTTGAATGGCATTCCAACTTTTATCAACCGCATAGGCTAAATTAACAGCAGTAGGGCGGGTATTTTTTAATTCACGACAGGCATTATTTAAATACTCATGAGGGTTTTTTTCAGGCGCTTCTAAAGCCGCAATATACATTCCAAAAGCAGCAGCAGAACCAATTAAAGGCGCTCCGCGAAGGTGCATATCTCTAATAGCAATAGTCACATCCTCTAGTGTTTTTAGGTCTTCTATGACTAACTTGTGAGGTAACCAACGTTGGTCAATTATTTGAATGATTTGAGGATCTTCTGGATTTACCCAAATGGTACGGAATGCTTTTCCATTAATGTTCATGGAGGCAAAAGTAGGGAATGAGAAGAAGAAAATGTTTAAATTTTAGGATTGAGAAAGTCAATATATTATATACTAGGCTTTCAGTTGTTTTTATTAGATTTTCTTGGACTTCGAAAGAAAGACCGGGGTTGTGTAAAAAGTCGAGATCTTCTAGGTTTCAAAAATCTAGAAGATCTTATTTGTCTCAAAATCAATAGTTTATAAAGTTGATTTAATCTGCATTTTGAAGATGATTGACTTTTTATCCATCTGACTGCAAAAAAGAATTATTTGCCTCGAAAGCAGCCATCTGAAATGAAAAAATTATCGACAATAGGTTAGTTCCAAACAAGGCTTAAAGTACCTGAGCGCCTAAATGATTGATATTTTATGTGATCTCTCCAGTAGGTTATTTTCCTATATTCGCTCAGTACACTGTAAATTAAGTAGGTTGCTTTTTTTGAAGAAGGTAGTTTTTTGAGAGAACGAGGCGAAAAAATGAGGAATAGCCTTAGCTCTTGCGTATTTTTTCAACGATGTAATCTCAAAAAAGAAGCCTTCAAAAGAGCAAGATATTTAGTTTAGTAACGGCTAAAAAATAAGTCCGTCAATTTGAAATAGTAGATTTTGGATTTTAGTAAGG
>JANSWP010000073.1 GCA_024743405.1 Bacteroidota bacterium
TACAATTTCCATTTGCAAATTCTCCATTTACACATAATATATCGCAGCCTTCTCCATAATAATTTGGATAACAATTGCAGGTTTCAGTTTGAGGGTCACAATCCCCATTAACACAGCCTACACCGAAACATTCCTCTATCTCACAATTAACTCCTGAGAATCCATCTGGACATTTACAGATTCCTTCGAAACAATCTCCAGGTCCACATTCAACATCTTCGCATAGGTTAGGGTCAGGCTCGCATCCTATAAAAAGTCCCAATGAAAGAGCTAGAAAAAATAGTTGTAGTGATTTCATGAATAATGATTTATGAGACGAACAACATCAAAAATATAAAAATTAATTATATTTTAATAATCAGCTTGCTAGCTATTTGAAGGAAATTACATGATTAACCATTAAGAGGTTTTGAGCTCTTTTCGATTTTGGCTTAAAGCCAATTTATTTGATAAAAAATAACGTTAGTAACGAGTAAAGAACCAATATTCTTTAATCATTAAATCTTTGCAACCAGATAATATTTCTTTCGCAGCCAAAAAGCTACCCTTACAAGCAAAATAAGTGCAGGTACCTCAACCAAAGGACCAATCACTCCTGCAAATGCCTGTCCTGAATTCAATCCAAACACAGCAATAGCGACTGCAATCGCCAATTCAAAGTTGTTGCCTGCGGCGGTGAAGGAGATGGCAGCATTTTCATCATAAGATGCCCCCATAGCTTTACTGAGGAAAAAACCAATAAAGAACATCAGGGTAAAATAAACAAGTAACGGTATAGCAATTTTTACCACATCCATTGGAATAGTCACAATCAATTCACCTTTCAATGAGAACATCACCACAATTGTGAATATCAAGGCAATGAGCGTTATTGGTGAAATGGCAGGGATAAATTTTTTGGTATACCATTCTTCACCTTTTCGCTTGACCAATATGATTCGGCTAAAAAGTCCCAATAAAAATGGAATACCAAGATATACAGCAACACTTTCGGCAATTGTGGCTACGGAAATATCAACAATTGCTCCTTCAAACCCAAACATTGGGGGTAAAAGTGTAATGAAAATCCATGCATAAAAGCTATACGCGAATACCTGGAAAATACTATTTAATGCAACTAAACCTGCACCATATTCACTGCTTCCATCAGCGAGGTCATTCCATACCAAAACCATTGCGATACATCGTGCTAATCCAATCAAAATCAGTCCAGCCATGTATTCGGGATAATCCCTTAAAAAAATAATTGCTAAAAGAAACATTAAAATTGGCCCAATAATCCAGTTTAACAAAAGAGAAATAGAAAGGATTTTTACGTTTTTGAAAACTCTTGGCAATAGCCCATAATTTACTTTTGCTAATGGCGGGTACATCATCAAAATTAGACCTATGGCAATCGGAATATTTGTCGTTCCAATACTTAAAACATTAATAAAATCTGAAAAATTCGGAAAAACATAACCGATACCTATACCTATTATCATTGCAGCGAAAATCCATAAAGTTAGGTAACTGTCAAGAAAACTGAGTTTTTTATTGTTCGATTTCATTTATTAATTATTTTGAATTATTGCAAAAGTATTTTCCTTGCAATTTGTCGACCCCTTCTCGATGTTAAACTTTTTTGCTTGGTGATAAAAACCAGTTTTTATCATTACTTATTCAATTCAATAAATCTAATTTCAAAACTCTTGAAGCTCATTTAACAAAGGTCAGATCAATCTCAAATGTACAGTATCTATATCGATATTCACATTGATAATTATCAGCTCTTTCTTAATATTTATTTACAATGGTGGTATGCGGCTTTGTTTTTTTGAATGTTCCTCTGTTCTTAAATTCAAAAAATATTTAGTTTAGTTTTGGATTAATGGATACAATTGCACCAATCCATTTAGACTTTCTTGTAAAGAATGCCAAATTTCCAATATTTATTGGGTTGAGAATGGAAGCCTTTTCGAGCGAAGGAACGAGAATTTAGTTTACTTTTCTTTTATTCTAATTTAGTTAAGGTATTTGGTAGTTTTCTTTCAATGTGAAGGGCTGTATTTTCACTTTTTTATCCAAAGAAAGCCTATTGATATTGCACTACAAAATAGTTCGATCATATTCGAGCTAATGAACACACTAAACAAAATCAAGCAATTATCAGATGATATTTAACGGTGAGTTGAATGATGTTTATCACTCCAAAAAATAGGAAGGCGTAGTACCTTCTTCCCAAAATGAGTGTAAATATATAGGGTTTTTTGTATAAGTCAATATATAATTCACTCATAGAATTGTCCAACCAACTAGTCATGGCTAAAAAATATAAAGACGAGCACAAAATTGTTGATGAAGTAATACAAAAAATTGGCAAGAAAATCATTTTAGGTAGCCCGTTAGCTGCCGGAAAAGCCAACCATATTGTCAATGCATTTTATCAAAGAGCTTTAGCAGATAAAAGCATTGATTTAACAATTTGTACTGCCCTTACCTTAGAGAAGCCACGTGGTAAAAGTGATTTGGAAAAACGCTTTCTGAATCCATTTGCAGATCGAGTTTTTGGCGATTACCCTGATCTTGATTACGAACAAGATCGAATGAAGGGTGCCCTACCAGACAATATTGAAGTTATTGAATTTTATTTCCCTCCGGGAAAATATGTTGGGAATGATAGTATACAACAGAATTATGTTTCATCCAATTACACACATGTCACAAGAGACATGTTGGATCGTAAAATCAATGTCGTAGCGCAACTAGTTGCGAAAAAAGAAATTGACGGTCAAAATTACTTTTCCTTGAGTTGTAACCCTGATGTCACGATTGACATAATCGACCAATTGAAAGCAACCAACGCAACATTTACTACTATTGCACAAGTCAATCAGAATTTACCATTTATGTATGGTGACGCGATGGTTGAAGAAGGTTTATATGATTTTGTTCTTGATGAGCCTGAGAAATATTTTAAAGTATTTGGCCCTCCCAAAATGAGTGTCTCTGAAGCTGATTTCATGATTGGACTTTATTGTAGTACACTCGTCAAAGACGATGGTGAATTGCAAATCGGAATTGGTTCTTTGGGTGATAGTACAGTTTATAATCTCTTGCTCCGACACAATCAAAATGCGGAATATCAAGCCCTTCTTTCAGACCTAAAAATCAAAGAAAAATTTGGAGAGGTAATCAATAAATTAGGCGATACATCTCCCTTTGAGAAGGGTCTTTTTGGTGCGTCAGAAATGTTGGTAGACGGCTTTATGCACCTCTATAATGCTGGGATCGTAAAGAAAAAAGCCTATGATCACGTCGGTTTACAAAAGCTCATAAATCGGGACTTAATAAAAGAAACATTTAGTGACGATATTCTTGAAGTATTGCTAGAAAACAAAGTTATTCATGGTCAGATCTCAAAAAAGGATTTTGACTTTCTACAGTATTGGGGCATTTTTAAAGAAGACCTTTCTTATAGTGATAAGACGATTCAAACCGCCGAGGGGATGACAATCAAACCACATATTCGTGAACCAGAATCCCTTGAAGCTTTAAAAAAACATTGCCTTGGAAATAGCCTTAAAAACGGACAAATCATGCAAGGCGGCTTCTTCCTAGGTCCTCAACGGTTTTACAAATGGCTTAAAGAATTGCCCAATGAGGAAAAGAAGCTTATCAACATGAAAAGCGTCCTGAAAATCAACCAGTTATACGGACACGAAGCACTTGATCGACTACACAGAAAGAATGCCCGTTTTATCAATAGTTGTATGATGCAAACCTTATCTGGCGCAGCAGTCAGTGATGGTTTAGAGAATGGTCAGGTGATAAGTGGTGTCGGTGGGCAATACAACTTTGTGGCAATGGCACAAGAATTACCTGACGGCAACTCGATTCTCAACCTTCGGAGTACTCGAAATTCCAAAGGTAAATTCCATTCTAATATTGTCCCTTTCTATGGCCATATAACCATACCAAGGCACCTGCGTGATGTTGTCGTTACAGAATACGGCATTGCGTATATTAGAGGCTGTACGGATCAGGAAATTATCAAGAAGATCTTAAATATTACAGATTCTCGATTCCAAAATGAACTAATGATTTGGGCTAAAAAAGTAGGCAAATTAGAAAAGCATTATCAAATACCTAGCGCCTTCTCAAATAATTACCCTGCCTCCTATTTAGAGGTAGTAAAAAAATATAAGTCAAAAGGTTTCTATAAAACCTTCCCATTCGGGACAGATTTAACGGATGATGAAATTGTCATTGGAAAGGCATTGAAATCATTAAAAAATGATCTTTCCTCTAAACCTAACTTGTTGAAAACACTTTTCAAAGGGCTATTTCTTAAGCCAAAAGGAGACGAAAAAAGATTGTTAGAACGAATGGGTTTATTGAATACACAAAATATTAAAGAATGGGTTTATCAAAAACTACTTTTGTCGAAATTGAATAGTTAAATAACGGCTAAAATTCACCCCAGTTTTGAAGGAAGTTTTAGCGATTTTTAAACTTTCTCCCTTTAGGGGCTTGGGTAAAAAAGTTTGAAAATCACCAAAACGGATTTTTATGAGAAAACTATTAATAGTTAAGTACCTTAATTCAATTATAGATTGAAACCATTACGATGTGCCTCGTTCTCTCAACAAATCCTTGGCAATTGCTCTCCGACCAACATATTGATCACCCGTCTACCTCCAATAGCACTTGTCATAACGACTTGACGTGGGTGATTATTGACCACTTCACCAATAATGGAAGCATGTGCTCCATGATCCAAAGATTTCAATTTTTGTAAGAAATCATCTGCAATATTTCCATCTACCACAGCAATAAAAAGCCCTTCATTCGCCACGTATAATGGGTCAAGACCAAGGATTTCACAAGCGCCTTCAACCTGCTCTTTAATTGGCAATTCTTTTTGGGACAAGGTGATGCCTTTATTCGTCTGCTTGGCAATTTCGTTGAGCACAGTTGCTACGCCACCTCGAGTAGGATCACGAAGTAGATGGATATCAATACCAAATTCGTCCAGTAAATATTTGATGGTATGATTAAGGGCGCAAGTATCACTTTCAATATCCGTTTCAAACTCTAGCCCTTCTCTTACAGACATGATAGCCATACCATGGGTAGCTAAGTTGCCACTGACAATAATTTTATCATCTACTTTTATATTATTGATATGAATATTCGCCTGTGGATGTACTCTCCCAACACCAGTTGTATTAATGAAAATCTTATCACCTTTGCCACGCTCTACTACTTTGGTATCGCCCGTAACTACCTTTACATTCGCTTTCTCACAAGCAAATTTAATAGAGACCAAAATATCCCAGAATTCCTGCATCGTCAGTCCCTCTTCAATGATGAAGCCCAATGAAATATATTCCGGAATGGCTCCACACATAGCAATATCATTGACGGTTCCATTGACAGCTAATTCACCAATATTACCACCAGGAAAGAAGACAGGAGAAATAACAAAACTATCCGTGCTAAACGCCGTTTGTCCACTCAAATTTAGTAGGGCTCCATCATGGCGTTGATCAAGCCAATCATTACTCAACAAATTGAAAACACCACTATCAAGCAATTGATTAGTAAGTAATCCTCCACTACCATGTCCTAATGTGATGACCTCAAAATCGAGTTTAGGCATTGGACATTGGAGGTGCATATTTAATTTTGTTTTGGTCATTATCCGTAATTATTAATTTACATTCCTTCCATAGCTGTTGCGAAATGATAGTAAGCTGCACAAGCGCCTTCTGAGCTAACCATCGGCGCACCAAGTGGTGTTGAAGGTTTACATTTTTCACCAAATTGAGGACACTCATATGGCTTCTTGATACCTTTTAATACTTGTCCAGCTATACATTCTCCGTTCTCTACCGCCTCCTCAATATCAATTTGAAACTTGAGGTTAGCATCGAAATTTGAGAACTCCGAACGCACTTCGTAGCCACTTTTTGAAATAGAACCAATGCCGCGCCATTCCCGGTCGTTAACTTGAAAAACCTGCTGGATAAGACTACGAGCAGCAGGATTTCCATCTGACTGAACGACTCGGCTGTATTGGTTTTCCAATTTCGCTTCCCCACTCTCTAACTGTCTGACCGTCATCAAAATACCTTGTAATAAATCTACTGGCTCGAAACCAGTTACAACAACAGGAACCTTGTATTTTTCTACTAATGGATAATATTCATCCAAGCCCATAATGGCACAAACATGACCTGCTGCCAAAAAGGCTTTGACATGACTCTCATCGTCGTCCATCACAGCTTCGATGGCTGGCGGAACCAACACATGGGAGGCTAGAATTGAATAGTTTTTCAGACCTGCTCGATTGGCATGAACGACGGATAGCGCATTGGCAGGAGCGGTAGTTTCAAAACCAACAGCAAAAAAAACAACTTCCCGCTCTGGGTTTTCTTTGGCTAATTTGACCGCCTCCAATGGAGAATACAAAATTCTAATATCTGCCCCTGTAGCCTTTGACTCTAGTAAACTTTTTTTTGATCCCGGCACCCGCAACATATCACCAAAGGAGCAAAGAATGACCTCTTTTTTTTCGGCTAGATAAATCGCTTTATCAATTAAGTTTAATGGGGTAACACACACAGGGCATCCAGGTCCATGAATCATTTGCAAATTCTTTGGCAGCATATCTAGTATCCCATTTTTAACCAAGCTATGCGTCTGTCCGCCACAAACTTCCATAATCGTCCAAGGTCGAGTAACTGATTGGTTAATCTGATCAAGGTATTGTTCCACCAATTCAGGCTTGCGGTATTCCGTGAGGTATTTCATAATGTTCAGTTAAAATAATGAACCAAAAGTAGAATAACTAACCTTCTTCTAATTCATCCAATTCCCCTATCTCTTTGAGATATTGAAACGTTTTATGTGCTTCTTCTTCATCAACAATGCTAATGGCAACTCCTGCGTGCACAAGGACATAATCACCCTCATTTGCTTCTGGCACCAATTCAAGACTCGCTTCTTTTAAAATACCACCAAATGAAACCTTGGCCATTCGAACCAAGTAATCTTCTAGGGTTTCGATCGACTTTATTTTTCCAGGAATTGCTAAACACATATTGTAATAAATGCGTAAGAAGATTGACAATTGAGGGTTTTACTCCACAACTGAAAACAGTCTAACTTTTTGTTTTTTCAACTGATTTATTCGGTAACATATTAGCTGTCCGAAAGATATATTTTCGTCATTTGGGGAAAGTTTATGATGGAAATATAATTGAAAATCTTTTGACAAATATTCATTCATTAAATCTACTAATAATGAATTTTGGAAAACCCCTCCACTAAAAACAAGTTTTTTCACCTGTAAATGACTAGCTATTTGTTTCACCAGCATGACCAACGAAAAATGAAATTTGGCAGCAATAAAACCTTTTGATTTTCCTTTATTCAAATCATCAATTATTCCACTCATTAAAGCTTTTACATTAGGTTCTTTTTCTAAGAAATAAGCTTCCGAATCATCTAAATTAGTATTTTTGAAATAATCAGAAGCTACTTTTTCCAATAACATGGCTGCCTCTCCTTCATAATTCGACTTATCCATAATCCCCAATAAGGAAGCAACCGCATCAAAAAGGCGGCCAACGCTGCTCGTTTTTAAGGAGCTTCCTCTTTCTAATTTTTTCAAATAAACTTGCCATTCAACAGGCGTAAATTTTGGTCTTAAATATGCCCTTGCCTCCTCAATATCCCAAGTTGCGCAAAGAGCCGATATCCTAGGTTCTTTAGGCATTTTATCAGCCAAAATAAAATCAAAATAGTCAAAATGAAAACTCCTTGTAAATTCGTAATTTTCATATTTAAAAAACTCTCCACCCCAAATATGTCCATCATCACCAAGACCCGTCCCATCCCATATTACACCTAATATTAGTTCCTTCGAGTTTAATAAATTATGCTCTCCTAATGCTGCACCAAAATGTGCAACATGATGCTGTATTTTTTCAATTGAAACATCCAGCGATTGAGCCAATTGTTGCCCATAAATAGTCGAGAAATATTGTGGGTGTTTATCTGCAAGAATAACTTCAGGATGATCATCAAATAATCTGAAAAAATGGTTGACCGTATGCCGATAATTTTCCTGAGTGTCAAAAGATTCCAAATCCCCTAAATATTGGCTAATAAAGGTATTCCCTCGATGCAAAAAAGTAAAAGTACTTTTCAACATAGCTCCAGTAGATAAAATCTTTTCTGTGGTCAATTTTAGCGCTGGCTGTACATAACTAGGAGCCATTCCCCTCGATCGGCGAAGGATGATTTTCTGCCGGTGTTTAGGACTAAATTTCACAACTGAATCATCTTGAGGAACAACAATCTCCCGATTGTTGACCAAAATATAATCGGCAATTTTAGTTAAATCTGATAATGCTTTTTCATCCTGAAAAACTATGGGCGAATTACTCCTATTACCACTTGTCGCAACGATCGGCTTGCCAAATTCTTTCAATAATAAATCATAAAGAGGGGTATAGGGCAACATTACACCAAGACATTCAAGCCCAGGAGCTAGGGTCTCCGTTTTTGAGCTTGGCAAATTATCTAAAATCACTATAGGTGATTCAATACTTGTCAATGCCTTCAATTCTTCCTTAGGTATCTCTATCTGCTCAGATAAGTATTCTAAACTAGGATACATCACCGCAAACGGCTTTGTTGGACGATGCTTCCGCCTCCTTAACTTATTAACAGTCAATATATTACCAGCATCACAAGTTAATAAATAACCGCCAATTCCTTTGATAGCTACAATTTTTCCACTTCGCCACTTGTTGACCACCATATCCATACACTCCTTATTTTTTTGAGTAAGAAGATTTTGATTAGCATCATAAAGTGACAATTGAATGTTACAAACGGGACAAGAATTGGTTTGCGAATAATATCGTCGGTCTATTGGGTCATTATATTCTTTTTGACAGGTTGGACAAAGCTCGAATTTGGACATTGTGGTTGTCTCCCGATCATACGGTAATTGGTGTGTAATTGAAAAACGAGGGCCACAATTAGTGCAGGTGATAAATGGATAATTTTTACGGCGATTATTTTCCGCATTTAACTCTTCCCTGCAATCTTCACACATCGAAAAATCCGGCGTTAATAATAGATTGGCTTCACCCTTATTTTTACTATGAATAATCCTAAAATCGGAATAGTATTGATGATTGATTGGCTCAATGGAATGACCAGAAATGACTGCTAACTTAGGCGATTTTTTCAATAATAAATCATGAAAAAAAAGTGCCTGATTCTTAGTCGCATTTATTTCAATATGAACACCATCCGTAGTATTACAAACCCAGCCATTCAATCTATTGTCTATGGCTAATCGATAAACAAATGGACGAAAACCAACGCCCTGAACTTGACCTTTGATATGAATGTGCCATGTTTCCATTAAGTACTGGCAGCTTGAAGCTTGCTGGTTTGTTTTTCCTTTACTTTTTCTAGCAACCAATTGCACCATTCTTCCATCCCTTCCCCTGAAATACTAGAAATCTGAATAACCCCAATATCCGGATTAATATCCCTCGCATCCGCGACAACAGCCTCTGTTGAAAATGGCAAATAGGGCAACAAATCCGATTTTGAAACCAGCATCAATTCACTTGTCAAAAACATTCGCGGATATTTTTTGGGTTTGTCATCTCCTTCCGTCGTCGCCATCAACGTAACTCGATAATCTTCTCCAAGATCAAACGACGCGGGACAGACTAGGTTACCGACGTTTTCAATAATAAGTAACTCTACTCCTTCCAAATCTAATTCTTCCATCGCCTGCCAAACCATCTGCGCTTCCAAATGACAAATCCCCCCTGTAACGATTTGAAGCGCATCTATGCCTGCTTCCTTCAATCGATTAGCATCCCGCTCTGTTTCAAGATCGCCAACAAGGACTTTCATTTTCACTTTATCTCCAATCCGCTTTGCTGTTTCTTGCAGCAAAGTAGTTTTTCCACTTCCTGCCGAAGAGGTAATATTGATCAGGAGAATATCCTTTTTAGCCATTCGTTTACGGATCGTTTCCGCCACAAAGTCATTGGCTTTTAGCAAATGCATGGTCGTATTATCACAGGCAACTGTGCCCCTTGCTGCTTTAGTGGATTTTGCTACTTTTTGCATAATTTTTTTTAGTAAGATATTAGGCAATTAATGGTTCTAAGGAATGATAAAATAATAACTTCCTGATTTTAGGTCACCCCTTTTCTTCTTTGAATTCGTTAAAAATACTCACCGATGCCCTGCATCGCTTGCGTTTTTTGCCTCCTCAAATAAAAAAATGGTCAGTCCAGAATCTGTAACTTATTTTTTCATCATTCCTAAATGATTTTATTTGGTCAATTAAACTATGGTTGCTTTTAATAGAAATGTATGTTACTTTTTCTTGATAAAAAGTAACCAAAAATCAAGGCAAAACAAAGGCTCTTCGCAGTGCCGCCCCCGCACCCACATGTTTTGCCGTTCCCTGCCCGCCACCATAAAAACACACAATGACCAAATGAAATCATTTAGCTCCCAATTAATTGAATTGTACATTTCAGCCGATTAAAAATAGAAAAATGCTCTGGAGGATGTCTCATCCGACTTTACTCCATTAGACCATGGTCGGATGTGACATCCTCCTGAGAGTATGTTTTTAAATCTTTTTTGACTAGTTCTGTTACAAGTTAAATCTTGCGCATACGTGGCAAGAAAACCTATGAAACCTTCTTCGGCATTGGAGATTTTGGCGTTAAAAAATTCAATGATGCAAGGCTGAAAAGACTATCCACGCGAGCATTGCGAGCATTTGGTTCGTCTGTGTGAGGGCATTGAATTTTAGCCAAAATATCCACAGCCTTGATTTTTGCTTCTTTGTATCAAAACAAAGAAGAAATTGACAAAGAATAGTTTTATAATACTCGCTCTGCCAGGTTAGGGATTAGGCAATTAAGTTAATCCCGTCACTTCTTGTTCACCCGAAAAATGTACTCTTTTAATCAGTAATTCCATGCCTTTGATTACATTATTATTGGGCTGACCACAATGAGCGCAAGCAAATTTGTAATTATTTATTGTTGAATTGGTATCGCAATTATCACAAAATATTTCCACATCAACCACCTCCATATTCAACTTTACATCTTGGTATTTATCTATTGAAGATTTAACCGCTTCAAAAGCACTTTTCATTAATAGAGGTTCTACATTGGAAAGCAAACCAACTTGCAAATCGATACTTTCTAATGTTTCTAATTCTTCTTCGGTGAATTTTGATTCGAGGATGTCAAATATATTTTGAACTAATGAGGCTTCATGCATAAGAGAAAATGAATTCAAATTATTTTTTCTCAACCGTACACTTTTTGAAAGTTGTTGAAAACGCCGTCAAAGACGGCGAAAGAATAATAAGGAGAGAGACTATTGAAAAAAAAAATTTCGATTTTTTTTTCAATAGTCTCTCTCCAAAAGAAATTTTCGCGCCGTAGGCGCGTGGATTTCATAAATGTACGATAGAGAAATTATTTTAAAACAGCGGCTTTGAATATTATTTCTTCTTCAAAAAAATTCAAAGCCTTTTGCAAATTCTTTTGTCCCAATTCACTCAATCTAATCTCCAACTCCCATTTTTCCCCGTCTATCAACAGCATATAGGCATTTGGATTTTTTTGATAGAGTTCTTGGCATAAATATAAAACCGTTTCAGGTGGTAATCGATGCGTCGTGAATGAAAAGTCCTTCGCAGCCAAACATTTCTTAAATGTATATCCGTCTTCTAATCCCCCTTGATAAGCATCTACAAAAATAACTTGATCATATTGACTAATCAAATCGGCATCTTCGACTTGCAATTGGTAACGAAGTAAGGTATCACCTGGGAAATCACCTCCCTTTTCGATGGTTTCCACAAATGCCCACCCCAATCCATCGTCACTACGACCACAATTGCCTATTCCAATCATTAGGCTTTTTGAAAGGACTTTAAGATGATTTAATTCGTTCATGTAATAATTTATCTTGGTGATCAAAAACCGAAACTTTCAATGGCATTTTACCAATCGCATGCGTTGCACAACTAAGGCAAGGATCGAATGCTCGAATCGCAATTTCGACTTGGTTTAGCATACCTTCCGTAATTTCAGGTTGCTTATCCAAAACATTTTTAGCAACCCATCGCACCGCTCTATTCATCGCTTCATTATTATGAGTTGTTGAAACGATGAGGTTACATTTAGTAATCATACCCTTGTCGTCCACTTTATAATGGTGAATCAAAGTACCTCTTGGCGCTTCAATAATTCCAATACCCTCTGGTCTTCGTACACCTTCTCGTAGGAGATCATTTCCGAGTATAGACTCATCAATTAGCAGATCTTTCATTAACTCCGCACAATGCAAAGTTTCAATTAGACGAGCCCAATGCGAGTGCATGGTACTGTTATTGGGTTTACCGTTCCAATAAGATTTAAATTCTTGTAATTCCTTATTTGCCAATGGTGTAGAAATGTAATCACAAACATTCAACCGAGCAAGTGGACCAACTCGATTCCAACCTTCTTTCATTCCCAATTTTTTTAGGTAAGGAAATTTCATGTACGACCACCTCTCAACGCCTTCTTGGAAATAGTTGATGTATTCATCATTATGAATATCATTCAATCTGGTATTTCCAACACTATCAATTGCACGCATTTTTCCATCGTAAAGTTCTAGCCCTCCATCATCTGTCACCAACCCCAAATGCCCAGAAGGGTAACTGGCAAATGTATCTAGCCAAACCCTGTTTTTTTCATGATAGGCTTTAATGAATTGTACCATTTCCAATGACCACTTAATCATGGTATCCACATCAGGCGTATCATTGTCTTCCAAAAAATAATCCCTTTCATATGGAAAAAAAGTTTTGTGTACACCACCTGGTACGGCGGCAATCCCATGTATCCTCTTTCCAGCAATCGCTTTGATAATTTCCTGCCCGAATTTCCGCATTAAAATCCCTTTTCGAGCAAGTTCTTTATCTGCCATTGCTACAGCAACCACATTTCGCTTTTCAGGTGGCGCATCCAAACCAAATAATAAATCAGGCGAGGCGAGGTAGAAGAAATGCAGGGCATGAGACTGAAATACCTGACCATAATGCAACAACCGTCTTAATTTGTCGGCTACTGTGGACAGGTCACCTGGATCAAGACCAACAATCTGATCAATGGCTTTTGCAGCTGCAAGATGATGACTAACAGGACAAATTCCACAAAGGCGCTGCACCAATAATGGCGCTTCCCAATAAGGATGTCCTTGAATGAATCGCTCGAAACCACGGAATTCTACTATATGGAAAAAAGCATCTTTTACGGCACCTTTTTCATCTAGGTGAATAGTCACTTTTCCGTGTCCCTCTACCCTAGTGACTACATCTATGGCTATTTTTTTTGACATGGTGTTATTTTATGTGAATGAACCAAATGGATCGAGGTTCAATCATATTTAAATTCTGAATACAAAACCGAAAATTCATCACCCCAAAGTAAACTACTCACCGCTTTCCAAATATGATTGGGAGATGGTGGGCATCCTGGAATATGATGGTCTATTTTCACAATTTCATGACAAGGGTACACCTTATCCAAAATCTTTGGCAAATCCTCATGATAAGGAACAACATTCTCTTCTGGCTCTGTTGTCATAGAATCGAGATATGCTTCTTCCAAACATTCTGCCAAGGGAATTGTATTCCTCATAGCTGGTACTCCGCCCCAAATAGCACATTCTCCTACGGACACGAGTATTTTGCAATTTTTCCGAAACGCTCTCAAGACCTCAATATTTTCTGTATTACAACAGCCTCCTTCAATTAGTCCAATATCACATTTCTTAGTGAATTTTTTAATGTCCGTAATAGGTGATTTATGAAAGTCCACCACTTCAATCAAATCAAGCAAGCCCAAATCAACATCCAACATGGACATATGACAGCCAAAACAACCTGCCAATGATGTAGTAGCAATGACTTTTTTATCTCTTTTAGGGGCCTTTTTACTTTTAGCCTTTTTCACAGCTTTGGCGTTTTCTGGCTTCTTCACAGATTCCATGTCAAATTGACGATCGCCAAATGGTCTAGCTATACTTTTTCCACGTACCAGAATAGCCCCTGTTGGGCAAATATGCATGGCATTGACAGCTTGTTCTTCACTCAATTTAGCCTCCTGTTCAATGTCAATACTTACAATAGTTTCGTTACCACGATTACAAAACGAAAACACCTTCGCCCCATCATCTGTATGAATTTCTTCTACACAACGGTGACATTTGACACAGCGATTGTGCTCAATGACCATCCTTTTCGGTGAGAAATCAATCATACGATCTTTAAAAAGGTGAGGAAATCGCGTATAGGAAATACCCATTTCATAAGCCATATGTTGTAAATCACAGTCCCCACTTTTTTCACAGGCTGGACAAAAATGGTTGCCTTCGGAAAACATCATTTCGACAATCGCTGATCTAACATCTAACAAGGTTTTGGTATCCAACTCGATGTCCATGCCTTCCTCCGTTTTGGCTGTACAAGCAGGTCTTGCTTTACCATTAATATTACAAGTACACACTCGACAAGTCCCTAGTGGTGGGTCAATGTGTTCATAATAACACAGCGATGGAATAAAAATACCGTTTTCTTCAGCGACGGTTACGAGGTTCCGACCAGCCTCAACTTTCAAGGCCTTTCCATCTATTTTTATGGTGATTTTTTTAGACATGATTCTATATTTTCAAAACCACAATGATTGAATATTTAATCTCCAAATTGTTCGTATGGCTTAAGAGCTTTTACCATATCAAATTTTTTGTTTAGTCCTTCTCCATCTTGATCAACCTTTGTTGCAAAAAACTCAGGGAATTTATCCAATGCCATAAGCAATGCGCGGGTGGCCATTTTACCTAACCCACAGCGACTTGTCATCCCCATAATATTGCCCCATTGCTTTATCTCCTCATAATCCGAAGAATAGGCAAGTCCATTGGACACTTTTTCTAATTTTCGTTGAATGATAAAATTCCCAGCTCTACAAGGGGTACAAATTCCACAAGATTCATGTTTGAAGAATGCAGTGAAATTCTCTAAGATTTTTAATATATCTCGATTGGAGTTAAAAATCATGAATGACCCTCCGCATTTCAAGTCATCCATGGCAATTTTTCGATCAAATTCTTTTGCTGAAATACATTCACCTGATGGTCCGCTAACCTGTATGTAATAAGCATCTTCTGCACCACACATTTCTAAAACATCCCTAACCTTTGTACCCCATTCCACTTCGTAAACACCTGGTTTAGGACAGTCTCCTGAGATACTCAACAGCTTGGTTCCTGGTGATTGTGGTGTCCCCGTTTTCAAATAATGATCAGCTCCCAATTCAATGATTCTGGCAGCCGCACAAAAGGTTTCTACATTATTTACGACTGTAGGCTGATTAAGAAATCCTTTTTCAGTAGGAAAGAAAACTTTGGCTCTGGGTTCTCCTCGTTTGCCCTCCATTGAATTCAACAAAGCAGTCTCTTCACCACACACATAAGCTCCAGCACCTAATTGAATACGTATGTCAAAATCAAATCCTTTAATGCCTGCTACATCTTTACCAAGTAGACCTCTTTTATGAAAATCAGCAATGGTATCCTCTAATTTGCCTAACAACCATATATACTCTGCCCGAAGATATACGATACCTTCTTCCGCTCCCACTGCATAACCTGAACTTATCATTCCTTCAAACATTAGCCCAGGCAATTTATTCATGAGAACTCTATCTTTAAATGTTCCTGGTTCGCCTTCATCTGCATTACATACGATATATTTTGGAGTAGCCGGTTGCTTTTTACAAAATTCCCATTTCATACCTGTTGGAAAATAAGCCCCACCCATACCTTTCAATTGGGATTTTTTCAACACTTCAATCACTCCATCGCGTCCCATATTTTGTAATTTCCAAATAGCTAGTCCTAGATTGTATTCCTTGAGTAAAATACACTTATCTCCTTTGGGTTTAAAGCGGATATGATCCGGTACTTCATCACAAATGGATTCAACAGGCGTTCCTTTTTTCAATTCTGAAATTATTCGCTTTACTTTTAGGGTATTAAGGTTGGTAAAGGGATGGAAGTTGATTAGGGCAGCTGGTTCTTGGTCACTCAACCCAATACAGGCTGTCTCAAATAGAGCAAATTGGCCACATCGATCCGGCTTTCCAAAAATATTTCCTGTTTCTCGTTCAAAGGCTTTTTTTACTCTCAGAAAACCTTTGCATTCGGAGACAATGCTATTATTGAGATAAATAACAAACTCTCCTGTCATTTGCCGGTGGAAGAAATGATAGAAAGAAACAATACCTTCTAGTTCAATTTGAGAAATATCTAAATCGGCGGCACATTGTTTTAAGAATCCGTCTGAGATATAGCCATTTGCGTTTTGAAATGACCAAAGACAGTCAAGAGTTTTAGTTCTATCTACAACTGAAGGATCAGTAGAGGTTGACATATTTCACGATTTAAAGAAAACTAATCACCCAAGCAACGTGTAAAGAATAAGTTATGAAGGTTTGGGTAGATTATTTTGGTTTTAGCATCGATACGGCGAATATTTTTAACCAAAAAAAAATTAAAAGAATCCGCTAAATGTTATAAGTTATTCTTTACTCGTTCCTAAGGAAATTGCATTTCAATGTTAGATTGAATGCATCCTTAAGCTAATTAATGTCTGAATTATAAGGCACAAGTTAGTAATCGCAAAAAAGGGAGAAGATGATTTAAGTCAGTGAATATAGAAGACAAAAGTCAATTATCTAAAGATATAGATTGTGTTACTGATTTCTACATTTATAAAGCTGATTTTCTTTATTCTTACCATATTCATCATGAACGTTAAATTGGAGAAAACAAACTAATCCAGTTTTCGTTAATCGTGAAAAGGCATAAGAAACTGTCCTCTTTTCTCTAAATTTAGGTTTTTAAAGAAAAAATTAGGACAAACACTTATTACCAAAATTTAAATCCAATTATGAAAATAACAGATGTCCCGCCAAAAGAAATTAGAGAAGAGTTAAAGCGATTGGAGGAAGATTTAGATTATTCTATTCCTGCAAAAAGACTCGATGAGAACTTGATCATTGGTTCTTGGAATATTCGAGCATTTGGGAATTTGACTCGTAAATGGGTATCTGAAGATGGAGATTCCCCAAAGAGAGATATGCACTCCTTGTTGTGTATTGCTGAAATTCTTAAACGATTTGATGTTGTAGCCCTTCAAGAAGTAAAAGGTAATATTCGAGCATTGAGGGATCTGATGAAACTGTTAGGCCGAAACTGGGGAATGATTTTGACAGACGTTTCTCGTGGTGCCGTCGGAAATAATGAGCGTATGGCCTATTTGTTTGATACTCGGAGAGTCCAATTGTCTGGTCTTGCTTGTGAATTAGTGGTGCCGGATGAATGGCTTTCAGAAATCAATGAAGATGCACTTAGAAAACAATTTGTTAGAACCCCCTACGGAGTAGGATTTCGTTCCAACGATCAAACGTTTGTATTAGTGACTTTACACGTTCTATATGGAAAGTCAGCAAAGGAGCGAATACCAGAGTTGAAGGCAATTGCAGATTGGTTAGCAAATTGGGCAAAAGATGCTAATTCTTATGACCAAAACCTAATCACACTAGGGGATTTTAATATTGAAGCACGGGGCGATTTATTACATCAAACTTTTATCTCAAGTGGACTATATGTTCCGCCAGAATTACAACGTCCTGAAGTAACTCGCTCCATCTTTAATGAGACAAAATACTATGATCAAATCGCTTGGTTTAATGGAGAAAATGACTTGCCAGAATTGTCCTTAAATTTTCTTCAAGGAGGGAATTACGATTTTGTCGGTAAGGTCTTAATGAGTCGAAACTTGACTAAACATCGATTATCTTTTCATATTTCTGATCATTATCCACTTTGGGCTGAATTTGCCTTAGAATAAGTTTTTGGCTTTTAGGGTTACTTTACGGCTCCCAGATCTCAATACTGTTTTGATATTAGGATTAGAATTGAATGTAGAAAAGAACACTAATCCTCTCAATACTTGTATGCTTTATATTTTACCAATTCGTATATCCTTCCTAATGGAGAAATGGATTCATTCACCCTATTCGAAAATATAAACATTGCCCAATCATTTAAAAAGTGCCATTCCGCCCAGGCACTGAATCCTGTACCACCGCCGAGGTGACCTACACAGTCCCCTAGACAATGTACCCAAAGATTCGCTGTTCCGGAAGAGGGATCTTGAAGTTCGAGCATTTTAAGTGGGAGGAAAATATGATTCATAGAATAATCACGGTAATCCTCATTTGTAATTCCTTCTATCACTAATCCAAGTAATGAGGCTCCAATATTGGAATACAAAAACTGCTCACCAGGTTCAAACTCTTTCCACACAGATTCACGATACATGTCACCACTTGGCAAAATATATTGTGGGAGCCATGCACGGATCAAGGGCGGTTCTTCAGGAGTATAGAAATGATGAAAATCTAGAATCCCATCTGATGCCTCCGGCCAGGCTAATCCTGATTTGTGATTCAACAACATGTATGGAGTAATCTTACTATCAGGAAATTTCGGGTTCCGAACTTCAAATGGAAGATATTGATTAATATCTGTATTCAAATCCAGAAGACCATCCTCCCATAATTGGAATGCCGCAGTTGCCAATACCAATTTCCCAATAGACATGATCGTAAAAATTGAATTTCGATCAGCCTCCTCTGAGTTGCTAATATCTGCATAACCATAAGTGCCTTTCCAAACTATCTCATCCCCTTTGACAACACATGCTATAACTGATGGTATTTGATTGCGCTTCATGGCATTCAGTATTTCTTTATCCACATCAATAATCCCTGAAGTGGATTCATCGCATCCATGAATAAAAAAAAGGAATCCAATTAATAAAATAGCTGACAGATTCTTTTTCATTACTTCTTTTTTACTTTGAAAATGTTTTCAAAGAGATACCCTGCAGATAAGGTTATGCAGATATTTCTTGCATAAGCATCCGGATTATGATTGTACTCCGGAATATGCCCTTCGATGGGGTTCATCATATTTATTAAACTATAACTTATGCGAAAGTCCATAGTGAATTCCCCAGAGGTTAGTTTACGATTTACTGCACAACCTAGTAGTCCTCCAAAATCAAACGTTTTCAAATTGGAGATTTTCATTTGTTCCTCTACCCCTTCAACCTTTATAAGCCGCTTGGCATTTATCTTCCATGCTGCATATGATCCAAAGTAAGGTCTGGAAGACCATACTTTTCCATTCCCTATTTGATAACCAAGAATTAAAGGAACCTGAAGATAATTAATATGAAGTCTGAAGGTAATGTCATCATAGAGGAAGTTCTTGCTGTAATTTATTCCCTTTGATGCATATAGCATTTCGGGCTGTAACGTCCATTTATGGCTAAGGGTGATTAGCATAAAAAAACCACCCTGAAAACTAAATAAAGGCTTTTCTTGAATTAACGAATTGTTCTCATAACCAATATATGGAGATTGTCCGTATTGTTTAAAGGCAATATCAGATACGCCCAAACCTACCTTTATTCCAATCTGAGCGGATCAATCGGTTGTCATTAAGAAAGCAAGCAATGCAATTCCAAAATAACTTTCCCAACTCTTCATGATTCAAAAAATTTGATTCCTGGATAAAATCCAACTGAATAAAATTATAGCCTTTGCAGGGTTGACAAAATGATTAATATCAACCGATACCATGAGTTTAATTAGCGCTGTATCTGACACGGCAAACCTTACTCTGGTCAAATTTAATTTTCACCAATTAAGTTCTTGGACAGAATTAAGTTGTACTTAAATACTGCAACATCGCGCCAAAGACGCCCGTTGCAGTAGAGTAGGCTTGGAGGGGAGTCCAATTTTTTTAAAAAAAATGTAGTGATCACACCTGATATTCAGGCGTTGTTGGACGAGGCGGGGCTGAAAAATAACTATGAGGTTTTGATAATAAATTAAGGCACACCATATTGTCCATTTTCTCCAATGCACTATCAAATTCAAGATTAAAGGTGGATTCAAATGTTTTTTTTCATAATTTCGATAATCTTACTTTTAAATAATTTTGCTCGTTACGGAGATAAGGCTTTTCTGGCTGCGACAAAAGAGCTTTACCGGTAATAGCACTCACGGCTTCGTTTGTTCGCCTTTTAGTGAATGCTAATTTCTCGATATATAAGTGCTTGGAAATAAAGCCGCTCAGCGCTTAGGGTAACCGTGGGCGGCAACAATTAATAAACAAGTTACTAATAAAAAAAATAAACCTTGGGGTTTTAATAATAGTGGTTTTTTGCATTTCATGGATTGGCGTTTTGCCAAGTCTTCTGATTGCTTATGGATTTGAAATATCGCCTAGCTTTAAAAAGTTTGAAATTTTAATGACACTTGGTCCTTTAATTGGAGCTTTATTTTTCATTGGTAAAGTTTAGGGGAAAGAAGGATTAAAGTATTTCTTCAAAAGATTACTGAGGTTTAAGGCAACACCAACAGTCATAGCGATAACTATCTTAGCACCAATTTTCATAAGCCTGCTTAGTTCAGTCATTGGATTCAGTCTATCAAAAAGTGCTTGGCCAGATGCGTTTAATCCAACGACAACACTGACTAATGGACTCATGATTTTTCTCATGTATTTGATAATAAATACCGCAGAACTCGTTTGGCGAGGTTTTGTATTTGACCGTTTATTGGAAAAATACAATTACGTTAAGGCTTGTTTAATTCTTATTCCGATTTGGTGGCTCTTTCACATTCCTTTGTTTTTATATCCTGATGGACATCAAGCTGGCTATGGTTTGATAAAATTTACTTGTATTGTAATTGCGCTAACGTTTATTCTTGGATGGATATATATAAAAACATCCAAAAGCCTTTTTTACGTTCATATTCATCATCAACTATTCAATGGATTTGGTCAAGCCTTTCCAATATTTCCAGTATTTATCAATGGGGATAAAATGCCTGTTTGGACGTTTTGTGTTCTGTTATTATTAACCGCTGGAACTCTAATAATAAATTATCAAAAACAGAAACCAACTTGAAAACCTCCAGTATTCAACCCAAACCTTTAATTTCGCACCGCATTTTTGAAAGGCAATACCCCTGATAAGCTGCATTTCATGTAATAAATCCATATATCATTTAATTGAAATCCTAAATTCCAAAAAAGTCAATTGTTTATGCTAGAATAAGTTATTCTTGAAAATATTGAAGGGCGTTATCAAAACCTACTGTTACAAATCATAAGAGCAAAGTGAATGAATAAAAGACTTCAGTTAGTAAGGGATCTACTTTATTTGTTTCCTCTTTTCAGCGTTTTTTAGGGAATAATTAAATGTTAAAAACGTTACCCTCAGAGTTTAGGAACCGTCTACAATACACCTAGATATTAACATTGAAAATACTTTAAATTTCAAATCATAATGCGAATAAACTATTATTTCTTTTTCCTGATTACTTGCATTTTTTTCATTTCTGGCACCACTCATTCTCAGACTGTCAACTTTGACGAAACCTGGAAGGAATTTTTGGATAACAACAAAATTTCCAACATGAGCGCATTAATTAAGCCAGACAAAGTGTATGATCTACCAGATTACACCAAATATTTACTCATGAATACTAACTCCTGTTTTTGCCAAAGTAAGGTGGATGACGCAGAGATATTAATGGCAGAAATACAAGAGATAGACGCCCAAGTACAAAAGTCTATTCCGGGATTTGTGGGAAAAAAGGTGGACTTAGAAACAAAGATCAAGGCCTATCATAGCATGGATGCAATTTGGAAAGGATTTCTGGAAACTAGAGAAGTCAATCTCGATGAATTGGAAGCAATCAAAGCTGCTAAAACGATCTGTGAAAAAAGAACACTGGCGAAGTATTCCTACATGACGGCTTATTATCATTTTTGCCAAGGAAATGTCACGAAATCAAAAAATATTTTTGAAAATCGGACCCTTAAATTAGCCGAAAAAACATCCTTGCGTGTAAAGGATGTCGAAGGTTTGGCATTAGAGGTAACCAAAATGAAATCTCTTTTTCAGGATATGTCTAAATTGGATCTTGCCTGGAATACCTATTTAGAAACCGACGTTTCTCCTGGCTTTGATGTGGAATTACCACTTTTTCCTTGCTACCCTATTCCAAACATGAAGGAATTCCTTTTGAAAGGAGTTGCAGATCTGTGCAATTCAGGTCCAGAGATGCTAGAAAAAATCAAGCAATTGCAAGCCGAAAGTGGTGTAGCTCTCGAGGGAGAATTGGGAGATAGAGTGAAGGGGTTGGAAACTGTTATTAAACAAAGTAGAAGTAATCTTTCCGCTTTAAATAAAGCCTGGGAAGCCTTTATTCCAAATAATAAGGTGATACACATGGACTACGGTTATGATTATTGTTCTAAAGAGTCATTGATTAGGGCATATATTATGGATGGTTTCGCTTATGTCTGTGATTTGGGAGAAGACATGCTCCAAAAAATTGATTCCCTTCAAAGTTCAGAGATAACGGAATTGGAGAAAATTACGATGATCAAGATTAATGAACTGGCAGCGTTAACTGAACACTATCAAGCCAATGGGGTAGAAATTGAAAGACTTTGGAATAAGTTTATCTCACAGGGCGATAAACTTTCAGAAGATTATTCAACGACAGACCAATATTGTGATTACATCTATCAGACAAAAGATTGGACAATCAATGGGCTTTCTGGTACGTGCGAAGAAGGACTTCTTTATCTGGAGAAAATTGAAGCGTTTAAAGAAACTTTTGAGTTCGGTTTTGCAAGAGAATTGGAATGTCGGGTCCAGGATTTACGAATTAAGGTATGGGATTGCCGTTATGAGGCATTAAAGGAGATGGCAAGTATTGAAGTGTCCTCCGATTCTTATGAAGAAAGATTGAAGACTTTAATGGAAGAATACGGAATTGGGGAGCGACCAGAAGTTTGTTCATTTGAGGAATAAATAGGGCGAATGAGCAGCAATTACAGGTGCTTTTCGAAAAAAATTGATGAAAGAGCACAAGGAACATTCAATTTGGAGAAAACCTAAGATTACAAAGGTTTACGCTAACACAAATAACTACTCATAGTCCAGACATTTAGCAACAAATCAAACCACAATGGCCGTACCTAAAACAAAAATTGAACTAATCCAACAAAGCCAGGAAAACTATAAGAAGCTAAATGAGTTGATTGATTCTTTTTCCATTGAAGAGCAGGTTGCTGAATTTCCAAAAGGAACAATGAATCGAAACATAAGAGATGTTATTGCTCATTTGCATCACTGGCATGTGATGTTCCTTTATTGGTATTCTGTTGGTATGGAAGGATTCAAACCTGATATGCCAGCCACGGGTTATAGTTGGCGGCAAACAAAGGAGTTGAACAAGCAAATATGGAGTAACTACCAGAATCATCAACTTGGAAAAATAAGAATAGACCTAAACGAATCACATTTAAAACTTCAAGAAATAATTGCCAAACACACGGATCAGGAACTGTTTGAAAAAAAGCGCTATAAATGGACCGGTTCTTCTTCACTGAGTACTTATATTAGGTCAAATACCTCAAGTCACTATAATTGGGCATATAAACTGATTAAGAAAGCAAAAAAGTAGCAACTTCCAATAATTGTTAAACGAGGTGTGGAGTTTATGGAAAACAGAGGCTTTATAAATTATTCTAAATCCCACCAGAAGATGGTGAACTATTACTTAGCCAATGAAAATACTGATACTGAAAAGCTCTATCAATATTTATTATTAGATATTGAATAGCTATTTTGGCTATTTTTATACAATCTTCATTAAATAACTTGTCTTCTCTTTGTAGACCACCTAAAAAATAATTTAACGACCTGATTTTAATTTTAAAGTGCTACAAAGTCATTAATTTTCCACCTGCTTAATAATGGATTTGGCAATTACAAATATACATTACCAGTAAACTATAAATAATACAAAATGAAATTTATCAAATTTACGATCACACTGATTATTTTCTTTGGAATTAGTAGTATAAACCAATCATGTAAGAGTCCAAAACTCACTCAGACCAATGACAATTCTACTTTAGAGAAGGTTGAAATTGCTGAACCAACCGACATAGAAGCTTTATACAAAAGCTTGAACAATGGTGGCAATATAAAACTAAAAAAACTAATTTATAACTTGGATCGCCCATTGGTGATTTCGAATAAGAGTAATTTAACCCTCGATGGAAATGGCTCTACTTTTATTATGAATAACAAGAGTGAAGATGTTTTGACAGTTAGAAGTAGTGATAATGTAACCTTAAAAAACTTTAAAGCGACTCATATAGATCCAGATGGGCCTATTGGGTGCACCGGAAGTGTCATTCAAGTAGATAATAATACTAATGTTTTGATAGAGAAATGCCAACTAAATGGTAGTGGTATTATTGGTGTTGTTTCATACAATACCCAAAATTTAAAAGTGATCGACAATTACATCTATAACAATAGTGAATATGGCGTTTTATTTGATGAAAATACGACGATTGAGATAAAAGACAACAAATTTGAAGACAATGGAAAAAATGGCAATGACCATGTTGCACAGGCTCTTAACATTTATCTTAGTGAAGTAAAAAAAATAGAGAAAGGTATGAATTTAGAGGGTTTGAAAATGTCTAATAATATATTCAACTAAATTTTTACTGCATTGGTAAGGAACGTGTAAAGAACATTAATGCTACAATTCAACAAGGTTCATTCGAAATTTTCAAAAATTGAGGATTCCCAATGAACCCTGTTGAAGCGGATATATTTTATACTTCTTTTGAATCCAAAAAACTAAGAGGTGACTCGTTACCGAATCACCTCTTATTATTAAATATATTTTTTACCCAAGGCAAAAAATTAAGCTAAATCGAAACGATCAAGGTTCATTACCTTCGCCCAAGCAGCAACAAAATCATTTACAAACTTCTCTTGAGAATCTAAACAACCATATACTTCAGCAATAGCTCGAAGCTCTGAATTTGAACCGAAGATAAGGTCAACTCTAGTACCTAACCATTTGAGATCACCGGTTGCACGATCACGACCTTCAAAAACACCTTGTATATCTGAAACCGCCTTCCATGTTGTACTAAAATCAAGCAAATTGACGAAAAAATCATTCGTTAGAGTCTCTTTGCGCTTAGTGAAAACACCATGTTGAGACTGACCCGAATTTGCATTAAGGACACGCATACCACCAACTAGAACCGTCATCTCAGGAGCGGTTAGTGTCATCAATTGAGCTTTATCAACCAACATTTCCTCAGCTGATGTCGAGAAATGGTGTCTTGAGTAATTACGGAATCCATCTGCTAAAGGCTCTAGAACAGCGAAGGACTCAATATCAGTTTGCTCTTGTAAAGCATCCGCTCGACCAGGCGTAAAGGGCACTTTAATATCATGACCAGCATTTTTAGCTGCTTGCTCTACACCTGCACAGCCTCCCAAAACAATCATGTCAGCAAAAGAAACCATCTTACCTCCAGTTTGAGCACCGTTGAATTCCTTTTGGATACCCTCAAGGGTATCGATCACTTTCGCTAATTGACCTGGATTGTTTACTTCCCAATCCTTTTGCGGCGCAAGGCGAATACGCGCTCCGTTTGCACCACCTCGTGCATCAGAACCACGGAAGGTAGATGCTGATGCCCATGCGGTAGATACTAATTGAGAGATAGAAAGACCAGCCGAAAGGATTTTTCCTTTTAATGAAGTAATATCATTATCATCAATCAATTTATGAGTAACAGCAGGGACTGGGTCTTGCCAGATTAAAGTTTCTGAAGGTACTTCTGGACCCAGATATCGAGTAATAGGGCCCATATCACGATGTGTCAATTTGAACCAAGCCCGTGCAAATGCATCTGCAAATTGTTCTGGGTTCGCGTGAAAATGCTTTGAAATTGCATTGTAGGTTGGATCCATTTTTAAAGCCATATCAGCTGTCGTCATCATAAGGTTCTCTCTTTTAGAAGCATCATGAGCTGCTGGCGCAGTACTTCCTTCAGTGACAACTGTGGGTTTCCATTGATAGGCCCCGGCTGGGCTCTTTGTCAATTCCCATTCATAGCCAAATAAAACATCAAAATAACCATTATCCCACTGAGTTGGATTAGGTGTCCATGCACCTTCTACCCCACTCGTAATCGTATCACCTCCATGTCCACTACCATAGGTGTTTTTCCATCCCAAACCTTGTTCTTCAATACTTGCTCCTGCAGGTTCTCTTCCAACATATTTGTCCGGATCAGCAGCTCCATGAGCTTTCCCAAATGTGTGACCACCAGCAACAAGTGCCACCGTCTCCTCATCATTCATAGCCATACGACCAAAGGTCTCCCGAATATCAATAGCTGAAGCAAGCGGATCTGGGTTTCCGTTGGGTCCCTCAGGGTTTACATAAATCAACCCCATCTGAACAGCACCTAGCGGATTCTCAAGTTCTCGATCACCCTCATAACGTTTATCACCAAGCCATTCTGTTTCAGACCCCCAATAAATATCTTGTTCTGGCTCCCAAATATCTTCTCGACCACCACCAAAACCGAATGTCTTAAAGCCCATCGACTCAAGGGCACAGTTACCAGCAAGGATCATTAAATCAGCCCAAGAAATTTTCCTGCCGTATTTCTGTTTTACTGGCCAGAGCAGCAATCGCGCTTTATCTAGGTTTCCATTGTCAGGCCAACTATTAAGTGGTGCAAATCGCTGAGATCCAGAACCAGCACCACCACGTCCATCAGTAATACGGTAAGTACCTGCACTGTGCCAAGCCATACGGATAAAAAACGGACCATAATGACCATAGTCAGCTGGCCACCATTCCTGAGAAGTTGTCATTAAATCGAAAATATCTTTTTTAACAACATCTAGATCAAGAGACTTGAATTCTTCTGCATAATTAAAGCCCTCCCCCATCGGATCGGACAAGGAAGAATTTTGACGAAGGATATTTAACTTCAACTGATTGGGCCACCAATCACGGTTAGAGGTACCACCCCCAGCACTTTTTTTAAGGGCTCCCCCCATAAATGGGCACTTCCCCTCATTTGACGCATCTTTTGATTTATTCATACTTTTTTAATATCTATTATTGTGATTAATTTTAACGCGAATATAATGGTAAATTTGCTAATAATGTTTAATGATTTATGTCAATATTCTATTGAAAATATCAAAAGAGAAAAGAGATCTTTTATATTTTATTAGAGGATCAACAAAACATCATCTTATTTCTAGGTTTTGATCATCAATTAAAAAATAAAACATGGAAAAAGCACTCAAAACAATGATTGACAATATGCCTGAAAAAACAGGAAAATCATTGGAACAATGGAAAGTCATATTAGATAAAAAATCTTTTGTCAAGCATTCTGAAGCAGTAAAATTTTTGAAAACGGAATATCAAGTTACTCACGGATTTGCGAATACGATTGTAACCCTTTCAAAAGACAAAAATAATTCTGAGGAAGACCTGGTAAAAACGCAATACCAAAATAAAGCTGAATTATTTCCAATTTATGAGGCATTAATATCTTATCTCAAAACCTTAGGTTCAGATATAACAATAACACCTAAAAAGAGTAGTGTAAGTATTATTAGAAAAAGACAATTTTTATTGATAAAGCCAGCAACCAAAACAAGAATTGATTTAGGGTTTAAGTTAAAAGATAAACTCACAACGAACCGACTTGAGAGCTCCGGTCCCTTTGGATCTATGTGTACTCATAGGGTAAAAATTTCATCAATTGAAGAAATTGATGGTGAATTAAAGGATTGGATAAAAGAGGCTTATTCTAAATCCGTGTAATATAGAGACAATAGATAGCCGTCAATATTACAAGGATTCCCCTTTATCGCTATTTTGAAACCACTCAATTAAATTATGAACTTATGGAACTTTCAAATCAAATCTCCAACCGTTTCAGAGAAGTCCTATTTAATGGCAAATGGATCGCCAATACAAATTACAAGGATCAATTATCTAATGTGACTTGGGAGCAAGCAACACATAAAGTTAGGTCATTAAATACCATCGCTGCGCTTACCTATCATATTAATTATTACGTAGCTGGTGTGTTGAATGTTTTTGAAGGTGGCTCACTTGACATTAGGGATAAATTTAGTTTTGACCTTCCGGAAATAAAATCCAAAGAAGATTGGGATAACTTACGGAATGACCTGTGGGTAAATTCAGAAAAATTTGCTAAACATATAGAAAAGATGTCAGAGAAGAAATTAGAGGAAAGTTTCGTAGATGAGAAATACGGAAGTTACCGAAGAAATATTGAAGGAATGATTGAACATAGTTATTATCACCTCGGGCAAATTTCTTTGATAAAAAAAATGATTACATCTTAATATGGATAGTCTAACACAAGGAGTACTAGGAGCTGCTATTGGAGAAGCCATACTTGGGAAAAAAATGGGAAATAAGGGGGCACTAGTAGGAGCAATTGTAGCAACCATTCCTGATCTTGACGTAATCCTCTATTTATTCTATGATCAATTTGAAATGCTAAGTATTCACCGAGGATTTAGCCACTCCATAGTTTTTAGTACTTTAGGTGCGTTCCTTATCGCTTTTATCCTAAGTAAAATAAAGTGGTTTTACAATATCAAATTCCGAATACAGCTCCTATTTTCTTGGCTCGCCCTATTTACACATATATTGTTAGATACTTTTACAGCCTATGGGACTCAATTATTACTACCGTTTAGTGATGTAAGATTGGGGTTTGATAGTATAAATGTCGTTGATCCAATATATACGGTTCCATTAATTATTGGTCTGTTATTGAGTTTATGGATTAATAGATCAAAACCAAGCAGGTCAAAATTCAACAAATGGGGATTAATAATCAGTTCAGTGTATTTGATTTTTACTTTGCTTAACAAGGAAAACGTAAAGTCAAAATTTACAAAACAGCTTTTAAACCAAAATATTGAATATAGTTCATTATTAACAATGCCCGTTGGAATTGCTAATGTCAATTGGTATGGAGTGGCAAAAGGAAATGACAGTCTTTATATGCAGAAATATTCTATAATTTCTGGCTTTGAAGATACATTCCAAGCCTTTCCGATCAATGAAAGTTACTTAAATGAAATAGATAATGACATTGCAGAAAAAATGCGTTGGTTCGCTAAAGGGTTTTATTCAGTCGAAAAAGAAAAAGAAAAAATCCGGATTTATAATCTACAGGTTGATATGCGAGGAATAGTAACTGTAGAAAACAAAAAAGCCCCAACCATTGGATATTTTGAAGTAACCAATAAAAATGGCAAAACAGCCTTTTCATCTGGTAGTATCAAATAAAGGAAAAGGAAAACTGACTATTCCTTTGTAGTAACGGCTAAAAAAGTAGTCCGCCAAATTGAAATAGTAGATTTTTAATTTTAGTAAGGCAAAAAACACAGGCGATGCAGGGCATCCTGCGCTGGCTTGCGCCGGAAGGTACAAAGGAGAACGCAAAAAAGTATTTTATAACGCCGCAAAAGTTCAAAAAATCCATAGACAAATGTTGGAGTTATTCTTTAGGCGTTACTTAGTATTCCTTGGAAGGACTTCTTCAGGAAAAGGAAAAAGTATAGTTGAATTCTTTTCAGACGCAATATTTGCTAAAGTTTGATAAAGCCTCAATTTAATAGCAGAAGGAGATTGGTCAATAAGTTTACCAGCCTCCAACAATTTACCAGCAGCTTGTTCTTCTGCAAGTGCCAAGATAATCCTTGCCCTTCTTGATCGTTCCGCTTCAGCTTGGTTAGCCATCATCCTTCTCATATTTTCTGGTAGTTGGATATCCTTAATTTTTACGTCAATAATAACAATACCCCACTCTTCGGTCTCCTGTTCAACAATGGCTTTTATATTTTTACCCATTTCTTCCCGCTTAGATAAAATGGTATCCAATTCTACTTTTCCACAAACATCTCGTAAAGCAGCTTGAGCAAGTTGTGTGATCGCAAATTTGTACTCTTCTACTTCTAAAACTGCCTTTTCAGGATCATTTATTCTAAAGAATACGACACCATCGATACTACAAGGGACATTGTCTTCAGTCATAACCTCTTGGGAATCAATATTGAAGGTAATAACCCGGATATCAACAATTTGAATTGTATCAATAATAGGAATAATCCATCTAAATCCCGGTTGAAGCGTTTTCACATATTTCCCAAATCTGAATTTTATGGCCCTTTTGTATTCAAAAACAATTCGGATTCCACCAAGCAAAAATAGTCCTATTATAATACAGATAATTAATGGCGTATTCATACGATTAATTTTTTGGTAAGGTAATATTGCAAGAGGAATTCTTTTGAAGAATTTAAAATACAAAAACCTAAAATGGAATCAAAATTATCACAATAAGTAAGGAAAATTTCAACTCTAATAATAATAGTAAAGCCCCCGTAACCATTTATCACGAGGGCTTTACATTATATTTTCTAAATGAAAAAATCTTCTCAATGACATCAGGATCTATACTTCGAATTAATGAAGTGAGGTATTACATCCAAAAAAACATGAGTCATTGTCCCTATAAAACCACTTGGATGCCCGTAATTGTAAGTTCCTTGTTTCACGCCTTCTGTCAAATACGTACCATTAGGCTGTACGATCGCTTCGAAAGACCCTCCCTTTTCAGCTTTACTAAGAAATTTTAAGTTTGGATTTTTTTGATCAAATTCTAAGGTTCCAATGATATTAGGATAAGGATTATCAACCTTTTTGCTCACTGTGTCGGGCTGATGAAACTTGTTTTTTATGTGAGGTTGTTTTTCCCAAATTAATCCTGCCTCATCCTTGTAAAAAGAGTCTTCAACTAGAGATAAACTTCCTTTAGGCAATTGATTATGTTTGTTTCGCTCTAAATGCCATTTAGAGTTTCCCATCAACCATAGGGATACGGCAAGTATAACAATCAAAATAACGAAAAACATATGTGTTGTCTTTAATTTTTTCAAAACTAGGCTATTAAGTAAACTTTTATTATTCGAATCTAAGAGTATGTCTAAATGTAATCAAATTCGATTTAATTAGACTTCCATTGAGCATCATTAATAACAAAACTTTGATACATCATCAATCTGCTCGATTAACTCTGGCCAATTTTCATATAATATTTCAGCCACTTTCTCAGATCCAGCTGTTGTAAAATGCATAGAATCATAAAAATATTCGGTACTTTTTGGCATTAGATGTGCTAAATCTAAACACGGAATATTGAGTTTCTTGGCGACTTTTCTGGTTACGTCATTATAACTTTCCAAAACTTGCCAACGCGCTTTCCCATTATCAAATTGCCATGTTTTAATTGTTTCTAGACTAATTCCTGTGTGAGGATCAGTGCCCTCTCCAAATAAAAAAGGTTGAGTGATTAAAATGGGCTTACTTCCTATTTCTCTAGTTTTTTCCATTAAAGTTAACAATCGATTTTCGTATGACTTCAAAAATGGAATTTGTTTTTAGTAAAATAGTTGATTTTTTGAGTATCAATTTCAACAAATTTTGGATTTTTGATAGATCGCATTTCCGATAAACCATCATATTTATAACCAAAATATTTGCGGTGTAAGGATTCAAATAGTAAAGCTGTCTCACTATTCTTTTTTAGCCAGTCTTTAATTAAATAAGTCCTCGTTAAGTCCCAACGAAGATCTACAGCATTCAAATCTGCTCTTTCTACTTCATTAATACCCACAAGGTAAATTATTATATCAGGCGCAAAATTCGAAATATGTGCATTTAATAAAGCCAAATGTCCATAGGTAGAGTGTCCAGTTAACCCCGCATTATTAACCCAAATATTCGGATCATTCATTTTTTGCCTAAAAAGGTGAGTCCAATCCTTTCCCTCATTTAAAACTCTACAAACAGTCGTGCTACCACCTACAGTAATAATGGAGCAATATTCCTCATAATTATAGGGTAATTCTGCCCCTCTAAATCCAATTGAATTAAGTCGATTAATAGCAACAGGTGGCAATCCAATACCTGGAAAGTTTTTATATTTTAAAGTTGTATTTGCCCGTAAAATCATTTCATTGGTTCTAAACGAAACAGGAAATGGATTATAAATTTTGAGAAACATTTCAAGAATAAAAATGGCAAATAAACATCCAATAAAAAAGACTAATAATTTCTATATTTTTTCCATAAAACTACTTAGTAATACCGAAAGAATAAGGTGGACATTTGGACAAAATTATTTTGGTGTTACTTATCAGTAGATGCTCTAATTTATACCTAAATGTCTTTATTTCAATCAATTATTCCCAAATCGCCCCTACTCCAGCCTCCCAAAGCCGTTGATTGAAAGCAGGAATTTCATTATTTAACAAATCACTCGCTGTTTTTTCCAAGTCTTTCCATTCATTGGTCAATTCCCTATGCCTATCTTTCGATGGTTGGTTTACCCTCGGGATATCACTTTCTGTTTGATTAATTAAAAACAAATAATTTGCTGTGAATTTATTCTCAAAATTTTCGACGTCATCATAGGCCTGTGATTTTCGTTGAACCATCTCCTCGTCCCATGATTTCATTTTTTGAATAAGGGCTTTCCCATCTAATTCCAGTTTTTTCGCATTTTTCTTTTCAGATACATTTTCCAAAACCTTTTCTAATTTTTGTCGAAGATCATACATCTTATTGACCATTTCATGCATTTCTGTCAATGCTATTTCCATACTACTCATAAATTGATGGTATTCTGAATAGGTCGCTTCATCAGTGGGATAAAGTGGGTTCTGCTTAATTTCGACTTCACTAGTTTTAGTCGTCGAACCTTGGCTAAGGCTAATGGTATAAAGACCTGGAGAAACTTTATGCCCTCGATAACTACCTTCAATATAAGCAGTGGGAATGCCTGGCATAGTGGCATGACGCATATCCCAAACAAACCGGTTAAGATCATTTTGGGAGGATAAAGTTGGTTCTGTAGGTGGTCCTCCAGCATAACTTTTGAAATCGGAGGCTTTCTTAGAACTAAATTTCCGAACAAGATTACCGTCACTATCTTTGATCTCTATGATGATTTCTTCTTTCAAGATAGACCTTGGCAACTGATAATATATAACCAGCCCATTTGCCGGATTCACACCTTTGAAGGGATGAGTTCCCTTTACATTTTTGCCCGATGCATTTAATTGACTGCCTCCATTTACCAAAAATGTCTCTCCAGGTTGATATAATTGGACGCCAAAAGCTTTCAGGTCATACTGTCGAATTAATTCCAAGTCATCTAAAATCCAAAATGAACGCCCAGAGGTCGCAACGATTAAATCATTGTGTTTAATCATCATATCAGTAATTGGAGTAATCGGTAAATTCAGTTGAAAAGATGACCAATTTTTACCGCCATCCCAGGAAATAAAAATGCCAATTTCTGTTCCTGCAAATAACAAATCTTTCCGTTTTTCATCTTCTCGAATTACTCTAGTAAAAGCATTTTCTGGAATGTTGCTACTAATGCTTGTCCAAGTTTTTCCATAATTGGTAGTCTTGTATAGCCCTGGACGATGGTCATTAAATTTATACCTGGTGGTTGCAATATAAGCGGTAGCAGGATCATGGGGGGAGACATCAATAGAATTGACGAGGCATTCTTCTAAATTTTTAGGCGTAACGTTTTGCCATGTTTTGCCATTGTCTCTAGTTAAATGAACAAATCCATCATCGCTCCCTACCCAAATCACCCCTTTTTCAAGGGATGATTCTTGGACATATGCAATTGTTCCGTAATTTTCAGCACCTACAGCTTCAACCGTATAAGGACCGCCTCCTTTAATTTGTTTTAATGGATCATTTCGAGTCAAATCAGGAGAGGCTCTATCCCAAGTTTGCCCCATATCTTTTGTTCGAAGCAAATATTGAGCACCATGATAAAAGGTGTTTGGTTCATGAGTTGATTTAATAATCGGGGCATTCCAATTGAATCGATATTTCATATCGCTTGCTGCACGCCCTAAATACTGAATGGGAGCTTCCATGATATTGGTACTTGCCGAAGCCTCAACATCTAAAACCTCAATAGTTCCTAAATAACTTCCCCCCATAACAAATCGAGGATTGTCTGGGTCAAATGCCAAAAAAGCACTTTCCCCGCCGGCCGATGCATCCCAACTCCTTTCAGAAATACTATAACTTCCTAATTCTCGATGAGCAATTCTAACGGAAGAATTATCTTGTTGACCACCATATAATCGGTATGGAAAAACATTATCTACATTCACTCGATAAAATTGGGCAGTAGGCATATTATCTTGCCTAGACCACGTCTTTCCTCTATTAAAACTAATTGCTGCGCCGCCATCATTGGCAATACATAAATTTTCAGGATTATTGGGGTTGATCCATAAATCATGAAAGTCACCGTGAGTACCCGTAATTCTTTCCCATGTTTTTCCCCCATCAATAGACCGCAAAGCTGGGGCACTTAACACATAAACCATATTTTCATTTTCAGGATCGGTAAACACTTCTGTATAATACCAAGCTCTTTGAACCAAACGGTGGTCCTTACTCACTCGGTTCCAACTTCCCCCAGCATCGTTTGAAACAAACAATCCACCCTTTTCCTTTTGAGAATCACTTTCTACTAATGCATAAACTTTATTTGAATTGGATGGACAAACAGAAACTGCCATTTTCCCTTTTTCCATGGGCAAACCATTGTGAATTTTTTTCCATGTTTTTCCAAAGTCAACTGACTTATATAATCCACTACCAGGTCCTCCACTTATCACCTTCCATGGCAATCGTTGATGTTCCCACATAGCAGCGTATAAAACATTTGGATAGTTTTTATCCATTGATAATTCAACACAACCAGTGTGATTATCAACATATAAAATCTTGTCCCACGTCTTACCTCCGTCAATCGATTTATACAACCCTCGCTCTTTAGAACGGCTAAATAGCGCTCCTTGTGCTGCTACATAAACAATGTCTGGATTTTCAGAGTCTATTACGATTCTAGAAATATGTTGAGTTTTATCCAAACCTATTTTTTCCCATGTTTTTCCGGCGTCAATTGATTTATAAACCCCATCTCCATGATGTGTCATAACGCCCCTAACTGCATGCTCACCCATTCCACAATAAACCACATTAGGATGGCTTTCAGAGACTGCTACAGCTCCAACTGAACCTGTTTTGAAATACCCATCAGAAATATTTTCCCAGATTTGTCCAGCATCTTCAGTCTTCCATAATCCACCACCAGTAGTCCCCATATAATAGGTCAAAGGATCTCCAACAACTCCACAAGCTGTATTTGACCGCCCACCTCGAAAAGGGCCAATATTCCTATATTTTACCGATTGAAAGTACTCATTTATGTCTTCCACTTTAGTTTTTTGCTCACTTGATTGAGCTTGCAAGCCAGTAATAAACACCAGGAAAGAAAAGATAGAGATAAGTTGCTTTAACATTTAGTTTTTTTTTCAATTCAAAATATGTGATAAAAATGATAATGCTAATTACTAAAGATTCTCAATCTTTTTTAGAATTGGATTACTTTTTTGTTATTTCACGGAATAAGGGAGTAGGAAATAAATAACCTACCCATTTTACTTGCTCTTTTGCCTTCATTTTTCGTTAAAAATACTCGCCATACCTTTGGGCATGTCTGTGTTTTTTGCCTCAACTGAAGA
>JANSWP010000126.1 GCA_024743405.1 Bacteroidota bacterium
AGTAACGAGTAAAGAATAACTTCATCATTTTACCGATAATCTTTTATTCTAATACGTCGTTATTTTCCTCAGCAATAGCTTGGCTATTCCTTCAGAAAATGCCTAATATTAGATCAAAATCTTTATCTCCAAATGGCGAACTTATTCTTTGCTCGTTACTAATCGATGACAGCTTAACCTTGATCAAGTCTTGGAAGTAGTTCCTACTGGTCTTATATTTCTGAATGGATAAGGAAGAGGGCTAGTAAATGCTTCAAATAGTCCTAGAATTCTATAATGATGACTAAAATTAGAGCTTTTTTCCTAAAAAAGAAAATTATCACCTAAGTAAAAAAACTGATTTTTCATTGAAAAAAACTTCAACGAACAAATGTAAACAATCTGTTATTATCATAACTGGTATAATAAAGCTCATAGCATTCAAAATATGTAGAAGTTTTCGAATGATATTTTTACTAATTTCTATATAAAAAAAAGGAAAATTTAATGATGGACATTCTAATTGGAACAAATTCTTGCCGATTAAAATCATTTGGGGAAAGAAATAATCAAAAATTAAATTTGATCATATTGGGGTTTCAAATTCAACGAATCGTTTTGTACGCGTTTCAGTTAATGATGTCGTGTAAATAAAATAGTTGATTTTGGTGTTAGACGAGGCGAAAAACGCAGGGATAGCCTAGCTATCACGAGGCTTTTCAACGAAGTCTAACGCCAAAAGCGCCATTTTTTGTGCGACAACATTAATTGAAAAGCGTATTAGAAAGAATAACAAAAGAGGAAACCAAGTAAAGCCTGACTTCCTCTTTAAAAAGCTTTAATCAAATTGAGTAAGTGCTTAAACAGAAATAAGTTCCATATTTGACGAAAACTATTTTTTTGCCAGATGAGGCAAAAAGCACAGGTATATCCTTAGATATAGCGAGCATTTTTAAAGAAATATGGTAAAAAAATAGTCCGTCATAATATGTGCAAGTTATTTCTGTCTAAGCACTTAAGAGAGCAATATTAAGTTTAGAATAAATTTAATATTGCTCTCTTACTTAGTTGAGCTAGATGCCACACTAATTTGAAATTTTATTAAAGTATTTATTCATTGAATAAAGATTTTACTCTCTCAAAATCTCTCTCGAAATTACTAATTTCTGAATCTCAGAAGTTCCCTCTCCTATTGTACACAACTTAGAATCTCGATAAAATTTTTCCACAGGAAATTCTTTTACATAACCATATCCTCCATAAACTTGTACTGCATCCGTTGAAACCTCGACAGCAACTTCGGAAGCGTAATATTTAGCCATAGCTGAGATTTTAGTCGTCTTTTTACCACTGTCTTTAAAAAGTCCAGCCTTTCTAGTTAGTAATTCAGCTGCTTGAATTTTAGTAGCCATATCTGCCAGTTTAAAGCTAATACCTTGAAAGGTTGAAATAGGCTTCCCAAACTGTTCTCTTTCTTTGGAATAATTAACAGCCGCCTCATAAGCACCTTTTGCTATACCCAAAGACAACGCCGCTATCGAGATACGACCACCATCCAAAACTTTCATGGCTTGGATAAAACCATCCCCAACTTTGCCACAAACTTGGCTTTTATGAATACGACAATTATCAAAAACCATTTCAGCAGTTTCACTAGCTCTCATACCCAGCTTATCTTCCTTTTTACCTGCATTAAATCCAGGTGTACCTCGTTCCACAATAAATGCAGTCATTCCGTGATTATCTAATAAATCACCTGTCCGAGCAATGACCACAGCAACATGACCAGATTTGCCATGAGTGATAAAGTTCTTGGTACCATTTAACACGAAATAATCACCATCTTGAGTGGCAACACATTTCATTCTTTTGGCATCGCTACCTGTATTTGGTTCTGTAAGTCCCCATGCACCAATCCATTCTCCAGAAGATAGTTTGGGTAAATATTTTTGCTTGTGATCCTCGCTTGCGCAAAGTAATATATGATTGGTACACAAAGAATTATGCGCTGCTACAGAAAGTCCAATTGAGCCACATACTTTAGCTATCTCTTCGATAACCGTAATGTATTCTTGATAGCCAAAGCCAGAGCCACCGTATTTTTCGGGTACAATTACGCCCATGAAACCATATTCACCCATTTTGTGAAAAAGATCAATTGGAAAATGTTGTTTTTCGTCCCACTCCATTATATGGGGACGGATGAAAGTCTCTGCGAAAGCATGAGCACTTTCTTTAATCATCTTTAAATTGTCTGAGGCAATTTCTACATTCATATTGGTTAGGATAATTTATAAAAGATTTTAAAACGTACGTAAACAGTCAATTTGTGGCGTTCCATCCATAAGCTTCGATCATCTTTGAATAGATCTCAGTATTGTCATAAATACCTCGAAATAATTCTGCTTTTGGACCTATTGCAAAGACGGGAATCATCGTGCCAGTATGATCGTTGGTTGTAAACGCTAAATCCAGTTTTTTCATTTTAGAATCAGGATTAATCGCCAAGCCTCCTGTCTCATGATCTCCTGTAACAATAACTAAGGTGTTTTGGTTTTTCATAGCAAAGTCTAAAACTACGCCAATTGTTTGGTTAAAATCAGACAATTCATCTATTAATTGAATGGGTTCATTACTATGACCTGCCCAGTCAATCTGAGAACCCTCCATCATTAAAAAGAATCCATTTTTGCTTCTATTTTTCAAAAAATTGATGGACATCTTAGCTGCTTTTGGCAGATAATCTCTGCCTTGAGTCTTAGAAAGCGGATGATTATCAGCAGTAAAAAAAACAAAATTTCGATTGGGATCCATCAATTTTGAACTCAAATTATTATTAAAATAATTGGCTACTACATAATTCTTTTGCTCTAATTCTTTAATCAGATTTCGTTCATCTGAATCTCTTCTATCGAAATATTTTTTTCCCCCACCAATAAACAAATCTATATCCGTTTTCAAAAAATCAGTTGCAATCTGCTCATAGAAATTTCTATATTTTTGATGGGCGATAAATGCAGCTGGAGTAGCATGAATAATGGTCACCGTAGAAACTAATCCAGTAGCGAACCCTTTCAATTCTGCTAATTCTAAAATACTTTGTTGAGGTATAGTGTCTGGATTAACCCCCACTCCATTTCGATAGGTTTTTATTCCACAAGCCATTGCAGTTGCCCCCGCTGCCGAATCCGTAATTAAATTATCGGAAGCAATGGTTTTCTGGAATCCAATCACTGGAAATTGTTCAAAGTTTGTTTTTTTATAAGTCGAATAGACAGCTGCAGTAACTTGAGCCAAGCCCATTCCATCTCCTAACAATAAAATAATATTTTTGGGTTTCTCGGCGAATTTCACCTTTGTTGAAACCGGAAATTCAAGAGAGGATTTTGATGTACAAGCCCCTAAGAAAATCATTAAAAAAGTAGTCGCAAAAATCTTAACCATCGGGCATAAACTATTTTTCAAAAAACTTAAAGTTAGTAACTAATAACAAATAAATAACTGATTATGAAAAATCTAATCATAAAATATAATCAAATTGGCACAGACACCTATCTTTCAATTTATAAAAAAGAGATTAGCCCTTTATTTCAAAAAATAGAGAATTAAAAAAAGTCCTTTATTCGTGCCTAGAATGTTTGAGATTTCACAATAATTTTTTTAGGCCTTACTTGTAAAAAAATGCAGTAATAATTTGAATATGTTAAAGTTAGCCCTACTTTTGTAATATGTTGCTAAATTCATTTCAATTCGCTAAATTGATTGATAATTATTAATAATTTAAGATATACGTGGTTGTTTAACTCATTCAATCACATTAAGAATTGGTTTTTTGGGGTTAAATAAGCTGGCTTCCATCTCTGGAAGTCGGCTTTTTTTAGGCCTATTTTTAAAAATCATAGTAAAGGTGTTGGTAAGAAATAACCTTAGGTAACGAGCAAATAATAATACTACTTTTAGACTTTGAATAAACATGGATAGGAACAAACCTAATTTGGAGGGCAGTCATTTATGTTCAAGCGCTTACTTAAAAAATCAATAAATGAATTATATTTCTATTAAGCCTTTATCGGAAAATGATAGATCATGCTTTGAGCGAAGGTATGACTCTGGAAGATTTTAAAGACCTACCAATATCAATAAAATCAATGAAAAATATTCAGGCAGTTCCTGCTGATATTTTTTTTGAACTTCATGAAATGTTGGAGCAGATTTTAGGTTCAGGATTTTCAGTAAGGATAGGTCAACAAATGAAGATGGATGATTATGGTGTATTGGGATTATCTTGGAAGACGTGTTCAAAAGCCGGTGAAATATTCGAACGTTGCGAACGTTATTTTCAGCTTTTATCAAATACATACGTCTTTAAAGTAGAAAAAGAAGGGAAAACATCTAAAATTCATCTATTCCGTGATGCTTATCGAAGAGGAGTGGAACTATCAAATGAGGCTACATTCTCCGCTACGATAGTTGTGTTAAAAGCAATGACTGAAACGGATATAGCACCACTTAGTATATATTTTAAACATGGACCTCCTATGGATCTACAAACCTATCAAGAAGGCTTTCAGTGTCCAGTCCACTCTATTCAGGTGCACAATTTTATGGAGTACAAGACGACTGACCTTGAAACCCGAACAGCAAAAGCGGATATTAGTATCAATAAATTCTTGTTAGAAAGAGTTGAAGAAGAAACAAAGGGAATTGAAGTCAGCCCCATTAAAATAGCCTCCGATGTTGAAAATTTAATTAAGGATGCATTGCCAAGTGGAATTCCCAGCATCATCGAAATAGGGAAACACATGGGGATGAGCAGCCGCACGCTTACCAGAAGGTTATCAGATAATGGAATTACTTTTAGAGAACTTATAAAACGAACACAGGAAAAAAGTTCAAAAGAACTACTTAAGAATTCGTCCATCTCCGTGGGCGAAATTGCCTTTCAAACTGGTTTTTCGGAACAAAGCGCTTTTAACCGAGCATTCAAGCGTTAGACAGGCCAATCACCTACCTCATTCAGAAAAAATTAAGTATAGGGAGGAGGAAATAAATAACCTACCCAAATTTTAGGAAGTTAATTTTTCTTTAGACAAGGCAAAAAATACAGACATACCCAAAGGTATGGCGAGTATTTTTAACGATGCATAAAGGAAAAATAGCAAGTAAAATGGGTAGGTTATATTTTTCCTCCTCCCATAAGATCAATTTGGCGTAAAGTGTCAAAAGCTTGGCTTGAGCGGTCAAGTATAGAATGATTTTTCACTGCAATTTTGCTTCTGTAATCAAAACAGAAGTAACATGGAAAAAATATTAATCATTCAAATTCTAGTGGGCATAATAATGTACCAATTCTGTCATCTTACAGATCTCCATTCATCAAACGAATCAAGTGAGGTTTTTACTTCAATAACGATTGATTCTCTTGAGAATGAGTTGAAAAACAAGTCTTTTGAGATACTCAATTCTAAATGTAATATCTGTCATAGGAAGCAAAATCCATTTAAAATATTCAAGCTGAAAAATATGGATAAATATGCTCCTAGGATTTATCAACAAGTATTCATTAAAAAAAGAATGCCTAAAGGCGACCAGATTAAATTAACAGATAAAGAATATCAAACACTTAATGGATGGCATAATGGATTTCGAGACAAATAAGCCACCCAAATCACCAATCACATTTTAATAATGGAAATTTCAATCAAATCAATTACGTTGTTTTCAGCGGTTTTATTGACAGGTCTTTCTGCAGGGTTGTTTTACGCATGGACGGTATCAGTGATCCCAGGTACAAGGAGAGTTCCTGACTACATTTACCTAGAAACGATGCAATCCATCAACCGAGCCATACTCAACCCGGCCTTTTTCTTAATATTTTTTGGAAGTCTCATCCTACTAGTTATGAGTGCATTCCAACAATTTAAATCCGGGTTAACTTTTTGGCTCCTATTAGCTGCCACAATTATCTACCTAATAGGAACAATTGGAGTCACGAGCCTAGGAAATGTAACACTCAACAATGCATTGGAAGCACTGGATTTAAGTAAGTTAGGTACTGATATAATGGAGCATACCAGGCATCAATACGAAATAAAATGGAACCGATTCCATATGATCAGAACCGTATTTTCTGTGCTTTCATTCCTGCTTTCCTTGTTTGGAGTATTTACGCACTTAAAGACTTAAGAATTGGCTAAAACAACTATTTGATAACCTTATTAATTTAAATAAAAATGACAAAGCAAAGTAACATTTTAGTAATCGGTGGCACCGGAAAAACGGGGCGCAAAGTTGTTGAATTATTAAAGAACCAAAATCAAAACGTTAGAATTGGTTCAAGAAATGAGTCACCATCATTCAATTGGGATGACCCCAATTCTTGGCAAAAAGCTTTAGAAGGAATGGATAAAGTGTATATCGTCTATTATCCTGACCTTGCTGTTCCAGGAGCTTTTGAGTCTATCCAGGGACTCATAGAAATAGCCAAAAAAACAGGTGTTAAAAAGGCTGTTTTACTTTCAGGTAAAGGGGAAAAAGAAGCGGAGCGCTGTGAGCAGGTTGTAGCCAATTCTGGATTGGATTATACCTTAGTTAGAGCATCTTGGTTTAATCAAAACTTCAGTGAAAGCTTTTTTCTGGATCCTATTTTGGCAGGTCATATAGCGCTACCTATGCCTAATGCGAGAATCCCTTTCGTAGATACCGGAGATATCGCAGAAGTGGTTGTAGAAGCGCTTATGAACGAGACGCATAATGGAAAAACCTATGAAATCACTGACCCGAATGCATTGACTTTTGAAGAAGCAGTAAATATAATTGCCGATTCAACCGGAAGAGATTTAAAGTATCAAGCCGTTTTGCAAGAAGAATATAATACAATGATGAAAGCTGCCGGAGTACCGGCTGACTACATTTGGCTTTTCGACTACTTATTCAGAGAAGTATTAGGTAATCCAAACAATCACGTAATTACCTCCGATGTCGAGAAAGTTCTTGGTAGAAAAGCGACAGACTTTAAAGTGTATACTATGAAAACAGCAAAGACTGGTGTTTGGCATCAATCGATCCCTCAATCTGTCTAAAAAAGAATATTCATTTCACTTAATTAATATGCATTTCAGGTATTGATGTCATATCAATACTTGAAATGAGCATAAACCATCAAATCATAAATTTCAAAAGCGTAATTATTTCAGCAATCATTGTTTGGATATTAGGGGTCACTGCATTTGTTTCTTCCTATTTTGTACCTGTAATGGAGGATCCTGACCTACAAGCAAATTGGGTGCTATCGCTGGTATTGATTCCGGCAACATTACTTGGTGCACATCTATATTATCGGAAAGGATACAAAACTAATGGGTTTAAGCTCGGGCTTGCCATGTTTGCAGTAACCTTTTGTTTAGATGCAATATTTACAGTTCCTTTCTTAATCATGCCATATGGAGGCAATTACATCACCTTCTTTACAGATTCAGGTTTTTGGTTACTTGCCGCAGAGTATATAAGTGTTGTAGCGGCTTATTGGCAAATTGAAAGGGCAGTGATCTCTACCAGGTCACCAAATATTGAATGAATGAAGTACATAAAACATATAGGTTTTCAGGAAAAATTGGTGACAAATCTGACAAAAATCACCTCAGAAGGTTATTAAAAGTTACTTATTTCTTTCCCAATACCCCTCATCTTCGAGCTAAAATCACTTGATAACAAATGGTAATTGCTCAACTCTTCTCTGCGAATAAAATATATAAATCTGGAGACACCATCGTGACTGCTATGGACAAAACTAGCCTTGAGGTAAGAACTGGGGAGGTGTTACTTATTCTGGGACCTTCTGGCTCTGGAAAAACGACCTTGTTGTCATTGATAGGTTGTGTGATTTATCCGACAGAAGGGAAGGTGAGTGTAAATGGTCAAGAGGTCAACAAATTAAGTGATGTAGAATTAGCAGCCCTTCGATTAAAAAACATCGGTTTTGTTTTTCAATCTTTTAATCTTTTTGCACCGCTCAATGCTGAAGAGAATGTCGGTTTTCCATTGACACTGGATGGTCAACTTTCGAGGAAAGAAATTAGGAAAAAAGCTCATGAAGCACTTAAAAAAGTAGGATTGTATGAAAAACGCAAAAGCCGTCCTCAACAACTTTCGGGCGGTCAACAACAACGAGTTGCCATTGCAAGGGCACTCGTTACAAATCCTACTATGTTGCTTTGTGACGAACCTACCGCTGCCTTGGATGCTGCTACATTCCTCAAAATAATGAAAGAACTTAGAACGCTTGCAAAACAAGGAAAGGCCGTTGTCATTGTCACTCACAATCAAAAACTAGAAGCATTTGCAGATCGAATCGTACATGTCGACATGGGTAGAGTATTAGAAAATTAACCAAATAATGAAAAACAAATTATCCTATTATTTTCGAGTCTTTTTGTCATGTACACTTGTGACATTTTTCCTTTTTGCGTCCTGTAATGCATTTGAAGAAAAAGCGAATCAAATTTTGCCAAATGAAAAGCAGCAATCCTATAATATTGTCCCTACTAAAGTTACTGGTTTAGGTAGAGTTGAGCCTGAAGAGAAAATCATTCAAATTCATCCAAAAATCGAAGGTTTCATTGAGTCAGTTCATGTAAAAATGGGAGATACTATACAAAAAGGACAAATTCTTTTTGTCATTGAACATAAAATGGTAGGGGCAAAAAAAGCTGTCATCCAAGCTCAAATAAAAGAACAGGAAGCCACCATTCGACATTTACAAATCAGCTTACAAAAAAATCAAAATACCGCTGAGAATTCCCAAAAAATCTACAACCGAATTAAAGAAGTTTTTGAACAGGGGGCAGGCACAAAGCAAGACCTCGACAATGCTGAAACCGCGTGGAAAACTATATTATTTGACCTTGACGCCATTAAGGTTCAAATTGATAAAGCAGAAGCTCACTTAGATGAATTAGCTGCCAAAATTAGGATGGAAGAAATTGCCAAAAAGCAGTATTTTGTAAAAGCCCCTTCAAATGGAATTATATTAGACCTAAATGCAGCAAAGGGATTGATGGTCGGACAAAAGGTCTCACTTGCTGAATTTGCGCCTGAATCCCCCACAAGTGTTCTGACTGAAATTGACGAGCTATTTGCAGCTCGCGTAAAACTTAATCAACCTGCATTTATTCGCCTGCTTGGAGGCAGAGATACCATTGCTTTCGGTCGAGTAATATCTCTTTCCCCTTCCCTTAATCGAAAGTCCCTTTTTTCCGAAGAAATAGGAAAACTCGAAGATCGACGAGTACGAAAAGTAAGAATTCGACTAGAAGAAGGACAGCAAAATGTACTTTATGGACAACGTGTAGAATGTTTGATTAATGTAAAAAACTAAATATGTCTAAATTAATAAACATACATCACACCGCAAAAAAGTACCTACTTTATGATAGAGCCAATTCATTAGGCGCTTTATTAGGTATTGTAATTTCCACATTTCTTATTGGTCAACAAATTGGTGTATTTACTTATTTAATAGACGGAATTACCAAGCTCGCCACCATCAATGAGGAATATATCTGGGTAGTAGATAATAAAACGGAAAACGTCAATTCTCTTCATAAGTTAGACGTTCGCATTGGGCGCGAAGTGGCATCACTTCCAGGTATAAATAAAGCATATCCCATATACATGGGTAGTGGTTCGATACAGTTTGAAGGAGAAGATCACGATGGGGTAACATTAGTTGGCGTGCAGCCTCCTGATTTTACTGGAGCACCAGAATTATTCGAAGGCAAATACGAAGATTTACTTCAAGAAGGAGCGTTTAGTTCCGATATTCATGAAAATCGGGTATTCAAAGATAACCGCATTGGAGCCACTTTTGAAATCAACAAACGCCAAGCTCATTTAGCTGCTCATACAAATGGCGTTTTAGGTTTCGGTAGAGCTTTTTCTTTTACGACCATCGAAAGAGCACGTGCAGTGAGTAATGGAAGCCAATATTTGGCAAGTGCTTTTTTAGTAAAAACAATCCCAGGCATTTCGCAAGAGGAGGCGGTAAATATTATCAATAATAACATTCATGGAGTAAGGGCTTGGAAAAGCACAGATTTTAAGCGAGCCACGATCATTTATTACCTCAAACATTCCAGCATTGTACTATCGCTTGGTACAATGGTCGTTTTTGCCTTCCTCGCAGGCATTGCTGTGGTTGGGCTTACCCTTTACTCTTCTGCCATTGACCATATTCGAGATTACGGCACCATGAAGGCAATTGGTGCAACCAATGGCTATATTCGACAATTACTCTATATGCAGGCAATGATGTTTGCGATCCCAGGATTTCTTATAGGACAGGTTTTGGTCCAAATTTTTAAATATGCCATCGAAAGTCAGGGATTGCTTATTCAATTTACACCACAATTTTACATTTATTTCTTTTTGTTGGTTTGTGTAATTGCCTTGAGTGGTGCTGCACTTGCCTCTAGAAGAATTATTCGGTTAGAACCTGCAGAAGTATTCAGATTTTAGGAACGCGGACAAAATAAAAAACAATAGCTTTCATATTAAATAAAACCTATTTTGTTGTTCAGATTAAAAATACAAATCATCTTTATTTACGCACTTTTTAGTGTGGGGTCAATCCATTCCCAAAATGATACGATTCTGCTAACCTTAAAAGAAGCTCAACAATTGGCTATTGAAAATGATGTTTCCTATAAAACGCTTTTATTGAATCATCAAATTGCAGATAAACAGCTCTCCTTGGCTTGGGCACAGCTTTATCCACAAGTACAAGTAGGAATGGATTTGAGGTACAATATTGAACGTCCCATTTCTTTATTACCTGGGGAAACGGTAGGCAGACCAGGTGAAGTCGTCATTGCAAAATTAGGTTCTGATTTTGGAGGCGCGCCCGTTGTTGAATTAAAGCAAATTGTTTTTGATGCTAGTCTATTTTCAGAATTGAAAATTATCAAAGAAAGTGAAAAAGCCAATACTTTAGAAAAAGAAATCTCAATCAAAGAAATAAAAACCTTCATAGCCAAAGCCTATTTCAATTGCTTTATCCATCAGGAACGAATAAAGCAATTGCAGCTAGCAGAAAATAGATTAAAAAGTACTTTAACTCAGATCCAAATAAAGATCCAAGCAAATCTTTTACCCTCCATCGAAGAAGAGCGTATTCAATTAGCCATTCAGAACGCTCAATCAAATTTTATCAAAGCTAATCAAACCCTTTTTTTAGAAAAGGCTTTACTAAAATATACGATCGGTTTACCCCAAAATCAGCCAATGAAGCTGGTAAATCAGTTTGAAAGTATTAACGATTTAGATGCTGACTTTGCAACTTTATCTATCCAACCTTTTGATTTAAGTCATTTACCAAAAATCCAATTACAAAATCATCAAATCCAACTTTCCAAGCTCAAAATTGAACAACAGCAAAAAACACACTTACCAACCGTTTCCTTTTATGGTAATATGGGTATAATCGCCCTAAGCAAAAAATATCAAAGCGGAAGTGATCAAAATTTGTCGTGGCATTTCAATAGTTATATTGGTATACGAGCCAATTGGCGCCTCAATAACTTTATTGATAATCGACATATTTTACCCCAACTTGAACTCAAACGACAACAAGCTGAATTACAGTTGAAAGAACAAAAACGGTTGGCCAATATAGACGTTACAAGAGCTAACGGGAAGCTCGCAAATGCCTTAGAAGATTATCATATCCATAAGCAAAAGGCAGTATTTGCAAAAAAGGAATTGGACTATTTAGAAATTCGCTTTCGAAATGATTTGGTAACTTCCAAAGAAGTTTTGGCAGCAGAAGAAACATTAGTTGAATCACAACAGGCGCTCCTAGTTGCTTATTATAATTATCTATCGGCAAGGTTTGAATTGATGTTGCTGAAAGGAGCCTGAACCGGTTAGGGCTTGCGTATAAATAAACTTAAGAACGCAGACATGCCCAAAGATATGGTGAGGCTATTTTACTCGTTACTTAATACTGAATTACTAGGTGAATGAATTATAGACAAGCTGTATTGGAGTGATTTGACTCACAAAAGGAATCCTTTTCAATGGGCAGAAAATGAATAATGGAAATAGAACAATGAGAAGAGAAGCAGCATTAAATTGGATTCGGATATGACAATTGATGTGAGATTTTCAGACAGTGCAAGAGTAGCATTTATGGAAAAAAAACAGAAATGGAGTGATTGGGAATACCCTATAAATGACAAAATAAAACTACTGGATTGTTTACCTGAACCATAAAGCAAAAAAGGTTATGCAAAATTTGCATAACCTTTTAATTTTTAACTTTTTAAAGTTAGTCGGGGCGGCAGGATTCGAACCTGCGACCCCCTGCTCCCAAAGCAGGTGCGCTAACCGGACTGCGCTACGCCCCGAATTTTTTTTAGTGGATGGCGGTGGAGGCGGGATTCGAACCCGCGGTACCGGTTTCCCAGTACGTCAGTTTAGCAAACTGGTGGTTTCAGCCACTCACCCACTCCACCGTGGGTTTTACTAAATAAAATTAGTAATTATGTAAATTTCTTAACGGCTTTTCGTTAAGCGGTCGCAAAGATAATTTTCCTTTTCAAAAAATGCAAGTAGGTATAGAAAAAAAATTAAATAGTTTTTAAAATAAAAAAAGGATTAAAATTGTTCCTTTTATAAATCCATGAATCATAGCGATTTATGAAATATTGGAAAGCAATTTTAATCCTAAAAAAAATCAAAACTATTTTTCGTTTAAGCTCATTTTGACTTTTTTCTCTAATTCTGAAACGGTATCTTTAAAGACCATATCTGTTTCCATTAAATCTTGAACGGTTCTACAAGAATAAATAACGGTACTGTGATCCCTTCCTCCAAAATTTTCTCCGATGGCTTTGAGTGATTTGTCCGTTAGGTTTTTCGCTAAGTACATAGACAACTGTCGAGCAATCACTATGTGGCGCTTTCTAGTTTTACCTGCCAGTTTTTCAACTGGGACACTGAAATGATCTGCTACCAATTTCTGAATAAACTCAACCGTGATTTCCTTATTTATCTGTGTAACAAAATTCTTAATAACCTCTTTTGCTAATTCAACATCAATTTCTCTTCGATTCAAAGACGATTGAGCAATTAAGGAAACTAAGACGCCTTCCAATTCTCGAATGTTATTTTTGATATTGAAACAAATAAATTCTGTCACGTCTCCAGGAAGTGCGACCCCTTCTCTATTCATTTTCGATTCAAAAATGGCTACTCGTGTTTCAAAGTCAGGAATTTGAAGATCCGCTGAAAGTCCCCACTTAAATCTAGACGTCAATCTTTCTTCCATCCCATCCAAATCTTTTGGTGGTCGATCAGAAGTCAATACAATCTGCTTTCCACTTTGATGTAATTGGTTGAAAATGTGAAAGAAAATTTCCTGTGTTTTTTGCTTATTCGCAAGAAACTGTATATCATCCACAATTAATACATCTACTAATTGATAGAAATTGACAAAATCACTTACCGCATTGTTCTTAATAGATTCAATAATCTGGTTAGTAAATTTCTCAGAAGAAACATATAACACAGATTTATTGGGGAACCGTTGTACAACCTCATTCCCAATCGCTTGAGCAAGGTGTGTTTTACCTAATCCAACATCTCCGAAAATAACGAGCGGATTAAAAGCAGTACCTCCAGGGCGCTTTGCGACTGCGACCCCAGCTGATCTTGCCAACTTATTACAATCCCCTTCAATAAATTCATTGAAAGTATAATTTGGATTAAGTTGTGAGTCAATCTTTAGTTTTCGAATTCCAGGAATAACGAAGGGATTTTTAATCACCGCCGTATCAACTTTCCCTGGTCCAAAATCATCATTTTGCCCACTTCTTCTGTCTGTAGTTTGCGCGTTAAGTTTAAATTGAGGATGCGACATTAAAATCTGATACTCTAATCGACCTTTTTCTCCTAACTCTTTACGGATGGTTAATTTTAGCAGAGCAACATAATGCTCCTCCAACCATTCGTAAAAAAACTTATTAGGCACTTGGATAGTAAGCGCGCCATTATCCAAGCGAACAGGTTTGATTGGCTCAAACCAAGTCTTAAAGCTTTGTGAGTTCACATTCCTCCTAATAGTTTGCAGGCAATTACCCCAAACTTGTGTACAATCTTTTATCATTCTCCAGATTGATTAGAAGTTAATATAATAGTGTTTACAACAACCCTAATGTGTAATTAATCGATAGTAATTAGTAAGTATCAGTAAGTTAAATAGAAGACCTAAACAAAAAAAATCGGATGTGCCCTTATCGTAAACGCTCTTGAAAATTAATTTTTACTAAAAAAGCTTTACTTATGAAGGTTTGCAAAATTGGCAATTTTTCTGGAAAGAAAAAAAGGGCGTTTCTTACTATGTTATATATTTTTTTTACTAAATCATTTATCCTAAGATAATACTCGCCTCTTTCTTAATGGCTATCAAGGCCTTATCTAAAACTGCCACCTCTTGAGCGCCTAAATAATTTAATAGCGTTCCTGCTAATTCTTTTCCATCTGCACTTGATTCTATCTTTTCCGCAACTCCATTTATAGTCATTACTGTTTCATCTCGAGCAAATTTTATGATTTCCCAAAGATTTTTGGAAACATATAATTGCTGCGTGATATTATGCTCAAATTCTTGCTGAATGGCTAATAGCATAGAAATTCTAAGGGCTGCTGCTGATTGATTTTCCGTTCTTAAACGAAGTAAAAGGCTAGGTATCGCAATACGTTCACAAAACATGGACAATCGCTCGTATGCCTGTAATTTCATTGGAACAGTGGTACTCGTTTGTTTTTGTTTATACTCCAATGCTTTCAATTGATATTGTTTTTCAAAAAACTGCTTGGTCAATGTATAAATTGTAAAAAAAACGATAAGTGCAGGAACCGCAATTTTGATGATTTCTAAAATAATTTCTACCCAAACTGGCATATATTTTTGTTTTGTGTATGAATGATATCTTTTCAGAAACAATTCCACAAAATGTTTCAATTCTATTGTATCCATTTTGGGCTATCTATTTCCTTTAGTAAACTGTAAATTAATTAGGTTGCTTATTTTTTCAACGATGTAATCTCATAAAAGAAACCTTCAAAAAAGTACGATATCTAGTTTACAGTGTATTTAGGCTCGTTGAAAATGAGAAATTAACCTTTTTAAACCATTAAGTAAGTGCTTGGACAGAAATAAGTTCCATATTTGACGAAAACTGTTTTTTTGCCAGACGAGGCAAAAAGCACAGGCATATCCTTAGATATGGCGAGTATTTTTAACGAAATATGGTGAAAAAATAGTCCGTCATAAT
>JANSWP010000116.1 GCA_024743405.1 Bacteroidota bacterium
ACAAAGGCTCTTCGCAGTGCCGCCCCCGCACCCACATGTTTTGCCGTTCCCTGCCCGCCACCATAAAAACACACAATGACCAAATGAAATCATTTAGCTCCTATTCACAAATTCTTTTAAAAAAAATTCCCTTTATTTTCTGGCTTCCATTCCCTTTTGGAAATAATGTTACTGAGTGCTTAATATTTTTAGCAAGGTTATTGCAGTAAATCAAATTGTTAATATTCCCCCCTTTAGTGCAGAGCGCAAAATCCTAATTATATTGTTTCTCCCCTCCGTTAGTCAAAATTATCTTTAACTATGACCAACCCTATACGATTATTGCTGATCGTACTCCCTATTGTATTGCTTCCACTCATTACAAATGCTCAACTTCATGGGAAAATAGACATTTTGCCAGATGAAACCACTTATCAAGTTTCATTAGTTCCAACGATCAACTGGACAACTCCTTTAAGTATTACCAACAGTGCTCAAGTCACATTAAGAGCTGAAACAGGCACTTTTGTTCCAAACAATATCCAAAATTATACAGGCGTTTGGATTTTAAGCGCTTCAATTATTAGTCCTCCTGATGCACCAGGTTATGATTATTTTAGCTATTCACTAAATGCTCCTTTGTCAAATACAGATTATTCGGATGGTCAAGAATTAGTTTTATTTACAGTTGAAAATGCGGATCCTTGTATCCCTGTAGAATTATTTGACAATACGAATGATCCTTTCCTTCCACCTAACTCCCTGAGCATCAATATAGGTACTGCATTTACAGTTTTAGGGGCTGGACCTGGTGTCAATGCTTATATTGATAACCTCGAACCTTTAGCAGAATGTGATCCACCGCCGCCTGTATTTATAGGACTTCAAGCCGACATCAATGATTTACCCTGTGCTGGCGGTTCTACTAATATTACAGTTAATGCAATAGGTGGGGAAGAACCCTATCAAGTTGCTTGGGAGAATACTTCAAATGGTACCAATGGAGATGGACAGATCATGGGCTATGAAGGTGCTATTACCTTTTTCGATTTTCCAGCAGGATCATATAGTTTTAGAATTACGGATAATAATAGTCTAATGGTACAAGAGGTTTTAATCATCTCTGAGCCCAGCCCTATTTCATTCAGTTTAACTTCCATAAATGCTGATTGCTTAGGTACTCCTACAGGTCAAATCATCATTGAAAACTTAGAAGGAGGCACCGTCTCTGGAAATTATACTTTTAGTTGGTCAACAACCGTTTCTCAGATGGGAACATTGGCAACTAACCTAGATGCAGGTCTGTATTCTCTTACTATTTCTGATGACAATGGTTGTAGCGCAGAAGAACAAGTAGAAGTTGAATGCAATCCACCTCCTGTTTATATGGGGGTATTAGCAGATGTTGGAGTTGTTCCATGCGTAGGAGGAACAGCAGTCATTACGGTCAATGCGATTCAAGGAGAAGAACCCTATCAAGTTTCATGGGAAAACGCCCTAACTGGCACCGATGGATCAGGTCAAATAAATGATTATGAAGGTTCCATTATATTTTCTGACTTTCCTGCAGGAACTTATTCATTTACATTGACAGATAATAACAACTTAACAGTTGAAGAAATAATTTTCATAGGTGAGCCTGACCCAATCTCCTTTAATTTAGACCCTTCAAAATCAAGCTGTGAAGGTGCTAATAATGGACAAATCATAATAAGAGATCTGGCTGGAGGAACTGTTTCAAACGATTATACCTACACTTGGTCTCCAACCGTCAATCAAACTGATTCAGTAGTCACCAACCTTGCTCCGGGTATATATATGGTCACCATTTTTGATGATAATGGATGTACGATGACTGGAGAAACAGAAATTGAAATAGAATATCAATTAGAACCAAGCCCAGATGTTGCTAATGTTTCGTGTTTCGGCGCAGATGATGGGGTCATTAATTTATACTCTTCAGGCAGTAGTCAACCCTTTGTATTCAATTGGTCCGGAAATGGCTATACGGGTGATGAATCTTCTGCTTGGGGTTTATCGGGTGGAATGTATTATTTCACCATTACTGACAATAGTGGCTTTTGTGCATTTTCAGATAGTATTTTAGTCAATGAACCCGCTGAAATAAGTATGGAATACGACCTTACTAATCCAACTTGTCAAAGTCCAAACGAAGCCTTCATTTATATAGAAAAAGTGTCCAATGCACAAAATGGATATCAATTTTCCACAAATGGAAGTCAATTTTTTGATGATCCAGAATTTATGCTAAACCCAGGTGAAAATACAAATATCTTCATCAAAGATGGCAACGGATGTATAACAGAGGAAACAGTTTATGTTCCAGAATATGAACTTCCGCAAATCCTCATGGAAGAAGAGCAATTTATCACGCTGGGAGAGCAAATCCAATTAAATCCAACTGTTTTCCCAACCTCTGGACTTACACTAACCTGGACCCCTGCCGAAACCCTTTCTTGCGATGATTGCCCTGAACCAACAGCAAAACCTATTGAATCGACAACTTATAGACTTTCGGCTATTGATAGTTCTGGATGTCGAGATGATGGCAGTATCACCATCTATGTCAAAAAAGAAAAATTGATATATGCACCCAATGCATTCAGCCCCAATAATGACGGAATCAACGATTACTTTACACTGTTTACTGGAGTTGATGTCAAAGCTATTCATTCACTCAGAGTCTTCAATCGTTGGGGAGAAATGGTTTTTGAATCGGCAGAAGATTTTGAACCAAATGTAGAGCCACTTGGCTGGGACGGACAATTTAATGGCCAAGATATGCGTGAAGGCGTTTATATTTTTAGCGCCTTGGTTGAATATGAAGATGGCAACAAAGAAGTTTTTTCTGGAGAGGTCAACATATTAAGATAAAAATTTATATCGATTGTTAGTTGTTTTACTGAAGATAGAATGACTAGCAATCGAATAAAACTTGGCTTCTTTTTTGTACCATTTAAAATGTGAAATTTGGAATTTTGAACAATAATTATAGAAAGTTTAAAATTTTTCTAATCCCCTTCCCCCGTATTATTATTGATAAAAAGTAAAATATTTTAGGAAAACTACACCCCTATCTAATAGTCCACTATTGATTTTTCCTTTCATATTGTAATTTTTTCAATTCATAATTGATTTAGTTCAACTTTCTTTAATAGACTTTATCCTAAAAGGATTTATGAGGTAAAAAAATCGATTTTGTTTTTAATCGAGAAACGCACGGAATCTAATAGCCAAAGCTATTAAGGTAAGTACGTAACGAAGCGCGAAGACAAAAGACTAATTTTTAGCTAAGTAACTCCTAAAGAATAACTCCGACATTTGCCGATGTATCTTTTGAACTTTTGCGGCGTTAAAAATACTCTTTTGCGTTCGCCTTTGTGCCTTCTGGCACAAGCCAGCGCAGGATGCTCTGCATCGCCTGTGTTTTTTGCCTTGCTATAGTCCAAAATCTACTATTTCAAATTGGCGGACTTATTTTTTAGCCGGTACTAAGTAATCTTTTTTAGAATCAAGTCTAAAGCAAACTAATTTAATAATTTCTTCCTCTTCCCCCCCTGAAGTTCTTCTCTTGATATTGAAATTGAGGTAACAAAAACAAAACTTGGACAGCATGAAGCAGTTTTATACCATTTTACTAATGCTTTTTGGCTGGAGCACTTACGCACAAGTAGCTTTTAAAGTCGAACTATTATCTGATGCAACTACCTACCAAGTTTCCTTGCGGGCTGATGAAAAATGGAGTGCTCCGCTTAATACCGTAAGCACTGCACAAATTTCCTTTATCGTACCTACAGGTGGTTTTTCGGTGAGTAATATTGTGAATATCAATGGATCATGGAGCAACAATGCTACTGTTATTGCTCCTATGGAAAATCCAGATGCGGACTATATTATTTTTGGATTACAAGGAGCTACTGCTAGTATCACTTTTGAAACAGGGGTTGAAATAGCCCTTTTTACTTTTGAAAATAGTGGTACTTGTACAGGCGCTTTAGAACTTTTAGAAAATAACAATGATCCTTTCTTTCCGCCTAATTCTCAAAATGTTAATGTTGGAAACCAAATGTCTGTCATTGGGGCAGGAATTGGTGTTAATGCCTACATGGAAAATTATAATATTGGAAGTGCAGATTGTCTAAATGTTGGTTCCGGGGGAAATACAGGTAACCCAAGTATTGAAGGAGCAGATGCTGGTCTTTGCGATGATATAACGATTGTGAATGTTTTCGAAATGAGCCCATCTATGTGTGGCGTTGCCGATGGTATTATCGAGATAGTAGCCAACAGTCCTATTTTTACGCTTCAATATAGTATTGATGGAGGAGACAACTGGCAGACTGATCCAATTTTCCCAGGGCTAGCAGCGGGTGATTTCTTTGAAATTTTAGTTCGAGACTTAGCGGGTATTTGTACCGAAGAATGGGGTATTTTAGAGTTAGATGCTCCTTTGGCAGCAATTGTCATTTCCCAACTTCCATCCAACCCCGGTTGTGGTCTTACTGATGGGAGTATCGCTATTGAGGCAGAAAGTGAAAATAATGAACCTATAGAATTTAGTATTGATAATGCTCTAACCTGGCAGGCTTCAGGAACTTTTACAGACTTACCTCCAGGAAATTATAGAGCTTATGTCAGAAATTTAACGACCAATTGTGAAACCTTCATTAATGAATATGTGCTGGTAGAAGATTGTACGGGTAATCCTTCTGACTGTTTGATAACCTATCATCTAGAAAAAGTTGGAGATGTATTTCAAGTATCATTAACTCCTGAAGAAACTTATACTTTTCCCAATAATTTTATGAGCTCTGCTCAAATGACTTTTAAAATGCTCACTGGAACTTTTGAGGTTGGTAGTATTTCTAGTCAATTTGTTGGTGTCTCGTGGGGCGTTTCTGTTTACCGTTCACCAAACGAAGATCCAGACTATGACTATATTTCTATTGGTTTGACTAGTGGAGCTACCTCAAGTATCCCCTTCACTGCAGGACAAAAAGTTTTACTATACACTTTTGAAAATACAGGCGATTGCACAGGTGGGGATGTCAACTTTATGAGCAATGCCTTCGATCCATTCTTCCCACCCAATAGTCTAAGTGCCAATGTTGGACAACAAATCACCGTGGCTGGAGGTGGAGCGGATATTCCTATTTGTGTTTCTACGGGTGTTTACGATTGTGCTATAGGGCCATGTGACCCTGTTATTTCTAATATAAATTCGACCATGTTAACTTCCTGTAGTACAGCAGATGGAACAATTATCGTTAATGCTGCTGCTTCATTGGACATGCAATTTAGTATAGATGGAGGACAAACTTGGCAAGATGATAATGTATTTACTGATTTGCCAATTGGCAGTTACGATATTGCGGTACAAGCGGGTTTGGGATGTGAAATTTCCTATGACAACAATCCCGTTATTTTAACGGAACCTAATGGACCTGCTATTTTAACTCCTATCGTCGATCAAACCTCTTGTGGAGGTGTAAATGTGCCTATTAGTATTGAAATAAGTGAGACAGTTATTGCCTTCAATGTCGAAGGCACCGGTGATTTTGGCAATACAATGATTAATGGTTCAACCGCTAATTTTGATGCTATTCCTACAGGTAACACATCTACTTTTATTGTCGAAATCATGGGACTAAACGGTTGTTCGGCTATTGAGGAATTCACAATGGATATCATCGATTTACCCCAAACAGCTTATTCCATTCCGGCGAATGACTGTAAAGAAACTGACATTGAAATTAATTATATTGGCAATGCCAGCCCACAAGCTATACTAACTTGGGACGTAGGAAATGGACAAATCATTTCTCAAAGTCCAGCAAATACCAGTCAACCGGAAGCTGCCATTATTATGGTTTCTTGGGCAAATGCAGCTATAGAGAACATTGAATTAACCATTTCTGACAATGGTTGTGAGACGAGTAGCGCAGCTACTATAGAAATTATGGATATCGCAACTAATGTATCCGAAGTGATCGAGGATGCAACGGGTTGTGGCTCTCCAACAGGCAGAATTACTTTGAATTTGGATGGCACATCAAACTACTCATTCAACTGGGAAGATGACACCAATTTCATTTCAAATGATCAAGATCTAACAGATTTAGTCCCGGGAGACTACTTCTTAACGATCACCAATGACGATAATTCATGCTCCGATACTTTTCAATTTACTGTAGCAGGTGACACGACCCCACCCGATGTGGTCTCAGTAGCAGTTACTCAACCTACTTGTGATGGAGCTTTAGGTAATATTGAGATACAAAATCCACCAGTAAACTCAACCTTTACGTGGATGACGGATAATGGTACTACTCCACCAGATGCAGCAACTATTTTAGATCTAACTCCTGGAAATTATTCCGTAACTGTAACAGATAATGATAGCGGATGTACCGCCGAAAATAGCTTTGAAATTACGGGAGCTATTATTCCTTCCGTTGTGATAGAGGAAACAATAAATATTGATTGCTCTGGAAATACTGGGGAGGTAACTTTTTCTGTAATGGGTAATTTGACCTTTGAATATGAACTTACTTTAAATGGTCAGCCCAGCTTTGATGGAACAATCGTTGGCGGAAGTATAGGAGTAATTAATAATTTGCCAGTAGGAAATTACGTACTAACGGTAATTAATCCAGATAATGGATGCGAAGACCTTGTAAATTTCCCAATTTTCTCCACCAATAATATTGACGTGATCGCTGTGGGAAATCCACCTAGTGGATGTAATATTTCGGATGCTGAAATCAATTTAGAACTCAATGGAAATAACCCTCCCTTTGTGATCAGTTCCAATTTTGGGTCTATAGCGATGGATACTATTTTAACCAATGGATTAATCACAGGGTTGTATGATGAGGAAGTTGAAATTACAATAATAGATAATGTAGGTTGTATAAAAATGGTGACGGTTGAGCTAGCAGATATTACAACGCCTATGTTGAGTCCTGATTCAGTTTTAGTGACGCATGCAAAATGTCCTGATGACTTAAATGCAGGTATCCAGTCCTCCAACAGTAATGTTATTTATTCGGTTTTGGACTCTATGGGCATTTTAGTTGGGATGACACCTATTTCAGGGCTTACACCTGGAACTTATACCGTAATTCATTCTTTGGGCGATTGTGATGCCCTATTACAAGTAGACATTCAAGGCCCACCCGCATGGGATATTCAATTGGAAACCATTCCCGAAACTTGTGATGGAAATGATGGTGCCATTTACATTAGTGCATCTGGTGGAAGTGGTGATTTGAATATTTCTTGGAGTAATGGTTTAATGAACGTTGATACTTTAGAAAACCTTAGTGCCAATGACTTTTTTGATTTAACTATTACAGACAGCGAAGGGTGCATCTTTGAACTAATGGATTTAAGCGCGGACTCAGATTGTAATATTAATAATCCATGCGAGGACTTCTTTTCAGAAAGCCAAATAAGCGTCATGATAGATGACTCTGCCACTACGGAGATTTGTCTTCCTAATATTTTAGATTTAGCAAGTTATCTTCACTTTATTGATGGCGAATTGTATCAACCTCCATTAGGGCTTTGCAGTAGTATTAATCAAAGCATCATGCTTGATTCAGAACCTGGAACATATGTTTTTACGGCAATGAATATTGTGACCAATTGCGTAGATTCTATTCTAATTAATTTAATAGATGATGGTATTCCTGACCTAGATACGGTATGGGTAGAAGTCTTTGAATCTCAAACCGAATCAATTTGTCTTAATGAAAGTCAACTAGCTGGTGTGATAGATTCACTAACGAATATTTGCGCTACGAATGCCACTAATAATACCAGCACTGTATTTAATCAATTTCCTGTCATGCAAGATGACTTATGCATAGATATTACAGGGATCAATGTTGGATTAGATCAACTTTGCATGGTCTTATGCGATAATTCTGGACTTTGTGATACCACGATTGTCATGGTACAAGTTCGTCCGAGAGAGCTAATTATATACAATGGCGTAAGTCCAAACGATGATGGAATTAACGACCACCTCATTATTGAAAACATAGAACTATTCCCGAATAATAAGATTCAGATTTTTAACCGCTGGGGAACCAGAGTTTACAAAACAAAAAGTTATCGAAACGACCACGGTTGGTACGGAACTTTTGAAGGAAATGACCTACCTGATGGTCCTTACTTCTATATGGTAGACGATGGTGAAGGCGGTATGTACACTGGTTATCTCTTCTTACAGAGATAGGAAAAAACGAATTATAAACCTATTTAATCCCGGATTCTTCTTGTAAGAGTTCGGGCTTTTTTTGTCCATTCAACATTTTTTCAGGTTCTAAATGAATTCATTTAGTAACGAGTAAATACACCTAAGTCATAAACAGTAAATTCCGAAAATCTGTCACTTTGGTACGGTTTCTGCGAAAATAATAAATAAATATTCTCCCCACTTTTTTCTCCCTCAATTACATAAATACATCCGTTTTATATTCATAATTCCCCTCGGGAATCAAGCATTTTTACATCACATTTTTTTAAAAATTTTCAAAAACAAAATCAATCACTATGCAAAAACGCAACACATTTCGAGCTTTCATTGGATTTATTTTAATCACAATTTTATCTGATACGCAACTGCACCTAAAACCTCTTCCACCCTAAAATAAAGGGAAGATTAAATACACTCCCTAGGTTTGGAGCCGTAATCGTGGCGCGAAAGGCGTCCAAATCTATACTACCAAGAATAGAAGATCATACAGCTTTGAGAAGAGACCTACACATTACATATCACTGAATATCAGCAGTATACAAAACACATGGATTTTGATTCTAAGAAATCGTAGAACACATTTTGTAAATTACCTAGATAAATAAGAAAAAAATTCCCAGTTCAAATCAATGAACTGGGAATAATAAACCAAAGTAACTGTCAAATAATATATCCGTTAGTTGAATCACTTTTATATCGCCGAAGCTGGAAATTTCCGATCAATTCGTCGTACCAAACCTCGAAGCACTTTCCCATTCCCTCCTACTTCAGTAAATTCTGATACACCACCTGCAATCATATTTTGCATGGTTTGAGTCCACCGAACAGGTGCCGTCAATTGATCAATTAAGTTTTGTTGAATTTTTACTGGATCTGTTTCAGATTGTGCTGTCACATTTTGATAAATTGGACAAACTGGAGCATTAAAGGTGGTATGCTCAATAGCTGCTTGCAGTTCTTCTTTGGCAGGCTGCATTAGTGGAGAATGAAATGCACCACCAACTTGCAAAATCATGGCTTTGCGAGCCCCCGCTTCTGTCAATTTTTCCACAGCTTTTTCAATGCCAGGAATTGATCCCGAGATCACTAATTGACCAGGGCAATTGTAATTGGCAGCGACCACGACTTCATCAATTTCGGAACAGATTTTTTCTACTACTTCATCATCCAAACCAATAACTGCCGCCATCGTACTCTCTACAGCTTCGCAAGCTTTTTGCATAGCCATAGCTCTTTGGTAAACTAATTTCAAACCATCCTCAAAACTCAAAGCACCTGCTGCTGCCAAAGCTGAAAACTCTCCAAGAGAGTGTCCTGCCACTGCTTCAGGCTGAAATGCTTCTCCAGCCATTTGAGATCGAACATACGAATGAAGAAATAGAGCTGGTTGTGTAATTTTGGTTTGTTTCAGATCCTCGGCACTACCATCAAACATCACATCGGTAATACGAAAACCTAAAATGTCATTGGCTTGATCATAAAGCGCCTTTGCGATTTCAGAATTTTCGTAATCATCTTTTCCCATACCTTCAAATTGGGAGCCCTGTCCTGGAAAGATATAAGCTTTCATAAGTTGGTAATTCGTTTTATATAGTAGACTTTATTCCAAAAAAGATTGATTGGCTAAAAATTAATCTTTTGCCCTCACTCTTTGTCACATACTCGCCTTAATAGCTATGGCTATTAAGGCTCCGTGCGTTTCTCGATTGAGGTCAAAATCCAAAATTTTTACCTCCTAAATCCTTTTGCCATAAACTCTAATGCAATTTTGTACTTATTAAATTTAAAAATTCGGTTCTAGTTTCTACATTTTTAAACTCTCCAGTAAATGCAGAAGTGGTTGTCACTGAATTTTGTTTTTGAACCCCTCTCATCATCATACATAGGTGACTCGCCTCCATAACTACTGCAACACCTAATGGATTCAAGGTATCTTGTATACAATGTAAAATTTGGTCGGTCAATCGTTCTTGCACTTGTAGTCTTCGACCGAAAACATCTACAATTCTGGGGATTTTACTCAATCCAACGATATGACCGTTTGGAATATACGCTACATGAGCTTTACCAAAAAACGGTAACATATGATGCTCACACATCGAGTACACTTCTATATCCTTTACGATGACCATTTCACTATATTCCTCTTCAAACATAGCAGATCGAAGTATTTCACTAGGATCCAATTGGTACCCATGCGTCAAAAACTGAAGAGCCTTCGCTACTCTTGAAGGCGTCTTAATTAGACCTTCTCGCTCAGGATCTTCTCCTAACTTACCCAAGATATCTACATAGTGCTTGACTAGATCGGAAGTGATTTCTGGACTGTAGTTTTCTTCTTTTGAATAAGACATATTTAGTTTTTATTTTTTTTGATTGACAATTGATAGACTACCAACCAACCCATGCCTTTTTAGTTCATTATTAGACTTTATTCTTCTCCATAATATTCAGCGAAGATATTCTCCGTTTCATATAATTTTATACAATGTAACTGACAACCTTGAATATGTGGACTCAACTGTTTCCAAATCAGGATCACCAAATTTTCGGTAGTCGGTTGCATACCTTTAGGAATAAAATCGACATCCAGATTCAAATTTGAATGGTCTAACTTATCTACCACTTCCTTTTTGATAATTTTACTCAATTGTTTGACATCTATTATAAACCCAGTAATCGGATCAGGTCGTCCCTTTACCGTCACGAATAAATCATAGTTGTGCCCATGCCAATTTTTGTTGGAACACTTACCAAAGGTAGCTATGTTCTTTTCAGCTGACCACTCCTCTACCCATAATTTATGAGCTGCATTAAATCGCTCTCTTCTAGTTATATAAACCATTGATTCTTTTGATGAATGATTAGTGATAAACTCAAGTAAGCGTTTGGACAATATTAGGTGCCATATTGCGCGCCGTCGCCTACGGCAAGGCGAGCTAAGGAGGCTTGGATAGGAGTCCAAAACCACCATTTACTGGAGCGAGCCGCTTTGCGGCAATGCTCCAGTAAGCTATAACTTGATTTTGTCCAAGAACTTACTAATACAAAAGCATTTGTAATTCATCATTAAACAAGCGCCATTAAAAACGGGCACAAAAGTACGACATGAAAATAGTAAGTTCAAATTTCAATGCTTCTTGGTTTCAAAGTTTAAGCTTTCTCTCTTATCTCTGAATTCTATTTAATCCCAAACAACCAATCATTCATCTAAAATAATTTCTTTTAAAATTTACAAATTAGATAATTGTCCTCTTTAATCAAAAAACCTATATTTCGCTTTTTATCATAGACTGAATGGAACTTACGTTGAATCAAGACCTTCGAAATACACTTTATCGTTTCTTTACAACGCGACTTGTATACCATACTTTCTTTTGGATGGTCGTATTGGCAATATTAACGATTATCGAAATAGTAGGTTCGGATCATAGCTTTTTCTTTATTATTGGGAATAACATTATTCGATTAATTGTCTTTTGCATTATTGTCTATTTTAATTTTAACTATCTGATTCCCAATTACTTAACCCAAAAAAAATTCTCCACTTATTTCATTTTACTCATTCTAGCAGTTATCATTATTACGCCTTTAGAAAACTTGCTACTTTATTTTAAATTTTCAAATTATCCCGAATTACAAACCTTCTTAGTAAAGGATTTAAACCTTTCTTTTTTACCAAATTTCTTATTAGCAGGCATCTCCACTCTAATAAAAATCGTAACAGATTGGGCAAAAACCCTCCGAGAAAAACAACAGATTCATACTCAAACCATGCAATCTGAATTGCGATTTCTAAAGTCTCAAATCAATCCCCATTTTTTATTCAATACGTTGAATAATCTTTATGCCCTTACGCTCAAAAAATCAGATAAAGCACCCGAAATCGTGATTAAACTTTCCGAAATGATGCGCTATATGTTGTATGAGTGTAATGAAAAACAAGTACTTTTAAGCAAAGAGGTACATTACCTACACAATTATTTGGATTTAGAGTCTTTACGTCAGGGTAAAAATGTGGATATAAAGTTTGAAGTGAGAGGAAATATAAGCGAACAAAAAATTGCTCCTTTAATGTTTATTCCCTTTTTAGAAAACAGTTTTAAACATGGGTTGAATAACCATATTTCCAAAGGGTTTGTGGACATTCAACTAGAAGTAGATGAAAATAAAGTCCATCTATTTATTGAAAATAGTAAACCGGAAAGCATGCCCAAACCGACGCATCGTCGAAGTGGAGGCATTGGCTTGGTAAATGTGCGAAGAAGATTAGAATTGCTTTACCCCAATAAGTATGACCTGAAAATTGCGGACAATCCTAATACTTATGCAGTAACGATGGATATTGATCTTGATTGAAAATGATGTTGTACATATGGCTTTTGGATTACCTTTAAACGTCAAGGGAGAAATTCAACCATAATTTTCAAACCGTTGTCCTTTTTTTCTTGATAAAAAAAGAACCAAAAAAATCAAGACTGTTTTCATTTCTATACGCTACGCGGATTCAAAATCCCTAAACTACCCAAATGCTCGCTACGCTCAAACAGTGGATAGTTCTTAACGGAATTTTGAACCCACTTCGCTAAAATGAAAAAGGTCATTCCTGCTTCGTAGGCAGAATATCCATTAATTTGGATAAATTTAGGAAAATCATCTTTGAAAATATTCTGGCATTTCTCTACCATACACTTTTTGAAAGTAGTAGAAAACGCCGTCAAAAACGGCGTAAGCATTTTAAGGAGGGAGACTTTTAGTGAAAAGATCTTCGATTTTTTCACTAAAAGTCTCCCTCCAAGAGAAATTTTCGCGCCGTAGGCACATAGATTTCGAAAAAGTGTAGGGTAAAGAATCCGGCATTAGAAATTTTGGGGTTAAAAAATTCAATTGAGCCGAGTTTAAAAAACTATCCACGTGAGCTTTGCGAGCATTTGGAAAGTTTGAGGGCGGGCAATTGAATTTTAGCCAAAATATCTACAGCCTTGATTTTTTTGTTTCTTTTTTTATTAAGAAAAAAAGAAAAATAATTAGAATTTACAACCTTATTAATCTAATATAAAAAGAAAAATCCCGTCTTTCCAATTTTGAAAACTCGGGATAATTCATGCTAAACAAAACTAAATAATATGATAAATGTCATTATTGTGGATGACGAACCGCTAGCTCAAGATGTCATCGAAACTTATGTTGAGAAAATGCCAGAATTGAACCTTGTTCAAAAATGTAACAATGCATTGGAAGCTAACGAGGCACTCAAAAAGCATGATATCGATTTAATGTTTTTGGATATTCAAATGCCTCAGTTGACAGGTATCGATTTCCTAAAAACACTTTCTAATCCGCCAATAGTAATTTTCACAACTGCCTATCCGAATTATGCAATTGAAGGATTTGAACTAGATGCGTTAGATTATTTGTTGAAACCAATTTCTTTAGAAAGATTTATGAAAGCGGCTAACAAAGCCATAGATCAAATCGACCTTAAGAATAATGAGGGTACCGGAGTTACCGCTGATGGGGAAGATTTCATTTTTGTAAAAGCCGATAAGAAGTTGATAAAAGTTAAATATTCTGACATCCTCTATATTGAAGGATTAAAAGATTATGTAATTATTAGAATTGAGGAGGGCAAGCGCGTTATTACGCTTCAAACAATGAAAAGCTTAGAATCAAAATTACCGGCCAACCTTTTCAAAAGAATTCATAGATCCTATATTGTTGGAATTAGTAAGATTGATGCCGTATTAGGGAACATGGTGGAAGTCACTGAAAAAGGTCAGAAAAAACACCTTCCGGTAGGTAAAAACTATCGGGAAGAACTATTAAAAATCATTAACAAGAATAGACTCTAAGGTGGATTCACTTCCTGATGCTATAAGAAATAAGTGCCAAAAATTGTTTGGCACTTTTATTCTTTCCTCCAAACCCATTAGTGGTGGAGATATCAATCATGCCCAACTATTAGAAACCAATAAAGGCAACTTCTTCCTAAAATTCAACTCTAAGCCAGGTTCATTAGAGATGTTTGAAAAAGAGGCTAAAGGATTGAGTTTGCTAGATGAGCCCGCCATTTTTAGAATTCCAAAAGTCCTTCATATTAGTCAAACAGCAGAGGCAGCCTTCCTGATTTTGGAATACATCAAATCTGGAGTAAAAAAAAGAGACTTTTGGGAAATCTTTGGAAGAAGGTTAGCACAATTACATCAAACCACACAAGAACACTTTGGCTTGGATCATGCTAACTATATTGGCTCCTTGGTTCAACAAAATCATCCGCACCCTTCTTGGTCAGCATTCTTTATTAAGGAGCGATTATTACCCCAAATCAAATTGGCTCGCAATCAAAATAGACTCAAGGCTACCGATCTATCCTCATTTGAAAAGCTATTTAAAAAGATCCCCAATATTTGCCCAAATGAACCTTCTGCCTTAATACATGGAGACCTTTGGAGTGGAAATTTTCTCATTGATTCAAATGGTCAACCTGTCCTCATAGATCCCGCTGTGAGTTTTGCCCACCGAGAAATGGACTTAGCGATGACCAAACTATTTGGTGGATTTGATTCAGCATTTTATAGCAGTTATAAAGCAGCCTATCCACTTACATCTGGATTTTCTCAAAGAATGGAAGTTTATCAGTTGTATTATTTATTAGTTCATGTAAATTTGTTTGGAGGAGGATATGTTAATTCAGTAAGAAGCATTTTGAAAAAATTTGCTTCCTAAAAAATTTATCAAAGAGTATGTTTGCAATTAGCGTTTAAATGATTTTTGAGGATATATTATTTTGAAAGAGACCTTTTTTGCAGTCAAATGCGAACAATTTGAGTAGAAAAATAACGCTATGTAAAATGATATTTGCCTAAAAATCAATAAAAACATAGTAAATCACCCAACGTTCAATCTATTTCCATTCATTTATAGCACTCGTTTAAGAGTACACGATAAAATCTCTTCTATTCAATATAGAAAAGACATTTCACCCTTCAAACAAAAATAAACCCTGTCACAAACATCATTATTTAACTAAAAGAAAACTAAGTTTTGGCCTCACCTTTGAATTATAAAGTTTTTAGTTACAAATCATCTTATTAAAAAACCTGTAATCCGAGTTATTTATTACCCTCCCACTTTTTTCATATCCCCCAGATGTGACAAAACTATCTTGTTAAGTTAGGCTTATTAATTTAGTCCCCTTCTAATTTCCAACTTAGATTAAGTCTCGTCACATCATCTAAATTAAGTGATAAATGCTAATGCTATCTAAATCTATTTTTTTGAGAGCTTTGATCTCTCAAAAAGACCACAACCGCTATGCTAAATCGGTTATTTCAAAGTTTAAATCTGTATATCTTTTTTCTGTTTTAATTATTAAAACAGTCCTATCTAAAATTAAGAGCAAATCTTTTCACAAAGTTAAATTGCCTTTTAATAGCTATATACTTCACTTACCCAACTTAACTATTACCACTTACTATTACAAGGTTAAAGAATCACTTCGCAGGATATTATCGTGGAGAGAAATTCATCCTATCATAGATATTATCAAAAAAAAAATAACAACTGATTATCCTACAGAACACGACTCAGTTTTAGATTTCCTCATTTTCAATAAAAGTGTAATTCCTAACCTCAAATCATTACACGTCATTTACAACAATTTTAAGACAAAGTATTTTCAACCAATCATTCTCAATACCGAATGAAGTCTTATTTGAATTTTTCCAAAGAATCAAACAAATTTTTTATTTGCTAATGTTCTGGTTTTAACAGAATAAATACATTAAGTAATTTTAAATATTTAGTTGAGAGAAAATTATTCACCATGATTATTAATATACCAAATAACGATTTTCAGTATTCGTGGAAAAAGTTTTTAAAGATAAACACTGATTTAGTTTCTATTTTATTATTGGCTTCTCAAAATTATTTACTGATTTTATTAAAGCATTTTTCAATTGCCTTAATTTTTTCTTTGATTTTTGTTACCAACGGATTATTTGGACAAAGCCTTGAAACAATTGCTTCTGGATCCTTTATAATTGATATGGGGGTAGTCCCACAAACAAAAAACAACGCCCTCAAACCATACGGATTGGTATATGAATTAGCAAAAGACCATCTAGTTCCAGTTAAATGGGTCATCGATATTAATAAACCTAAGGATGGTGTTGATTTTATCTACAATAATACTGAATACAAAGGTGGTCCATTTATTGTACCTGCCGAATATAGAACCGCAGCAGTCAATACAGTAATCTCTTCTTGGCAAAGTCAAGGAGTTGTTGGCACAACTACCTCTTCTGAAATCGTTGTTCCTGTCGTTAGCACTATTGATTATTTTATGATTTGGACATTAGATCAACAAAATGGTAGTATAGCTCAATCCTACTTAAAAAATGCAGGTATCCCATCATCAGCTTACAATTGGCTAGATCCACAAGCATTAAACTGTTGTAACGACATATTTGCCATGCCACACGCCGATCCGGTATGGAATACTCATAGCAATTTATATAACTGGAATCAAACCTGCCGTGGAGCAATTTGGGCAGCTTGTCATGCTGTAAGTGCTCTAGAAAATTCTTTTAATCCTTCCATGCCTAGTGAACAAATGAACTTCCTATCCGAAAAAACAGGAACAGCTTCTGGAGGTGGAAGCTGGTCTGATAACTCCCTTCTTCTTTGGTACGATCATGATGATGGAACCACTCCTTATGATTATGCTTTCCCTAACCATCCTGTAATGCAGTTCATGGGTACAATAGATCAAGCTACCGAAAATGGATCCGAACAAGTTTATTTACCTCATCTTAAATGGCGCAATACAACTAGCATAGCTGTATGGGATCCAAATCAACCAGATTTAACTAATCCAAATCAAAAAGCCGCAATCATTGCTTTTGGTTCTGCTTTTGGAGACCAAAATAGAGGGAAAATAATGTATGAGGCTGGTCATTCTCATAGTAAAAGTAGTTCTCCTAGCAGTATTGCCGCACAACGTGCCTTTTTCAACTTCAGTTTTTGGGCAGCAGCAGATAATGCAATCAAAGTAACAACAAACATTCCTTCTAATACATCCGTTAATGTACCCATAAATTTAACTGCCTCCGCTACTGGGGGTGCAGGCTCCTATACTTTTGAATGGTTATCTAACTGCCCTGGTACTTTTAGTAATGCTTTTAGTGCTAATACTACTTTTACCCCATCAAGTCCTGGAAGCTGCTTAATACAGCTTAGAGTAATAGATGATTGTGGTAGAACATCCTTCGAATCTAACACTATAACGGTTAATAGTAATCCTCAACCTCCAGTAGCGAATAATGATGTAGCAACAATAGCTGAATGTGGAACAGCTCAAATCAATGTTATTGCAAACGATAATGATCCTGAAAGTGGAATGCTGACCGTCACTTTCGTAGGTGCAGGTTCTAATGGGACATTTGTCAATAATGGTACGGGAACAGTTACCTATACTCCAATTGAAGGTTTTACTGGCACAGATGCAGTTACCTACACAATTTGTGATCCTACCAACCTTTGTGATGATGCTACCATTACCGTAACAGTCAATGCTAATACAGCTCCAACTGCTTTAGATGATTCAGAGATAGCACTCATAGATTCACCCTTAACCATTGATGTACTTACCAATGATACAGATCCAGAAAGCGGAATTTTATCCATCAATATTCTAACGCAACCCGCAGATGGAACAGTTTCTATTATAAATAATCAAATCCTTTTTCAACCAGATATAGGCTTTACCGGTATTACCACGTTTACCTACGAAGCTTGCGACGATGCCTGCACACCTCTTTGTGACCCTGCCACTGTCACTATAGATGTAGGTTGTAATCCAATCGCCAATGAGGCAAATATTTTAGGTACTGTCTTTTTAGATGAGGATAGTGATGGAGTTATGGATGGTAGTGAAGTAGGACAAGATAATGTATTGGTCAAATTATACGTAGATGAAAATATGGATGGACAGGTAGATCTAGGAGATACTTTTGTGGAATCCAAATCAACTAATTCAAATGGGGGCTATCAATTCACGCTAAACTCAATTCCTACAAAAAGAATCATGATCTTAATTATTATTCCATGCTAATGTGTTCAAGGCCAAACACCTGCTTGAAACACTCTGATTTCCTCAAAGTAAATGTTCTCAATAACACACCACACAGTCA
>JANSWP010000040.1 GCA_024743405.1 Bacteroidota bacterium
AGCGCAAGCTTCTCAAGCTATCAATACTGACGGAAGTGGAAACTATTCAATGACTGGGCTAGACGCTGATACTTATGATAATATCAATGTCACTTTAGCAGGTTGTACTTCCAATTCTGTTATGGCGACTTTGACCGATCCTGATACCATAACTATTACTTTAGAAGGACTAAAAAGTCCATCTACTTGTGGAGGGAATGATGGAACGATTCAGATAGGTAGCCTCATCCCTTCGACTAATTACACACTCAATTTTGATAAAGACGGCACTCCTCAATCCGCTCAAAATATTGCATCTAATATTAGTGGAGAATACATTTTGTCTGGTTTAGAGGATGGTGTTTATTCCAATATCAAGGTGACCTTAAGTGGCTGTACTTCCAATGCGCTAATGGCAACATTGACCGATCCTACGCCAACTTCTTGCTTAATTTCAGGAGATATGGCGGTTTCAGCTGGTTCTTCTGGAAATAGTTATTCTGGTCCAGCAGGAATGTCTAATTATACTTGGAGTATCTCTGGTTCAGGTTCAATAATTGGAGCCACAAATACACAAAGTATTTCTGTAACCGCAGGAGCTTCTGGCAGTTTCACCTTAACCTTAGATATTACAGATACAAATAATTGCACGAGCTCATGCATGAAAACAGTCACTGTAGGGTCAGTTATTGATCTTAGCCTAAACAAAAAAGTAGATAATATTACAGCACAAATAGGTGATACTGTGACTTTTTCATTAATTGTACACAATGATGGTCCATCCACAGCGACAGGAATTCAAGTGACAGATCAGCTACCTACTGGATTCTCTTATATTAGTGATGATGGTTCGGGAGATTATGCAGCCAATATTTGGATGGTAAATGACTTGATCGCTGGTGAAAGAGATACCCTGAAAATTATGGCAGAAGTTTTAGGCAGTGGAGACTATACCAATCAAGCTGAAATCACCTCCGCCAATGAACCGGATATTGACTCTGATCCTTCCACAAGTTTTTTAACTGATGACTTGACAGATGGGATATCAGATGACGATGAAGATGAGGTAGTCATAGACCCTACTATTATATTTGACCTTTCTTTGGATAAACATCTTGCAGTTGGTCAAACAAATATGGTAGATATTGGAGATGATATTAACTACACCATTGTAATTTCTAATGAAGGAGATATTACCGCAAAAGACATCGAGATTTGTGATCTTATTCCTGCCGGATTAGTTTTAAGCCCTTTAGATACTAACACTTGGACAGGAACTTCTCCTGATACGCTTTACCAAATGTTAGTTGTACCGATATTACCTGGAAGCTCAGATAGTGTCAATATTGTTCTCAGAGTAGCTTATGGTGCATCTGGTAGTTCCATAAGGAATATAGCAGAAATCTACCAAGATAGCGATGCTGACGGAAATGGAGTTATTGACAACGATTCTGAGCCTTTCAACGGAGATATGACCGAAGATGATATTGCAGATGAGGAAATTATTCTCTTAAATCATGATCCAACGGGGTATTTTTATTGTGAAAAATCGGGCAAAATCGTTACTGGTGGGACTATAACAGTTACTGGTCCAAGTGGGATTGGGAATGACCCAACTGAAGTTAATTTAATCTCAGATGGTTCTAGTGGTTTTTATGAGTGGTATGCTATTGGACCTGTAGGAACCTATTCTATTTCCTATTCTCACCCCGATGGACATACTATTAGCATTATTAAAACACCCACTGGTCCTAGTTTTGACCCAACTGGGTTTCCAAATCCTTATGAATTAGGTTCAGATACATTAGGCATGTATCTAGCTGATACAGCTTTTGCAAATAATCCTTATTATTTAAACTTTGTTTTAGAACCTTTTGATCCAGCAATTCATTTTAACAATATTCCATTAAATTGTGTACTTATTGGATCCATCGTTTGTGAAGATGACAATGCTAATGATATGAACGACGGCAGTGAACCTGGTTTAGCAAATGTCATTATTCGGCTTTATGACTGCGCTGATACTATTAACCCAATAGACACGACTATAACAAATGTTAATGGCGAATACCGTTTTGACGGATTACCAGCAGGTAACTATCGTTTACAGTTTGTTACTCCTGCCGGTTATCGTTTTTTGACAGCAAATGCAGATACTGTATCAGCTGATGGATTCACAAGTTGTGTTACATTAAATCTTGGTGATTGTGATACGAGTAAAACAGTTTGCTTTACTCCTCTACTCTATGATTTTGGTGATCTACCAGATTTAACAGCTTCTACTACAAATGGAGATTATCAAACCCTATTTGCTAATAATGGACCTTCTCACAGAATTATTTCGGGGCTAATGTTTGGAGTTAGTATTGATCATGAACCCGATGGACTTCAGAGTACTGCTGCGGATGGTGACGGTGTAGATGAAGATGGATTTTCTTTCCCAACCACACTTAGTTTAAGAAGAAATATCACCATTCGAAGACCATTGGATATCACCAATACAACAGGTATAGTTGCCCATTTGGAAGGATGGATTGACTGGAATGGAGATGGAGATTTTGATGATCCCAATGAAATGATTGTTGATTTATCAGACGATGGAGCAGGAAATTTTGGGGTAACTCGAATCAGTTTTACGGTACCTTCAGATGCTGCTCAAAACCAAGCTTTGGGCGTTCGTTTTAGATTAAGCCAGACTGATAATATGACTCCTTACGGACAAGTCGAATCAGGAGAAATAGAGGACTATTTAATTTCAGTAGGATGTCCGCTCGAACAATGTTTACCAACAAGTACAAAAATAAATTTAGGAACCCTAAATAACTAATTCTACTTTGGCACTTTAAGTATAGCCGCTGCCTACGGCAGCGAAAAATATTTTTGGTGGGACTTGCCGCCGTTTGGGCATTTCGATCAAAATGATTTTTAAAGTGCCAAAATAGAACTAAAAACGATCCATTATTTAACCTTCATTCCTAATCTGGCAAAGCCAGTACCATAGAGATCAGGAGTCAGGCGGCAGTTATGAGGATTTTCTGACACCTGAGAGAAAATTTTAATTTTTGACCTGACACCTGATGCTGAAAGGTTTTAAAAGTTTTTTTTGCCACAAAAACGCAAGAAATAACTTGAAAGAAACTAAGATGTATATTATCATAATCAAATTTATCTAGGCACCTCATTTGAGGTGCTTTTTTTTGCCTTAATGCGAATCTCTTAAACACCATTATTTACGGCTTTATTTTGTTATTTTCCACCAACCATACTTTTATATTATATTAAATTAATGCATTTGACAATATTTTTGAACTTGACAGTCAATGAGTAAAACAATTTAAAAAAACATAATAGATAAAAACCGATTATTCCTTCCATTATTTAGAATACACTTTCAGCTTACACTTCTTATTTCTTTAAAAATAGATCTCATTATGAAAAAAAATTCCCCACCCAATTTTTTCACAGTCTTATCAATTTAAGATAGTGACGGGTCTTTGCTGTAAACTGATGATTGCTACGTTCCTTATGGTTTGTGGCATTTCTAATATTTGGGCAGAAGGCTCGAAGGATTTCAGAAACTTTGATGGTTATCGCCTATTTCTGGATACCAGAGACGAACAACAATTAAAAGTATTTGCTAATGAAGGCGAATTTATTAATGTTGGCGCTAGTCATGTTGGCATCCTTAATGGTTTTATAGAAGTCTATCGCCCAGATGGTACACTGTATTCTAGATTTGATAATGACTCTACTGATGTAGCAGTTATTTATAATGATGTCCAAGAATTAGCAGACCCAACTGGCGGCGGTTCTTTGAATGGCAATGGTTACAAGCCTGGAGTCATTCAAGTAGGTGCTAGAGAAGAAGGCGTATGGACTGTTTATATGGCATTTCCCAATTACACCACTGGTAACTTCACTAATATTTTAAATAGTGACCCTTGGACAAGAGCCGTAGATCAACCCAATACCCCTAGAGTAATATTAGCTTGGGATATCACTGTATCAACGAATATGGCGGGTAATGATGGAGGTTCTATGATAGTTGGTCGTGTTTTCTCTAATGAATATATTTCTATTATCAACCAAAAAGGCAATGAACTATTTCCATTTATTAATGAAAATGGCAATTTATATTTTGCGTCTGACGGGCATGAGAGTACAGGTGGTTTAGATGTTTTTTCTGTTGAGAATCAAGACGATAATTGGACTAAACGTCAAAATCTTCCATATCCGATCAATACGAAATGAGATGATTTTGGATTCACCTCAAACGCCACCCATAGCAAGGGCTTTTTCACCTCTAATCGTAAAGGTGGACTTGGACAAGATGATCTATATACCTGGTCATTCAAAGGCATCCAACAAGTAATTGCCAATATTTGTGTGATTGATGAAGTAACAAATGAGCGGATTTCTGATGCCAATTTGAATTTTAATTCCATGGCAGCAGCTATCAAAAACCAATCCTCAGGTGGAATTAGTGGTACAACTGTCTTGTCTTTGACTCCAGTAGAGATTGACGGAAATACTTATTATGTATTCAATGGAGATGCACAAAAATCGGCTATGACAAATTCTCCAAAGACAGCTACTTCAAAAAGTTGTGACCTTCAAGTCAATGTTACACCTGGCGATGTCTATCAAATTACCGTTCAAAAAGATGGATATGAGCCTTGGCAAGCAAGCATTCCCGCTAATGATTTGTCAAGTGTTCCTGAATACTTAATTCCATTGAAAAAAGTTAAAAAGCCTAATACGCTTTCTGGTACCATCATTAACCAAAAAACAGGTAATCCCCTTGGACCTGCTACTGTAGTCGTCGTTAATAAATGTAATGGAGAACGTATGGAATTTCAAACCAATCAAACAGGGAAATTCCAGATGGACGTAGATTGTAATTGTGACTATGAAATTAGTGCTACAAAGAAAGACTTTTCGGATAATGATAAAACGGTCTCTTCAACTATTATCGGTTGTGACGGTACAAATACCACTACTGAATTAGCTCTAAAACCTAAAGAGCCTAAAAAAACTGATTTTACGGTGGGTAAAGTTATTCGTTTAGATAAATTGTACTACGATTTCAACAAGTATAATATCCGGGCAAATGCTGGAATCGAATTGGATAAAGTAGTCGATCTTTTAAAAGAATATCCCTCCATGGAGATCGAATTAGGTTCTCATACCGATTCTAGAGTAAAGGATTCTTATAACGAATGGCTTTCAAGAAAAAGAGCGGAGGCAGCTGTTCAATATATCATATCAAAAGGTATTTCTTCCAGCCGGGTGACAGCCGCTGGTTTTGGGGAAGCCAATTGGTGAATCAATGTAGCAATGGAGCTGATTGTACAGAAGAAGAGCATCAAAGAAACCGCCGAACAGAAATAAAAGTGACTCAATTTGATGAAGAAAATGTACGAGTGCAAGGTGGTGGAAAATAACAACTAACGCTTAATTCGAAAAATAGAAAAGCCCTTTATGATTCATTTCATAAAGGGCTTTTTTTGAAAAACAACATCATTTTTTATCCAAACCGCTCCATGCCATAAAAAGAGGCATCAAGGTGAACCCCCTTTTTTGTTACCAGCTCACTGATTAATTTCCCCGTCCCAGTGCCCATGCTCAACCCAATCATACTATGCCCCGTTGCCACAAAAAGATTTTTGTGCTTAGGAGATTTTCCAATTATGGGTAAACCATCTACTGACATTGGACGATAACCAAACCACTCTTCTAATATCTCCTCAGAGTAAGGCGTTTTTAAATAAGCTTCCGCTCCTTTTTTCAAAGCATTTAAGCGTACTCGGCTAAAATTTTCATCATACCCTGCAAACTCCATTAAACTGCCTAGTCGAAAGGTATCCTTCCATGGGGTAGCAGCTACTTTTGATTCTTGAAATATACAAGCATGCTTGAGCATGTTTTTTGGCGGTTTCATCGTTAAACTGTAGCCCTTTCCAGGAACGACTGGCACGCTTAAGTTTAATTGTTTAGTAATCAATGGTGTCCAAGCTCCCATAGACAAAACGAAGTCATCCGCGCTATAGGTTTCTTGTCCATTTGAAACACTAGTCACCTTATCTCCTTCTATGTTCAAATATTTCAATTCATAGTCTGAAACAAACTGGACTCCTTTGTTTTTCAAAACGGACACCAATCCACTTATCACATCATCAGGCTTCACCCAAGAATCCATCTCAAATAACCAGCCACCAAATAAATCTTCCTTCAAGGCTGGTTCCTTATCAATCAATGCTTGCCCAACAAAAGGTTTTGCCTCCAACCCATAAGGTTTCACCATATCATTCTCCTTATTAAAATGATGAAAACCATGCTCTTCTTTAAAAACCCAAAAAATACCGTCGGTTCTATAATTACATGCTATATTCTCATCTTCAAATAAAGATTTATACAATGTATCCGAGCTTTTCAAAAGGGCATTTCGACCAGCCATAGCTCGCTCAATATGAGTGGAGTTAGCTCGTCGAGCAAAGCCTACAAACCACTTTAATAAATCTAAATCAAAACGAGGCTTAATTCTAAAAGGAGCATCTTCTTTGAAAATCCATTTCAAAGATTTTAATATTAAACTCCAATCATTTAAAGGGACGATATGACTCGGGCTGATGTAGCCACAGTTGCCGTGAGAACTGGCTTTTTCGATAGGTCCTTTATCTAATACAATTACAGATTTTCCTTCTTTTTGAAGGTAATAAGCACAACAAAGACCGATAATGCCGCCTCCAATGACGCAAACATCGAAGTTTTGTTTAGACATGATTTTAATTGGCAAAATTCAATTAGTGAGTTACGGTCTCCCTACATACGTCATTATCAGAGACCGTTCTTACCAATCCTAGAATTCAAATTAAGACTTTTCGCCAAAAAGGGATTCGACATAAAGTCGTTTGTTAAAAATCTGCAATTTATCTATTTCTTCTCCAACACCAATGTATTTTATTGGAATTTTAAACTGATCAGAAATTCCTATAGCGACTCCGCCTTTTGCAGTTCCATCCAATTTAGTTAATGCTAAACAAGAAACTTCCGTTGCTTCCGTAAACCGAGTTGCTTGTTCTATTGCATTTTGACCAGTTGTAGCATCCAACACTAAAAGAACATCATGCGGTGCTCCATCCATTTTTTTACCAATTGATCGCTTAATTTTGGTCAATTCACGCATCAAGTGAATCTTCGTGTGCAACCGACCTGCTGTATCGATTATAGCCACATCGCAATCATTTTCAATTGCATATTTTGTGGTTTCATAAGCAACCGCTGCAGGATCTGTATTCATTCCTTTACTATAAAAATCACAACCTACTCTTTCAGACCATATTTTCAATTGGTCAACGGCAGCAGCACGAAATGTATCACCAGCACCTAAAACAACCTTTTTACCTTGCAATTGAAATTGATAAGCTAACTTTCCTATAGTTGTCGTTTTTCCAACTCCATTTACCCCTACAACCAACAATACATATGGTTTTTTATCTTTTGGAAGATCGTAATCTTCTATGTCTTTAGTATTATTTTCACTTAATAATTGAACGATTTCATCTCTCAAAATCTCATTCAATTCACTTGTGTTCAAGTATTTATCACTTGCTACCCTAGCCTCAATTCGTTCAATGATTTTGACAGTTGTATCCAGTCCAACATCAGAAGAAATCAAAACATTCTCTAACTCATCTAGGACATCAACATCAACGGTAGATTTTCCAGCAATTGCCCTTGACAATTTTCCCAAAAAACCTTCTTTAGTTTTCTCCAATCCTTTATCTAATTCTTCCTTTTTCTCTTTTGAAAATAACTTTTTTAAAAAACTCATTTAATTGGTAATTGGTAAATGTGAATAGAACGTAAATAAACGACGAAAAGGCTTTTCTTAAAGTCAATATAAGAAAAGCCCTTTGGCGAATTCAGTATAACCTAATAACAGGCTGATAATGAATACAATATATAGTTAAAAGTATCTTGTGATTATTTGGCGTCAGCAAAAAATTCTTTCACTTTGTCTTTGTGAATCATCAATTGCTTGTAGGTGTATTTTCCTGTTTTAGGATCTTTTACACTTTTTACCACTTTTACAAAATCTCTACCAGAACCTGCATTTGCCGCTCTTTGACCAACCCGTGAGTTTTTCGATACTTTAGCCATGACTTAATATTAGTTATTGGTGAATGGTGATTAGAAATTAAAGCGAATAGTGGATGTTATTGTCACTATTACTCAATTACGGATCACTAACTATTTAATTTCTCTATGAATCGTCACTTTCTTCATGATTGGGTTGAATTTTTTCAATTCCAATCTTTCAGGAGTGTTTTTTCGATTTTTTTGAGTGATGTACCTCGACGTTCCTGGCAAACCAGTTTTTTTGTGCTCAGTGCACTCCAAGATGATTTGCTGACGATTACCTTTTGACTTCTTTGCCATTATTTAATGATTTGATATATTGTAATGGTAATTTGAAAGAAAATTAGAGCTTGATTCCAATATCCGCTCCACTTCTTTGCAATTTTTTCAAATATGCGTAAACACCTAATCGATTCATATTTCGAATGGCAGATGTTGTCACCTTGAGTGTTACCCATCGATCCAACTCAGGAATATAAAAACGCTTTTTTTGCAAGTTTGGCAAAAATCTACGCTTTGTTTTTCTGTTTGAGTGAGAAACATTATTTCCTGTAATCGGACGCTTTCCTGTTAATTGACAAACCTTAGACATGTCTTACTAGTTTTGAGTTCATGAGTTTTGAGTCACTGAATTACCTATTTAACTCAATACTCAAAACTATTTTGTGACTCCGGGAGGACTCGAACCTCCAATCTTCTGATTCGTAGTCAGATGCTTTATCCATTAAGCCACGGAGCCTTATTAATACTGATGATTTATTAATTTTGGGCATCGATTTTTATATTCAATACCTTTATATTCAAAATCACCTAAATTATATGTAAAAGAACTGCTCTTTTTTTTGCGGCTGCAAAGATACATTTTTCAATTCTTATTCAAAATGATTTTTAAAAAACTTTCACGGTTTCCCTTTTCCTAACATTAATAATTGTGGAAAACGATTAAAATAAGGACCTCATAAGCGTATCAAAACTTACCTTTTATGAATTTATCAGTAATTTTTTCATTCTGATTCACCACATTAATATAATAGGAACCCGCTGGCCAACTTTGGACAGCATCAATCTCAATCGTTTGTTCACTAAAAGGAGCAGAATTAATTACTTGCCTATATATTAATTGTCCTAATGAATTAAATATTTGAATCTCAAATTCACCAAAATCTTTTGTTGAATAATCTAAAGTGAGCAAATTCCCAACTGGATTCGGGTAAATGCGCACAAAACCTTGAGATCCTAAATAAATATTATCGAATGTATTCGATGCTCTTTCTTCTGAATTTGCGATACAATAACCATGTAAATACCGCATCGCTTTGTACAAATTCAATCGCCCTCCAGTCACCGTCTTTCCATTTAAGCTTGGTATCGGATCTGTCCCATTCAATATCGCATCTTTAACTAATAAAGCTGCCTCGATTGGATTATCCAAAACCAATTGAGCAAAATCGATACAAGGTACGGAATACAATAGAGCAATCGCCCCCGCAACATGAGGACTTGCGGAGGAAGTACCATTAAAATTATCTCTATATTGGGAAAATATACTTGTCGTGGTAGTCGGCTTTCCAGGTGCTCCTAAATCAATAGAAATAGAACCATAGGCAGCCTCTTCTTCTTTTTCATCTTCCATATTTGTATTCGTCACGGAAATCAAAAAATCAGATTCACAGGTTGTCGGCATATCACCTTCAATATCCACATCCCAATCTGCATTAGCTGTTGCAGCGGTATTTAAGATCCCCGCTTGTCCCATTAGATCATAAGCATCTCTCCAAATTGGATGTTCATCACAAAATTGCTTATCAAAACCTAATGAAGCATTAGTGGCAACCACAAAAGCCCCTTGTACCCCATTCGTTTTATTGTATTTATCTCGCATTTCGTAGGCATACATATAGCCTGCCGCAATTTGAGAACTGGTCGCCACTGTCAAAGGCATTATTTTCACATTCCAATTGATACCCGCAATGCCTTCATCGTTATTGCCTTCTGCACCTATGATTCCAGAAACATTGGTTCCATGATTTTCTTCTGGATGAAAAGGTGTATTGTTTTTAAAATTCCATCCATTTATATCATCTCGCCGTCCATTTAAATCATCATCCCAATCATTATTAGGGATTTCTCCCAAATTTTCCCAGATATGATTTCTTAAATCGGGGTGATTTAGATCAAACCCTTTATCTAAAACAGCTACGACAATTTCATCTCCAAGAGCAGTCTCACCACCTATGGTTAAAGACCATACTTCGGGAGCCTGAATAATTTTCATATCCCATTGGGAGTCAAAAAGAGGATCATTTGGCACCGAATCTCGAAACTCCAAATAATAATCGAGCTCGCCATAACGAACCTCTTTTTGCTTTTCCAAATCCGACAGAATGCTAAATTTATCTATTACGGATTCATCAAACCCAAGAAGATAAATATTGAAACGTTTTGATATCGTTTCTAGAATAGACAAACCAAAATAAGCATTTACTCCAGTAGTATACTGATCAATAAATGCTTGGGGGTCAATATTTTCTCCAAATCGAACCATTAGTTGACCATCTATCGCCCCTGTGTTTTTTGAAAATGATTGAGAAAATCCCAATTGCACAATAAGCGCCAAAAAAATTGAGAGAGTGAAAAATTTACGCATGATATTAGATGTATTGATAAACTAAAGAGATTTTGACAGAATAAGTTTTCATAAGTATTAACTCTATTCACAAAAGGTTTTCCATTTGACAATACTCAGAAGAACCTCTTCTCGTTTATTTCGCTCCGCAAATTAGAAGAATTTGATTTTGCTTACAATTAAACGATTTTCATACCATAAAAATAGCTGGTCTTGGTACTCAATTTTGACTCCTATTAGACAAAGACCAGCATAGCTCTATTCAATTACCTTGCAAAATACCCCTAAATACTCAATACTTTATGAAAAAATTTAATATTACTCTCCATACTTTTAACTTTGGCGAGGTTCCCAAAAAAGAAATTTGAATAATGGGTAATCTTGAAATGATCATTTAAGAGTATGTCTAAAAATTTCACAAACTGAGAATCTATGATTTATGGTTCTGGCGATAAATTATTAAGGGAGTTTGCCGAGGCAAATGACCGCAATAATTTGAAGGCAGGTTCATAAAGCGTTGGTTTTTAGGAAGTAAAAATTTAGACATACTTTAAGGGAAAAATCGCATCATTTCGCTATAACCACATGAACATATTAATAAAAAACAGCTATGAAGAAAGCCATCATCATCGAGGACAATCCTAAAGGTATTCAAAACCTCCGCAATCTTATCAAGGCTATTTCACCAGACCTAAAAGTAATTGCAACCGCAAAATCAATTAAAGAAGGTGTTCAATTATTGAGTCGAGCTGACATTGAGCCTGATGTTGCTTTTTTAGACATTAAGTTGGAAGATGGATTGGTATTCCATTTACTCAATCAGTTAGAGGAAGTCAATTTTGAAATCATTTTTGTAACAGCTTATGATAATTTTACAAAAAAAGCATGCGAATTCAGTAGTATTGGATATATCAACAAACCAATTGACCCAGACGAGCTAAAAGATGCCATTGAAAGGATTCGCCCTCATCGCCGATTTTGGAATCAAAAAAAGTTAGAAATTTTTCAGAGTCATTATCAGGGAGTTCCAAACCCTTACCAACAAATTTTGGTTTCCGCTACTGATGGTCATCATCTATTTCAGATCACAGATATTCAGTTTTTAGAAGGAGATGACAATTGTACTTGGTTTCATTTAATTGATGGCAGGCGATTTTTAGTAACAAAAAGCATTCGTGTTTTTGAGCACACCCTTCACCAATGGAATTTTCACAGAATTCACCGAAGCCATATTGTCAATCTCAATTCAGTTGTATTTTGTTCAAGGGGGGAAAGTGGATATGTAAAATTGCGCGGACTCAAAGAATCACTCCCGGTTGCGAAAGCACGAAAACCCTTATTTCTATTACGTCTAAAACAATTACAAGAGAATTTCTGGAATTCTTGATTTAGGGAGTAGGAAAAATATAACCTACCCATTTTACTTATCAATGATAAAAATCATCAAAATAGCGTCATTTTATTCATCGCTTCTTCTTTCAATATCCAATAAATTTGAGGTTTAACAAATCAACGAATGGGAAAGGCTCATTGTAACCTTTCCCATTTTTCAAATTCATAATTATGATAAAAGAAGTATCCGGTGACATATTATTATCGAAAGCTCAAGCAATTGCGCATGGTTTAGCCCCCAATGACCATTTTGATCAAGGGCTTGCGTTGAGTCTTAGAAAAAATTATCCTTCCATGTACAAAGATTTTCGGCACTACTATCGTATAGCCCATCCTGCACCTGGGAAAGCTTGGATTTGGAGTGGTGTTGGTGGTGTTAGAATTATCAATTTACTTACTCAAGAGCCAGCTAAAGGGAACAACAGTCATCCAGGCAAAGCAAGTTTACCCAATGTCAATCATGCATTGAAAGAGTTGGTAAAAATCATAAAAAAAGAAAAAATCACTAGCCTTGCCTTGCCTAAATTGGCAACAGGGGTTGGCGGTTTACCCTGGGAAGAGGTCAAACCAATCATTTATGATCGATTGTCAAAACTAAATATTCCAGTATATATTTATTCGACTTATAGAAAGGGAATCAAAGCACAAGAAAATTAATTTAAGGAGTTTCAAAACAGAAAAATTGAGCATACAAAAGCGACTTGAATTTAGCTTCAAGTCGCTTTTTTTGCCTTAAAACGTTTTATGTTTCTTTCTATGATTTAATACACTACCTATTTACAAAAGCTTGGGATCCGATAACATTGCCAACCTGTAGCGTTAAAAAATAAGTACCTGAAGGCAACCCATTCAGAACTAATTTAGCATAATGCATTCCTGATGAAAGTTCTCCCAAATATTGCGTCTGTATGATTTGATTAGCAGAATTTAAAACCTGAAAGCTAACCTCAGATTTTTCCTTCACTTTAAAATTCAAGTTCATTTGGTAATCCACAGGATTGGGATAACACTCCATTCTTAATTCCTGAATAGCTTGTTCATTAGTATTAACGGTTCCAAGCTTAGTAATCAAAATATCATCTACAGCTAATCGCTCATCATCATCTGAATCATGAAGAAAAGCGATATAAATAGTTTCTCCAACATAGGCTTCCAAACTTACGGAATGAGGCTCCAATACCCCATTCAGAATAGTACCACCATTATCTACAAAATAATCTGAATTCATGCCACCATCTGCATGTAAATATCCATCCGTGAATGTAAAATTTGAATAATCGGTGCTTTGGCTATTGCCGATTATTTCATCCATGGAAGCTGCGGTGAATATAGTTTCGGTAAAATCAGTAGTAAGATTATTGCCCCCAGTCGAAACCAATACAGTATATCCGTCCATATACCGTGGCATTTGGTTGGGCGCAGATTTCCAATGAAGCATATAACTGTCATCAGTAATCTCTAAAGGCGGCAAAACCAACCAGTTTCGATTTCCCGGTAGCGAACCTTCCAAAAAGGAAAGCGAAGTAGCGACGTAGTTAGTTTGGCCTGTTGTGGGATCAATTGGATCAGTAAAAAATTCTCCCCAAAACCATTGTTTGCTATCCTCCGTTTGAAAAGCTGTTTCAAGACCATCAGCGTCATAATTGACCCAATTTGTATTGGATCCTGTTGCTGAAGTATCCATCATTGGGAATGGATTAGTTTGAAAATCTTCAAATAATAACGTATCCAATTGAGCATGAATAGGTAAAAAAGAAAAGCAAAAAAAGATAAAAGCAAAATTTGTATTCATTTTTAGTTGATTGAATATTAGAAGTTAAATTCTTTAAAGCACACCTATGAAATTCACCTGCCTACGGCGTCAAAATTTCTTTTACAGGGAGACTTTTGTTGAAAAAATGAAATAAAAAAAGAGGCAGGCATAAATGTAAATTATTTTAAACCAAAATACACATTACTCGTTATTTGATATTGGCTAAGCAAACTTCCTCATTTTCTGAATGGCTCTTTTGTCGATAAACTGTGTTTAAAAGTCTCGCCGCAGCAATGCTTCGCCTATGTTTTTTGCCTCGACTAGCAACAAAATACCCTATTAAAAACGGGAACATATTATTTAGCCATTACTTAACAAATTTTCTATTTTTGCGCGCATTTTCAAAAAGCAACTAATTTTTCATATAAAACTAAATTGAACCATTATGAATTGGAAATCAACTGTTTTAGTCCTATTCGCTGCGTTAATCGGAATGACCGATTTGGCTGCACAAGATCTAAAGTTCCCAGGTATGGACAAAAGTCCAATGGATGCTGCTCATTATCCAAGAAGAGCCGCTTTTAAGAATTATTTGGGTGACGATGATCCTGATAGGACTCAGAAAATCAAGGTATTATACTGTCGTCCGAATAAAAATGAAAGAGTAGTTTTCGGCAAATTAGTTCCATGGGGACAAGATTGGCGTTTGGGTGCCAATGAAGCTACCGAAGTTACTTTTTTCGCTCCAGTGGAAATCGGTGGAACGTATATAGGGAGCGGAACATACACAATGTTTGCCCAATGCTACCCTGATCACTGGATTTTAAAAATCTCTAAAGAGCGTTTTATTGCTGGAGCTGATAATCGCGATATTACCAAAGATATCGTCGCGGTGAGCATCCCTACTTCTCATGTACCAAATGTCCGCGAAGCATTTACAATCGGCTTCCAAAAAGTGGATGATGGGAATGCGAATATGATATTCGAATGGGATCAAACTAGAGCGACTTTGCCTATTAATATGAATCCAGCAATGATGGCTAGTTCAGATGCAAGTCCGATGGATTTGGTTCAATATCCAAATAGTTCAAGATTAAGAAATTATCAAAAGCCCGAAGATTTAGACAAAGCAGTCGCAAAAGTTCGCGTCGTTTACAGTCGCCCACAAATGAAAGGTAGAGAGATTTTTGGTGGATTATTGAAACATGGAGAAATGTGGAGAGTTGGTGCTAATGAAACCACTGTTATCACTTTCTTTGAAGATGTAACTATTGGTGGAAAAGCTATCAAAGCTGGTCAATATGGTTTATTTGCAAAAGTCAATGAAGACAATTGGGAGTTCATCATTCACAAGAATACCCAATCATGGGGAAATGCCAATCATGATGATAAAGACAACGTCGTAACTGTTACTGCTAAAACAGCAAAAACACCTTCGACTGTTGAAGCTTTAACTATTTTATTGAAAGAAAATGGCGAAAATCAAATTGACTTGATTGTAGCCTGGGAAAATACCATGGCTAAATTGCCAATTAGCTTGGGTAGTGGTAAAAAATCGTAATTGATTTTTTCGATGTAAGGGAGGAGGAAATAAATAACCTACCCATTTTACTTGCTATTTTTCCTTTATGCATCGTTAAAAATACTCGCCATACCTTTGGTATGTCTGTGTTTTTTGCCTCGTCTAAAGAAAAATTAACTTCCTAAAATTTGGGTAGGTTATTTATTTCCTCCTCCCTAATGAAAATTGGGATGAAAATCAATTACAATAATAGTAGTTGGTTTTCATTTCAATTTTAATTTAATCGCTTTTTAACACTGGTATATACCAAACATCTTTTTCCAAATCAATCCCTCCTTTCATTTCTTCCTGCACTACTCTATCGACTATAAAAACACCAATTTTTGCCATATCCCAAAAATTGTCAATACCATTGTTCGGAAAGCCAATTCGAGTACGATGAATATTAAATTTCTCTGCAAATTTCCGATTGAAGGCTTTTTCGACCCCTTCTTTTCCTATCATAAAGCCTAACATTCCACCCCAAGTTGCAGTTGGATTATCCGAATCCCAACCACAAAGAGCCCCGATTTTTATCGTTTCAATGATATCTCCTTCACCATAAAAAAGGCTGACCAAACTGGCTGCGAAATTAATCCCTGCCGCAAAACAACCATTACAATAAAGGTTCTTTGAGGTCAAATCATATCCATCCATTTGATCCACTTGGTAGCGTTGATAAACCGAATCTCGAGTCACTTCCCAAAGAATTTCAGAGTCATATTGTGCCTTTACAAAATCGTACATTTTTGCAGGATAAGAACCTTCGGGTAGTTTCTTTCTTGCCTCTGTTGCCATCCATGAAACTTGCTCTTTCATTGTCCTTTTTTCTATTTTTGAAGCCAAAGCATACATCGTGACATAGAATTCTGAAATCCAAGCTGCCTCAAACCTTGCAGTCGTCCTAATTGGCAAATCTGCCATCATCAATGCAATATCTGGTCGAGTTGGAGCAAATAATCCAAAAATTTCGGTGGTCAATTGAGCATCAATCATTTCATAATTAGCATTTTTTTTCGGATCGCTTGTTTCCGGAGGTAGTACTCCTTTGTTCATTAAATCAAAAGCGGTCTGATTTGATACCCACAAAAAATTTTCCTCTTCTTCTTTAATATGGTTCAACCAGCCTTCTTGAATCTGTTTTCCAGTCAACTGGCTAGTATTATTGATAAAGAGAAGGTGTTGATATATATATTCGATATCGGTATCATCGTCTGCACCCCAAATTCCTCGCTCTTCCTCAATAACAAAATCGATGTTGGGTGACAAATCACTCGGTTTTCCTTCTCCCCATATACTAGGTTCGTCAGGTTTCCCCCAATCCATTCGAGTATAAAAATCTCCAGTTTTGAGATCACCAATATTTCCAATTTTATCCATTTCTGTAACTAATCCTGTCCAATTGGCGATACATTGTCCCAACCAAAATCCGTACATTTGATTTTGATACCTCAATCTAGAAATCACTTTATCAGAAGGATTTGGAGCATAAATTTTATAAGAAAATGCTGAATCACTCAAAGCGGAAGGAGAAGTATTCTGTATTTTATTAGATTGAGTTCCAGGACTACAACAAACAAAAGATAAGTATACTAAGAACAGAAATATTAATCGGATAGAGCACATTTTCATGTTATTATTAGATTAATTGGTTCGAAACTGAATAAAATCGACCTAGAGTCCTATTAAAAAATAACTAAAGGTAGATTGACCTGTTAATTAAGGTATAGAACATATTACCGGAAATTAAAAGTATTTCAATTAAAAAAAATTTTTCCTCGCTAAAAAAGCTAGAGTTCAAAAATATATTGACATGTTTGCGCTTTATTTAATTTTTTTATAACAATTAAAATTTATCCATTATGTACGGTAGTATTGAAATAAAAGTTGTGAAAGAAACCTCCAAAACTGTGGTCGTTAAACTAATTAATGCAGATCGAAACATGCCTGTTCCGAAAGAAGAGTTTGAAAAACGAGTTGCAGATGGCACCTATAAAGTCATTGGTTAACTAAAAATTCTTTGAAGAGAGAATTAACTTAGAAATGATAAAAAAATGGTCAATCTAAAATCGGTGACTTATTTTTTCTTCATTCCTTACAATTTTTTTGAAGCTAATTCATCCTTAAAAATTAGGATCAGATAATCTAGACATTTGATTTAGCTTTTATAACATCCTATGCCTTAGTCCTTCAAACACTAATCTTCTTGCGTAGATTTCTGAATCTGCCCAAGTAGATTAGTAATCAGGAGACTAAAGCTTTTATGTTTATCTAATCTACCATGAAACCTTTATTGACATTCTTTTTTTCCTTTTTTCTACTCTTTTCTACCTCCGCTCAAGAAATAGAAATCCGTTTTGACCATTACGCCATTCTAGCTCAAAATTTAGACGCCAGTTCCAATTTCTATATGGAAGTAATGGGGTTGAAAGAAATTGAAGATAAAACTGAGTTACCTCATATTCGGTGGTTTTCGATGGGTAATAATACAGAACTGCATATAATTGAGAATAAAGATTATTCAGCTCCAGATGAAATAGGCGTCCATTTTGCATTAAGAGTCAATGATTTAAATGCATTTATGAAAAAAATAGTTGATCGTAAAATTGAATTCCGAAATTGGTTTGGTTTAGTTGGTCGAACCAATGCTCGTCCAGATGGAGTTCGCCAAATTTATCTTCAAGACCCTAATGGTTATTGGATAGAAGTGAATGGAGAGTAATTTCTCAATTGAACTACCCCGCCGCAAGCGGACGGGGAATTACTCCCGCAAAGCTTAACTCGAAAATTACTTTTCCGACGCAAGCATCGGGGAATTCTTTAGATTAAATGCGCTTGGATAGGGTTATTAGCAATGATTTTTGCTCCAGTTTGTATGCCTCCATCCACTTGAAAACTTTCCCCTCTATTCAACATTTGAACATATTCATAAGAACCATCGCCATCTACATCAATAGAAACCTGGGTCAAGTTGTCTTTAGCCATCACCATCAATGCCACATAATCAAACATCCCGTTTGGATTGTAATTTTCACCAACGGGAATTTCGAAATCTTCCCCAAAAGCTCCTCCTTCTAACATTTCCACAGCTCCAGAAAGAACAGGTTCAGGAGTTGGTGCCCATGCTGCTCGGGAAACAGCTAATTGAGCGGAAGATGCAATTCTGTCGCGACCATCATATTTCAGAGAGGATGGATTTCTAGGTAGGTAAACATAATTTTCTAAGCTAATAACATCTCCCGCATTAATCAAATCCGAAGAAAACCCAGGTGGTATTCCATTTGCATTATTTCCGTCTCCCCAAATTTGTGTACTCGAACTAATGGGTGAAGTAATGATCCATTCCATGCCATCTTCCCAATGGTCATAATAAATGATGATATTATCATCAGTAGCTACAATTGAAATAACCGTATTAATGTGATTGGAAAGGCTCCGGTTTCGCGCATCTGTACAGACTTTCAACGAAGTATGAATTTGCTCTTCAGGCATCGGAATATAATAATCATAATCTGCCTGCGCGGTTAGCAAATTCTGAAAAAGAAGAACTAGAATAATAATTAAGGAAAAATTAGAAGATGATTTTTTCCTCAGATTGGAATAACCGATCCAACTCCTAAAGAGGATATTCCTTAGAAAAATTAGTTTTAATAAATATTGTTCTCTAGTTTTTGTGATGATTAACCCAATCATTATGTGATATGATTTAGCCTGAACTGTTTGATAATCAGTTCTATGGAGGGGGATTTTCTAAATCCATTTAGTCTAGGGTTGATTCTTGAGTGTATAAAAAGTAGCCTAGTGGATTTTTAAATAGATAACCTGTATGCGTATTAAGGGAAATTCATTAGAAGAGAGATAAAATGACCGAGTTCAAAATTCATACCAAAGAGCGTTTCTTTTTCCCAATCAATTAATATAATATTTTAATATATTTTAGAAAAAATAAACAAAAAGGGAAACACTTACTTATGGGTATCGAAAAAAGACAAAAAAAGGCCCCCCACCGAGTACCTGGTGAGAGGCTATCCCAAAAACCGATTACGTCTTGGGTTTGTGATTGGGGATTTATGATTAGCGATTGGTTAATCCAATTCACTAGTCATGAATCATTAATCAAGAATGAAGATCATTTTACGAGTCAATGTGGCTTTTTCAGTCTTTAATCGACAGAAATAAATGCCAGATTCACCCAGTTCATGACCGAATAAGGGCAATTCATGATAGCCCTTTTTAAGATGTTTTGTGATGTCCTTTAATTGTTTGCCCGTAATATCTACGAAGCTAATTGTAACATGACCTGCCTCCGGGAGTATGAAGCTAATGGTCGTCCTTTGAGCAAATGGATTGGGTTTATTTTGATTTAGTTTCACTCCTCCATAATCAAAAACTAAACCAGTTTCATTGAGTCTTAAACTAAGGTCGAGTAATTCCCCATCCTTACGATAAGCTTCTGTTTTTGTAAAGGTTGGATTTAAGTCAAAAAGCCCCTTAATTTCAGCATTTTTGAGGGCTTTGAACTTCAATTTGAACAAGATTTTCGATTCATTATTTTTAGAAAATTTTTCTAAATTGAACCAACTCGAAGTCAAAGTCCCGTATTCTAATTTCGCTAAACCGAAGTTTTCACGCTTTACAAATTCAGTTTCAATGATGTCAATAAACTCGACAGATTCTTGATCAAAATTCAAAGAAAATTGAAATCCGGCGATTTCGTGCAAGTTAGCTATTTTGAATCCAATTTCACAAACTTCTCCGCGACTAATTTCAAAATTATCTATATCAAAAAATACTTTTTCCACATTTTTACGATCGTCACTAATGTATAGATTGTTTGGATTTACCGAATTGTTTACATCCCCGATTTTTATACCTATAAAATCAGCATCAATAATATCTTCAGAAAGGTTATTAATAGTAATCACCTCCATCGGCTGCCCTGGATTAGTCGAATCGGGAAATTCATAATCCTTAGGCACAAAACGCCAAGAGGTACTATTTGAAAATTCGTCATCTATATGAAGAATCAATTTTTTTATCTGAACCAAATCCGACGTAGTGACTGTTCCTGAATTATTTACATCTGCAGCAATAAGCTTATATGGAGAATCCAAATTTTGAATATTCAAGATATGCTTTCGAATTAAGACCATATCATAGGTGGTCACCCCATTTAATGGCTCAATATCCTTTAATGGAATGACTGTATAATCATAGTCTTGTTCCACATCAACGAACGCATATATTCCATTGACATCTGTCATTTGGTTTGGAACCACAGTTCCACTCAATTGTACCTCAACCTCACTTATCCCATCTCCTATTTCAGTTGAAATCGAGCCCCCCATTACCAGTGGGTCTGTACATAAAAGCATATTATCTTGTATATCCACGAATGTGGTACAATAATCTTGGTTCCCAGCATCATCGGTCACCCAAATTTCGAGACTTTGTTGCCCAACATCACCACACTCATAAGTGAAAAATCGGTCATTTATATCTGAAGAAAATGAGAAATTCACATTACTTGAACAATTATCTGTGCTACCCTCATCAAAGTCGGATGCCCAAATTTCGATACTTGTTGGGTCATTGTCCATAAGCTCTACAATCAGTCCGTTCTTACATTTTGGACTTGGCTTTTTACAATCAATAACGGATAATTCAATTTGACAATTTGAAGTGTTTCCGCAATTATCTGTCGCCGAATAAATAACCAAAATATTACCCTGCCCGACCGTGTTAAAAGGTCCAAAACCATTACCCACGCTACTCAATGCATGTATAGTCAAATCAGTACTACAATCCGTCACCGTAGGCTGAGGTAATTCAACAGTAGTCAAACAATCATCCGACTCAATACAAATCTCTATTGGATCAGGGCAAGTAATTTCAGGGGCTATTTTATCAATGACTTTAATCGATTGTTGAAAAGAAATATAGCCATCCCAATTATCCAAATCAGCATCTGTATCTGAAACGCCTAGATTCGTTCGGCTATCTTGAAATGTTAAATTGTCACAATCACCATCGCCATCCAAATCACAATCTGGAAAAGGCAACCCTAGTTCACTTTCTGACATTTCGAAGGTTTCTTCATCAATATTGTCACCGACTACACACCAATTAATAGCCGTCCAAGTCCGAACAATTTTAAAACAAGCGTCTGGGACAATATTAAAAGTATCATCTTCGAATGAATAAGCCAATAATTCGCAAGTTTCAAAAGTGATTTTTGGCTCTCCAAAATCTGGCAAATCATCCTCACATGTTACAATCAGGTCATCAGGAAACTCAATCACCCAATCAGAGACATGCTCCGTAAATATAATTTGGGTACAAGTGGTTGGTCCATTTCCACTGGGATCAGTAGCTTGAAAAGTTCGTGTAATTGAGCCATTCCCACATTGATCAATATTGATAGATACATTTTGATTAACTGAAAAATCACAGTTGTCTTTGAATTGAGGATTTCCAAATTGATCTAAGACCGAATAATCATTCAAGTTCAATGGTGCGCTCAAATTATCCAAATAAAAATCACAGGTTACGCTTTGATTCGTCGGACAAAAAATAGTTTGAGGAGATTGTTGATCTTCCACCAAAACTTGGATGGAGCAGATATTGTAATTTCCATTATAATCCACTACCATCATTTCAACCTCGTGCGGAATTTGAGAAGCATCAGCACAACAAAAAGTAATGGTCTCACCAAATTCAGTATTAGATGAAACACCACAATTATCATTCAATCTTCTAACCGTCATTTCCAAAATTCCACAATTATCATAACTTCCATCATCAAAAACAGATGCAAAAACGGCTGCCTCCCCTGCTGAACTTATTGCCACAGTGGTCAATTGATCACAAATCGCATTTGGAGCAATGTCGTCGATGACTTCTATCTCAACTTCAAGTTCGGATACATTGCCACAAACATCTTCTGCTCTGTATGTAATAGTATGAATACCCTGATCTAAACCTGGGGCTGGAATAAATCCACCGGATAAACCGTTGACTCCATTTTGATAAACAGCCTCCCCAACAGGTGTATATATTTTTAAAGAATAAGCACTACATTCATCACTCACCTCTGCAGCAGGCAAAAAACCTTGTGATCGACAAGGCTGCGGATGAGCTCCATTCACATTCGCACTAACCGTGAATGGGTTTTGTGAAATAATTGGAGGAGTTACATCAGCAACTTCAATTAATTGTACATTGTCCTCACCTGCCGCACCTTGTGTAACTAATTGTCCCGTACACCAATTCAAAACCGTCCAAGTCCTGATAACTTTAAAGGTATTTCCGCAAGTTTGAATTATTTGGTCGTTGCTTTGGACATTGTGCATGCAATATTGCCCAGTAATATTAGTGGGAATTCCCGAACCGGTAGTTGGTAAATACGCCGTAAAAGGTGTCGCGTCTAATACAGTTGGATATGGGGTATACTCATTGCAAGTCCACAATCTATCTGTCGGAAAATTGGGTAATGGAGCAGGCGCAATAGTAATAATTTGTTGACAGGTGTCAGAAACATTAAAATATTGATCATAGGCCATCCAAGTGCGAGTGACGGTTACTCCTATACACGGGTCACTATTATCAATGACCTCAGAAATTAAATTTTCTGTTGGGTTGGAATCGCAATTATCCACAGCCACAGGTGCGGGAATTAAGTCTGGATTTTGATAACATTCTATGGTAAAATCGACACAATTTAAAACGGGCGGTTGTTTGTCTTCAACCGTCAAATATCCCCAACAGGAATTACCACTGGGCAAATGGGTCACTTTTCCAATTAATTCGAACCCAATATAATTCCCATTCACCGGATTTGGAACGGTATCAAAATTATGAGTAATCGAAACCAAATAATCATCCTCACAGCCATACGTCCCTTCCAAAAGCATATCAGGGGTGATTAAAGCTTCACAATTTTGGTTCAAAGAAACGTTGATAGAATTATCGCAAGATAAAACTTCTGGCGTTTCAACTACTTGAACTAACTTCAAAATAGAACTTTCACAACCTGGATCACTAGGATCATTTGGTGTTGCTATGCCAGCATCGAAAGTTAGATTAACATAATGGGTTCCAACACCCAAAGTCATAGGGTCAAATGTTGTCTCTGGATGACCATTAATCGTAAATATGGTATCTCCAGTGGCACCAAAAGCTTCAGCTTCTAAAAAAATGGGATTTGTATTTAAGCAAATTGGATTATCTAAATTCAACATTTCAATATTCGGATAATAACAAGTATTTGAAATACTGAGCTGCTCCCCTACTCCATTTTGAACCGTAACGACATATGGATTTCCGTCAACGAGAGTTCCTTCTAATTCAAAGATACCACTCCCTCCGGGGGCTTCTATTAATGACGTTCCAGCATTTATCACAATGGGTATATTCGGAGGAATTGGGCTTGAAGCGTCATAAAATCCAAAAGCAGAAATGACAGTCCAATTTTGTCCAGTTGTAGCGGTCACTTGAATTGTTTCGGAAAACTGTCCATTATCCAATGTGGTAGCATTATTCAAACAAGTACATGGATCCGAGATAGAAATCGTCGGATTAAGTGGGGGATTGGTGTAAGCGGCTGTTGCCAATAGTGTGAGGGCCAGACATAACAATGCCTGTGCTCTCACCTTGTGGGTTAAAGGTGTAACATTCATGGGATAACTTTGAAATTTTTTGATTATTGATTTACGATTTGCAATCGTGTGTAAGCACGTAAATCAAAATCTTTTAATTAAGGGAGGAGGAAAAATATAACCTACCCATTTTACTTTTTATTTTTCCTTTATGCATCGTTAAAAAGCCTCGCTATACCTATGGGTATGCCTACGTTTTTTGCCTCTACTGAATAAAATTTAACTACGCAAAATTGGGTACCTTATTTTTTACCAACTCCCTAAATACTTAAGTTTGGTTCGTTCGATTTTAGATTTCAAGGTTCTAAATGACGATTAAAGACATGAAAAATTGCCTTCACCATTTTCAGAAATTGAAATCAATGAAAAAATAGTATTAGATATTACCAATTTACATTTTGAAAACGACGGTCAATCGTAAGACTTTATGGATAGGTTGAGGAAAATTCAAAATTGGATATTTTGAAATTGCTCAAATCTCACTCATAAAGTCAATTTTCAAAAATCAAAATTCATAAACCCAAAAAACCGATTAAATGTTAGTAGTAGAAAAATTTTAGAAGGGAAAGAAAAAAGTGTGAGAAGCCTACAATACAATTGGTCTTAAGATATAGGTTGAAATCGGTTATCAGGATGTCAAAAAAAAGAAAAGATGTTTTGATGTCCTATCCTAAGATGTCCTCGGCTTCTCACTTAATTTAGAGAAGTTTGAAATTTCTTTCATGTTCAGAGATCTTGGATTACAAAATGTTCAGCTCAAAAGTAATTTGTTTTTTTTAAATAAATAATATTTTGTTTAAAATATTTATTAAAAATATAAATAATTCATCTCCAAAAAATTAAACTTTACGAAAAATCATTATTTTAAATTACTGTTCTTGAACAATTGTACAAGCCCCCTAAATAGGCAGACCAAGATTACAGATAAAAACTGTAATTTTCGATATGAAAAAACGGAGATGGAGTAAAGAAGAAAAGCTCAAGGTTTTGAAAGAAGCCAAAACAGAGGGCGTTCAAATTACTATTCGCAAGTATGGTGTTTATCCTGCGATCTATTATTCATGGCGTAAAAAATATTTGGTTGAAGGGGAGTCAGGCATAGAGGATACTGCCAGCCGCCGCAAGGACAAAAAGTATATTCGTAAACTGGAAGATGAGGTTGGATTATTGAAGCAATTATTAGCTGAGTGCGATTTAGAAATAGCCTTAAGAGGTGACTTGCTAAAAAAGGCTTCCCATCCGCATTGCGGGTCACTCATTTGAATGTCTCCCAGACATTCACCCTTCGGGATCATTCGCTCGTCTGGGCGAGCAAAAAGATTTAGTGCGAAAATACATGGCTCAGGGATTGAAACGAGATAAGTGTTTACAGATATGCGGGTTGAGTAAAAATCAATTTTACTATAAGCCTAAGGGTGGGAAGCGAGGCAGGAAGAAAAGTAAATTTACTTTGCAATTGGCTGACGGACAAACAATTAAGCGAACGAACACTTATGTAAAAGAACAAGTTAGAGCTGCTTATAAAAATCCAAAAGTGGATTACGGCTATCATCGGATGACAGCTCATTTGCAGTTATTGGTTTTTTTTATCAATCATAAAAAGGTGTATCGATTGATGAAGGAAGCTCGTTTATTACAACCCAAAGCGGAAAGGGAATCCAAGAATTAGGTGAAATATCGAGTGCTTTGTCCCGAGTCTTCATTACGTTTAATGGAGATGGATATTAAGCAAATTTGGAGAGAAGGTGAGGGCAGGTATGCCTATATTTTGACCGTTATTGATGTGTTTACTCGGGTCGTTTTGTATTGTACAGTCGGGTATCAGATGCGTCAAGAGCAGATTCAAAATGCTTGGGAAAAGATAATTAAAGGATATTTTGAACCATTGGATTTACGAGCATGGGAAGTGGATATTGAAGTCAGAAGTGACAATGGACCTCAATTTTGTGCGAAGAAATTACAAGATTTCTTGAAAGAAAATTATTTGTTACAAAACTTCACACACCCTTATACGCCTCAAGAAAATGGTCATGTAGAATCCTTTCATGCCATTTTGAGTCGAGATTTGAAGGGTATGTATTTTGACAATTTGTTCGGTTTGGAAACTGAATTAGAGGAATTTTATCGATTTTATAACTTTGAAAGAATCCACGGTAGCACGTTAAAGTTACCTCCGATGACCTTTTGGCATCAGTGGAATTTAGGTAAAATCAACCGAACTGTTTTGGATGAAAAAACTCGAAAAGTGAGGTTTTTACTAAATGGTTCAAGACAGCGAATCACCATTGTTAAACCTGCGGGTAATGGGAATCCGAGGGAAGTTTTGTCGCTGATTTTTGAGGGCTCAATGCCCGATAAAATCAAAATTGACAGGTTTGAAATTTTAGCCGAATCGCAATCAGACGGCGCCGTACTGAATACTCAACCTGCGGTCTAAAGGTCACCGTCGGTCGTTTTGTCGCAGTGCAAAAATACAGCGCATTTTAACTACTTTTATAACCATCTGTAATTTTGTCTGATTAATAGGGGCTAGACCAATATCCGTTCAATTAGCAAAAGAAGGAACAAAAGTAGTGGTGAACTATTATAATCCTGAAACTGGAGCTAAGGAAACCGTAGAAGAAATAAAATCCTTTGGAGGCAAAGCTATCGCAGTTAAAGCTGACGTATCAAACTTGGATGATATTAAGAATTTAAAAGCAAAAACTGTTGAAACATTTGGATCTGAGATTCATATCTTGGTCAATAATGCTGGTGGTCTTTTTGCTCGCAGAATATTACAAGAACTTGATGAGTCATTCTATGACTTGGTAATGAATGTCAACTTCAAATCAACTGTTTTTGTAATGCAAGCATTTGAACCTTTAATGGGTAAAGGAAGCTCTATTATCAATCTATCTTCTTTGGCGGCAAGAGATGGTGGCGGTGGCGGATCGTCATTGTATGCTTCTTCGAAAGGAGCTACCACCACATTTACCAGAGCAATAGCAAAAGAACTTGGTCCAAAAGGAATAAGAGTAAATGCAGTTAGTCCGGGTTTGATTGGAACTAAGTTTCATGATGATTTCACTAAAGATGAAATAAGAGTGGCAGTGGCAGGTAAAACACCCGTAAGAAGAGAAGATAGAGCTGATGAGGTGGCAGATTTGGTGATTTATTTAGCTTCTGAAAATAGCTCATTCATCACAGGAGGCAATTTTGACATTAACGGCGGCTTAGCTTTTTCATAAAAAATAACACATTTAAAAAATGAAAAAAGTAGTAACTTTTGGAGAAATCATGCTCCGATTAACACCACCTAATTGGAAACGCTTTTCTCAAGCAAGTTCTTTTGACGTCATTTATGGTGGCGGCGAAAGCAATGTGGCAGTTTCTCTTGCCAATTATGGTGTTCCTGTAGAGTTTGTTACTCGGTTGCCTAAAAATGATATTGGCGAATGTGCATTAATGGAATTACGAAAAAGAAATGTCGGCACTCAACATATCGCCCGAGGCGGTGAACGATTGGGTATTTATTTCTTAGAAATTGGCGCAGTCAGTCGAGGTAGTAAAGTGGTTTACGACCGAGCACATTCTGCTATGTCTACTATTGAAGCAGGTATGATTGATTGGAAATCTGTTTTCAAAGATGCCGATTGGTTTCATTGGACAGGAATTACGCCTGCTATTTCTCAAGGCGCAGCTGATGCTTGTTTGGAAGCCATTCAAATGGCGAATAAAATGGGCGTGACTGTTTCGACAGATTTGAATTATCGAAAAAAACTGTGGAAATACGGCAAAGAGCCTGGCGAAGTCATGCCTGAATTAGTCGCAGGTTGCGATATTATTTTAGGAAATGAAGAAGATGCTGAAAAACACTTTGGATTACATCCTGAAGGTTTGGATGTAACAGCAGGTCATGAGGTTGATGCGAAATCGTACTTATCTGTTTTGCAACAATTAATGGAAATGTTTCCTCGTGCGAAAAAGGTTATTACCACTTTACGTGGTTCCATTAGTGCTTCTCATAATACTTGGTCGGGTGTCTTGTATGACGGCAAAACCCTTTACGAAGCACCGACTTATCAAATCACACATATTGTCGATAGAGTTGGCGGAGGTGATAGTTTTATGGGCGGTTTGATTTATGGTTTATTGAACTATCCTGATGATGATCAAAATGCGCTAAACTTTGCAGTCGCGGCTTCTTGTTTAAAGCATACAATCTATGGAGATGCGAATTTGGCGACAGTTGAGGAAGTGGAAAAATTGATGCGTGGGGATGCTAGTGGACGAGTAGCGAGATAATAAAAAATAAAAAAATGGCAAGATTTACAAGAATACAAGTAGCTCAAACAATGGCGGAACAAGGCATGGTTCCACTATTTTATCATTCCGATTTGGAGGTTTGCAAAAAGGTCGTTTCCGCAGTTTATCGAGGTGGCGCACGACTTTTGGAATTTACTAATCGAGGCGATTATGCCCACGAAGTTTTTGGTGAATTGAATAAATATTGCGCCAAAGAATTGCCCGAAATGATTATGGGCGTTGGCTCGGTGACCGATGCTGGTACAGCAGCTTTATATATGCAATTGGGCGCAAATTTTATTGTTTCCGCCAATATTCGCGAAGATGTTGCATTAGCTTGCAATCGGAAGAAGATTTTGTATAGCCCAGGTTGTGGCACTTTGACTGAAATTGGACGAGCGGAAGAATTAGGTTGCGAAATCGTCAAATTATTCCCTGGAAGTACCTATGGACCTGGTTTTATCAAAGCCATTCGAGGACCACAACCATGGACAAGCATCATGCCAACGGGTGGCGTTTCACCTGATTATGATAATTTAAAAAAATGGATTGATGCTGGGGCTGTTTGCGTGGGAATGGGTTCAAAACTAATGGCGAAAAATGCAGATGGAAATTTTGATTATGAAAAAATTGAAGAATTAACTAACCAAGCATTGGACTTTATCAACGAAATTCGAACCAACTCTTAACTTATGAAATCACGCAGACATTTTCAAAAAATAGCGTGTTATCAGCAAGTATTCTTCCATTCTTATCTTTTCCTTATGTAAGTGCTTGGACATAAATGACTACCACTTAATTTACTGCAACATCACGCCAAAGGCGCCCGTTGCAATAATGGTAATTTTGGAGGGCAGTTGAATTTAATAACCTGATTTCCAGTTTATTAAATTCAACTGCCCTCCAAACCTCCTTAGCACGCCTTGCCGTAGGCGACGGCGCGCAATATGGCACCTAATGTTGTCAAGACTCATAGACAAAACTCAAAACCAACATGCTGTCGATAATTTTTGCCGTTCTGAAAAGACATTCAGGCTTTTGCAGTGGCATTGTAGATTTTGGTGTTAAGGAATTCAATTTAGCATTGGCGAAAAAATTACCCACGTGAGCATTGCGAACGTTTGGGTCGTTTGTGGGAAGGCATTGAATTTTAGCCAAAATATCCACAGCCTAGATTTTTTTCATCAAAGGTGCCTTTGCATCTCATGATACTATTTTATAGTGGAAAACGAAGCAATATGGATTTAACAGCTTAGTTTTCCCTTTGCTTTGGCAAAGGTTTTTTCAGGCACGAGCCATGAAAATCTAGGCACTTACTTCTTGCGAAAGCCAAAAAAAAGAACCCCTTTCCACGGCTTACCGGGAAAGAGGTTCTTTTGGATTATAATTTGGCTAATAGCCGTCTGAATACTATTCTACTAAGAGCATAGTTTTCGTAGCTGTATTAGTTGAAGTTTCCAACTGATAGTAAAGTATGCCAGCAGCACCTAGTGATTTACGGTCGATAGTTACTTGGTTGTAACCTTTCGCGTAGTCACCTTCGATGATTTGGATTACTCTTCCTGTCGCGTCAGTAACAGTCAATGTAGCAGCATCTGCTTGTGGCAAGTTGAAGCCAATAACAGTTGATTCAGAAACTGGGTTTGGAGTGTTTTGGTATAATTCAAATACCTCAACAACCGCACCGTTGAATTCGATTGCAACGTCAAGCAATTCTCCATTGTTAGAGTATGCTTCCGCAACAGTGTAACGAGAATTCACGTCTAAGACATTACTCAATTGAGCTGCATCTTTAGCTGTAACAACAAGGCTGAATACAACCTCACCATTATCAACTCTACGTGCATCTTCGTTCCAAGATGCTGTAATAGCACCTTCTTCAACGAATCTGAAACCAAAGTTATCTTTAGTAGCAACACCAGGCACAATATCTACTAGCTCTATTGCATCCGTATCGAAGTTAAGAGTGAATTGGTACCCTAATACGTCGAAGTCTTTAGCCAAGAAGTTAACAGTGTAAGTTTCACCGCTTTCTAATTGAGCATCTTCAACTTGGAATACCAAGTTATCAGTCTTATTACGATCATCAACACTTGCTATATCAAGTGGATTTGCACTACCATTTACGTCACCAACCTTAACAGCGATGAAGTCAGCACTTACATTAGCAGGTACGTTGTTCATTGATTTAACTTCTGGGAAGTTTTCACCCAATGGGTTAGTCGCATCTACGAAGTCATAATCAGCATCAACAAATCTCCAGCTAGTGTTATTAGTGAAGTTATCATCAACGTGTAAGATCAATTTACGTAATTTAACAAGGTCGAAAGTTGTGATTGTTTCAGACTTGTTGATGTCCGCAGCAATAATCTTATATGGAGAGTCAAGGACTTTCACACCTAAGATATGCTTAGTAATCAATACAAGGTCAAATGTAGTCACACCATTCAATGGATCAATGTCTTTGATAGGAGTGATAGTGATATCAGCACCTTGCGTAACATTGAAGTTATATTGACCATCGTCTCCAGTAGTAACCATTTGAGAACCACCATTCAACTCAACATCAACAAGAGCAACAGGCTCGTCATCTTCAGTAGTAATACCACCGTCAACAACTACAAGTGGATCAGATCCACATGCATTCATGTTATCTTGAACTTGTACTTGAGTAGTACAGAAGTCTTGGTTACCTGCCTCATCAGTAATCCAGATTTCCACATTTTGGAAGCCTAGTTGATCACAGTCGTAAGTTACAGCTGTGTCATCCGTATCAGCAGAGAAAGAAATCAATAAGTCACCTTGAGCAGTACAGTTATCGAAGCTACCTTCGTTCAAGTCATTAGCCCATACTTCAATCATACCTGTTTGCATGATTTCAACGATGATACCGTTTTTACAGTATGGAGTAGGTTTCTTACAATCAGAAACAACCACTGTTGTTTGACAAGCATTTGAGTTACCGCAGTTATCCATAACTTGGAAAGTAACAGTGTAAGTGCCTGGAGCTACATTTGTAGCACTGAAAGTATTAGAGTTGAAGTTAGGTAAATCGCTAGTTGCTGTGATAGAAACATCTACACTACAATCCTGAACATCAGGAGTAGGTACAGTCAAATCAGCAGAACAGCTATTATCATCGATACAAACATCATATTGTGGCGCACATGTTACAACTGGAGCAACATTATCAATTACTTTGATATTTTGCTCATAAGTGATGTAACCATCCCATGGATCTGAGTCAATGTCAGTGTCAGGACCGAACATATCAGTCGCATTAGCAGCAGTTGGTCTGTCAGTACTATTCCAGCTATCGCGGAATGTTCTGTCATCACAATCACCATCACCGTCAAGGTCACAAAGTGGGAATGGAAGTCCTAATTCGTTTTCTGCAACTTCAACAACTTCTTCGTCAACGAAGTCACCGACAACACACCAGTTAATTACTTTCCATGTACGCGAAATCTTATAACAAGCATCAGGTACAGAAGTAAATATTTGATCTTCGTATGAAACAGCGATTAACTCGCAAGATTCATTTGTAAGCTCAGGCTCACCGAAGTCAGGAACATCATCTGTACAAGTTACAGTCTTATCTTCTGGGAATTCAACAACCCAGTCAGAAACGTGATCAACAAAGATAATTTGAGTACAAGTAGCTGGTCCATTACCACTTGGGTCAGATGCCTGCCAAGTTCTTGTAATAGTACCTTCACCACACTCATCAATGTTGATGTTTACAGTAGGTGTAACTGTATAGCTACAGTTATCTTGGAATGTTGGTGTACCGAATTGATCCAATACGCCGTTATTTCCTAATGCTATATCAACTTCAACGTTTTCCCAGTAGAAATCGCAAGTAATGCGCTCAGGGCTAGGACAACTTAAAACTTGAGGTTGTAGCTTATCTTCAATAATTACCTCAACCATACATGAGTTTGTATTGCCAGCGCAGTCAGCAGCTTGCATAACAACCATGATTGGGCTATTATTAATATCATTACAATTGAATGTAACGCTAGGAGCGAATGATCCGCCAGACATACGTCTAACAGTAAATTCGTCTAAGCAACAGTTATCATGAGTTCCATCATCGAATACTTCCGCATTAATAGTAACTTTTCCGTCACTAGATAATGTAGCAGTAGTGATTTCATCACATTGTACAGTTGGAGCGATTCCATCAACAACGTGAATAATGATATCTAAAGTTGCAACGTTACCACAATCATCAATTACAGTATATGTAGCTTGGTGATCTCCTCTTGTCAAACCTTCAACGTAACCACCGTTTCCATCGATGTGCCCTAGTGGGTGATCAACTTCTACAGTCCAACCGTCAGAACAGTTGTCAGATACGCCAATAGCAGGCATGAAGAATGCAGCACGACACTCATCTGGATGAGTTGCTGGCATGTTAGCATTTACAGTAATTTCAGCAGGACCAGTAAGCGTTGGTGCTTTTTGATCTAATACTTTAATTACTTGAACGTGTACTCTTGGATTATCAGGCCCAACAGGTAAACACATATCTCTAACTTTCCAAGTACGTAAGATTTCGAAGCTACCAGAGCAGATTTCATAAATCTCATCATCCCATGTTACAGATAACATACAAGCACCAACTCCTTGGAATGGATCACCACCTAATGTTGGGATACCAGCACCAGTTAATTCAAGTACATCTGCATCATCCAAACCGTTAACTGCAGGGAACTGGAATGGTTCGAATCCTGGACAACCTGTACCACCATTAACGGTGTTAGTTGAGTTGAAATCAGGATTATCTTCAGTATGATTTGGTGGCAAGAATGGTAAGTCTGCATCAGAATCATCGCAGTTCTCATCTAATACAACTTCGCAAATTGGAGTTGCAGGATCAGAATCACCAACAAACGGGTGAAGCGCTGTAGGATCAACGATATTCGGGAATGTATTGTAGTTATCACATGTCCACTGAACGTCTTTTGGCATCAAGATATCAGCCAATTTAGGACGCTCAACAGTGATAGTTTGAGTACAAGAAGACTCATTACCATATGCATCAATTGCAACAAATGTTCTAACAATTATACGAATATTGTCTTCACAGTTTCCGAAGAAAGTCTCATCATCTGTATAAGTCAAATTCCAAGTAGAACAATCAGTTACATCAGCAAACCCAGTTATTGAAGGATCAGTATCATCGTTACAGTAAATTGTAATATCAGCAGGACAAGTAACTTCAGGAGCTAATTTATCCTCGACATTCAATGTACCCCAACAAGATTGACCGCTACATGGATCAATAACCTCAACGATTAAGTCCATTCCAATATGGTTAGCACAAACAACGTTTGCAGGATTCAATGGTGTTCCAATAGCATCCTTGATGACAACATCAAATACTCCATCAGGACCAATGTTTCCTTCTAGTACCATATCAGGAGTAATTTCCACGCAACATGCATCATCTAATGATACATTAACGAGGTTATTACAAGTCATACCAGAAACAGGATCAATAATTTCGAAATCTTCACAAACAGTAACAACACATCCAGGATCATTAGGATCATTGTTAGCAGCTGTTCCTGCATCAAATGCAAAACAAACTGTGTATATACCAGCAACCAATGTGCTAGGATCAATCTCAATGCTATAAGGAGCAGCAGTAGCTTCTAAATGGAAGCCATTTGAACCGTCAACAGTTAAGATAGTTCCAGCCTCACCAGTAATACCATTTGCTTCACCACCACTTACTGTGAAAGGATCATCACAAGCAGTAGAGAAATCATCTACACCCGAAAGTGTTGGTTCTGGTAAGTAACAAGTATTTGCAACACTTAATTGCTGTCCAAATTCATTTTCAACAGTTACGCTGTATCCAGCACCACCTGCATGAATTCCAGACAATTCATATACTCCTAAAGGACCTTCTGTCATAGCAGTACCCGCAGCAATTGCGACACCAGGAGAAGAATAAAGTCCAGTAGCAGATACAACTGTCCACGTTTGACCAGCTAAAGCATTAACAGTAACTAATTCATCAAAGAATCCAGGAATTGCAGAGCAAACACATGGATCAAAGATTGCAAGAGTAGGATCACAAGTTGCAGCTCCTTCAGTAACTGTAACAGTAGCAGTACACTCAGCTGTATTACCAGAAGCATCTGTTACTTTAACAACTACATCATAAGAGTTTCCAACATCACTACAGTCGTAGTCTGTTTGACCACTTACGATATCGTAAGAAACGATACTACAGTTATCCGTACTTGCACTTGCTAAATCAAATGCAGTTACACTTGCATAACCAAATACGTCTAATCCAACAGTTGGACTAGCACAAATAGCTATTGGAGCCTCATTGTCAACTAATGTCAAAGTATTTGTACACGTTGCAGTATTACCCGAGGCGTCTGTTACAGTAAATGTAACAACCACTTGATCTCCAGCAACTGTTCCGAAAGTAGAACCAGCAGCAGGAACTTGAGTTACAACAGCAGTACAGTTTTCAATGTATACGATTTCACCAGTCATATCTGGAACAGTACCAGAGCAAACACCTGGATCAGTATTAATATCACGATCAGCAGCACATGCTGTGATTAATGGATCTTGAGTATCCATTACCATGATTGTTATTTCACAAACTTCAGTGTTACCTGCCAAGTCTGTAGCTGTATAGGTAGCAGTATGAGATCCAACCGCTAATACAGTACCAGATTCTGCACCATCGTGAGTCACGACAACACCTGGGCAGTTATCAGTTGCAACTGGAATAGACCAGTTAACTTTAGCTGAACATTCATCAGGATCGTTGCCAACTACAACTGGGCCAGCTGGACAATTTGTGAATTCAGGATCAGTAGTATCCGTAATTGTGATATCCTGAGTGCAGGTAGTAGAATTACCATAAATATCTTCAACGTAATAAGTACGTGTCACGACATTACCTGCAGTAGTTTCAGATGTTAAACCAAATGTTCCATCGTTTATATCACAATTGTCAGAAACAGTTCCACCAGCAGCTTCAAATTCCTCAACATTATCATAAACCGCTACCTCATCTGCAGAACACTGTGCATCTGCAGCAGCAGGGCAAGTCATAGTAGGATCTTCATCATCAGTAACCGTTACAGTGAATGAACAAGAAGCAGGTCCGTTTCCAGCTGCATCTGTGTACTCATATGTTACTGTTGTTTCACCAACTGGGAAGGTAGAACCTGAAGCTAAACCTTCAGTTAAAGTCCCAGCTAAACCAGCACCGTCACAGTTATCATCAAATGTAGGAGCCGCATATGTATAAGAGGCACCACATACACCTGCATCAACACTTACTGCATCGTCTGTAGGACAAGTAGCTGAAGTAGGCGCATCATCATCAGTAACCGTAATTGTCATTGAACAAGTAGCTGTTAAACCACCAGCATCAGTTGCTGTCCAAACAATAGTAGTATTTCCTAATGGGAAATTCGCTCCGTTAAGAGTTGCAGTTCCATTATAATCATTTAATACCGTTGCAGAACAGTTATCTGAAGCAACAGCATTGAATGCATCACTACCCATATCGAAAGTACAAGCGTTATTTGTACCTTTTACAAGGCTAACAGTTGGACAATCAATCGTTGGATTTTGCATGTCATTAACTGTAACATTAAAGTTACATTTAGCTTCATTTCCAGCATTATCAAATGCAGTATACTCTATACCTACAGTTCCAACAGCGAAGAAATCGCCAGAACTTAATCCACCTGCATCTGTCTGAAGTACCTGATTAACTGCGCAGTTATCTATTGCTGCTGGCCCTTGCCAGTTAACATTAGCACCACACTTATCAGGATCGTTATTTACAACGATGTCTTCTGAACAAACAGTGAATTCAGGATTTTCAGTATCATCAATAGTAATAGTTTGGGTACAATTGGTTCCATTACCATTTACATCTAATATAACATATGTTCTAAGTACAGTATTACCTACAGTACTTTCAATGGCTCCAAAAGTAGACCCATCAATATCACAATTATCAAAAGAGATACCTCCTTGAGCTAGAAGTTCAATAAGATTATCTGCCGTAGGCGCTTCATCAGCTGAACATTGTACAGTTAGATCTGCAGGACAATTTAATGTTGGAAGTTCATCATCAGTAACCGTTACAGTGAACGAACAAGAAGCAGGTCCGTTTCCAGCTGCATCTGTGTACTCATAAGTTACTGTGGTCATTCCAACTGGGAAAGTTGAACCTGAAGCTAAACCAGCAGTCAATGTACCAGCTAAACCAGCACCGTCACAGTTATCATCAAATGTAGGAGCCGCATATGTGTAAGCTGCACCACATACACCAGCATCATTAGTTACTGTATCGTCAGTTGGACAAGTTGCAACAGTTGGAGCATCATCGTCTTCTACAGTAATTGTATAAGAACAAGTTGCAATATTTCCAACTTCATCAGTAGCAGTCCATTCAACAGCTGTATTACCTAATGGGAAATTAGCACCGTTTAAGGTAGCTGTTCCATTGTAATCATTTATTAATGTGAAAGCACAGTTATCAGTTGCAGTTGCATCAAATCCATTGCTACCCATATCGAAAGAACAAGCATTGTTTGTTCCTCTTACTAGGTTGACAGATGGACAGTCAATAATTGGATTGTCTGCATCAAAGACACTAACTACTACTGTACATTGTGCAGTATTTCCAGCAGCATCTTCAACTTCTAAAGTAATGATTACTGAACCAGCAACAGCATCCGCACAATCAACAAATTGAGAGCCAGCGAATCCGCTACCATCAACGTCAATTTCTTTACGAGCTAAAGGCCCACAGTTATCAGAACTTCCATTCTCGATATCAGTAACTAAAATATCAAATAGACCATCAGCATCTAATACAACACTGTAATTATCCTGGCACATTGCCATTGGATCAGTTGTATCATCAATAGTCACTAATTGATCACAAGTAGTAGAGTTACCCGCTTCATCTTCAATTTCGTAAGTTCTTGTATAAACGCTTCCAGCTTGAGCTACAGTAGCCAAACCGAAAGAACCATCATCTAAAATACAATTATCTGTAGCAACACCACCTGCAGCCAAGAATTCAACGAGATTATCAAATTCTGGAGCTTCGTCAGTTGAACAGTCAACTGTTACGTCAGCAGGACATGTCAATGCTGGATCTTCATCATCAGTAACCGTTACAGTGAACGAACAAGAAGCAGGTCCGTTTCCAGCTGCATCTGTGTACTCATAAGTTACTGTGGTCGTTCCAACTGGGAAAGTTGAACCTGAAGCTAAACCAGCAGTCAATGTACCAGCTAAACCAGCACCGTCACAGTTATCATCAAATGTAGGAGCCGCATATGTGTAAGCTGCACCACAAGTACCTGCATCAACACTTACTGCATCATCTGCAGGACAAGACGCTGAAGTAGGCGCATCATCATCAGAAACAATAACAGTCATTGAACAAGTTGCTGTATTCATAGCAGCATCAGTTACTGTCCATGTTACCGTTGTACTTCCTAATGAGAAAGTTTCTCCATCTAATGTAGCAGTACCATTTACATCGTTCACGATGCTAGCACCCATACAGTTATCAGAGAAAGTTGCATCCAAATCAGTACCAGTGTGGTCATATTCACAATCGTCACTATCTGTACCTCTGTTCAAAACTGCACTAGCAGTTGGGCAAGAAGCTTCAGGAGCAACATTATCAACAACTGTTACAGTGAATAAACATTGATCTTCGTTCAATCCAGTATCAAATGCAGTGTACTCAATTGTGGTAGTTCCGATTGGGAACAAGTCACCAGATTGAAGTACAATATTTGCAACACCAGAATTATTTGTTCGTAGGATATTTGCAACTTCACAGTTGTCCGTCGCAGATGGTGGAGTCCAGTTTACCTGCACTCCACACTCATCTGGGTGTGAACTATAAGTAATATTATAAGGACATGTCTGGAAAACTGGATCAACAGTATCAATAATTGTAATAGTTTGCGAACAAAATGCAGGCAATCCATTAACATCTAATACCGCATAAGTACGAGTCACAATATTTCCAGCTTGAACATCTCCTATAGCTTGGAATGAAGTAATATCAATACCACAAGCATCAGTAGCAAGACCACCTTGACCTAAGAAGCCAAAGAAAGTATGAACTGTTGGAATTTCATCAGCAGAACACTGAACATCAGCATCTACTGGACAATTCATTGTCGGTGCTTCACCATCTGTCACAGTTACAGTGAAAGAACAAGTTGCTGTGTTTCCTTCTGCATCCGTATAGCTATACTCTTCAGTAGAAACACCAACTGGGAAAGTTCCTCCAGTCCCTAAACCTGATACCAAAGTACCATTCAGACCAAGACCATCACATGTAGCATCATCAAATGTTGGAATTGTGTAATTCACAACTGCGGTACAAGCTCCAGCGTCTGAAACAGCAGGAACATCAGGACAAGAAGCAACCGTTGGCTCTCCTTTATCAGCTTGACCACTTCTAAATATGGAGCAGCCTTTATTATCGATAACAGTAATTGACCAAGAAGTTTCTTGATCATCCATTAGTAATTGACCAGGATCACCACCTTCAATGTTAATAAGGTGTGTTCCATTAGTTACATCAGCAACACCGTCAGAATCTGTGTCAAGTTTTCCTCCAGTGAACTGAACAGTAAACGGAGCACCACTTGCAATTCCTGGAGCAGTACTAATTATACCTAAGTCAATAGCTCTCTTACCATTACTACAAATTGTAGCAGTATTCGGCTCAAAAACTACAGCTCTAACTTCAATAGTCTGTTGAGTTTGTACTTGACATATGGTTATCCCAGCAGGGGCACCACATGAAGCAGGATTACCTGTAAATTCTTCAATCATTGTGATTGTCACAGTACCAACAGCATTGATATTGATATCCCACTCACCTAAACTTGTAGGAGTAGGTCCAGAAGTTTGAGTGAAAGAAACAACAGCAGGATCAGAACTAGTAAAAGTTCTTGTACCTGTAAATGTTGGATCTGGAGTTGCGTTGAAATAGTTAGGACTAGTTACATAAGCATCAGCTGATTCAGAGTGTCCATTACTTCCACTATTTAGATTGTCATTGAAACAAAACATACTAGGGAAATCAACACTAGGAACTGGCTTCTGTCCTACATAAACGTAAGAAGTAACTGCACAACCTCCAGCAGCACCTGCATAAGCTGAATAGGAAACTTCATAACACCCAGGGTCAGAGAAGTAAAGAACTTCACCAAATACAGCACCAGAAGTAAATAGGAATGGAGGCACATTAAATCCATGAGGGTCTGGAGCATTTACCAATGTCCAAGATCCACCAGAAGGAATGTTTCCAGTCCATAATCCACTCAAGTCAAAAGTACCTGCACTATATTGAGAAATAATTGATGCACTATTTGAAACTACAATAGGCGTAGCAAATGGATCACCATCAGATAACAACTCTGTAGCACAAGCTAATTCAACTGAACCTATAATTGCTGCAGCTTCATTAACTACTATATTATGTACCTCTACAGCAGCACATCCACCACTAGTTACTGTATAAGTAACTGCATGTGTACCAGGACCAGCTGTATTAGCATTAAATGTTGAGTTAGCACTATTAACACCAGCACCAGTGAAAATTCCACCTGCAGTACCAGTTACTAAAGCAGTTAAATCATGGTCAGTCATATCATCAGAACAGAAAGGTCCTGCACCAGCCCATGATGGGTTAGCAGAAGCACCAGCATCTGTTACAGTTAATGTGTGACAAACTTGAACTGCACAATTTTGAACTCCAGCAGGAATTGATCCACATGCTGGATAAGTCAATGTTTCAGTTAAGCAGATCTCAAAAGTACCTGCTCCTTGAATATCAACAGTTGGTTGTTGAGCAGTTGCATCACTGAAAGTAGGAACAGCACCTGCACCACCAGTGGCAGTCCATGCATATGTATGCATATCAGCTCCGATACCAGTCGTTGTACCATTATATAATGTAGGCAGGGAAATGCTACCAGGAGTTCCATCCCAGCATACTTCTTCTGCTAAATCAAATGCAGGAGTAGGAGACTCCGATCTAGTTAGGAAGAATGATTCTGTATCAGTACAAGCACCACCATTACCATTTGTAGTAACAGAATATGATAACTCATAACAACCTGGAACACCTTGTAATTCACCACTTTGACCATTAATTAAGACACCAGGACCACTTACTACAGACCAAGTTCCGCCAGGTGTATAACCAGGATCTAAAAAGTTAAATAAATCAAGTTGTGGTAAAACACCTGTAACAGGATCAATGATTTCACATTGATAAGCAATATCTCCAGTATTATTGGCCACAGCAGCAGCATTAACAGTGATTGCTCTAGTCACTTCAGTGTGACAATCAGGTTGTCCAACTGTGTAAGTAACTGCATATACACCAGCAGCAGCAGGACTAAAAATACCAGCAGCAGTAACATCATCACCACTCCAAGTACCACAAGCAGGAGTCATACCTCCATATTGTGCAGTCAAGTCGTATGGCAATTGATCAATACAAAGAGGACCAGGATTAGTCCACTCAGCAGTGAAATTATCAGCTGCTACGATATTAAGTGTTACATTAACTTGAGTTGCAACATTGCCGTTACAATCAGTTACATCTAACATAATAGCATCAGTGGTTCCTATATCTTCACAGTCATAAGTGTCACAACCAGTACACACAAGAACTGGATTTGGGTCACAAGCTTCTGTGATAGTAACTCCATTAGCTAACAACCATGTTGCATCAACAGTAGTTGAGCCCATAACGCAGGTCGTTCCATCGAACATAACCATTACGTCGATAGTAGCTGGAGCATTGATTACAGGAGGCGTATCATCAATAACAGAAAGTACAACTGTACACAATACAGCTGATTCATTACCGTCACAATCTTCACCAGTCAAGTCAACCATTACGTTAGGTCCAACTTTCTCAATTCTAATTGCGTTTCTAGCACATCCACCATCAGCATCAATTGAAAATGGAGTACCTGCTGCAACGCTTTGGTTTACAAATGGCGCGTTATCGCAGTTATCAGCTAATGTGATATAACCAGAAAGGTCAGGAATATCAGCAGTACAAGTTACTGGATCTACAGATACATCGATTGGATTAACAGGACAAGCACCAACAAGTGTTGGAGCCATTGTGTCATCCAAAGTAACCGTTGTAGTGGCTGTATTGGTTTTTGTAGCATCACATGTAGCCGTAGCTGTAAATGTGATAGTAGCCATACCAGTACCTGGACAAGCAGGAGCTGTAGAAACAGCACTTGTTACAGTAAATGTACCTACAGTAATACAAGGTGCAGATGCAGTAACAGCATAAGGTACTCCATTAATAGTACCTGTACCATTGCCATTATCAGCGATCAAGTCATAACACTCTACAGTTACCGCAGCAGGAACCCCTGCAAAAGTAATATCAGAGTTCATGAAAGTTTCCGTTGCAGAAGTAGAAACAGGTGTAGTATTGCCACAAACATCAGTTAATGTCCAGTTCCATGTAGCAGTTCTTAGACCACAAGCATCCATGGTAATAGTAGGGAAAGCACCTGTTGGTGCAACCGCAACAGCACCTCCGCATGTAGTCCCATCAGTCCCAGTAGGCGCTGATGGATCTGCAGGTACTGCACCACCACAAGCCCATGCAGCAACAGCTCCAGGAGCTGTATCAACTGTAGGAGCTGTCATGTCTCCAATATGGTTATAGGAAACGTTACAGTTGAGGGTTGACATAACTCCCCCGCACATGATATCGATCTGAACTCCATAGACAGCTATTAATCCTCCAGCTACACATTCAGAACCTGCATAGGTATTTGGAATAATGTCAACTGCACTTGTTGCCATAATCGTACATGGTCCAATCATACCCATGAGGGCAGCCGAAGCAGCAGTAATAGCATTAGCATTCGTTGCGTCCGCTGAACATTCAATATCAGCAGTAATTGGACACTGTGCGAAAGACTGAATGCTACCGTACCCTACGAAGAGGAATACCAGCGACAGCACTTTGAAGAAATGGGAAAAGCCGTTGCGCGTGCAACAGTCTTTCGCTTCTTCACCAGAAAAAGACGTGCCTGTGTCTTTCCGACACGATGAGTCTTTTTGTGTAAAATTCGCTTTTTTCATAAGATTACAATTTGTTTTTAAATTTTTTAATCTTTTTTAAATTTTAGGTTTCTAGCAAAATGAGATTGAAAAAGGTTAAGAATGTTTTGGATTTATAAGGACGCTATCATTACCTGAATGAAAGCTGCTAATTTCCAGTGGACATGAGCCAACCTCAATTCCTCATCTGAGAAATTGAATTACCAAACTTTAATCAAAAAATAGAAGGATAAGTATTCTTGGAAAGAAGAAGGGTTAGATTTTGTGATATAGAGAATAATGAATAGATCTATTTCATTATAATTATCACGTACAAATTAGATATATCTATCTAATTCACCTTCCTTTTGTGGAATCGTGTATTCGTTTATTTTTGGATTATAGTTTGCTAATAGCAATTATTTCAAAGACTTTACAATTCAATAAAAATCAAATTATTAAGTAAAATTTGGGTGCGCTCAACTTCATTTAGCTGAATGCTATATATATACTAATGTGTAAAAAACACATTTTTCAGTTTTCAAAGAAGTATTAAATTTCCTTTCCTGTTGATTATTTTCCTGTTTTTTAGTGGCTTTTATACCAATTTGGTCTTTTAAAGTCTCAAAAAATCCTGTTTCTAAAATCTTTTGCCTGTTTAAATCTCAATAAATAGAAGTCTTTGGGAAATCGGTTATGGAAAAAACGAAATAGATGATTGTCAGGTTGACAATTGATAACCTTTGGAATAATTAATTAAATAGATGGAATTGAATTGAAGGTAGGTAGAAAACGTAAAGCTAGCTTGAATACTTGTGTGTGTAAAATTCGTTTTTTTCATGAGATTTTATGTTCAACAGGATTAAGGAAAATAACTTGTACAATATTGTTCGAACTTAATACGGGGGCTAAATTATAAAATATTATCTCTTAGCCCAAATATATATATACTTTTTTGTGTTAAATCAGAAAAAAAGATAATCACTTTAATTTTTAATATAATATCAAATCTAAAAAGTGAATATATTGACTGAAATACACGCAAAAATCATTATTTCAATTATTAAAAGACCTTCCACTGAATCATTAAAATCTCACAAGAATCTTTACTGGTACTCAAAATCTAATCGGTCATATTTAACTTTATTATCTAAAACTATTCCAGAATGGAATATTCTTGAAAACATTTTAAGAAAAAATCAATATAAAGTTAGCTAATTTTTTTTTGGCGAGTAGTTGATCAAAGAAAAACAGTGGCTTACCGCAGGAAATAAGAAGCGAGAACAGCCACTGTTTAAAATTTATATAGATTAAAGTTCTATAAAATGCAGTCTTGTTCAGATTATAATTTGTTAATAGCGCTTGTTGCTATTCTATGGGATTTTGACTGCACACTGTAGGAAAAAGAACTAAATCATTGCAAAACTACAATATATATTTTAATATCAATCTAACCTTTTTCTGGTATTTCTACTTGTGAATACTGTTCCTACGTTAAAAATAGTAGGCGTTTTACTTTAGATGTATAGGGTTTTATTTCATATAGTGAAGGTAGTGTGTAGACTAATATTGCGTGCCGTCGTCGTCGATTGATCGAGCAAAAGAAGTTAGGGAGCAGGAAATAAATAAGGTACCCAAATTTTGCACAGCTATTTTTTCTTCAGTGGAGGCAAAAAACACAGACATACCCATAGGGATGGCAAGTATTTTTAACGAAAAATGAAGGAAAAACAGGAGCGATGTTACAGCAAATAAGTCTAAATCATTTACGTTCAAGTAAGTTCTTGGGCAAAATCAAGTTGCACTTAAATAGTGCAACATCGCGCCAAAGGCGCCCGTTGCAGTAGAGGAGGCTTGGAAGGGAGTCCAATTTACTGGAGCGAGCTGCTTTGCGGCAATGCTCCATTAATCTATAATTTGATTTTGTCCAAGAACTTACTTACTAATGCTACTCTCATTATGGTCTTTCACAGTTGAATGAAGGCTAATAATATATTTTAATCAATTGAAGTAAAAAGACGTTTTTGTGCAGAATGGCACATGATTTGAACAAAGATTGATCAAACTTGTATTCTAAGAATAAAATTATAACATGTATCAATTCAAAAATAATATTACTTGTTGTTGCTGTTGTTTTCCCAAAAGGAAAGGCAAAGCACTATGCTATGTGAATTGATTTTTATATAAAAAAATACTCACAAAAAAGCCTTTCCAATTGTTTGGAAGGGCTTTTTTGGTTTAGAGTATGTCTAAATTTTCACTTCCTAAAAACCAACGCTTTATGAACCTGCCTTCAAATTATTGCGGTCATTTGCCTCGGCAAACTCCCTTAATAATTTATCGCCAGAACCATAATAATTGATTCTCAGTTTGTGAAATTTTTAGACATACTCTTATGGGCAATCATAATTCGACAAAAATGAATGCGACTTTAATATTACCGAATCAAAAATTAAGATGGCGGCTTGAAAACGCTGGTAAATTGATTGGCAATACCCCTCTTTTTGAGATTAGGAATGTTTATAGAAAATCAGGTGTCCGCATTTTCGCCAAACTAGAATGGCAGCAAATGGGCAATAGCGTCAAATCTCGCCCCGCCTACAATATCATCAAAAACGCCATTGAGACAGATCGTTTAGATGAAAATAAGATCTTATTGGATGCGACTAGTGGAAATACAGGCATTGCTTATGCTGCCATTGGGGCTTCACTGGGTATCCCCATTACTTTATGTTTACCAGAGAATGCTTCGGAGGAAAGAAAAAGGATTTTAAAATCATTGGGTGTCAATATCATTTTTACGTCCAAATTTGAAGGAACAGATGGTGCTCAATTGAAAGCGAAAGAACTTTATGCCGAAAATCCCGACAAATATTATTTCGCTAACCAATATGCCAATGAAAATAATTGGAAAGCACATTTTCAAACAACCGCTCCAGAAATTTGGGCACAAACCGACCAAAAAATCACCCACTTTGTTGCTGGACTTGGTACGACAGGAACCTTTACTGGGGCTGGGCGCAGATTGAAAAATTTTAATAAAAATATTGAACTCATTGCGCTTCAACCTAATAATCCAATGCATGGCTTGGAAGGGTGGAAACATCTTGAAACAGCAATCGTCCCAAAAATTTATGATAAAAATGTAGCTGACAGGTTTTTAGAAATTGATACACTTGAGAGTTTCGATTTAGTTAAACAAGTCGCTCGGAAAGAGGGATTGTTGATTGGCCCGTCTGCGGCAGCCAATTTATTAGGCGCTATCAAGGTGGCAGAAAGAATAGACCAAGGAGTAATAGTTACCACCTTTGCAGACAGTGCCGACAAGTATGCTGAAATCATGAACCAAATTTTTTCATAATAGGATCATCATAAATCATCATGAAAAATTCCAAAATATCTATTTCTGAAGAAGCCCTAATCATCATGCAAGAAGATTCAAGGAAAGCCTTCCCAAATGAGTGCTGTGGGTTTATGTACGGCAATGAAAAAGACGATCGATTCATTGATTTAGCCATTCCTGTGAACAACTCAAAGGTTGGTGATCAGCGAAGAAGGTTCGAAATTTCACCATTTGACTATATGAAGGCAGAACAATATGCCATTAAAAATGAAACCCAACTATTAGGCGTTTATCATTCTCATCCAAATCATCCTGCAATTGCCTCAGAAACAGACCGATCGAAAGCAATGCCCTATTTCTCGTATGTCATCATTTCCATTTTAGATGGAAAAATTGATGATGTAAAATCGTGGAAGTTAAAGGAAGAGACAAGGATTTTTGAAGAAGAGGAGGTTTCAATATTAGAAAATCATGTTGTGTAGTCAAATACAAGATCTAGATTTTATAAACAGAAAAACATGAAATGCTTGGACATAAATGACTTACACTTTATTTACTGCAACATCGCGCCAAAGGCGCCCGTTGCAGTAGAGGAGGCTTGGAGGGGAGTCTAAGCACTTACTTAAGATCATATTTATATTCATTTTTTTATCGATTGAAAATTGTTCGATCGTTATTATCTAACAATTTTTATCACTCAACATTAATTAACAATGGCAAAAATTATTATCCCGACACCATTGCGAAAATTCACAGGCAATGCGTCTACATTTGAAACCAAAGGCAATACCGTAAAAGAAGCCATCGGCGAGTTAGTTCATTCTCATCCGAATTTGAGCCGTCATATTTTAGATGATCAAAATAATATTCGATCTTTCATTCGGGTTTATCTCGGTGAAAATGATATTAATGAATTGGAAAAAGAAGAAACCTCTGTTCTTGACAACGAAACAATTAGTATCGTTCCAGCAATTGCGGGAGGAATTGCCTAATTTGAGACCTCTAATTTGAGGGGTTAATTACTCATCAATCTCAATTATAAAACAATGACAGATATAAAGCTTAGCGCTCAAGAAATGGCGCGATACGCTCGGCACATTGCCATTCCAGAATTTAATGTAGAAGGACAAAAAAAACTAAAAGCTGCGAAAGTATTAGTTATTGGTTCCGGCGGGTTAGGTAGTCCTGTTTTACTCTATCTTGCCGCCGCCGGAGTTGGTCATTTAGGTATTGTCGATTTTGATGTTGTCGATGATTCTAACCTCCAACGACAAGTACTATTTACAGTCGATGATGTCGGTAAATCAAAAGCTGAAACAGCCAAAAAGCGACTCCACGCACTGAATCCACATATAAAAATCACCGTCCATAATACGAGATTGACCAAAGAAAATGCATTGGACTTGATCAATCAATATGATATTGTGGCAGATGGAACTGATAATTTCCCAACTCGATATTTAGTCAATGATGCTTGTGTTTTATCGGGAAAAACCAATGTCTATGCTTCCATTTTCCGCTTTGAAGGGCAGGTTTCTGTTTTCAATTATTTGAATGAAGACGGTACTCGCGGACCTAACTACCGCGACATGTTTCCGGAGCCACCACCTCCAGGCTTGGTTCCAAATTGTGCAGAAGGAGGTGTCTTAGGCGTTTTGCCAGGCATTATTGGAAGTCTTCAAGCTTGTGAGGTCATTAAAGTAATAACTGGCATTGGTGAGCCGCTCGCAGGGCGTATATTCTTATTTGATGCGGCATCTTTTACCACTCGAACATTGAAAGTAAATAAGAATCCAAAAACAAAAATTACGGAGTTGATTAACTACGAACAGTTTTGTGGGATTTTGCCTACTAATGTTTCAGAAGTTAAAGAAATTACCGTCAAAGAATTATACCACTTACAGGTACAATCTACTGATTTTCAACTCATTGACGTCCGGGAGCCATATGAATATGAAATTGCTAATTTGGAAGGTGAATTAATTCCTCTGGGCGCTATAGCAGAATCTGCTGAGCGGATTTCGAGAGATAAAAAAGTCATTATTCATTGTAGAAGTGGCAAGCGAAGTGCAGATGCTATTCGCGAATTAGAAAGCCTTCATGGATTTGATAATTTATACAATTTGAAAGGTGGAATATTGGCTTGGTCTAAAGAAATCGACAGTGAAATTCCAACGTATTAGCCAATTCAGCATTAGACTATATTATCAAGTTTTTATTAGTTTAGTAACGCCTAAAGAATAACTCCGACATTTGCCGATGTATCTTTTGAACTTTTGCGGCGTAAAAATACTCGCTGAGGCCCTGCATCACCTATATTTTTTGCCTTGCTAAAATCCAAAATCTACTATTTCAAATTGGCAGACTTATTTTTTAGCCGTTACTTAAAGGGTTCTACGATTACTCGTAGAACCCTTTTTTATGGCTATTTATAACCTCATTAGAAAGATTCTAAAACCCAATTCTAACTCCAACATTTACCCCATACAATCGATATTTCTGGCTCAAACCATATGTATCTTTAGTAAAACTTTTCGAAAAGATACAGGCAAATGGCGAAGCATATAACTCAAAGTTATCTTTAAAAATATATCCAGCCGAAACCCCAAAATAGTAACTTAATCCAATATTTGTTTTATAAATTTCGTCTACCTCAACATCAAAATCTTCAGATTCACTCTTCAATACATGCCCTACCGATTTCATCGAAATATTGGCAAAAATACCAGCCTGTGCCCCTACCCTAACCTTTTGGAATTTTTTAGTCCAACCTAACAAAATGGGCACCTCAATCAATCGATATTTATTGTAATATTTTTTATTAAAGGTAGTCGTTTTCGTAATCGGGACATTACCAAAAATGGTATCTAATTCATTTTGAAAGTTTCTTACAAAAAACTGAATTCCAGGAACGGAATCTTGGGTTATCACCGATTCATTGTATCGAAATCGTTCATTGATTTGAGTGTAATTAATACCAGATGTCAAATCAAAGCCAGAGGTATGTTCAACCGTAATTCGAAGACCTAATTGGGATGTTTCTAACATCCTTTCTGAGACATTTCGGAGTGCTCTTAACTGCGTAAATGTATCCAATTTTTCTTCTAATTTTCTGTCGGTAAAACTGATACTTGCTTGCGCCGAAAAGGCAAATTTGAACAGCTTCTTTTTATCCTCTTTGTTTTCATTTGGTGGAGACAAATCTTCTTTAGCATCCACTTTTTCTGGTGAAATAATTTCCTCTTTTTCTATAACTATAGGAGTTGAATTTTCAGCTTCCTTAATCACTTCTTGAGTTTCCTTCTTGGCAACCGATTCTTCTGTTTCAATCGGTTCAACAATTTCTACATCAGTTAATTTTTCATCCGTATTTGATTCTTCTAGTAAAGAAGTCTTTGGATTTAAATCCGTCGGAACAGCTTCAGAAATCACACTTTTCGATTCCTTAGTTTGATTAATACCACTTACTCTAGGCGACTCAAAACCGCTTTTGGGAACTGATTTATTAACAATCGAATGAACCGTTTCCTGAACTGATCCCACATTAGACCCAGAGAGATTCAAATCATCATGACTAACTGATTCTGAATTAATTACACCTCTTTCAATAGGTTTAATTTCAACTTCCTTTTCTACTAACCTAGTCGCTTTGACTTCCTGATTTTCAGAAATTGAACTGGCTAAATTGACATTTTCCAACCTATCAGCATTCCAGTAAAAAAAACCTAAGCCAAATACAATCGCCACCATTCCTCCAAATAAAAACCACACAAAACCACGGCGTTTTTTCTTCTGATTATTGATTGCATCAACCTCTGATTCTAAATTGCCCCAAAGGTTATCTATATCAATTTCTGAGGAGTGATTAGACAATTTTTCCTTAATATTATTTTCGAATAATGGCCACTTCATGACGGCTATTTTTTTTTGGATTCTTTAATTTTTGTTGCAAGACTTTTCTAGCCCGAGCTAATTGAGAACGGCTCGTATTTTCTGTTATATCTAAAAGGTTTCCAATCTCTTTATGACTAAATCCTTCCACCACATATAGATTAAAAACTGTCCGAAAACCTGATGGTAACTTATTGATCAAAACCATAATTTCCTCGGCGCCCAATTGAGTATAAATTTCAGGAATAGTTACCTCTTTATCTGGCATTTCCTCTGCGTGGATTTCATATTTAAAAGAACTTTTTTCCAACCATTGCAAGGATCGCCTGACCGCTATTTGTCTCATCCATGCTTCAAAAGAACCTCTTTCTTGATATTTTCCAATATTTTGAAAAATCCGAATCAATGACTCTTGCAAAACATCTTTCGCCATAGACTCATCACGAGCATAACGGCGACAGACAGTCAACAACATCCCTGAGTATCGCTTGACCAAAAGATATTGGCTCGATTTGATTCCTTTTTGGCAATCTTGTATGAGCTTTTTTTCTGTAACCAAAATCGCGCGTTTTTTAGTTTTTATTAGAAAAAGATGCTTTTCTATTCCTGATTTGAAGATTGGTATCAGGCACCTTTTTGAATGATGCCCGATACCTCTTCTGATTTTGAGAGAGCAAGGTTTTTTACCTATTGTCTTATGATATTGAAATTTCCAGTAATATTAACTTGAACAGAAGGCTGAACTGCAAAATTTATTGCCGTTCCACTAAAAGCACCAATGATCGGCTCACCTACATTGCCAAACTCCGTAACTTCAAAAGTATCAAATGAATTTGTGCTTGGGCTCAGTACCCAGTTATTCGAATTGTCCTGAATAAATTCAAGCCAGTTACCACTATCTCCATCATAATTACCAGGAGTGTCTCCATTAAAGCCCATATAGATAAAGGCATCTTGAGTAAGTGAATCGCTATAACTAATCGTTGTTGAATTTGCCCCACTAATAATATAAGCAGGAACATATAGGGCAGTTACACCATCTACAGTAAGTTCAATAAAGTTCTGTAATTGCTGATCACAAACACTTATTTGACCCAAATCTGTATCTCCATTTGAAACGGAGACTGTTTCTCCATCACTTTGCAATAAAGCATCCAGATCAATTCCAATCACTTCAATATCGTCAGTACCCACACAAGTAGACATTAATACATTAAACGGTTGTCCATTCGTATATTCATAAACCGTTTGTCCATCATATTTAAAAATAACCAAACCATTCTGAACAGGATTGTTGGTACAATCTACCAACTCGCCAGAAATTATTATTGAAAACAATTGAGAACTAGGAATAGCAATAGTCCCAAGATCCGTATCATTTGAGTATGGTCCTATATCTTGGCTATAAAGTAACTCCCCACATACACCAAATACTTCTAAAATCAAATCATAATCTTGTGGAATAAGCCCTGTAACAATACCTCTGTCACAAGTATGTCCAGTACCATAAAGTCCAGTACCTTCCTGTCGAATCACAACTCTGTAATTTTCTAATGGCACTCCATTTTCATCTGTAAATTTTGCGGTAAACTCAATCAAAGGATCCTTAAAATCGTGGTTCCAATAAGAGAAATGTGATACTTGACCTACATATTTATCTCCTTGTAAAACAGAAACACCTTCTTCCACCCACATTCCATGCTCTTCATTATAAGACCAGTTTGGAATTTCAGCAGGAGGATTTGTTAACGTTGAAGGAATAGACATTGAAATTTCAGCTGTTTTACCTTCCAAAATATTCAATTTTTCTCCAGTTTCACTTTCTAATTCGACGACCATCATACCCGCTGTTCCAAGCACAACTTGCTCCGCTAACGTATTCACACCTTGAAGATTTCCAGGCATTTGATCAAGTGTCTCGATCTTTTCAGGATCAAGCCATTTTGCATATACGTTTACAGTACCCGAATAAATATTACCTTCTGAATCCTGAATAGAATTAGGAGAGAAGACAACATTTGCCTCTGCAAATTGGACATTCGCACCCGTTTCTGCACTAAAGGAATGGGTTAATGTTTTAGTAATCAACTGAACTTGAACACGATTCTCAGCATCTTCGATGGCAAAAAATCGACGACTACCAGGAAAATATCCATCTTTTTCGATTCGTACTAAAGTTCCCTTCGCATTCAAGTCTACATCTTTAAAAAAGAAATGCCCATATTCGTCTGTTTTAGTTTCCAATCCTCCTAATCTTACCGCTGCACTCATAACTGGTTCGCCAGCTTCATCCATTACAAAACCAGTAAGTGAACCCGTTACAATTTTCAAAGGCTGTACCCACGAATCAATAATCGGTGGCGTGTAAGGAGTTTCAGTTGTTGTAACATCATCCACATTTTTTCGGCATGCGGAAAAGAGCAAAAGGAATAAAAAGGAGAAAAAACCTATGTTTTTAATATTCATGATTTTTGACATTTTCAAGATTGGAAGGAGGAAATAAATTGGGCACCCAAATTTTAGGGAGTTAATTTTTCCTCCTCCCTAATTGTAAATTAAAGGAGCGATATTTTTACAGATCTGTGTTCCGCTTACAGTCTATAAATCGGTAGGAAAGGTATTTCGCTGCATGAAGGATCATTTTTTTCGAAAAAGAATTTGCTGCTGGAAAAACTTTTCTAGTGTTTATGCGCTTTTGAAGGGTAAAAATTATTTGCCAACAATGTCGACTTCAAATACAATTAAGTTTTTCATTTTAGCCTTTGTCTCCATTTTTCTTCACTCAAAAGACCTTTTAGCGGATAGCTATTTCATTCAAATTCATCACAAAACTCAATCTGTTTCCGTTGGAAAAATTTTCCCAAAAAATATCAGAAAATTTAAAAGGGAATTTTGGTTAAATGAAGTTGATTCAACTCAATTTGGCGAGATTTCAAAAGCGTTAAAAAAGAATATCTCCATTCCGAAGGCCTCTAAACAATTAATTCATATACATGGTATGTGGGGCAGTAAACCACTTTTCATGGCAGAAAACGTGATTAATTTCAACAGAGATTATGCAGAAAATGATTCACTAAATTATGAGCACATATTTTATATTATGTGGGATGCCAATCATAATAAGTATCGCAAAAATATTCGAAATGCAGAGGTAGATGCTCCTCTTTTAAATGAAGTTTTAATACATCTTCAAAATGCTTTTTCAGATACAAAATTTACTATCCAAACACACTCCATGGGCGGGTATATTTTGACCCAATCTATCCGCTTAAATCACTTCCAAAACTCCCCATTTGACCAACTCCTTTTACATGCCCCAGACTTCAGTCAAAATGAACTTGAAGACGTTCAAAATCAATTAGTTAGGCTTTTTAATAACATTAACATATTTTATCACAGAAAGGATTGGCCATTGAAGATATCAACTCGGAAAAACAAAGCTAAACGGATCGGTCGAGACCCTGAAATCAGACCCCATAAAAATATTGAATGGATTGATTGCACGAAAATGAAAGCAAAGGGATTACCTGCTAAAATCTCTAAACATTTACATTATCGGTCAAGTCCAGAAACGATTGAAGAAATTTTGGAACGAATGGCTCGATAAAGGGCGCTCCTATTTCCGCAAACTTGGATCTAATCGATAGGCCTTTTCCAGATAAGGTTGTGCCTCCGAAACATTGCCTGAATCTCTCAATGATTGCCCTAAATAAAAATTCAAAACAGCATTTTCAGGTTCTATTTCTAAGGCTTTATGAAATGCATTAATTGCTTCTGGGAATTTTTGGGACATTGCGTTTATGCTGCCCAAATTACGCCATCCGTCTACAAATCTTGGATCGATATTAACCGCTTTTTCATAAGATTCTATGGCTTTTTGATAATTTTTTTGCTCAAAAAATAAGGTTCCCATATTACTGTAAACGGTCGCATTATTGGGTTTGTATTTGACTGCGAGTTCATAATTTTTCATTGCCTCATTAGGGTTCTTTTCATAATAATAGGTTAACCCCAATCGCCCATAAGCGTCATGATATTGAGGGAAAATTTCGAGGGCTTTATTTAAGTGTTTTTTGGCTTCTGTGTAATATTCCTTCTTCTTTTCTGGGTTCGATTCAGCATCTCCTTTTTTTGCGGTCTCAAGAGCAAAATGATAATTTAACTTAGCAGAATTAGGCGCATTTTTCACATCAGCAGCATATAGAGAATAACTGTCATACCATACCGTATTTCGACTCATTGTTTTGGCACAAAAAAGCAAAATAATCACCCCCATAATGGAGGAAAAAGGAATATTTTGCCTAAATAATTTAGCTAAATTTTGCTCTTTCCCTACTTGGTTTACTTTAAATAATTTCATTAAAACATAAGTCAGTCCAATCGCAAAACCGAGAGACGCCACATACAAAAATCGATCTCCAAAAGAGGAACCAATTTTGATAAAAATATTAGAGAAAATAGAAAAATTTATTAGGTAAAAAAGAATCGCAAATGATTCGATTTTTTTGTCTTTCAGACCTTTTATGGCATATCCTAAAAGCCCTAGATGAACCAATCCTGACAACAAAACTTTCCAATCTAAAAAACCCGTAATTGGGATTTGATTATACCCAAAATCAGAACCTAATGGATGAGGGAAAACCAAAGTCACTAGATATTTTCCAAGTAATAAAATTGCCGTTGCAAATTGTTCAATTCCAGACGCTGTAGCGTACAAAACATTATCTAATGCGACTGTTTCTTTCGCTTTCAAAACATTCCCAATAACTCCTTGTCTAACAAGCAAATACACAACTACAGGCACTAAAAAAATGGCACAAATCGACAGAATTTCCTTCAAAGATTTTTTAGTAAAAAAGTAGCCTATCAATGGAAATATCGCCAAAAAGGTAATCGCATTTTCTTTCGAAAACATAGCGATAAAATAACTTAATAAACTAATAATTAACCATTTACTCTTTTTGTTTTTCCAATAATTCAATAGTCCAAAAACAGCTCCCAAACAACCTAAAAATGCTATGATTTCGTCTCGACTTTTGATATTGGCTACTACTTCTACATGTACAGGATGTGAAATATAAATCAGAGCGGCAAAAAAGGGCAATAATAGAGAATGCCCCTTAAATAACTTAGCTAAAAAAACGAATAATAATGCTCCTGTCAACGCATAAAAAAGTACATTCATCAAATGTCCAATAAAGGGACTATCGGGCGAGATTTCCCACTCCAAAGCAAACATGGCAAGCGTAAATGGACGATATAATTCGCCGGGTGAATTCCAATATCCATACCGGTAATGTGTTTTGAATATAGTAGGAATTCCTTCCACTCCTTTTTGAGTGACATAATTGTCTTTTATGGCCGAAAAATCGTCTAATGTATATTGATGACCAAGCGTATTTGAATAGATAAAAAACGCTAAAGCCCCAATCAAAAGAGCAGGAAAGATTAAATGATTATTGGTGGATTTTTTTGCCGTTTTCTTGATCGTTTTTTTCGTTTGTTTTTTTGCCATTTTGTTTTTTATTATTCAATCAAAAGCAAATTACAGCCTCGTGCATCACTGGCATCCATTCGTCCTAAAATTTCAAAAGAATTATCTTCATAGACCCGCCCTAAATCGTCGGTGGCGATAAAGCTAATTGTATCCAAATTTGCTAAATCTATAATATTTATGGCACCAGTTTTTCCATATTTTTGAGGAGAAAGTGGGTCAGTGATTTCTCTGGTTAAAACCCGCATAGTTGGAGCTGGGTGAAAAATCCCATCTCCATTAGAATAACCTTGAGAAAATAATTCTGTCATGCCATATTCAGAGTGAATTTCGGAAATATTTAGTCTTTTTTTCAAAAAATCGTGTAATTCTTCTCGAGTAATTTCTTTCCGACGCCCCTTCATGCCACCTGTCTCCATTACAATAACTCCCTCTAAATCAACCTCATATCTTTCCGCCAAATCTAAAAGTGCAAAACTCACCCCAATTAATAAAGTTGGAATTCCTTTTTTTTGATTGGCTTTTAACGTCGAAATTAACTCATCAAAATCGTTCAAAAAGAAACCACTTTGAGGATATTTCGATCGTTTAATAAAATGTGCAGCCATAGAAATCAATCCCGACCCTTTTCTCTCTAAATAAGAAGGCAGTAAGGCCAAAATGCAATATTCTGATAATTGACCATAAAAATTTTCGAACCCATAAACAGTATTCTTCAGATAAAATGCTTCATCACTCACCAAATGCTGGCTTGTGGCATTCCCTGTCGTTCCACTACTAGAAAAAATGAGTTCAGCATCCCAAGCCCCCGTTTGGATTTTATGATTTTTAAAAAATTGAATAGGGAAAAAAGGAATTTCAGACATCAACTTAACTCCCTCATAATCAACACCTAACAATTCACAAAAAGTGCGATAATGGAGGTTGTTTTCATATTGAAATCGAAAAACAGCTAGAGCTAAATTTTCAAAGAGCTCGCTTCTTTCAGATGAAGACCTAACGGCATCTAATACATCATTAGATGGGAGCATTAACGTATTTATCTTTTCTAATAACCTTTGCCTTTGTAAGTCTATTGACATCCTTTATTTTGTCCCTTCAAACGAAAGGGCTTATTTTGACGTTTAAATTTCATAGTTTCATTGTTTCGATATTTTGAACCTTTTCAAAGATTGAAATAATAAAACCAATAAACCATGAAATACTGAATCAATGAATGCGCTAAAATATGCAATAATCTCACTTTCGATAGGAATAATTTTTGCTTGTTCCACACCGCCCGAATTTCCACTTGAGCCTGTCTTAACTTTTGAAAGTATCTCAAAAGATACGCTAAATAGAGGATATGACGATGAAGATCAAACAGAAGTTATTATATCGTTTACAGATGGCGATGGCGATTTAAGCGGTTTGGATACCAATAATATGTTTTTGATTGACACTCGAACAGGGTTTACAGAAGGAAATTTTACCATTCCAGATATTCCGCCAGTAGGTGTCTCGAATGGAATTAGTGGTGATATCATTTTCACATTAAAAACAACCTGCTGTAATTTTCCTGAGCCAGGTTTGGCTGGTTGCGAAGATGTGTTGCAAGGATTTTTATATGATACGGTAGTCTATGAAGTTTATGTAATTGACCAATCTGGACATGAAAGCAACCACATCTTTCTAGATCCAATTTATATAAGGTGTTTTGATTAGGGACTTCGCAAATAAAAATGCCGAATGAGAGGGGACTCATTCGGCATTTTTTTAGGATAGTTTTTGCCATTTTTATACCACCTGCTTGTCCAAACATTATAGCGGCCTCGCTATTTTTTACTGTTTACTTGTGCAATTGACTGACTCCACGTGTCAGTTTTAGCACCTAATGAAAACGAGTTCAATATTAAAAACTATCAGGCTGTTTTCTTGTCGCGAAGATCATCATCATGCCTTCGCTATTTTCCGGTATGGTGGACTCATAATTAAAGAATTTAATCGTAATTAAGCACAAACTTATTTTCTAATGTTTCCAATGGTTTCCCTCCTTTGATGGGCATGGATTCATTGAAATTTAGGTTGGTAAATCGGTTAAAATTTGGTTGTTTGCAAATCTTAAAAGCATTTCATAGAGCTCAGTATATTCGTTAAATACTACTTGGGTAGTAGAGGGAACCCAAAAATATTGAAAGTCTCAACATAAAAAGATTTGCAAATTTTCAATGAACATTTAGGATTGGGGTTTGTGCGTTTAATTACTTATGTGATTTTTTATCTTTTTAGCACCACTAAGTACAATAAAATTTTACGTAAATGCAAGTTTTTAGCAAAATAATTCAGCTAAAAACATCTTTGCAAAATAATATTTTAATTTATTAATTTTTAACAGAATTAAATTTCAGGTATCTTTTTGTTACTTTTTTTTACACACCAATTACAAAACTCTTTGTCCCAAAAGACTGTCTTTGTGTAAAGGTTTAAAGTTGAAGTATAATGAGTCTTGAAGTGCCCTACATTTTTTATAAAGAAAGTGATAACGAATAGCCAAGAGACACAAAATACTTTTCTTTAAAAAATAAAAAGCGCAAACCCGAAAAGAATCGAATTTGCGCCATCATTTTTATTTAAAATGAAGAAGTTGTCTAAAGTTTTTTTGGAGCTTTTTCAGCTTTCCTCAAAAGGATAACCGAAAAAGCCAAATAATGTAGCCCAAGCCAGTGACTGGCATTTGTCTCATATCGGATTATTAAACTTTTAAATCCGTCAATCCAAG
>JANSWP010000096.1 GCA_024743405.1 Bacteroidota bacterium
CCTAACCTGGCGAAGCCAGTATCATAAAGACTATTTTTTGTCAATTTCTTCTTTGTCTTGATACAAAGAAGCAAAAATCAAGGCTGTGGATATTTCGGCTAAAATTTACTTATCAGGGCGCAGACGACCCAAATGCTCGCAAAGCTCGCGTGGGTAGTCTTTGCGCGCCCTGATAAGCAAATTTCTTAACGCCGCAATCTCCAATGCCGAAAAGCTTTTTCGAATAACTCTTGCCACATTTGCGCAAAAGTTGATTACTTAGAAACTAATCAAAAAAATATTATGAAAATTATATCTAACTTGGATAGGTTTCTCTTTTTCATCTTTCTCTTATCCAATACAGTTGCCGCCCAAATTAACCAACCTTCTTGGCAGCTTCAGCAAAAAGTAAATAGTAAACTGGTTTGGTACGAATTGAAAGGACTTGACTTGCGAGCTTATGATTGGTCTGATGAAAAATTCAATCATCTAATTGGTGAGAACGAAGGTTTTGCAAAAAAAAAAACCAAAACCCATCATATTGCAGGAGGCGTTATCGGTGGCTTTGGATTTTTGACATTGGTAGGTGGATTAGGTATTGAAAAAAAAGAATGTGATAATGCATTTTTTTCCAACTTTTGTGATGCACATAATGATTTGCGAGCCATTACCATCACAACAGGAGCCATCAGTTTAACTGTTGGTGGTATCTTCTTGTTAGGAGCAAGCCAGAAAAAATATTTGCGGGATGCCTATTTTGTAAAAATGGTAAAAAGGTATAATGAATTACATCCTGTGGATCAATAAAAGAGAAAGAACCTACTAAATATTAGCCTACGGAAGCACCTAAACTACAATATGAATATAGGTAATTTGAGTCAAGTGAGTATAAAAACCAGAAAAAACTAATAGGCAGAAAACTAAGTCTAGAGTCCTTTGTTTGTAGAAAGAAATTCTGGGAAAAAATCAATATTTAAATACATCCTAAATTAAACAATGAGTAAGAAAATCTTAATTACAGGAGCCAGTGGTGGCTTTGGAAAATTAACCGCAAAAACCTTATTAGAACAAGGTCACACAGTTGCTGCCTCAATGCGAAACGCTGAGGGTAGAAACAAAGAACATGCTGACGAATTGGCTGCAGCTGGAGCGACTATAGTTGAAATTGATGTGACTAACACAGATAGTGTCAACAACGGCGTACAAAAGACGATTGATGCGTTGGGTGGTCTAGATGTAGTCATTAACAATGCTGGTGTTGGCGTACTTGGATTGCAAGAGCAATTTACCCCAGAGGATTGGCAACGATTATTTGACATTAATGTATTTGGTGTTCAAAGAATCAACCGAGCCGCTTTGCCTCATTTACGAAATCAAGGTTCTGGATTATTGGTCCAAGTATCTAGTCTTTTAGGACGAATGACGATGCCATTTTATGGACCATACAATGCATCCAAATGGGCAGTAGAAGCATTAGCCGAAAATTACCGATCGGAGTTATCAGGTTTAGGAATTGATTCTGTAATTGTGGAACCAGGTGGTTTCCCAACTAGCTTTTTCAGCAGTCTAATCGAACCTTCAGATCGATCACAAGATGCAAGCTATGGCGAATTAATTCAAGCACCTAAACAGTTTTTCGATAATTTTGAAGGAGCTTTGGCTTCGAATCCAGCACAGAACCCTCAAAATGTCGCAGATGCGATCTCCAAGGTAATTTCTACACCTGCCGGGCAACGACCTTTCCGAACAGTTGTAGATAAAATGGGTATGGGTGATGCCATCCAACCTTACAATGACGCTTTAGATCAAGTTACATCTGGCATTTATAATGCCTTTGGTATGGGAGATATGCTCAAATTGAAAGTTTCTTAAAACATTCAATTATATTAAGCTATCAGGATCGTCCTAAATTTTCAACTTAGAAAGTTTGGGACGTTTTTTTTTGGTCGGAAATTCTATTTTTACGAAAAATTGAAACGCTTATTTATATTCAGAGAATGATTAACTTGCTTGCTTATGAAAGAAGGTCTTGTAAAAGATGCCTACGAGCTTATCATCAAAGAAATTCAAACTTTACTGACCATTCTTTATCTATTAATGATAGGTATTGGAATGCTATTTAATTATAAAATGTATACTAAATTTGGTATCAATATATTTGAATATGCAGATGCGGTTGATTTCTTAATTGCTCCCTTTCAAGATATCAGAATAATAATTGTTTCTGTTGTTTCAATAATCGTTCCTATGGGTATTTTATGGATTGACAGATGGATTCAAAAACGGTTTCCAAAGACTTATTCTAAGATGAATATGGGCATGAATAATAAATCATGGTATAAGAAATTTAGATTATTATCTTTTGGACTTCTATTGCTGTATTTCGTTCTGGAGGCATCAAATGGATATGCACAATTTATTCATAAAAATATTCAAAAACAGGATTCGGTTTCAGTGAAATTTATGGATAATGAACAGATAAGCGGTAAAATGATTGGCAAAACAAAAGAGGTCATTTTTTTACTTACTGATCAAAAGGTGAAAGTAATCCCTATTACGGCTTTAGTAAAGGAAATTGAACTATGAAAAACCAAAAAAATCGACGACTTGTCGCTATTATGTTTACTGACATTGTCGGCTACACCGCGTTAATGCAAAAGGATGAAAAGGCAGCTGCCGCTATTAGATTGCGTCATAGAGAAGTATTCCAAATGCACCATCAACAATACCACGGAGACATCTTACAATACTTTGGAGACGGTACCTTGAGTATTTTTCAAAGCGGTGTGGAAGCAGTGGAATGTGCTATTTTAATTCAAAAAACCCTCAATGAAAAGGATCCACTTCCCCTTCGAATTGGTATACATATAGGTGATATTGTTTTTGATGGAACAGAAATATATGGTGATAGCGTAAATCTCGCTTCAAGAATTGAGAGCATGGGCATCGCTGGAGGTATTTTGCTTTCTGGAACATTAAATGATGAAGTCAAAAATCAACAACAAATTTCAACCAGTTCATTAGGACAATTTGAGTTAAAAAATATTGCCCAGCCAGTTGAAATTTTTTCAGTTACCAATGAGGGAATAAAAGTTCCGAAGCAAGCCGAACTAAAAGGAAAGCAAAAAAAACAAACCAAAACGATTGCCGTACTTCCTTTTGTCAATATGAGTTCGAGTGAAGAAAATGAATATTTTAGTGATGGCATGACTGAGGAAATAATCAACGCTTTAGCTAAAATCAAAGCACTTAAAGTTACCTCTAGGACTTCTTCTTTTTTCTTTAAGGATAAAAACATTTCAATTAAAAAGATTGGTAAAGAACTAAATGTCTCTACTATTTTGGAAGGTAGTATCCGCCTATCAGGAAACAAAATGCGGCTAACTGCCCAGTTGATTGACGTCACTAATGATTTTCATTTTTGGTCAGAAACATTTGATCGATCAATGGAAGATATTTTTGCAGTACAGGATGAAATCAGTCTTTTAATTGCTGATAAATTAAGGGAACATTTAGGTCATTTTGAAATAGAAGAACACCTAGTAGAAGACCCAAAAATTCCTATTGACATCTACAATAAATATTTAAAAAGTAGATATCACATACTTAAAATGAGTAGACCTGATATTGAAAAAGGGCTTTCAATATTAGAAGAAATAATTGACAACCAACCTAATTTTGCTTTAGCTTATTTAGGGTTACACCTTGGTTATACCTTGCTAGGTACATTAGGATTAGTACCTGCAAATGAAGCTTTTGCAAAAGGTCATCCCTTCCTTAATAAAGCAATTGAATTAGATGCAAACTTACCCGAATCTCAACTCCATCTTTCTTATATATCTTTTTTACAAAAATGGGATTTTAAAAAAACCTATGAACATTTAAATAAGTCTTTTGAAATGCGTCCATCTGTCGAGTATTATCAGAGTATGGCTTCGACTTTAGTGGCAGAAGGAAAATTCTCAGCAGCATTAAACTATATAGATACCGCCCTTCAACTTGATCCTTTTTCCACCATCAATTACCATTTGAAAGGTTTTATCTTTTATTCTCAGGAAAGATATGATCAAGCTATTGAATGGTTTGAAAAAAATGCCGGACTAAAGTCTAGTTTCACCGTATCTACCTTGTACTATGGGCAAGCATTAATACTTGCAGGGCAAGCTGCTAAAAGTATTGAATATTTCCGAAACATACCCACTGACCCTGCTGGCGATCTAATTAAATTGGGAGGGATTACCTTAGCTTATGCTGCATTAGGCGAAATTGATAAAGCAGAAGCAGGTATCGAAAAATTGGAAGCAGCACTGAACACGGAATTGATGGAGAGAGCTATAAATTTGCTGATTATTTGCCAAGCCATGTTAGGTAAAAAGGAAACGGCCTTTCAATTAATTGAAAAAGGAGTTAAGAATAAATTACCATTGATCATTTATCTATATGTAGAACCAATCCTCAAATTTCTTCGCCCAGAACCACGCTTTCAAGAGTTGATGCGGCAAGTATTAGGACAAGAAACTACTTTCGACATTTCGAAAAGAAAATATAAAAAGTCATTGCTCAACAAAGACTTATTATCGCGATACAAAAAGCAGTTGAACGTTTTGATGATAGAAGAGAAACCTTATCTCGATCCTAATTTGTCATTACGTGAGCTGGCAAAAACCATGAAAATTCCCCCCAATCATTTATCTCAATTGCTCAATGAAGGTTTTGACAAAAACTTCTCAGAATATATCAATACTTATCGGTTGGAAACTTTCAAATCAAAAGCAGCTGATCCTGGCCATCAGCACCTGACTATTTTAGCACTTGCCTATGATAGTGGCTTTAATTCGAAAACTGTTTTTAATACTTTTTTTAAGAAAGTGATGGGAAAAACACCAAAAGCTTATTGGAAAGAGGTTGTGAAAAAATAGCCATCTCTTTTCCCTTCCTCCATTTTCCAGGAGACGAGCACTTGACCTTTCGCATTAATAATCTGCTCAATATACATATGTATTTTATGCAACTTAGTCAGAAATGCGAAAAAATAAATACCGATTTTCAAATCCGAACGTTTCATTATCAGCTTCTATTACCTTTGCAGAATGGAAAAAAAAACATTTTTTAAAACCGAAATTGGCAAGAAAGAAATTTTCAATCTTTACGACCAAAAATTAGAGGAATTAGAGATCGATTATCGATACCACACCCTAACTACAGATTTTGGAATTACCAATGTTATTGTAACCGGAAATTCGGAAAACCCTCCATTAGTATTGATTCATGGGTCGAATGGATGCGCCCCTATTGCATTGGAAACCTATCCAAACCTCGCTAAGAAATATCAGGTTTTTGCAGTTGATGTTTTAGCTCAACCCAACAAAAGTTCGGAAAATAGATTGAGTATGAAAGATGACGCTTATGGTAAATGGATCAATGAAGTCATCAATCAACTCCATTTAGAAGAGGTAATCTTAGTAGGTTTCTCATTTGGAGGGTTGATTATTCTCAAAACATTAATCCATAATGAAAATAAGATAAAAGAAGCATTCTTGGCTGCTCCAGCCTACATTGTAAATGGCAACCCACTCATTGCTCTATTTAAGGTTTTCATTCCGATGAAACGGTACATGAAGACCAAAAACCAGCGGCATATTGAAAAATTTCTGGGCGCATTATTTTCTCAAAGAGATGAGTTTGCCATCAAATATTTATCAAAAGTCTTCCAATATTTTGAAATGGATTTTACACCGGTGCCTACCATAACTAAAGAAGAAGCCCAGTCAATTAAAACGCCGATCACCATCATTGCTGCGGGTCAAGACATTATATTTCCTGGAAAAAAAATGAAAAAGCGAGCCCAAAAAATATTCCCATCATTAAAGAAAATCCTCTTTTTAGAACGTTCCAAACATGTCCAAAATAGAACCGATAATCATACCATCGAAAAATTGATCTTAGAGTATGTCTAAATTTTTACTTCCTAAAAACCAACGCTTTATGAACCTGCCTTCAAATTATTGCGCTCATTTGCCTCGGCAAACTCCCTTAATAATTTATCGCCAGAACCATAAATCATTGATTCTCACTTTGTAAAAAATTTAGACATACTCTTGAAGGATAATTAAGTCATTGACATTAAATCAGTCTTAATCTACCTATTACCTAAAACAAAAAAAAGCCACATGTCCAGTCAAAAATTTATATTTCTTTTTATTACACTCACCTTTTATACCCTACATAAAGGGGCTGCTCAATCGACCCATTTATTTGAGATAGGATCCATTGATAGTTTATATTCGAACATTTTGGAGGAATCAAGAGAAATCTATATTCAATTACCTGAAGGTTTTGTACCTGAAGAAAAGCAGAAATATCCTGTTGTGTATGTGCTAGATGGTGATGTACTTTTGGATGCTGTCTCCACAGTACATAATTATTATTGGGGAGGATTCATACCAGAGATGATCATTGTCGGCATCTCAAATAGCCAAAATAGAACTCGAGATTTAACCACCTCAAAAATAAAATCAAGACGTGGTGTAGCTTATACTCAGGAACATGGTGAAGCTGAAAAATTCATCCAATTCATTGAAAAAGAGCTAATTCCCTATATTGAAGACAGATATCCGGCAACATCATACAGAACTCTTATTGGACATTCATATGGTGGTTTATTTACCATCAATGCATTGATTAACCACACCCATTTATTTGAGAATTATTTAGCTATCGACCCTAGCTTGGACTGGGATAATCAAAAACTATTAAAACAATCTGAAAAAATACTAAAAAATAAAAGCTTTAAGAGGAAATCTGTATTCCTTTCATTGGGAAGCGTACTTCACCTACAAAATGCAGCTATTGATATTCATAATGTGATGGAAGATACCTCTGAATATACCTTATTTGCTCGTTCCAATATTGAGTTCAAAAACCTGTTGAAATTGAATGAGCCAAATGGCTTGGTGAGTCATTGGAAATTTTATGAAAACGATTTTCATGGATCGATTCCATTACCTTCCATCTTAGATGGTTTAAAATCTTTTTTTACTTGGTATCCTATCGAAAATGTACTTAAATTTAATGCCCCTGATACTCCCACCGAGGATCTAGTAAAAATCATTAAAAATAGGGAACAAAAACTACTGAATCATTTTGGATACTACGTTCCTCCTTTTGATGAAGATCTTTTGACCATGTCTGGCTACATGTATTTGGAGATGGGACAACCACAAAAATCACTTACCTTTTTTAACCTGAATATTGAATATTACCCAAACAGTGCAAATGCTTACGACTCGATTGCAGACTATTACGCCTCCCAAAATGATTTTGCCAATGCACTAAAAAATGTTACTAAAGCATTTGAAATAAGTGGCTCCGATTATCATAAAGGAAGAATGGAAGAATTTAAAAAGTAATTAGTTCTAATTTGTAAACCCGAACGATATGAACGCTTCCTTGCCATAGATTTGTAGCACGAATTGGGATGAAACGCCCATACATTTTTTTATCAAAAACTAGGTAGTAAGAAAATTTCAAATGAGTAAATGAATATTCATTTGAGGTATTAACTAATACCTAATTACTAAAAAACTAAAAAATGAGTACACAAAAAATGAGAGCCATCGTTACCACCAAATACGGTTCACCAGAGGTGTTTCAATTGACTGAATTTGAAAAACCAACTCCTCAAGACAACGAGGTTTTGGTTAAAGTAAAGGCAGCCTCTGTGACGGCTGCTGACACAATGATGCGAAAGGGTAGCCCTTATTTTGGAAGGTTATTTATCGGACTAAAAAAACCTAAAAACCCAATTCCGGGGACAGGGTTTGCGGGTGAAATTGAGGCATTAGGAAAAAACGTTAGCCTATTTCAAAAAGGGGATCCAGTTTTTGGAGAGGTGCTTTTTAGTTTGGGAACCAATGCTGAATACGTATGTGTCCCTGAAGATGCTTTAATAATGAAAAAACCAAATAACATTACCTTTGAGGAAGCCGCAACCATCTGTGATGGCGCTTTAACTTCTATGAACTTCTTAAAAAATTTAGTCAATATTCAGCGAGGACAAAAAGTACTTATTAATGGAGCTTCCGGAAGTTTGGGTACCGCCGCTATTCAGCTTGCCAAATATTTTGGCGCGGAAGTGACTGGAGTTTGCAGTACCGCTAATTTAGAAATGGTAAAATCTTTGGGTGCAAATAAAGTCATTGATTACACAAAAGAAGATTTCACCAAATCGGATGAAACTTATGATATTATTTATGATACGGTGGGTAAAAGTTCTTTTGCAAAAAGTAAATCCGCACTTGCGTCCAATGGCGTCTATCTTTCTCCTGTATTGAGCTTATCTCTTTTTTTTCAAATGATAGTAACGTCGATATTCGGCAATAAAAAAGCTAAATTTGACGCTACTGGTGTCCGTCCAATACCTGAGCTTCGTAAAATGCTTCAAGACATCAAAGAAATAATAAAAGAAGGAAATCTAAAAACCGTAATAGATCGAGTATATCCATTAGAAAAAATAAAAGAAGCGCATCAATATATTGATATGGGGCATAAAAAAGGTAATGTGGTGGTTACAATGGTGTAAGTACCAATATCTTTTATACCTGACTGCAAATGGCGCTGAGGTTTTTTTCTTAGGCAAGGCAATAATATAGCATATGGAAAAGAAAAAGCCAGACTGTTAGGTTATTACTTTCCTAAGCCCTAACTAGGCAGAGCCAGCACCATAAAACTATTCTTTGTCAATTTCTTCTTTGTTTTGATACAAAGAAGCAAAAATCAAGGCTGTGGATATTTTGCCTAAAATTCAATGCCCTCACACAGACGATCCAAATGCTCGCAATGCTCGCGTGGATAGTCTTTCTAGCACTCTTCCCATTGAATTTCTTAACGGCAAAATCTCCAATGCCGAAATAGGTTTCAAAGGATTTCTTGCCACCTTTGCACAAGGTTTAAATCGCAAGAAAACTAAAAATGAACTGAGCATGAAATTCAATTTTAAGAAACTTAATGATACCAGTTCATTAAATCCTTTAAAGAGTGAATGGCCAAAAAGTCTCACCGCATCCCAAGACGGTATGTGGGAATCCATTACCAATAGTTCCACTCATTGGGAGATTCAAGATGAACAACAAACCATTGGCTATACCTGCGTTGATGGGGGAAATCGACTATTACAATTTTTTGTATTGCCTAATTGGTTGTCTGAAGGATTGGCTATTTTTCAGCAATTTATTGATCAACAGAACATTAAAACAGCCTTAATTGGCACCAATAATCCGGTTGGTTTATCTATAGCGATGCATTTTCAAAAGTCCGTTAAGGTGGATACCTATCTTTTTACTGATTTTGTCAAATCCATGCCTAATGAAATAGATGCCTCCTTTCGTTTAGTAATGGAAACAGATCTTCCCAACTTGGTTGAATATTTTCATCAAAGCATGGGTGCTCCAAAAGAATGGTTGAAGAATTATGCAGGAAGTCTAATAGAGAAAAAAGAGATTTTTGTATTAGAAGATGGTGCAGAAATATTGGGCACTTGTGAGGTAAGAAAAAGTAAGAGTGACTCCAAAGTGGCTGATGTAGGGATGGTCGTATCACCAAATCATCGGAGAAAAGGAATTGGAACCTTTTTGTTAGGAAAAGCGAAAGAGATAGCTATAAACTGGGGGCGTTCGCCAATTTGTTCTTGTGAAAAAGACAATTTAGGATCTCTAAAATCTATCCAAAAAAATGGATTTCGAAGTGTACACCAAATGTTGTTGATGGATTTTTGAAAAACTATATTCTCGACCCTATACTTATGAAATCCAAGCGCCTAAGGCGCGAAAATTTCTTTTGGAGGGAGACTTTTGGTGAAAAAATCTTCGATTTTTTCACCAAAAGTCTCCCTCCTTATTATTTTTTTGCCGTCTTTGACGGCATTTTCCAATATTTTCAAAAAGTGTACGGTAGAGAAAAACTAAATAAAACATGATACAAAGAATTGAAAACTTACCTACCAAAAAATTGATGGGTCAATCAATGAAGATGTCTTTAATTAATAACAAGACGGTTGATTTGTGGAAGTCTTTTATGCCTATTAGAAAAGAAATAGACGGTGCCATCGATTCTGTTTTCTATTCTATTCAAGTCTATGAAGAATCTTTAAAATTTGAAGATTTCACCCCACATTCGGTATTTACTAAATGGGCGGCTGTGGAAGTCACTGATTTTCAGGAGCACCCTGAATTTGAATGTTTCGTGTTGAAAGGAGGATTATATGCTGTTTTTATTCATAAAGGCATGGCCAAAGATTTCCCTAATACGTTACAATTCATTTTTGAGCAATGGCTTCCAAAGTCGAAATATAAACTAGATCAAAGACCTCATTTTGAAATCATAAAAGGAAAATATGATAGGAATGATCCTAATGCAGAAGAAGAGGTCTGGATTCCAATCAAAATAGGTGAATGAAAAGTATTACTCCCCCCACTTTAAAACCAAGGATTTTCCTACCTCAACTCCATCCCATTGATTGACTAATGCTCGACATAGAACTCTGATTTGATTAATGTGATTTTCTGTTAGCTCTGTAGGTTTTTTCAATCCTTTTTCTTGAAAAGTGGCTCTAAGAACCGCATTAAAATCTTCATAAAATGCACCGACAAAAAGTTCCGATTGAAATTGATTGACAACAAACTCTGTCCAAACTGATTCTTCAGAAAGCACAGGTCTTTCGCCTCGATTTGGAATTTCAAAATTTTGAATATCAGCACCTTGCGCCAACATTCCATAAAAGGAATTTTCCAATTTCAATATTGTTTCCACCGCAAAATGACAAAGGTCATGAGGCACTAGGTTACCAACTTTAGTAGACCAAGTTTGGGTTCCATCGATACGAGTTATCGAAAGGGTAGCTGATTTAGTTTTATGCTTTTTAAATTCAATTTTCATTAGTAAAAATAGTTTTTTAATATCCTATCTCTACAATTAAGACAAGCGGTTGGTTCCCAAAACAATTTTAGTAAAGGAGAAAAAACCCTTTCCAAAAAACAAGACCATCCTCCGTTAGAAGATGGTCTTTAAATATACATGAAAGTCAAAAAATAATTTAAGGTGTAATTGGAGTAAAAGAGTTGAAAACAACTCTTTCACTCCTACCCTATTATTATCTGTTTATTTGTACATAACCAGTGTATCGGTCTCCTTCCCCAGTCTCAAAGACGTAGAAGTAAGTACCATCTGGCAAGTCGTTCGTATTCCAAGTGCCACCCCAATCATTTTGGTAGTCATCGACACAGTAAACCTTGTTCCCCCAACGGTTGTATACGCATAGTTTGTTATTCGGGAATTGCCCGATTCCCTCAATTTTGAATACATCGTTGACACCATCTCCATTCGGACTAAATCCATTGTAGAAGATTAATTTACCGCAATCGACATAGACATAAACGACACCCGATGTACATCCGCCATCTGTACAAATTTGGTACATAAAGAAGTCTGGCTCACCACCTTCGAAGGAATTACAATACCCCTCGAATGGTTCATAACTTACCGTATTATCAGGATTGACAATTACATTCCCGTTATCTGGTTGTCTGATTATTTCAAAAGATATTAGATCGTCAGGTATACCATCATTTGAGAGGATATCACCTATGACAATTCTATCCATTTGAGTATGCAAGGTATCTTTTGTAGTCGTTGGATCATCCAAAGCTCGAACATCAACAAACAAGAAGGTCGTATCACAGATACCGTATTCATCACAAACTACGATACAAGCTTCACTATTACCTTCTTCCATACCAAGGCAGCTAATACAATTCATTCCATCAATAATTATGAATTCTGCAGCATCGGTCATTTGATCTTCGCATATGTTATAAACTTCTGTAATTGCCCCCATCAATTCATCTGTGTCCAAACAAATCGTGTCCTTTTGACTAATGGCAATTTCATTATACATATACTCAGACGTTACACAGGCAATGGCAGCCATCAATGTATCTGATACACCATCGGATAATCGAGTTACGATTAACTCATTCATACCCGGCTCAAGGATGAAGGCGGTTGCATTTGGAATAACATTCGTATTGACTTGTACCACATTCACAATACCAGTAGATACCTGACTAATCGTCATTGCACCATAAGCACTTGAACTAGTGCCTCCGACTAGGTTAAATCCAACAAGATCATTAGTCCATTCACCTTGGGTATCCCAAAGATTCATTTGAGCCAATAAATCATCAATGCTATTGAAGGTTCCTGTAAAGGTCTCACCGTTCAATATCCAACTTTCTACTTTGTATGGTCCGTCGTTTCCGAGTCCTGGCAAGTTGATATAGTTGTAATAATTGTTCGATTCGAAGTTACAAGCCTCCATCGTTCCAGTAAATGGAATTCCATTATTAGTGATGCTATAGTCTGACAATTCATCGTAAGGAATTTCAACACAAATGCTTGGCAATCCATCTTGGCAATCTCTACTTGCTGAAGCAAATTCAGCAGCAATGAAGTTGATTGGCATTGGCGTGATATTATCCTCGACAATTACAATCAAAGTATCCATACAGCCGATTGAATCTGTCACGATCAACTCATAAGTACCTATTCCTTGGAATAATAACTCAGAGCCCATTGGTAATACCGTAGTATTCTGCTGCATCGTGCCTGACTGTTGGGTCTGGATATCGAAAATAGTCAAATCGCCATAGTTGGCATCTATATCTCCTCCAACTAAAGTGGTAGAGCTAACATCGTTCATCCACAGCCCTGTAGCGTCAATATTATTCATAAAGACTACTAAAGCGTCTATTGTGTTTAAGGTATCTGTATAAACGGTTCCTTCATATTCCCACTCTATACCATATGGTCCATTCCAGTTGTTTATAATAACCATTGCATAGGTATAAAAGACTACTGAAACACTATTACAAGAATCGATTGGTGTCGTATAATCAGTACCATTCAAAACAATATCCAAATCATCGATAACCATATGAGGAATGGAGATACACAATGAAGCGGCTCCTGTGTCTGGCAATTCAACCAACATCGTATCTTGATAGAACCATGTTGGACAATCTGGGCATGGATCTTCTTCCACCACGACTGTTACAAGACCAGTACAATTTGGATTAGATCCAGTTGCAGTGACCGTATAGATTCCAGCAGCTAGGTCATTTCGCTCATTCCCCATACCGCCATCACTCCATTCATAATTGTAGTCTATTGGTTCGAGAACAACCTGTCCATTTGCACTCTCACAATCTGCATTGATATTGGTTGTTATTTCAACACCCAATAAGCCATTATTTATAACATCTATCGTAATAATAATGCTACATCCTTCACTGTTTGTGGCAGTAACCTCATAAGAGCCGGCAGTCAAATCATTTCTGGAAAAACCAGAGCCGCCGTCACTCCATGAGTACGTTAAATTAGCTGGAGAAAGTATCACTTTTCCATCGTTGCCTTCACATGTTTCAGGATTGTTCTCCTCTACAGAGACTACAACTGGATCAGACGGCAGAATAGTAAAGTTCGCCTTCGTCTCACAAGTGTCGTTGTCCCCAAATGTAATAATGACTAAATAGTCGCCCGGTGGAAGATCAGTTCTAGAATTATCAACTTGTGTAATCGGGCTACCTAAGTTTGGAATCCAATCAAAGTTGTATAAGGTTTCATCTTGTTCTAAAATTATTGTTGCTACCCCATTGTCCTCTCCACAAGTTGTATGTGTAAGAATCTCTTCTTCAATGATTGGTTCAATACATCCACAATCAAGTTGAACAATAACGGTTTCAATTGTAACGCAATTATCAGGTGTCGTTATGGTCACGTTGTAGCTACCTGCAGCCAAGTTGCCTCTTATACTTCCAACAAATTGGTCTTCCCAAGTATAGGTATAATTAGCTGGTGTAAAGGTTACTAACCCGTCATTTCCAGTACAGGTTTCTGGCAGCACATTCACGTCAACTGAAACAGGATCAGATGGTTCGATAGTAAAGTCTACTGTTGTTTCACAATCCACAAATAATGGATTAGTGATAGTAACCGAATAATCACCAGCTGGTAAATTACCTCTTTCATATGCATTACCATTGATTGGTGTACCTAAGTCTGGAGACCAAGTGAAGATATAATCATCTGGATTACCTGAAACATTGATCATAGCCGCTCCATTGTCTTCGCCACAACTAGTTGCGGTCAACACAAGTTGATCAACAAATGGCTCAATACAATTACAATCATTTTCAATGGTCAATGTCAGCGTATTTTCACAACCTGTGCTATTTGAAGCCGTGATCATATAGGTTCCAGCTGGTAAATCAACTCTACTAAATCCGCTACCACCATCACTCCATAAATAGTTAAGAGATTGTGGAGATAATTCAGCCGTACCATCATTTTCGTCACAGGTCTCTGCTGTTACTGAAATGACCTGTGCACCCAAGTTATCCATGATAACGGTAATGACTTGCATTTCGGAAACGACATTTCCACAATCATCAATTGCAGTCCAAGTTCGAGTGATGATATTTTCACACTGACCTTGATCTTGAGTCTCCTCAAAGACGACATCCATATCCGCATCGCAATTATCAATTACACTAACATTTGGTGGTGGAGGTACTGTTTCTCCATTGTCCACATTGACTATTAAGTCAGCAGGTACACCGGCTAATGTTGGTGCTGTATTATCTTCAATTGTAATTATTTGAGTAGCGGTGGAAATGTTTCCACAATCATCTTCTGCTGTCCAAGTTCGAATAATAGTGAATGCTTCAGGGCAATCTCCAATTTCCGTATTTTCATCAGCAGTTAATTCAAATCCATTACAATTATCAGAAACCGTAGGCTCATCCGTTGGTAAGTCATCTGTACAGTCTATCGTAATATCTGATGGGACATTCGCAAAAATTGGTGCCGTACTATCAGTTCTTGCTATTACTTGTGTAGCAGTTGATACATTGCCACAATCATCTGTGGCCGTCCAGGTTCGAGTGACGATCGTTGTACAACCATTCACTTGCGTATCTTCATCTGATACTAAGTCAACATTGCCACAATTATCAGAAACCGTAGGCTCATCCGTTGGCAAATCATCTGTACAGTCTATCGTAATATCTGATGGGACATTCGCAAAAATTGGTGCCGTACTATCCGTTCTTGTTATTACTTGTGTAGCAGTTGAAACATTGCCACAATCATCTGTCGCCGTCCAGATTCGAGTAACGATCGTTGTGCAACCGTTTACATCTGTATCTTCTGTGAGTTCAATAGCCACATCAGAGCAATCCTCAATTTCAGGATCAATAGCTGTAGGAATATCTCCATCACAATCAATCGTAATATCCGCTGGTACATTAACGAAAACAGGATCAACTGTATCAACAACTCGGATCGTCAAGGTTATGGAAGTTTCATTTCCACAATCATCTTTTGCGATCCATGTACAAGCAATTTCTGTGATAAATCCATCTGTTTCACAATCTCCTAGGATAGGAGCACCTTCCATAAACATAATTTGAGGATTATCATCGCAATCATCTTCTGCTGTAGCATCGCCTTCGTTGAAAAATTCAAGGTCATCACATTCTATTATTAATAAGTCTCCGTCTTCGAGACCTTGTAACAATGGATTAGTGAAGGTCAATGTTGGTGCAGTCTCATCGATAACCGTAATTATTTGCTCTACGATTGCTAAATTGCCGCAATCATCTTCTGCAGTCCAAATTCGTTTGATTTCGAATTCGCAATCACCTGCTCCAACTAATTCAATGAATTGGAAAGTAAGGTTATCATCACAATTATCAGTCGCAGGACAATCCGTCACTTCAGGAATATCAGAACAATCAACGGTAATATCAGCTGGTATATTTGTGAATACTGGTGCCTCATCATCTAAGACCGTAATGATTTGAGTTCCAGAAACTTCATTTCCACAATCATCTGTCGCTGTCCATGTTCTGATGAGTTGGTAATTACAGCTGTCAGAAGGTGCATCTTCTGTTAGCGTAATTTCAACATCTATATCACAATTATCTGTTGCCGTAACGCTACTCGGATCAGGTATATCCGTACAATCAACAGTAATATCATCTGGAATACCTACTAATACTGGAGATTCATCATCTGTCACTGTAATAATTTGTTCTTCTACCGTGGTATTTCCACAATCATCCATCGCTGTCCAAGTCCGAGTAATGACTAGATCACAGGCATCACCGACCGTATCTTCACTATAAGTAATTTCAACATCATTATCGCAATTATCTGTTGCCGTAACAGTAGTTGGATCAAGTATATCTACTTCACATTCAAAATCTAAATCATCTGGAACGCCCATCAATACTGGAGCTTCATCATCTCTTACCGTTATGACTTGTTCGCCTACTATAGTGTTACCACAATCGTCAGTTGCTGTCCAAGTTCTGGTAATCACTTGATCACATGGATCACCAATGACTTCTTCACTATAGGTCATATCAAGATCATCATCACAATTATCTGTAGCGGTAACATTTGCTGGTGATGGAATATCTCCGATGCATTCGATCATTAAATCATCTGGTATACCGACTAAGACTGGCATTTCAGTATCCTCTACTGTTATTACCTGTGTCATAGTTGACATATTGCCGCAATCGTCGGTAGCTGTCCAAGTTCTAGTGATTATATATGGACAATCGCCAGTTGTCTCTTCCACTAAGTCAAGACTTGGGTCAGTATCACAATTATCTATCGCTTTTACATCATCCACATCTGGAACATTTCCACATTCAACGGTGATGTCGCCCATCACTCCAACAATAAGTGGCGGTGTATTATCTTCAACTGTAACGATTTGTGTTCCTATTGTTTCATTACCACAATCGTCAGTTGCTGTCCATTCTCTACGGATAATAAAATTACCGTCACAATCTCCAGGCTCAATGAATTCACTGAAAGAAATTTCAGGATTATCATCACACTCATCCATCGCCATGACATCCATAGTTGGATCAGTAATTTCATGACATTCAACAGTGATATCTGCTGGAATATCCATGATCATCGGTGCAGTTTCATCTGTAATTTTGACATAGATACAGAATTCAGAAGTGTTTCCACAAGCATCTTCAGCAATCCAGCAACATCTAATAATGAATAAATAGCCGTCTTGATCACAGTCTCCTACATCGGTTACTAACTCAACAAATTCATAGGTTGGAGTAGAACATCCATCTGTCACTTCTACATCATTTTCTCCAAAGATGGTTGTTGTACTGCACTCATACATCAACGTGTCACCATTCATGACACCCACTAATTCAGGATGTATAGGTGTAATGGTTGGACCAGTATTATCAATCACTGTAATGACTTGACCAATCGTATTGGTATTTCCACAATCATCTATGGCAGTCCAGGTTCTATTAATTATTAATTCACATGGATCAGAATCATCAACAACTTCAGAGAAGGTTGTTTCCACATCTTGATCGCAATTATCAGTTGCGATGCAATCCTCAGCATCTGGGATATTATCGCAATCAACGGTGATATCTTGTGGCGTATTGACAAACTCAGGATCGGTGACATCTGTTATTGTTATCATTTGTACACCTTCGCCAATATTTCCACAATTATCCTCTGCTGTCCAAGTCCTAGTTATTTTTTGACCACAAGGAAGATCTTCTGTCGTTTCTGCAAACGTTATTTGAAGATCATCATCACATAGGTCAGAAATAATGGCATCGTCAGTTGGAAGTGGTTCTCCACATTCTATGGTCACATCTGCAGGTGCATCAACGGTTGGTGGTGTATCATCATTAATAGTAATGACTTGTGTTACCGTAGTTGAATTACCACAATTGTCAGTTGCCGTCCAAGTTCTGGTGACGGTATAAGGACATCCTTGTGTGGTTACCTCATCGTATGCTACTGTGACATCTTGATCACAGTTATCACTTGCTATAGGATCACCTATTGGAAGCGGTTGATCACAATCAACTGTTATATCCGCTGGTATGTTTGTAAATACAGGATCTGTAGTATCTTGAACGGTAATGGTTTGAGAATCAGTGACGAAATTGCCACAATCATCGGTTGCCGTCCAAGTTCTAATTATTGTGTAACTATCGTCACAATTACCATCACTGATATCTTCGTTAACGTCAATATCAACATTATTGTCGCAATTATCCATTGCCGTCACAAATGGGAATACAGGTAACTCATCGCACTCCACTGTCACATCATCCGGAATTGCCATCAACATTGGATTGGTTTCATCGATAACTTTAACATGAATCACAAAGGTAGACTCATTGCCACAGCAATCTGTTGCTATCCATCCACACGTCATTATCATCAAGTAACCATCTTCCTCGCAATCACCGTTCGATATGATTTCAAAGAAATCAATATCAATATCATCACAACAATTGTCAGTGACCATTATATCAGAAGTATCTAATACTGGAAGATCTTGACATTCTAACATAACAGTGTCTCCATCCATCAAACCAATAAGCGAAGGATCGATTGGTGTAATAACAGGTGCTTCATTGTCAATTACCGTAATGGTTTGAACGTAAACCGTTTGATTTCCACAATCATCAACGGCTTTCCATGAACGTAATAACTCATAGGCACAACCATTCTGACCTGGTATAATTGCTCCAATTTCCTCTTCTGAGAAAGTGAATACATCTACATCACAATTGTCTGTCGCATCACAATCTTCGATCGGAGGTATATTGTCACAATCAACAGTAATATCGGCTGGCACATTTACAAAAACAGGTGGAGTCGTATCCTCAACTGAAATCAGTTGACTAGCCACTGTAATGTTTCCGCAGTCATCTATAGCTGTCCAAGTTCTCTTGAGCGTATATTCATACTCACAGTCACCAGGAATGATTTCTCCATCTACAGTAACCATTACATCATTATCACAATTATCCGTCACCATAGGTGTACTTGAAGCAGGTGGTATTTGATCACATTCTACAGTGATATCGGCTGGCACATTCGTAAATACAGGTGCTGTATTATCCTCTATAGAAATTCTTTGCGTTTGAGAAATTGAATTTCCACAATCATCTGTTACTGTCCATGCTCTAAATATTACTTTCTCTTGAGGACAAATACCTGGACTTTCCGTTTCCATCATACTAATAGATGGCATAGGATCGCAGTTATCCATTACTACTGGTTCTTCCGTTGGTATTGGATCTCCACATTCGATAGTCACATCCATTGGGAAGAAAGTGAATACTGGAGCGATGTTATCTTCTATGGTTATGATCTGAATAACCGTATTTTCATTTCCACACGCATCTGTCGCAGTCCAAGTTTTCGTTATGACTATTTCTTGATCACAACTTCCTGGAGTTGTTACTTCACTGAACGCGATGCTCAATTTATCGTCACAATTATCTGTTGCAATTGGCTCATCCGTTGGCAGAACCACATCACATTCAATTGTCACATCAGCAGGAATATTTGTGAATACAGGTCCTGTGGTATCAATAACCATTATGACTTGTGTATACGTCGTGTCATTGCCACATTCGTCAGTCAATGTCCAGAATCGATTCAAGGTATATTCATAAAGGCAATCACCATCTATTCTTTGCTCATCGAACACGACGATTGGATTGTCATCACAATTATCAACTACCGTAACTGTAGCTGTATCTGGAACCATATCACACTCAACTGTCATATCCATGATCGGTCCAGTCAACATAGGTGGAGTCGTATCAGAAACCTTAACAAAAATAGTCCAGGTTCCAACATTTCCGCATGCATCTGTTGCTTTCCATATACATTCCATGACGAATAAAACGCCATTTTGAGTACAGTCTTCATTGACGACCATTTCCATTAAGGTAATGTCTACCACATTCATACAATTATCAAATGCACTAACATCGAATTCATCGTATAATGGCACATTACCACATTCAAACATCAATGTATCGCCATCCATTAATCCAATCAAATCTGGATTAAGCGGAATAATGATTGGTGCGACTGTATCTATAAAAGTAATAGTCGTTTTCGCTTCTGTTAAATTATTACAAGCATCGAAGACTTTCCAAGTCCATACTTTTTGCCAAGTACAACTGGTTGTATCACCTTCAATTTCTTCCTCAAAAAGGATCGTCGGATCATTATCACAATTATCTGTTACTATAATTTGTGGCACAGGTGGACATTCCTCCTCGCAAGACAAGGAGAAGTCAGCTGGTACGCCTACTATTACAGGTGCTGTTTGATCTTGTAGATTTACAGTAGTTGTATCGCTTGCTGTATTACCACATTCATCTGTTGCTGTCCATTTGTATAATAATATACTTCCACAGATAGCATTTCCTACCTCTTCGATTTCTAAATCAATGGTAGGGTCTTGATCACAGATATCAAATACATCTGGGAATGGGAAAACTGGAGGAGTAGATGTACATTCAATAGTTAAGTCAGCTGGAACATTAGCTAAACTTGGCGCTTCCGTATCATCCACAAAAATCCTCATCGTATCACTTGCCATATTTCCACAATCATCTGTTGCCGTCCAAATGTGTAAGATTTCATATCCAACACACGAATCATTTCCTACTTGGTAAGTTGTATCCGTCAACATTACATCCTTATCACAAAAATCTATGGCTGACACATTGAAAATAATAAATGGTATAGCCCCACATTCTGCAGTTATGTCATCAGGTACTCCTAGGATAATTGGGTCAGTGGTATCAATTTCATTAATCGTTTGAGAGAATGAATTAGAATTACCACAATCATCATAGACAAACCAGGTTCTTACGGTGACAAAACCACAATTCGTTGGATTGATACTAGAGGCTACCTCCCATCTTAAACTATCATCACAAGAATCTATGAACACCGGCAATTCAGTTGGGAAATCACTTCCACATTCAATCGATATATCTGCTGGTGGATTACTTACCAAGACTGGTGGTGTCGTATCGATTACTCGGAAATAAGAAATATAGTCATAACTATTACCACATTCATCTGTAGCAGTCCAAGTAACTTCAATAATCTTCACAAAACCATCCAACTCACAACTATCCGCAACAAAAGCATCTATCACATTAACTGTAATTATAATGTCTTTACTTGCAGTAATATTATCAGTTGCGGTAGCATCTAATGGTAAGAAGTCTATAATACTACCCCATTCAATAGTTGTCGTATCCAATTCAGGATATTGAGAAATGACAATTGGTGCTTCATTATCCTGATAACCAGCATCTACATTGGTAATCGTCTCACCAAATAGCATGATCGTATGAGAATTTCCAGTTAATTGGTCAGCATCGCTATCAATATTGTCATCACTTCCTTGATTAGGAATGGTAATTAACAATCCAGAAGGTGTAATTGGGTAACCAAAGTTCACCACATAATCTCCAGGCGCTAAATCAATAAAGCTATAGCTTCCATCTACCGCAGTAGAAGAAGTTAAGCTGACTGGGTCACCATCAAATTCGGTTCCGATCAGTTCTACAGGTACAGTTGGAAGTAAAGTCTCGCCAGCATCTCTGATCCCGTCTTTATCACAATCAAACCATGCAAGTCCAGCAATAGAACCTACTGGTAATTCCATAATGGCAATGGTTTCAACATCATGATCATCCTCATCCATGTTTTCATTCAAAATGAAATCATTTCCACCCACAAAATCATCATTCACATCATCCGCAAATGAGTCGGTATCCGCTATTGGCATATTGCCTGGATCTGTGTCATTATCAGCTGCGCTGATCTCTGCAGTATTAGTTAAAGTCGCTGCGGAGGTATTAGAATCAATAATTACAAAGACATCCACAGAAACTGTATCACTCGGCTGAATAGATCCTGCAATTGAATAGGTCGTATCGGCATTCCAATCATTCGCATTGCTGGTATTTAGAGCAGCATTCAATGCTACATCCCAATTCAAACCTGCTTCCAAATAGTCTGTTATTTCAACATTGTAAGCAGGCAGCGTACCTTGATTTGTCACAAAAATGGTGAATCGAACGGTATCGCCTGGTAACACTAAATTGTTTTGACCGACACCTAGTTTTTTCCATAATGCCAAATCAAATATTTGTTCAATTCGAATAGTCTCTATATCATGATCATCTTCATCAAGTGTTCCATCATCGTTTATTTCATTATCGACAACAGGATCATTATTGAAGTTATCATCCGCGTCCGAGTCAATATCTTGAACAACTCCACCCATGTCGTCTAATACTTGGCTAATTTCTGCCACATTGGTCAAAGAATCCAACAAGAAGTCATTTGCAATCATTAAATCAATTGACACAATTAAAACAGAATCTGCCTCTAGTGAATCAATTGGATTAATAAGGGTTGCGATATCTCCAGTTTGAGTCCATTCCGTGTCTACCAATACTAATCCAGTAGGAATACTATCTGAAATTTGGATATCGTATCCAGTCTGATTTCCTTGGTTGTAAATAGTCAAGTCAAACCTAACAGTATCGCCAGGTGAGAAACTTTGAAGGCTGGTAGTTTTAGTTAAAGCGAAATCAAAACCATTGACGATAATGCTAGCGATATCCGAATCATCTTCGTCAATTAATGGGTCTTCATTGATCTCATTATCAACAATAGGATCATTCGTTGGATCTTCATCCGCTTTTGAATCAATATCCATAAGCGTTACATCATTTCCACCGGCATCTTCAAAGCGAGTTAATTCCGCAAAATTCAACAATGTACCGAACTCCACTTTAGCATCTAACGTCAATACTATTCCAATGGTGGTTGATAGTCCTCCATCAATTGAAGTTGACAAAGTCAAAGAAGCACTACCGTTGCCATTATCTGTCCAGCCATTGCCATCATTCACACTCAAACTAAAACCTGGAGGATAAAAGTCTATCAACTCAATATTATCAATAGTGACACTACCTTGGTTAAAGACTTCAATTTCGAAAATTACGTCGTCCCCAACTTCTACAGGGTTAACCTGATTGGTTGTTTTTCGCAATGCCAAATCAATAACTTGTACTTCAACCGGCTCAATATCATGGTCATCTTCATCTTGATTCCCTACTCCATTTTCGTTGATCACATTGTCAACCAAAGTATCATCAAAATTATCTGTATTAGGTTCAGAATCTAAATCGAAGTTGGTCATATCATTAAAGTTACCATCTTCGGCTGCAGTGATTTCTGCATAATTATTGAGAATACCTCCTCCAATCACACTGGTCGTCACATAAAGATCAATATCAACTTTAACAGAATCTCCAACCGCCAATGAACCCGCCAAGGTCACAGTCGCCGTTGAATCATTCAAAGCTACCCAACCATTTGCATCTGCACCACTTAGGATAAATCCTTGTGGCAATCTATCTTCTACCTCAATATTAGTTGCCGCAATACTTCCTTGATTAAATACCGTAACTGTGTAAGTTACCGTATCACCAGGCACTACGTAATCAACTTGGTCTGTTGTTTTTCTTAAGGCTAAATCAAATACGGGTGCAGTTGCCACATCGTGATCATCCTCATCATCTGGATTCATCAATAAAATTTCATCATCAATAACGATGTCATCGTTCGTATCATCTGCATCTGAGTCTAAATCATCATTCGTTCTAATCTTACCATCAATGTCAACCGAACCGAAGATTTCTGCTGCATTGGTCACATTATCAGGTGCTGCATCTTCATCTACTCTTAATACAATCCCAATAGAAATTGAATTATTTGGATCCAGTGGACCTACCACTGTATTATAAGCTTTGTCACCAATTAAATTCCAGCCATTTCCATCCGTTGGACTCAATACAAATCCTTCAGGAATGTAATCGACTACATAAACTGTATCCATAGTGACTGACCCTTGATTGAAAATTTCAATGGCAAAAGTCACATCATCACCTATCTTAATTGTCGTTTGATCTACACCCAATTGTAAAACCTTTCTTAAGGCTAAGTCTATTATTTCAACTTCGATAGGCGCGATATCATGGTCATCATCGTCAATCGTTCCATCATCATTAATTTCATCATCTACGACAAGATCATTATCAGGAATTTCATCATATTCTGAATCTACATCAAAACCGGTCATCACCTGACCATTATCATTTTGAGCAGAGACGATTTCTGCAATATTATTAAACGTACCTACTTGAGCAGAGGAGGAAACTTCCAAAATAATAGGAATAGTCACTGAAGTTTGTGGCGCTATAACTCCTAGATAGGTAGTCGAATAGCTTCCATCCATATTATCTATCCATCCATTAGCATCAAGCGCACTTAATACAAAGCCAGTTGGTAAATGGTCAATAATCTCCACATTCTGAGCTGCAATCATCCCTTGATTGAAGATATTGATATTGAAGGTAACCGTATCCCCAAATGTGATACTATTGGTTTGATAAGTTGTTTTAGATAAAGCTAAATCAAAAATTTGAACATCCGCAATATCATGGTCATCCTCATCTTCTCCAATTAATCCGTTTTGGTCAATCACATTATCTATGACCAAATCCGTATTATCAGTATCCCAATCAGAGTCAATATCATCACCATCTCGGACAGTACCCGTTTCATCTTCAGCACTTACTATTTCTGCAGCATTCTCAAAAGTATATGGAGCTGCTCCCTGATTCACTGTCAACAGGATATCAATCTTAGCAGAATCTTGAGGCTGAATTAGCCCAGCATAAGCAGTTGTTGCCGTAGAGGCAAATGCATCAAATACCCATCCGTTACCATCATTTACACTCAATTCAAATCCATCCGGCACATAATCAATAACTTCAATATTCTGCATGGCTACAGAACCTTGATTGAATATGGTAATAGTAAACAACACATCTTGACCATATAAAACGGGGTTTGTTTGAGTTGTCGTTTTACGTATCGCTAAGTCAATAATTTCTATTTCAACTGGTGCGACATCATGGTCGTCTTCGTCTATCGTTCCATCATCGTTAATTTCATCATCTACTAATAGATCTGAATTATCGGTGTCTGGCTGTGAATCGAAGTCAAAATTTGTCAAATCTCTTCCACTATCATCACTTGCATTGGTAATCTCGGCAGTGTTGAAATAAATGCCATATCCAGTCCCACTGACTACTTGAAGTGTGATTTCAATTTTGGCAGAATCACCTGACGCAATAGGTCCACTTATAGTTTGAGTTGCCGTTGCACCCAGATCAGCCCAACCGTTTGCATCATTAGGGCTTAAAATAAATCCAGCAGGGATATAATCAATCAACGCAACATCTTGAGCTGATAAGCTTGGACTTTGATTGAAAACAGTGATCGTGAAATCTACATCTTCTCCCCAAGCTACTTGGTCCGAAGTATTAGACGTTTTACGCAATGCCAAATCAAATAATTCAACGGTTGCAATATCATGATCATCTTCATCGATCAATCCACAACTGTTAATTTCATCATCAACTAATAAGTCATTTGTAGGATCTGTATCATAATTGGAATCCAAATCTTCGGTAGTATAGACATTACCTGCCATGTCTTGAGCACTTTCGATTTCTGCATCAGTGATCAAGTCTCCCTGATTTGCTCCCGAAGTTACTTCCAAGAGAATTTCAAATTCGGTAGAATCAGACGGTAAAATCATAGCTGGCCATGTCAAAGTCGCAGTTCCATCACCATTATCTACCCACGCATTGGTATTATTTCCGCTCAATACAAACCCAGTTGGTAACGTCACTGTCACCTCTGTATTCATGGCTTTCATAGAACCTTGATTAAAGATTTCTATATTATAAGGCACCTCATCCCCAATCTGAATAGGGTCAGTTTGAGTAGTCGTTAATCGTAATGCTAAGTCAAATATATTGGGTAATTCTATATCGTGATCATCTTCGTCCTCTCCAGGAACATTCAGTCCATTTCCTACTATTACATCATCTTCTACCGTATCATTATCTGGATTTTTGTCAGGATAAGAATCAATGTCATTGTTATTCATATTCTGACCAAAAATATCTTCCTGATTAGTGATTTCGACTGTATTCAAAAGATCTTCACTACAAACATTATCACTCACTATCAACGTGATATAAATCTTTGAAGAGTCACCTGGCTGCAAAACGTCTTCAATTTCTTGCCTCACAACATCAGCTGACCCTGCATACGCCCAACCATTAAAATCAACTAATGGATTATAAGCCATTCCATCAGGAATATAATCGTAAATCTCGATATCCTGAGCAGGTATAGTTCCTTGATTGAATACCGTAATTGTATATTCAATCGTATCACCATGCGCTATCGGAGCAGCATCGTCATAGGTCTTTCGGATGGCTAGGTCAAAGACTTCATACATCACTTCCGCTTGGTCATGGTCATCTTCATCTCCACCGTTTTTACCATTTCCATCGATATAATTATCTATCAAATAAGTATCATTGGAAAAGTTGTCATCCATATCAGAATCTACATCTATCGTTGCATTTCCATTTATATCTGTCGCTGATGATATTTCAGCTAGATTAACCAATCGGGTATTCGTCACTAATGACATCGGAACTTCCAAGGTAATTGTCACGAGTACTGTTTGACCAGGTTCCAGCCCAGCAATTGGTAATTCATCACCTGCATTCAAAGTGCGAGTAGCCACACTACCACTCAACATCCAATTGGCATCCATTAGAGTCATACCAGTCGGTATGGAGTCAGAAACTTCTATGTTATCTGCGGTGATGTCGCCTTGATTAATAACAACAATTTGGTAGTCGACAGCATCACCTGGTTGAACGATGTTCGATTCACCAGGTGCCAATATTTTGTATAATGCCAAATCAAAGTCAAATACTTCTACCGTTACACTTGCTGCATCATGATCATCTTCATCGCCGCCGTTCTTACCATCACCGTCTATATAATTGTCTATTAAATATAAATCATCATTAAAGCTATCTGGATCTGAATCTACATCTTGTACAAAAGTGAAGGTTCCCCCAAAGGCAAACCCAATTTCTGCAAAATTCGTCAACGTTGTACCCGCTGCCAATGGGCTATCCACTGTAAATTGTATATCTACAGAAGTACTCTGTCCTCCATCTAAGCCACCTACAGGTAATCCTGTTCCAGGTGACAATGCTGCTAC
>JANSWP010000120.1 GCA_024743405.1 Bacteroidota bacterium
AAAATTAAAAGAAACACTCTTCAATCAAGAATTAGTAATGGCCGCTAGGTTTCAACAACCATGGGGATCTATCTTTTTTCAAATGAGAGGTTCTCATTATCTGCATGATTTAAATCAAAATAGATTGGCTACCAATGGAAATCTATCATTGAGAATTATTAAAGGTCTCTCACTCACTTTCAATTATAATTTTGAACTTATTCAAGACCAACGTTCTTTACCGGCTGGAGATATATCATTTGAAGAATTATTACTGGCTCAAAAACAAATTGCAACTAATTTTCGATTTTCAACTGGCACAAGTTTGCGTTATACTTTTGGTTCTATTTATAATAATATAGTAAATACAAGACTTTAAAGTTTCTAAAAAAAATCAATCTTAGAAACCATAACCATGAAAATAATAGATAAATTAGCTTGGATCGAAATTCGGAATAAAAGTGTGCTTTCCACGCTAAGCAGAGGAAAAGACACTTACTATATTCCTGGCGGAAAACGCGAAATTGGAGAAAGTGATCAGGAAGCATTAATCCGAGAAATCAAGGAAGAATTAAGTGTTGAATTAGACGAGAATACATTAGATTTCATTGGTATTTTTGAAGCTCAAGCACATGGACATGACGAAGGAATTTTAGTTAAAATGACCTGTTATTCAGGGAGTTACAAAGGCACTTTAAAACCTGATTCAGAGATTGAGTCAATGGCGTGGTTAAATACTTCTGACAAAGATAAAATTTCACCAGTTGATATATTAATCTTCGATTATTTAAACAGAAAAGGATTGATTGACTGACCTCGTTTTAGGAACATGATCAAAATAAATTGTCACTTTTTTTATATTTGGAACAAACAACCGAATAGGAAACTAAAATGATAACATACGGAGTAGCCAATTCACAGAAAGACCTTGAGCAAATATTGCATTTACAACAGATCAATTTGCCCACAAATATTTCTAATTTAGAAGCCGAAAAAGAAGGGTTTGTGACAGTGGAGCATGATTTAAATCTTTTGAATGAGATGAATGAGCCATATCCCCATATTGTCGCAAGAGAGAATGAAAAGGTGGTCGGTTATGCGTTAGTGATGTTACGGTCTTTGGAAGAAAAAATTCCAATTTTAGTTTCGATGTTCAAAGAAATAAATCTAATTAACTACAAAAAACAGCTTTTGGCTAATGCAAAGTACTTGGTAATGGGTCAAATCTGTATAGATAAAGCTTATCGAGGAAAAGGCATTTTTCAAGGTTTATACGATGAGATGAATGCTAGATTGTCACCACATTTTCAGTATATCATAACAGAAGTATCCGCTAGGAATATTCGCTCACTGAAGGCGCACTATAAGGTTGGTTTTAAAGAGATAAAGAAGTACAAAGGTGAGACAGGTGAGAATTGGATAATTTTGTTATTAAATATGCAAAATAAAAATGTAAGTTAACACAACAATTTTGGTAATATTCTCATCTTAACAGATAGACAGTATATAAATTGAAAATTACTCCTTCAGAAACCATATTCTTACTAACCACAAATGCGTCAAAATGGCTAAACATAAAAAAGATCTGGAAACCTTATTTCGAGAAAGTGAACACAAGCTTTCGGAACGTCCTTCCTTACAATCCTGGCGAAAACTCGAACGAAAACTCAATACTCAAAGAGCTCGTAGAACGATCTCCCCATATAGATTCATGTCTATAGCAGCCGCATTAGTTGCTTTAATTGCGGTAATCTGGGTTTTTGGTTCCATTATTTCTAATCCAGCAAATGGCGATGAACAAGCTTCCGTAGATTTAAATTTTGAAATAGAGGATCTTGTCAGTAATGACGAATCCATTTATAATCGAGACCATGTTTCTGAATATATGGCAAAATTTGCCTCTCAAAAATCTCAATCTGCGATTAATGAAGGCCAAAAAGAGAAAGCGTTGGTTTCAAAAAAGAACCGCGATATTTAGTCCCTTTACAATGAGCTCAAACTGACTACTGATAATATCGATGGTTCGTTTTAGTTTATTTTCATCGGTTTTTTAAATGATTTTAATAGGCGGTTCTGGTAGTACAGGTAGCTCTCTACTTCAAAATATTCTCAATCGACATGCCGATATCTTTGCTGGTCCAGAGACTCGGCTTTTCATTTATCCACACCTTTTTGACAATTGGAATAAGTACAAAAAAAGGCTCAATGGAGATACTTTTTTGACAATTCGCTCAAGAGGATGGTCTATGCGAGGACGTGCCGATTTATTACAAAAATCATTCAAATGGGAGAAAGCGGACTTAGTGGATATCTTAAAACATACCCAATCAATAAATGAATTTTCTGAAGCATTTTTCAAACCTGCCTTAAAAGCTAAAAAAGCTAAGATCTGGATAGAAAAAACACCTCAAAATGCCTGTTCTTTCTATACTTTTCTAAATCATTACCCCAAAGGTAAAGTCGTGCAAACCCTCAGGAATCCTTATGATGTCATGGCATCTTTATTGGCAAGAGGATTCAATGCCTATGAGGCAGCAGGATACTTTATTTATCATACCTGCGCTGCTGCTTCCAATTCTGAAAGTGATCGATATTTTCAAATCCATTATGAAGATTTAGTCCAGAATCCAGCATCTACCATTGAAGCACTTTTAAGCTTTTTAGAATTGCCTTATGATGCATCTATTTTGTATCCAACTGATTCCGATATGTCCAACCCCCTAAAACTAAAAGGATGGAATCATAGCGAACGAGGTAAAATTGCCAAATCGAGTGTAGGTCGTTTTCAAAAATTGGATGAAAATGCTCGAAACGAAATCATCTGTGCACTTAATTCATTCAAAATAAGTGAGAGACACATCAAACGAAATTTGTTCAAATTTTCGACTTTCAAAGAAATTTGCACTCATTATAATTATGAATATCTAGATATTGATACCAAGCCTTACCAAAATCGACTCAAAAATTATCACAAACAGGATATATGGATACGAACTCGTAAATTGCATCCGACTCATGCTTTTTATTACCCAGGAGATTTGGATTTTGGGTAAATGAAAATTACGAAAATCATCTACGCTAAATGAAACTGTCTTCCGTTTCTGCACTCCAATTATTTAATATCATCCGATTTGGAACGACGGTTTTAATCAGTATTTTACTCGCCAAAAGTGATCTTTCTACCACCGAAATTTCCATTTACGAAGCCTTCCTTTTTTTCGCCAATATGGCTAGCTTTTTTTGGATTTCAGGCGGACAAAGTGCATTACTGCAGTATTTCCCAAATCTTGATTCAGACTCAAAAAAGAAGACTTTATTCAATGTTTGGCTTTTCTTTTTGTTTGCAAGTATTATCGCAGGAGTCTGTCTTTTTTTATTTCAAAACACCCTTTTAGGATTAGCAAAATTTGAAACACCTCCGCCCTTCGATTTGCTTTGTTTGTTTTTGATGTTTAATACACCAGCCTGGTTGACACCCATTTTCTATTTACTTTCTGGCAAGAATAAACAGATTCTGACCTATGGGATAATCTCTTTCTCTTTGCAAATCATAGTAGTCATGTTACCTATTTGGTTTGGATTTACATTACGAGAGACATTTTTGGGATTGGTAATTTTAGGAGTTGGAAAATTTATTTGGAGCCTATTTTTAGTTGCAAAATTTGGTGATTTAAAAACTGATTTCACCCTATTAAAGACCTATTTAATACTGGCTTTTCCTTTAATCCTCCATGTACTAATCGGAAGTAGTGTTGAATATGTTGATGGGCTGATCGTAACGAGTCATTTTGAAGATGGAACTTTTGCCATATTTCGGTATGGAGCAAAAGAGTTGCCTTTGACCTTACTTTTAATAGGTGCTATTGTAATGGCTTTGATCCCTCAGGTGTCCGAGGATTTAAAGTCAGGACTCCAACAAATAAAGATCGAAACTCAAAAATTATCAAAATGGCTTTTTCCATTAAGTGCTTTTCTGATATTAGTTAGTCCTTATCTTTTTCCATTAGTTTTCAATCCTGAATTTGCCGAATCTGCAGAAGTATTCAATATCTATTTATTGATCATTTCAAGCCGTATCTTATTACCACAAGTGGTCTTAATTGCTCATAAAAAAAACTATTTTTTAGTATTGAGTGCGATTATCGAGACCGTTTTAAATATCAGTTTAAGTCTGATTTTAGTAAAAAACTATGGTTTGGTCGGCATTGCTTTTGCCACAGTTATCGCTTATTTAATTAATAAGTTAATTTTGATTTACTTTAATTGGAAAATTCTAAAAATCGCTCCGAATCGATATATAGATTTCGGTAGTTGGTTGATTTACAACAGTTTACTTTTTGGAACTTTCTTAATTTTCTAAACAAAAAATGGAACATTCAAGTGCGATCGGAACCATTCTCCTTATTTTAACTGGATTAACCACTTATAAGGGGCTTATTTCAACGATATATAAAGACAAATACCTTTTTTGGACAGATGGTATTTTACTTAAAAAAGAAAATTATCGCCTGTTATCATCTGGTTTTTTACACGCCAATTGGATTCATTACGGATTCAATATGATTGGACTCATTACGTTTAGTTTTGGATTAGAGCATGAATTTGGACCACTTGCGTTGCTTCTTTTATATTTCGTTTGTCTATTCGGAGGTAATATTTTAGCATTATATCTTCATCGAAATCATGGAGATTACAAAGCTTTAGGTGCTTCAGGTGCCGTAAGTGGCATCATTTGTTCTTCCATCATTCTATTTCCAAATTCTCAACTTTCCCTCATTCTCATTCCCATCCATTTTCCAGCTTGGTTGATGGGAATACTTTTCATTGGTATCACCATTTTTGGAATCAAAAGACAAGCTGGAAATATTGGTCATGAGGCACATCTGGGTGGCGCTTTGACAGGCATCATTGGAACTTTGATTATCAATCCACAAGTTGCCATTGAAAATTGGTGGATTGTGCTTTTACTTACCGTCCCGACCCTTGCTTTTTTGTATTTGATTGTAACAAATCCGGCGGTCATGCAAGTTGATAATTATTGGGGCGAAAGCGTCAAGAAATTTAAAAGAGACCTAAAAACACCTCCTCCGAAAATGTCAAAACAAGAAGAATTAGATATGCTTTTAGATAAGATTCGGAAAAGTGGAATACGTAGTTTGACTAAAAAAGAAAGGGCAAGATTAGACAAATTGAGAGAGATGTAAAACGGGATAAATAGAGGTATTGGTTCTCAGAAAGGCAAAATTTAAACATACGCTTACCTTGAAACTAGTAGGTATAAATCCTCAATGCCTTTGACCATATTCTTCCAAGAAAATTTAGTTTTATTTTGCCGAACTCCTTCTTCCAATTCTTCCTTTCGATTATTTTCAAAAAAATCGACGATCGCATCTGAAATGGCATCGATTTTTACATCCACTACATAACCAACTTTCCCATGTTCGACAATTTCAGGTAACCCCCCTACTCTAGTCACAACCATTGGTTTTTCAAAATGATACGCCAGTTGGGAAATGCCACTCTGTGTAGCAGATTTGTAAGGTTGAACCACTAAATCAGCGGCACCAAAATAATATTTCACCTCTTCCGAAGGGATAAATTCTGTCTTCAAAATCACCTGATCTTCAATCTCCTCTGACTGAATTAAGGCTTCATAGAATTCTTGATTTCCATAATACTCCCCAGCTACAATCAACTTGACATTTCTATTCTGAATACGCTTATCCGCAATTGATTTTAGTAATAAATCTAATCCTTTATAATCTCGAATGAACCCAAAGAATAGAATATATCGGTCTTCTTCAGGCAGATTCAAACGAGCCAACGCTTTTTCTCGCGAAACCAATTTTCCGTAATTATCATAAATCGGATGAGGGATAAACTCGACTGGTTTTTGAGTTGAAAATTGACGGATATCATCTTTGACGGACCTAGACATGACGATAAAAGAATCAATGCTTTTGATAAAATAATTGGTCAATATTCGGTCACCAGGACGGGATTCATGAGGGATGATATTATCTGCTATACACAAGGTCTTAGTATGTCCATTGGATTTGGCTATTCTCAAAACTGTCCCCAAAGAAGGACCCATAAATGGCAACCAAAATCTAGTAATAATTAAGTCTGGTTTGAGTTTTTTTAATTCTAAGCCAACCGACATCCAATTAAAAGGATTAACAGAATTAACCTTTGTTCGAATGTCTAAATCTTTTGGAGCAGTATCACTTGAAAATTGAGTCTTGCCAGGAAACAAAAAATCAGGATATTGTAGGCTAAAAGAATAGAGTACAACTTGATGACCAAATGCTTGCAATTCCTGTGCGAGACGCTCGGTTGAAGAGGCAATGCCGCCGCGAAGTGGGTGAGCTGGGCTAAGAATGACTATGTTCTTCATGCGATTTCTCCTCCGATTCGTTTCTCAATCACATAGCCATTTCTATTGGGGGAGTTCCTTGCAACAAGTTCTGCTAAAAAGCCAGTGACGAATAATTGGGTACCAATGATCGCAAACAAAATTCCAAAGTAAAAGAGAGGTCTTTCTGCTATTCCGTATTCCAAGTAGACTATTTTGGCGATACTTAAATAGACTAAAATGACAAAACCCATCATAAAAGAAATCATGCCGAGTGTTCCAAAAAAGTGCATGGGTCGTTTCCCAAATTTACCAACAAAAGTGATGGAAAATAAATCTAAAATTCCTTTTACACCTCGACCTAAACCACTGAATTTGGCGGTTCCGTAAATCCGAGCACGATGCTCGACTACCTTTTCACCAATTTTTCGGAAACCTGACCATTTAGCTAAAATCGGTATATATCGATGCATTTCACCATAAACTTCAATGCTTTTAACAACTGCATTTTTATAAGCTTTCAAGCCACAATTAAAATCATTAAGCTGGATACCACTAATTTTTCGAGTTAATGCATTGAAAAATTTACTCGGTAAAGTCTTAGAAATGGGGTCATGCCGGGTCTTTTTCCAACCAGAAACCATGTCCCAACCATCTTCCTTGATCATCTTTACAAGAGCAGGAATTTCATCAGGACTATCCTGCATGTCGGCATCCATTGTGATAACAACAGCTCCTTCAGCAGCTTGAAACCCCACATGTAGCGCTGCTGATTTTCCATAATTTCGGCGGAACTTAATTCCCCTGACACTAGGATTTTTAACGCTCAAATCCTCGATAATTTGCCAAGACGTATCCGTACTTCCATCATCAACCATGATGATTTCATAAGCATATTTCTCCTTCTCGACAACTCGACGAATCCAAGATTCTAATTCTGGTAAAGACTCTTCCTCATTCAAGAGGGGTATAACTATTGATAAATCCATTTTTTCAGTTAGAAGGTTGCCATTTATTGTTAGAAGTTAAGTTGAATAACCTGCCACAGCCAACGTTAAACAGCCTACTCTTATCATCTTCTCAAGATTCCAGCTACAGCGGCTGAAAAGGCAAATCCGGCAAGTAAAGACTGAACAAAGGCAAAAAAGGTAATCATGAGCGTCATTTGCATATCTTGTCCTTGCGTTTCCAATCCACTTGCCTCCATTAGTTCTCTTTGCAATCCAATAAGATCTGGATCAAAAAAATTGAACATCAAATATATAAAAGAATAATAAATAAAATTGGCAATTACATAAACGGTAAAAGCTGGTTTTAATGCATCTTTAAATTCAATTTCTCCACCTTCGGCGTCTCTTTTTTCAACAACAGCCTTATACATAAAAGCCAAATAGATGATCAATGAACTCCATGTCACCCCTCCATTTAAAAACAAGGATCGATCAAACAAGTAAAAAAGCAGGAGGTACAATACCGTTCCTGCTCCTGCTAAAATTCCGTATGTTCTAGATTTTGATTCCATTCGAATTATTGAAACATTGGTGCCTCTTCTTTCATAACTGCGCCAACTACTAGCGAAACAATCACTGAAATAAATACAAGTACAATAGCTGCCATAGAAGAAATAAAACCAGGACCTGTGAAAAAGTCAAAAAAAGCTTTACCTGCTTCTAAGTCTGATTCAGATGTACCTTGAGCTAATGCTTGTTCGTAAGCATTTTCTCGAATTATCTCAATAATATCTGGGTCAATAAATGTCATGAAAACATAAGACCAAATACCCGTAATTATTGCTATTATTATACCCGCAAGCACACCAATTTTAAAGGCTCGCCCTAGGGTAATATATCCACCTAATTCCTCATTTTTATGTGTTTTAATAGTAACTACTATTACACCAATGATTACAGCTAATTGGATAATTTGGCTAGCAATATTCGCTGGACTACTCTGATCCGTGTAACTAATCATTCCAGTCAGATTAAACACAAGTCCAATAACAATTAAAATTAAGGCGCCTAATAATCCATATCGTTGAGCAGTAGGGCGCATTGACACTTCAGAAGGATCTGGAATACCGTGATTTTCAGCTAAGTTTGACATAAAGTTTTGATTTTTAAATAGTTAAACGTTCTTGATAACTGTTGCAAAATCTTAAAACAACGCCAGATAGTAAAATAATTTCTACCAATTGTCAAAAAAGACGGTTTCATGTTCTCTAAGAGCCTGAACTAAAAACCTCAAAAAGAAATCACTCAGATGAATTACTCCAAAATTGGTTATTATTGATGACTCCAATAACTTTTCCAACCATTTTTTTACCAATAAATGGTGAATTTCTAGATTTAGACTTAATGTCTGATTCAGAAAAAACCCATTCTTCTTTGGGGTGAAATAAGGTCAAATTAGCCTTAGCTCCTTTTTCTATTTTTGGAACATCCAATTTCAATATCTCTCTCGGGCGAATCGCAAATTTTTCAACCAATTCATTTAACTTCAATTCATCCATTAAAGCAGTATTAGCTGCCGAATAAGCAGTTTCTAGACCAATTGCTCCAAATTTAGCGTACAAAAATTCCAATTCTTTTTCCTCTTTGTTAAATGGGTTGTGATTGGAAGAAATAAAATCAATGATCCCTTCTGCTAATCCTTTTTTGAGCGCTCGAATGTCTAATTCTTCTCGAAGAGGGGGCCAAACCTTCAAATTTGTATCAAAATTAATCAGATCTGTATCCTCAAAAATTAAATTCATTGCTGGTACAGAAGCAGTCACTTTTATGCCTCGTCTTTTGGCATTACGAATCATATCCACCGCACCAGCCGTTGAGATATTGGAAGCCAACAATCTTGAGTTAGTATATTCTGCCAAATACAAATCTCTTTGTAACATCAGCTCTTCCGCAATATTAGGAATTCCCTTCAACCCCATCGAAGTGCTCGTCATGCCTTCATGCATTTGCCCACCAAAAGCTACTTCCTTTTTGTGTGGGTGATTAATGATCAGTCCATCAAAAACTTTTACATATTGTAAAGACCGCATCATAAATCCATCATCCTGTATCGATTTTTTGCCATCAGAAAATGCTACAGTACCGAAGGCATTCATATCGTACATCTCTGTAATTTCTTTTCCTTCACAATTTTCAGAAACTGCTCCGATTGGGTAAAAATCGACTAAAAGCTCTTGAGTCGTTTTCTTTAGATAAAGTACTTCTGACTTTGAATGAACGGTAGGGTTACTATTGGGTTGAATAGCTAAACCGGTGTAACCTCCGGTCATGCCAGCGGTAGCCGCTGATTCTAAATCTTCTCGATACTCAAAACCTGGATCGCCTACTTGTGCCCCGATATCTAACCAACCTGAAGAAATACAAAGTCCTTCGTAATCAATAACTTGGACACGATCATTATCAAATCCAGAAACACGTTTCCCTATAGATTTAATCGTACCATTATCAATAAAAATATCAACTTGTTCGCCGTCAAATGCGGAATAAGGATGAATTACTGTTGCTTTTTTGATGAGTAACTGCATGGGCAGGAACGGTATTTCGGGCAAAGGTAAAAGGTGAGCGGGTTTGTCAAAAAGAAAACTAGAATTTTTTGTTAACAATTCCAGCTTTCTTTTCAGTCACCTATTTTAAATAGTAATTTAAGTAAGTGCTTGGAAATAAATGACTTCCTAATTTACTGCAACATCGCGTCAAAGGCGCCCGTTGCAGTAATGGTGGTCTTGGAGGGCAGTTGAATTTAATGACCTGATGTCCAAGCCCTTAGTACTGTAATAATACGCTATACCTTCCAAAAACGTAAAATCAAAACTTCCAAAAGCAAGAATAATAAAGCCAATATCAAACACCACCTCCATAAAACGACCCCTTGGCTTCTTTCTTCTATTAAATTTTCAAAACTTGCTGAACTCGTTAAGCCAATTACACTCATTCGATTACCCGCAATTTTTGTCAAATCTTCTTCATTGAAATAATCTAACTCAGATTCTTTTCGGTCATAATTAAAAGCATATTCGGCAAGAACATCATCTGGGTTTAAGAATAATTCATAATATCCTGCCTCTCTTACTTTATTATGTATACCCAGGTAAACTTTAGAACCAACTGTTCTTTGTTCAGGAATAAACTCTTCGGTACTTCCTTTTAATTTATAGACAGTTTCGTTGCCTTGTGAAAAATTATCGGTAATAATACTTTCATCTTTTCCAATGGTGTAGGCAATTCGATTCTCTTTCGACGAAGAAATTGCCATTTTATATAACATAGGTATAAAAATCTCCCCACTTCTGACTAAATTATTGAAGGTCAAATTCAATGGCGCCGAACATAAATATAAATTACCTTGACCGATTCCGTATTTACTCAAGAATGGATTTCCATCCCGATAAGTCAATAATCTCTCTTCGCCTCGGCTCGCGAAATTGCTCATTTTGTAATTCCCTTGCGTCACTGGCAATTTCAAATTAGAAGACTTATTATCAAATACATCCTTAAAAACAAATTCTTCGGTATTGATATCACCCACAAATCGCTCTTGATTTTCGAAATTAATCAGCTCATTTGCAGGAAAACTAGAAAGGAAATTTTTATACGCACCTACATTTGCATTTTGCGCTGGAAAGACTAATAAATTGCCCCCATTCTCTGCATATTTTTTCAATTCAAATGCCAAACCAGAAGAAAGACTTACCAATTCATTGGACACAATCATTTGATAATTTGAAAATTTTGAATAGTCTAAATTGTTACTATTCTGATTGGTAACTTTGAAATAAGGAATCCCTTCGAATGCAGCTTTCAAATAGTTATTCGGCGATAATTCATTAACAATCAATACATTAATTGCTTCTGCTACCTTAAAACTAAGAAAATATTTATCATCAAACTGAACAGGATAATCGGTGATTTCCAATTTTGCCTTATGCCACCCAGTTCTTAAAATGGTAATTGGAACCGTATCGATTACGGAAGTTTGTGCAGGAATAGTCAATGTTCCAACCGGTTTAGTTTGTCCTTCATATTGAATGGATAAACGGATATTTTCTACTGGCTCAGCACTCAAATTACGGACTTTAACCCTTAATAAATTGGTTTGATTCACCATTTGTACCGGCGCTTCAAACCAAGCAGAATCAATAGCTATATTTTTTTCTTGAACCGATTGTAAAGGCACCAAATTCATTTGAATGGTGGTGTCCAAATAAGTCTCAATATCTGTCACATTTTTTTGAAAATCAGAGATAACATAGGATGTTTTATTTTCTGCATTATCTGAATTTAATGCCTGATTTTGGCGTGTCAACACTTTTGACAATTCCTTCACAGAAGGGCTAATCGTAATTTCATCAATTAAACTCAATGCATCTTCTTTCCCGACCAATCGTTGATGTCGTCCTTCGAAATCGTTGGTTAGAACCTGAAATCGATCTTCAACTGAGTGTGCGTTTACAATCTCGCCTGCCCTCCGCTTTGCTTGTTGCAAGAGTGGGACATCTTGACTTAACGAACTCATGCTAAAGGAATTATCTATAAATATACTGACTGCTTTTTCACCAGTCTTTACATCTACTTCTTGAGGAATAAATGGCTGCGCAAAAGCGAAAACCAAAAAGGCTAAAGCCAAACATCGCATTAGTAAAACGAGTAAATTTCGCAACTTTCGACGTGCAGAAGTTTCCTCTTTTACTTCTTTCAAAAATCGAACATTAGTAAAATATACTTTCTTAAATCGACGGAAATAAAAAAGATGAATGATGATCGGAATCGCCAAAGCAAATAAGGCAAAAAGAAATGTTGGATATGTAAATTGCATGTGATGTCTAATTCTAAATCCTGAGTAGTTGAGTGTTATTTAATCTCCCTTCAGTACTTTAAGTTCAACTGAATTTAAGAGTATGTCTAAATTTTTACTTCCTAAAAACCATCGCTTTATGAACCTACCTTCAAATTATTGCGGTCATTTGCCTCGGCAAACTCCCTTAATAATTTATCGCCAGAACCATAAATCATTGATTCTCCGTTTGTGAAATTTTTAGACATACTCTTAATCAGAAAAAAGGTATTTGAACTGTTTTCATTTTATTTGGAAATGAATTTCCAAAATTGTTCCAAGTCCTTGAAAATCACCGTATAAATCAACTGATTCTCAATTAGTTTGCAATTATCGGGAAACTATGGTTAATATTCAGATAGAACAGGAAATATTAACGCTATTGTAAGAATTGAATGCTTTCAGGTATCCCTAATGATCTATTGTTTTAATAGGGAGCAGGAAATAAATAACGTACCCAAATTTTGCACAGCTATTTTTTATTCAGTCGAGGCAAAAAACGCAGACATACCTATAGGTATGGTGAGTATTTTTAACGAAAAATGAAGGAAATAGGACAAGTGAAATGGGTAGGTTATTTGTTTCCTACTCCCTTACTTAAAACAGTCATTTAATAATTTATTGTGTCAAAAAGAAAACAAAAGCGGAAATAGAAAAAACTTAGAAAATATGCACCTGTTAAAAAGAGTATATTTGCACATTTTACTAAAAAAACAACTAAACGTATTACTAATAATTTTCGCAACTCTACAAACTATCATCCAAACAACTGATTATCAATAATTTAACTAAAATTTCTTTATAACTAACCTATCTGTATGAAAAAGATTAGCTTACTCCTTTCGGGCTTATTTCTAAGCCTTTTTGCATTTGGACAACTCAATATGAGTTTAGTGAGCCAAGTACAATATCAGCAAGACCTCAATGATGTTTGGGGTTGGTCAGATCCAGTTACGGGCGTAGAATATGCCATCGTTGGGACTCAAACAGGAACTTCAATAGTAAGTCTCGAAGATCCTACAAATGCGACAGAAGTCAAGTTTATTCCAGGTCCACAATCAACATGGAGAGATATAAAAGCCTGGGGATATCATGTTTATGTAACTAATGAAACTAGTAATGGTTTGTTAGTTATTGATATGACAGGACATCCCAATAATATTACATCGTATGAGTGGGAGCCTATCTTAGAAGATATCAGTGGAGACACCAAACAATTGGAGTCTTGCCACAATTTATATATAGATGAATTTGGATGGTGTTATTTAACCGGTTGCAATTTCAACAATGGAGGCATCATGTTCATTGATGTTTTTTCTAATCCAGGTTTCCCTGAATTTATTGGTTACGGTGCCCCTGTTTACTCTCATGATGTCTTTACACGAGACAATTTACTCTACGCTTCAGAAATATACGGTGGTAATTTGACTATTTACGATGTAACAGACAAGTTAAATGTGCAGACATTAGCATCTCAACAAACTCCAAGTGAATTTACTCATAATGCATGGTTAAGTGACGATAGTGAAGTAGTATTTACCACTGACGAGGTTGCCAATGCACCTGTAGCTGCTTATGACATTTCGGATTTATCAGATATTAAAGAGTTAGATCAATACAAACCCATTGAAACACTAGGTGATGGGGTGATTCCTCATAATGTTCATGTCTGGCAAGATTGGTTGATTATTTCCTATTATTCTGACGGAGGAATTATTGTAGATGCCTCAAAACCTGACAACTTAATTGAAGTTGGAAATTTTGATACGTTTTTTGGTGGTGGAGCTGGTTTTAATGGTGCTTGGGGAGCTTATCCATTTTTGCCATCAGGGCTTGTTTTGGTTAGTGATATAGGAGACGGACTTTACGTTTTGGATGCCAATTACGTAAGGGCTTGTTGGCTAGAAGGGACAGTTACAAATTCTCAAACGATGGCACCGATTTCTGGTGCATCAATAACGATTAACTCACCTCAAGCCAATCTTGGCAGTACCGATATTGGTGGGAAATACCAAACAGGACAAGCGATTCCTGGTACTTTTGATGTATTATTTGAGGCAGCTGGATTTCTTTCAAAAACAGTACCTGCGGTATTGGATAATGGAGTTTTGACTATTTTAGATGTTGAACTAGATCCTCTTCCCAATATAGATTTGAAAGGAAAAGTAGTACGAAGTTCAGATGGCAATCCGATACCAAATGCACGAGTTTTTGTAAACTCACTAAGTGACAGCGGTGATTTTTCAGCGGTCAGTGATGCAAATGGTGATTTCAGTGTACCAGGTGTTGTTTTGGGAGATTATGAAGTAGTGGCAGGAGCTTGGGGATATAAGAGTGTGCAAATGGCAAATATGGTGATTGACTTAACAACAACGGATTTTATCATAGAGTTAGATGCAGGATATCGAGATGAGTTCTTATTGGATTTAGGTTGGGATACTCAATCTTCCGCCTCAACCGGAGATTGGGAGTTAGGTGAACCAATTGGCACTGGTGGCGGAGGCGGTGGGCCCTTCAACCCTGACAATGACATTCCTGATGATTTAGGCGATTGGTGTTATGTGACTGGAAATGGTGGAGGAAACGCTGGAAACGATGATATTGATAACGGCGTAGTCACATTGACTTCACCTTCCATGAACTTAACTACCTACAATGAACCAATATTAAATTACCGCTCATGGTTCAGAAATGCAGGTGGTCAAGGAGGTCCACCAGATGATGCTTTGGAAGTTAGAATTTCAAATGGAATAGATGAAGTGGTCGTTGAGGTAATTACAGAGTCTCAACCCATATGGAGACCGTCTCCTGAAATTATTATTTCAGAATATATCGCCATTACAAATGACATGAAGGTCATTTTTGAATCTTCAGATTTTCAAGGGTCAGGTCACCTAGTCGAGGCAGCTGTAGATGTCTTTGAAATTGAAGAAGGCTCTGCTTATCCTCCATTCCAAGTTAGTTCGACAGAAGGATGTATACCGTTTTCAGTTGATTTTATTGATAATTCTGACACTACTGTTGGCTATTTATGGACTTTTGAAGGAGGTACACCTGCAACTTCTACAGAAGCAAACCCTATGGTTGTTTGGAATACTCCTGGAAATTTTGATGTAAGCTTAACAGTAGAAACGGAAAGCGGTAGTTTCTTCACGATTGATCGACCTCAATACATTACGGTTAGAGGTTTACCTTTATCAAATTTCGATTTTAATGTAACTGGTGCTGATGTAGATTTCACCAGCACTTCCGATGATGCAGATTCTTTCTCTTGGGACTTTGGAGACAGTAATGGAAGCTCGGAAGAAAATCCATCGCATACTTATACTGCTGCTGGAAGTTATACTGTTACTTTAACGGTCACAAATCCATGTGCAAGTCATGTATTCACCCAAGTCGTCGAAATTGATGCAGTGCCTCCATCAGCAGGTTTTAGTGCTTCAAATACTGTAGGTTGTACTCCTTTTACGATTGAATTTTCAGATGAGTCTTTAGGTGTTCCAACCAGCTGGTTATGGACATTCCCTGGAGGAACTCCAGAAGTATCAACAGAGCAAAATCCAGTTATTGTTTTCAATACCCCAGGTGTTTATAGTGCTTCTTTGGAGGTAACAAATTCAGCAGGAAATAGCGAAATGTCTCAATCACAGTTTATTGTGGTAGAAGCGACGCCAAGTGCAGATTTTGATTATTCCGAAGATATGGGCGTTATAACTTTTACCAACTTATCTCAATTTGGAGATGAATATACATGGACTTTTGGTGATAATAATTCGAGTTCTGAGATAGCACCTATACATACTTATACCGCCAATGGAGACTATGAAGTGACGTTGAGTGTTACGAATGGTTGCGGAACAGTTGGGTTTACTCAAATTATTTCCGTTTCAGGAATCACTAGCGTAAATGAATTGGACAAAGGGCTATATGAATTAAACGCTTCACCAAATCCTTTTTCCACTGTTTTAAATATTGAATACCAAATTGAAAATGCGTATAACGACGCTAATATTTTAATTTTCAATATTTTAGGTCAAAAAATTGAATCCATTTCGTTAGATAATAAAACAGGTAATTTGAATGTACTTTCAAATCAACCTAGTGGCATTTTCTTTATTCGAATGGATGTAGATGGAAAATTGAGTGAAGCGATAAAAGTTGTAAAATCGAACTAACCTTTTTTGCTCTATTCCTAAAAGCCCTTTCGATGAAAAATCGAAAGGGCTTTTCTTTTATGAGTAGAATTTTTACTTTAGTGACGAGAAAAAATTATTTCAGAAACGAAAATACTTTATCATGTCCAAATCAAAACGCCAGCGCAGAATAGATTCAAAAAACAAAAAAGCGGAACAAAGAATTATTCGCATTATTGGTATCGTAGTCGTAATTGCTTTAATACTTTTATTTTTGATGTTTGCAGGTTAAAAACAAAATAATAAGATGTGAAAGATTATTGAATCTTTCACATCTTCAAAAAAGATCACATCCGGCTCTTTACACCATACTTTGAACAAATGGGACAGTCCTTCATCTTATGTCCTCTTGCGGGGCAATATTCTCTTCCGAAAAATATTATTTGAAGATGTAGCCTATTCCACTTCTCTTTTGGGAATAACTTTTTCAAGTCTTTTTCTGTCTGAACTACATTTTTTCCATTTGTCAATCCCCATCGGATTGCTAGTCGATGAATATGTGTATCTACCGGAAAAGCAGGTACACCAAAAGCTTGCGACATAACCACTGATGCTGTCTTATGCCCAACGCCTGGCAATGCTTCCAAATCTTCAAAACTTTGGGGCACTTCACTATCATGTTTGTCAATTAAAATCTGAGACAGTTCTGATATAGCCTTTGACTTTCTGGGTGACAAACCACATGGACGAATGATTTGTTTAATATCTTCCACGGGCACTTCAGCCATATCGTGAGGATTATCTGCTAGATTGAAAAGGTGAGGAGTGACGGTATTGACTCGCTTGTCTGTACATTGAGCAGATAGTAAAACGGCTACTAAAAGTGTATATGGATCTGAATGGTCTAGCGGAATAGGCGTCTCTGGATAAAGTTCTTCTAATATAGTAGTGATTTCCTCAGCCTTTTGTTTTCTCGTCATTTTGCATGATTAGTTTTAATAACGCCGAAAGAATAAGTTGGACAATTGGACAAAATTATTTTGGTTCTAGTTTTTTTTTAAAAAATTCTTGCATAGCAGGGCTATCGAAGTATTTTTTAAAGAAGAATGGGAGCAAAAGAAGTCGTCCAGATGATCAAGTTATTTTTATGGCGTTAAGTGCTTGGACATAAATTAAGTTCCATATTTGAGGAAAACTATTTTTTTGCCAGACGAGGCAAAAAGCACAGGCATATCCGTAGATATGGCGAGTATTTTTAACGAAATATGGTGAAAAAATAGTCCGTCATAATATGTGTGAGTTATTTCTGTCCAAGCACTT
>JANSWP010000163.1 GCA_024743405.1 Bacteroidota bacterium
CCCCAAACCAAGTATCAATAGGTTGACTAAGATCCCATTTAATTATCCACCCATCACCATTGGTTTTTTGATAAAAATCAACCAACATTAAAGAATCAGCAGCTCTATTGGGTCTAATGTTTTCCTTCTCCATTTCTTCGGTGGTTAAAGTTTTTTCAGTCACCACATAGGTAGACTGAGCTCCTATGGTAAGGATGAATAAAAAAATAACCAAAGCATAATTAAAAGATTCGACGGTTCTCATTTTTATTGGTTGTAATGATAAAAGGATTTTTTCTTAGACAAATCTCGTAGAAAAATAAAACCGCTTCTTACCCTTTATTTCCCTAAAGGATACTATCATGCAGTGGGAATGAATCCCTATAAGGAATTGAAGGTTGAGCGTAAACATAAACCACTAAGTTTATTCCAAATATCAAGTTTTTTTTCTTAGGATATGTTTGAATTTTGATTTTGGCAATTTTTCGGCAAATATCATTTTGAACAGCGTTATTTTTCTCCTCAAATTACCCGCATTTGACTTCAAAAAATCCCTTCCTCAAAATGATATTTACTCAAAAAAACACTCAAACGCATATTCCAAACATACGCTTAGGCTACCTTTGAAAAAGGCTTAGATTTTCTTTTATTGGCGGCACTATTCAATAAGTTTTGAATAGGCTCCTGAAACGCTTTTTCTGCTAATTCAGCGGAGACGGAGTCCTTACTAAAAATGGGGATTCCAATTTTTTCAGCTTCCTCAACTAGGTTTGCATATCGATTAGACACTGTTCCCCAAGTATAGCGACGATTCGCAAATGTTTTCATGTCTTGTCCAATAGCTTTGAGCGGATGTTTTTCAATATTTTTGATAAGCTTTTTTAAGCTTTTTAAATCATGGAAGAAAAGAGCTTGATTATTGGCGGTTACTCTATTGTATATTACATCGAAAGCAACAACTGGTAGCTCTAGATACATGGCTTCCACCAATGAAGGATTCGTTCCTCCAGCACTATGCCCATGCACATAAAATTGACAATTGGATCGCAATAAATTGAGTGTATTTGCTTCATAAATTGGATCTAAAAGATGGATATTTTTAGCGCCTTCATATTGCTTTTTCAAAGATTGACCATAGGCGCTGTTATTCCAATTTCCTACAATAACCAACGGTTGGTCAGGTAATTGTGAAAATGCTTTCAATATCAAATGTAGATTATTTTCAGGCTCAATTCTAGCTACTTTAAAAGCATAATTGTCCTGTAAGAAAGGGTAATCCTGTAAGGAAGTAGTGGTAACATCCATTTTGGAAGTATGGTCAGCTCCATATTCAATCAGGTTGCCTTCGATACTGTATCGAATTTTGACATACTCTTTGAGTATTCTATTGTCAGTTACTATTTCGTCTGCATATTTGCAGGCTATTTTTTCACTAAGCATTAAAAACTTCTTGGCAAACCAATTCCATTTAGGACGACGCCACTCCAAACCATCAATATTTACGATAATTCGTTTCTTAGAAAACAGTTTAATAATAGGTAGAAAGACACAACCAGAGACTCCCAAAACGAGAAGAACATCTGCATATCTTAATGCATGAATCATAGACCAGAGGTCATAAAAAATACTTTGAAGACCATTTGCGTTGAGTGGTAAATAATGGAGCTTAGCACCATTCCATGTATGTCTTCTTTCTGATTCAGTATAGTTCTTTTTGCTACAGTAAACTGTAATATCTAATCGTTTGTTCAGGTTCTTGACTAAGAAGTGAACTAGGGTCTCAAACCCTCCATACTTGGCAGGTACACCTACGGTACCTATGATTGCTAATTTAGGTAGTGCTGGATTCATGATTTATCTATTTTTGATAGTGAAAGAGCTAATTTTTTAGAGTTTAAGTATGTAATTTTTTACTGAAGTTGTTTTTAAATGGATAGAAAATTTTCTTGCAAGTTATTGATTTTCCTTCCTTTATATTTTTTTCATCGCGTAGTTTTTAAGTGCGAAATTCAAAAGGAGCTTCGCCTAAGAAAATAAATACTTATAAGAAATTTCAACCTCTATTTTAAAATGATTTCATTCTAAAAAACCAATAAAATGCCTTTCTGATTCCATACTTTTTATAGCAGTTAAGTTTTGAGAAAAGCTAATTAACCCTACAAAAACTAAAAGGATTGCAGTGATAATAAAAAAGGAATTTGCGAGTGTTTGATCAGATAAATACAACTGAGCCAAAAGAATAATAGCTATATTTATGGTAACAATGACTCGTACAATCCAAGTATGACTCTTGCCCATTCCTAGTAAAATATGATGTAAATGGGATCGATCAGCTAAGAAAGGTGATTGTTTATTAATTAGACGTTTGGTAAAAACACGTAACAAATCAAATACAGGGATAATAATAAAACATATCGAAATCAACTGAATTGAAATCAAATTGTTAGATGGTACAATATTTATACATTTTATAAAAAAGGCGGAAAGGATTAAGCCCAAGAACATTGAACCGTTATCGCCCATAAAAATAGTAGCTTTACCAAAGTTGTATTTCAAAAACCCTAATAAAACACCAATTAAAACGACTGTCATAAATGCCCAATAATATAATCCATTCAGATAAAATAGCACTCCAAATCCCACTGAACCAATAAGTCCCAAACTACCGGCTAAACCATTGATTCCATCTATAAGGTTAAAAGCATTAATTATTAAGGAGATAACCAGAATCGTTAAAATAAAACTGGCAATTATCGGAATTTGATCGAATCCCATGAACCCATAAAGTCCTTCAATTCGAAACCCTCCACTGTATAATAAAGAGCCGACAACTAATTGCCAAATGAATTTTGTAGAAGCCCTCATGCCTATCAAATCATCTTGAATACCTACTAATAAAAGTATAATTCCTGATATCAACAAAAAGCGAAATTCTGCCAAAAATGACAATTCTCCTAGACCGATCACAACGATCCAAAAGCTGATAAAAAGGCTAATCCCTCCTAAAGCAGGAGTTGGATTTTCATGCATTTTTCTATGATTAGGAACATCAAATAATTGCCTCTTTGTAGCAATTTTGATTATTGGTGGAATCAAAAAGAACGTAACACCAAATGATAAAATAAACCCTCCAATTAGTAATAACGTTGCCATTTTTTTTGCTTTTTAATTTATTGAGAGACGTTTCTAAAATTTTGGTAAGCGATACAATCAATTATCGCTTACCCCAATAAAGATGTAACTAAGAAACATCAAATTTTTATTTTATAAGGATATCTATTAAATCCTGATACAAATGTAGAGGAAGAAGAAAGGTGTAACTCGTGCTTTTCGATAATTGGGTGATTTTGAGCTTTTATTAGTAAAATCTGGCAGAATTTGGGTAAATGTGTCTTTTTTGGTAAGCAAGAATGGGGCTGGTGCAAAAGTAAAGTCTAGAAGTTCATACAAATTGCGGTAAAATTCGTATTCATTTGATTATGAGGGAGTTGTCAAGCTTAGTAAAAAACGAAATAATAAGTCACCTTCAAACCTTATGTATAGAATCAAGCATGTCTATTTCCACCGACCTTGGGCGAGTTATTACCCTAAGGTCATATTGTAGGCTTGGTCAATGATGAGATAGATGGCTTACCTACAAAGGAGGAGATAGCAGTACCTTTCATCCTCAGTTAATGTTGAAAGCTTTGGTCTATGCTTATATTGAAAAAATATACTCCAGTCGAGGGATAGAACAAGCCTTGAAAGAAAATATCTGCTTCATGTGGTTATGTGGGATGGAACAACCCGATCCAAATACATTGAACCGTTTCCGCTACAGCTAATAAAAACAAACGGTGAAAGATGTATTTGCTCAAGTACTGTTGTTGCAAATAGAGCAAGGTTATGTTCGACTCAATGATTATTATGTGGATGGTACAAAGCTAGAATCGGTTGCAGGTGACCACACCTTTGTGTGGACAAAGATTATGGAATGCTACGAATCAGGTCTTTTAGATAAAATCGCTACATTGATTGAGCAATAAGAAAGTGCCGATGAGTAGGCAGAACAAGCTGCTAAGCAATCAGAAGTATCCACATTCATAAAAGACAGCTCTAGTGATGATGCTAAGCATCAAGACTGTGAGGCCTTAGTTCAAACGATTGCACAGTTGAATGCACAATTAGCATAGCAATTGGGTATGAATAAAAAATTGCAAAAGCAGCTAACCTCGTTAGAAAAAGAGCATTTGCCCAAGTTAAAATCCTACGAAGAATAGAAAAGGCTATTGGACGGATGCTCGTCCTATTCTAAGACGGATATCGATGCGACCTTTATGAGAACTAAAGATGACCCTATGAATAAAGGGTAACTAAAGCCCTACTATAATATTCAATGTGATACAGAAAAACAGTTCATAATCAACTACACGGCATATCAGCCCCTTCTGATATAAGTAAGAGAGCAATATTATCTAAAGCAAATTTTAGTTTCTTTTTTCCACTCACTGTGTTAAAAATACTTTTGGCTATGCCTTTGTGCCACTGGCACAAGCCAGCCCAGAGAGCTAAAACTATGACTGCGTTTTTTGCCTTGGGAGTGAAAAAAATAATTCAAAAATTTATTCTAAACTTAATATTGCTCTCTTAAGTAAGTGCTTGGACAGAAATAACTCACACATATTATGACGGACTATTTTTTCACCATATTTCGTTAAAAATACTCGCCATATCTACGGATATGCCTGTGCTTTTTGCCTCGTCTGGCAAAAAAATAGTTTTCCTCAA
>JANSWP010000070.1 GCA_024743405.1 Bacteroidota bacterium
CTAAAAATTTTACAAATTGAGAATCAATGATTTATGGTTCTGGCGATAAATTATTAAGGGAGTTTGCCGAGGCAAATGACCGCAATAATTTGAAAGGCAGGTTCATAAAGCGTTGGTTTTTAGGAAGTAAAAATTTAGATATACTCTAAGTATAGAAAATAGGTGGAGCGAGTTTCTTTTGGAATAGTCAAGATCTTTTAAATCCATTAAATGAGACTGGAGCGTATTCTTAATTTTAATAGGTTCTTACCTCCAAAAAGATAAGATTGGTTTGAATACGCTCCAGCATGAAATCTAATATGGAGCCTTATTTTAAACTCGACAGATCCTGCCCGAGTCCATTTGTCCATTTAATAATTTGCATGGGCTCATTATTTTTACTTGCTAAAATTATTTTTTCGGTGGGGATAGGCGTATTTATTAAATGTAAATCTTTTACATCTCCTTCTATTAGAATGCCACTTTGAGCTATTGGAAGTGGTTTAAAAGTGCCATCTCCATTGCCTTTCAAATACAAACCTTTTCCAGCATCTGCACGCCCTGTTTCAACTTCAGAAACATAAAGGTTTCCAGCAATCAACAGATCCAACTTAGAATCCCCATCAAAATCATTTAAGACGATTCCGTTGATTGGGGCAATTTGTGCTTCGCTAGGGAGATCCTTCAATTCAAATTGACCATTTCCATTATTAACTAAGATAGCAGATGAAAAAGAGTTGATTTGATAACTAATTGCCGTTTCCAATTTCTCACCATACACTTCAAAAATAGAGGCTTTTCCAAACTCAGTATATGTTGGAAATTTTTCTGCTAATTCAGGGATTTGTTCCGAAGAACATTGTCGACCACGAACAGGATACAGAACATCATCTTGAAGATAATATCCTAAGGCAATATCAAAAGTGCCATTTTTATCAAAGTCGTCTGCAAAAACATGGAATGGCTTTTCAGGGGAGGCTTTATATTTATAGTTCCACTCTAAGTTACCAATGACATAATCCATGTCGCCATCGTTGTCCACATCACCTTGTACGACCCGATTCCACCAGCCTTCGGTACCTTCGAATCCAAATTCAGCAGTTTTCTTGGTAAATCCACCATTCTCTTGAGTGAAAACGGTTAAGGGCATCCATTCTCCAACGATTAGTAGATCAACCAATCCATCTGCATTTATATCTGTCCAAACGGCATCTGTGACCATTCCTAATTCTTCAAATTCAGCAGCTTTTGTTGCCGTTGCATCCACAAATTTTCCATTTACATTCTCTAAAAGCAAGCTATTAGCAGGTGAAGGATATCGGCCTGGGATTTGTCGCCCACCAATAAATAAGTCTTGATCTCCATCGTTATCAAAGTCGAAAGGTTTGACACAGCTACTACTGATATTGGAAGGAGGTAAGGCATTTTTGACTTTTTGAAGCATTCCTTTTCCTACATTTATATACAATCGGTCTTGATAAGCTTCCATGTTGGTTGCATCATATTCATTTCCCCCACTGGCAACATATAAATCGATAAAACCATCATTATTTACATCAATAAATGCGGCGCCCATGTCTTCATAATGCTTATCTGCTTCGAAAGAAGGGATCTCCGCTTTTGTGAATTTTCCGTCTTTTTCTTGATAGTATAATGCACCTGCTTGACCATTTCCTCCACCTACATAAAAGTCTTCAAGTCCATCCCGATTGACATCACCTGATGTGAAGAAAGGTCCAAATTGGGACATTTTATGAGGAAGCAGTACTTGTTTTTTATAGTCATCAAAAATGGTTTCTTGATGTTTGAAATCTACAGTTGAGCTTTTGGTTATATCCGCAAAAAGCGGTGGTGTATTATTTTTATTTTGAGTCGGGAGAGCAGCATTTTGATGGTTTAAAGTTAATATTTGATTGACTTTAGGGGAGGTAATTATTTGTTCTTTACCATCCATCCATTGTACGGTTAGTGTATTTATTTTATCTACCTTACCCAATCCAAAATGAATAATGCCTTCCACTGAAGATTGATAGCCACGCGTGTATGTAAATTCTTGAAATTGTTTGCCTGCAGGTGTTTCTATAGTCACTTTCGTTCCGATAGGACTGACAGCAGTCGTATGATCAAGGTTGATTCGTAAATAATTATTGCCATTTTTTTCGCGGTCTCGATTTTTATAAATAGAGGCCAAATTATTAGAATGGTTCACCACTAAATCAAGGTCTCCATCATTGTCCAAATCTGCATAAGCGGCTCCAGAAGAGTAGTCTAAATTGTCCAAGCCATATTCAGGGCCTTTTTCCGTAAAAGTCAGATTACCATTGTTTTTGAAGAAATTGTTGGCGACTCTATTGACAGGTGCGGTAGACCCATACCCTGCTATTAATGTTTTTTTAGAGGTTCCGACCTTCCCCGCATCTTCTAATCTTTTTAAAAAACTATTATGGTGATCTTTGTCATGATATTCTCTTAGGTACCCATTTGCTACATATAAATCTTTCCAGCCATCATTGTCAAAATCAGCTAATAAAGATGCCCAACTCCAATTGGTTCTTTGAATTCCAGCCATTTGACCTATTTCACTAAAACGTCCATCTCCATTATTTAAATGGAGCATGTTGCGCATATATTGATATTCGTAACCGATGTCCACCATATACCAGAACCGTTCGGGATTCATAGGGGGCATTTTTGTTTTTTCATTAAAATTATCTGTAGAAAGCATCTCCACAACGGCTAAATCAACTAATCCATCATTGTTAATATCGCCCGCATCTACACCCATACTGAAAAGGGAAATGTGTTTCATTCTATCTTCTGATACTTCCGAAAAGGTTCCGTCGCCATTATTCTCATAGTAACAATCCGGCTCATTATGGTCTATACTAACAAATAAGTCTGGTAGATCATCGTGATTTAAATCTGCGGCTACGACAGCAAGTGTCCACGCATAATTTAAAACGCCTGATTTAATAGTAACATCCTCAAATGTTCCATCTCCATTATTGTGAAATAAGTGATCGCTGGTTTCCATTTTAGGCGCTTTCCATTGTTCATGATGTTCCGCATAGGTTTGGGTTGTTCGCTTTACTGGATGATTACCAACATATAGATCTGCATGACCATCTTTGTCATAATCAAAAAAAGTAGCGGCAATACTAAATCCAATATCACCGATTCCGTATTCTTTACTTTTTTCCGAAAATGTCAAATCTCCATTATTAATGAAAAGTTGATTTTGTCTTTTGGCAGGTTCTTCATAGTAGGCTCGACAAACATAGATATCTAAGAATCCGTCGTTATTGACATCAGTCATAGTTACACTTGTGCTCCAACTATTTTTGCATGCAACTCCCGCTTTTTCAGTAATATCTTCAAATTGAAAATCGCCTTTGTTCAGGTAAAGCTTATTATCTGCTATATTCCCCGTAAAATAGATGTCTGCTAAGCCGTCATTATTGATATCGCCAGTGGCAACGCCTCCTCCATTGTACACATTTACATATTCTATGGGACTTTTTACCTCATTAGGATCAATCAGATTATTGAAAATGACACCTGTATTCTCGGCGGATAATTTATTAAATAGAGGCTCTCCGTCATCAATGAGGGAAGTCTCGCTGGAAAGAGCAGTTTGATCGGGGGATGTATCACAAGCACTGATATAAAATGCTAGGAAGACTAGCAAAACTAGAAATCGATTGTTCATGAGATTTAATATCTATTAATAATAATGGTAGAACTCTTTAGATTAATAATTTTTAAATATGTAAAAAATGTGCCAAGATTCTACCTGGTTTTCAGTTTATTGTTTTACAAAAATAGAAAATAATGAAATAATCATATGTATAACTGCATAATTTAGGTGTCGTTCTTCTCAAAAAGGATCTCTTCGACTTTTTTATCATAGCTTTAAATTACCTCTTTGACTATCCCGTTTGAATCAATTAGGGAGGAGGAAATAAATAAGCTACCCAAATTTTAAGGAGTTAATTTTTCTTTAGACGAGGCAAAAAACACAGACATACCAAAGGTATGGCGAGTATTTTTAACGATGCATAAAGGAAAAATAGCAAGTACAATGGGTAGGTTATATTTTTTCTCCTCCCTAAATATAAATGTTGGAAAGGAATAGACGAAAAAGTCTTCGTTCATTTTACTTTCTTTCGAAAACCCAGCAAAGGGAAATTCCTTTTTGGCGAGATAGGATGTCAATGGAGATTTTTTATCAGCAGGACTACTATAAAATAGATTTATATTCTCATTAATCCCTCAATTCTTCCATGTCAGCAATAATTTCTTCTAGTTTTTTTAAGACACCTCCATAGACCATATTCAAATCCAAACGGTATAGTTTTGCGCCAAACAATGCCAATAAGACAGTTGCAGAAACAATCGGAAGTAGCAAGAACATCGGTACGCCAAATAAGGAATAAAATTCATTTGGGCTTCCTATTAATTCTGTAAATATTTCCTGAAAATTATTGGAAAAACCAAGCCCTAAGACAACAAAAAGAAAAAGTAGTGGATAGTAGAATCTCGCCATTTTGGCATTGATAGAAAAATTTTCTTTCATCCAGTTATCGAAAGAGGTTATATATTGATAGCTACTCACATTTTTATCAATTTTTTCCAATCCAGGCAATATAATAATCTTCAAAATCCTCTTGGGTATTGGTATAGACCCTACAGATCTTTATGATAATGGAGGCATAAGGCAGAATTGATGATGTATAAAAATCGTTAATCACTCGTTTTTTCTTCTTTAGTGGCTAAATTCTAGAATTATTACACCCTAGAGAAGATTTTTTTATTTTATTGTCGTTCTTTCTATATTTAGAAGTAGTTTTAAATCGCTCAAAAGACCTGCCCTTTTCACTCTTCTTGCATGCTCGTACTAAAAGTATGTTTGAGTACAACTTGCTGGTAGTTAGTAGTTTATGGGGTTTGTTGCAAGTGGATTTACTTATTTGTTAAACCTCATTATGAGCCTTTGGCAAGTGCCGGATATTCAGACACAAGAATTAATGACTACTTTTTATTCAAAATGGTTAAAGGATAAAATGACTATTCCGGAAGCTTTTCGTTCGGCGCAAAAGGGAATGCGGGAGAAATATCAGAACCCGTATTGCTGGGCGGGGTTTGTGTTGGTGGAGTGAGAAGGAATGAAATTTATCTTGTAAAACGAATTAAAATCAAATGATCAAAGCATCCCTTTCATGAAAATACTCTTAACTCCCGATAAATTTAAAGGCTCATTATCAGCTGAAGAAGTCTGTAAAGCGATTGAGAAAGGCTTAAATGGAGGAGAGAAAATATTTGAAATAATCACTCACCCCATGGCAGATGGTGGTGATGGTTCGCTGGCTGTCCTTTCTACTTATTTGAATCTTAAAAAACAAGCAGTGGGGACGTTTGACCCGATTGGCAGGGAGATTTCGGCTGAATATTATACCTCTTCTACGGCTGCATTTATTGAAGTGGCTAGTGCAAGTGGCTTGGTTTTATTGAATGAACAAGAACGAAATCCTCTCAAAACTTCTACCCTGGGAACCGGAAAAATGATAGCTGATGCGATTTCCAAAGGCTATCAAGAAATTTATCTTTTTCTGGGTGGTAGTGCAACTAATGATGGAGGTATGGGCATCGCTTCAGCGCTAGGGTGTCAATTTTTAGATGCACAGAAAAGGATACTTGAGCCAATTGGAGAAAATTTGCCTTATGTAAAATATATAGAATCCAGTCCTGATTTTGATCTAGAAAAAATAAAAATCACCTTGCTTTGTGATGTAACTAATCCCTTGTTCGGGATCAATGGGGCAGCTCAGATATATGCTCCGCAAAAGGGTGCAACGGAAGAAGAAGTGAAATATTTAGACAATGGTTTGAGAAATTTTAGTAATATCATTCATCAAAAAACAGGAATTGATGTGAGCAATTTGCCTGGGAGTGGCGCTGCTGGTGGCATTGGGGCAGGGTTGATTGGGCTTTTCGGGGCAAAAATCGAAAAAGGGTTCGATACCATTTCAAAATTGACTGATTTGGAAAAGTATATTCAATGGGCTGATTGGGTGGTGAGTGGAGAAGGGAAGTTAGATTCGCAATCGCTTCAGGGGAAGGTAATTGATGGGGTGGCTTTGCTGTGTAAAAAGTATGATAAACCACTTGCCCTATTTGTTGGAAAAAATGATTTACAACCCCAAGACCTTCACGATTTAAAAGCAAAACACGTTTTTTCTATTTCAGAAAATGCCAAAAATCTAGAAGATGCTATGCTAAATGGTGCGGTGTATTTGGAGGGAATGGCGATTCAATTTCGTAGGTTATTGCAGTGAAATATATAATATTATGTTCATTTTTTTCGCCTACCTAAACCTCCGAATCATAATCACATTTTCATCATCTGCAGAAGGTTCATAAACCGCTGGAAATGGGATATCTAAAATTCTTAGATAAACGCCTAATTGAGCACGATGATGAACTAAATGATTCATACAAAAAACTCTGGCAACCTGTTTTTTGGGCAAAGTGAACAGAATTTCATCGCCATATGTCATCGACCATTCTTTTTCAAATTCTTCATTTTTTGCATTGGCTAAAGCAGTTTTTGCCTCTCCTAATTAATCATCAAAATAGGCTAGTAATTCCTTCCTGCTTTTAATGTCTTTCAGTTCAAAATCAATAAAATCTAATTTATCCTCTTCGAGACATGCCTTCCACCACCCGATGATTTCTGCCACATGAATAGCTAATCGGCCTAAGGTTTCAGATCTTTCAGCTGGTTTGAAATCCTTTTTATCAAACGGTACACTTTCTAAATATCGCCTTGTAACTTCTGCTTCTAAAGTTAATTCCCCCAATAATTCTTGTCCGATTGTCATTGGGTAAAAAGTGTTTATTTAGTTTTTATTGGTGGATACTGAGTCCATTAATAAACCTTAATCATTTGGAAACAAACTGGCATCTAATCCAGGGATTACCTTCAATGCATTCTTATAATACAATTTCCGCAAAATTTCATCTGGTAAATTTAACCCGTACATTCTCCAAAACGCGTGGTATCTTTTGTAATAAGGAAAGTATTCATCTGCTGATTCGAGCACTCGGAAGTAAGTGGGATATTCTTCTGGTTTGAAAGAGTCTTTTCCAAAAAGAACGCGGTCTTGGTATTTTTCGAAAAACCAATTGGCCATGCGTGGTTGTCTTCCCAATTCAGCAATGACGGCTCCGATTTCGACATACATATTTGGAATATCATCTAATAATTCACCCAATTTGGCAAGGTCATTTGGAAACCAACCCATATGTGCATTGATGAAAGTAGTGTTTTTATGTCGTCGAAAAATATCGTGCTGCTCGGCAATAATTGTCTCAAACGATGCAGGATTATCAGGGCCACGTTTTCGGCGAGGACGTACTTTCAATTCTAACCAACGCTCATTATTTTCATCGTGAGGTTTCCAAAAAGAGGCAGGGTCGGCGGCGTGAATCAATACAGGAATGCCCAATTCGCCACATTTTGTCCAAACAGGATCTATTCGGGGGTCATTTATTCGAATGCGATCGCCATTTTTGTCGACATTACTCATGCCTTGACTTTTGTATATTTTCAATCCGCGTGAGCCATTGGCTACATCATATTCAAGTTGTTTACAAGTCTCGATCGCCCAATCTGGTTCGTCAATACTTCGCCATTCAATATTGGAAAAAACGACGATGCGTTTATCGTAACCTTGTTTTTTTGTATTGTCGACCATGTTTTTGAGTCGCTCACTATTTCGACCACTCAAATTGACCATAACGCCCATATTCAAATCATCCATATGACCAATTAGTTCATCTAAATTGGCATCTTCCATACGCCATTGGTGACTATGGACGTCAATGAATGGAAATTTGGCGCGAGCCACAGGATTTTCAGGAACTACGAGAGTAGAAGGCGGATCATATTTTTCCCAATCCATCACTAAGGAACTATCAATGCCATAGTCTCTTTGAGAGAAAAGGCTGAATGTAAAAAGCACGAGTAAAGGCAATAAAGTATATTTTTTCATATTGATTTTTTTGTCGAAAGTAATTAAATCTAAACTCCAAATTTTGAAGATTCGAAAGGTATAACAATTGATTAAAAAAAATCATCAGTTTTGTGAATTTCGTTTAAAAGAACTTCTATACATATATGTTATCCTAAATTAGAACAACCATATTTAGATATTTAATCTAAACCCTGGTTATTCAAGCTCTGGCTCAACAAAAATTCGACTTGCCGTTCTTTAATGCCATGGATCAGAGTCAAAACTTGCACCTCTTCCGATTTTATTAGTTCCCGTTTCGGGACCTTTCGGATTAGTGACAGAATTGCTGGAGTAGTTAGCATGCCAATCACTGCACCATTCCCAAACAATGCCATTGATATCATGAATACCCAATTGATTGGGTGGGAAAGTTCCGACCGGCGAGACTTTGGGATAACCATCATCATAGCTGTCTCAAATGGTTCTTGAAGGATTGATTTTTTTCAAAGACTGATCAGCAACGTTTTCGTTTTTTGGTTTCTCATTCCCCCACGGAAAGGTGCCAGGCTTTCCTCCTTCCCGAATAACATACTCAAATTCTGCTTCAGTCGGAAGCCGATAACTTTCGCCTATTTTTTGATTGAGCCATTCAATATATGCCATTGCGTCATACCAATTCGTATTGATTATGGGATGGTTGTCTGTCCAGCCCCATTCGGGTTCTTTGGGCATATTTCGGTTGGTTGCTTCACAAAAGATTCGGTATTCAGCGACCGTGACTTCATATTTTCCCATTTGAAAATCGCTCAATGTAACCTCTTGAACAGGTTTTTCATCAAATTCGCCATCTACTTGCCCCATCAAAAAAGTGCCTCCTTAGATATTGACCATTTGAGGTTTGAATGGGTCAAAATTGGTTGTTTTTTGTGTGGTTATGAAACCACATGAGATTAATACGATAATAGAAATGGAAAAGAGAAGGGATAAAAAATGGATGAATCGCATAGAATTGATATTAGATTAAATGTGAATTTCTGAAAAATCCATCAAATTCATATTCTATACGATTGAAAGTGAATCATAGATTTTTAAACGAGGTTATCATTTTTCCTTAATTCAAAAAGGCAACCACATCTTCCAAGACCGATTCTGTTCTTAATATCCGAAAGTGCCCAGTTCCTTCGATGGATTTGTGTCTAGCATACTGCCAATTTTTGGAAACTCGTTCAGACTGCTCAATTGAAACGACTCGGTCATCTTTATCATGGATAATTAAGGCATTTTTGACATTGATTTTTTTGACATAATCGCTAACGTTGAGTTGTTCAACTTTTACATTTGATTCAGCTTCTATACGCGAAATCAATTTCTGCTTGACTTTCTCCGTAATGCCAACTCGATTGGAAACATCATTTATTCTATCTAAAAACCGGTCTGGGACTGTAAGTAAGGCATATTTTTCAATTTCAATATCAGGATGAGCGGATAAGCCGACAGTAGTAGCAACTCCACCAAAGGAATGACTCACCAACTTTGACACGCTGTATTTTTTTATCAAAACGCCAACCAATTCGCTGAATTCAAAAAGACTTGTTTGACCTTTTGAACTAAAACCATGAGAGGGACTATCGAAGGCATAAATCGTGTAGTTTTCTTTCAATAATCGCTCAACCAAATCCGAAAAATTACCTGCTTGACCTTCCCACCCGTGAATCAATAAAACCTGTTTATCACCATTTCCCCAACGGTAGGTTTGGATGTCAAAATCGTAGAATTTGAAAATTTCTTTTTGGGCTTTGTCCAATGTTTCTAACTCATTCGGGCGAAGTTTTTTTATTTGAGGACTGGTGAGTTGTTTGTATGCAAAATTGGCAATTACATCAGGGAGAAGGTAGGATAAAATTCGTATAATATTTTTCATTCAAGATAAACATGATACGGAGTGTATAGTTTGAAAAAGGGCTCACGAAATTAATCGCAAGCCCTGTATTCGTTGCGTGAGAAGGGAAATTAGGTTTTCTTAATATGTTCAATTATTTCTTCCTTTAGTTATATTTGAGCCGTCACTGAGTCCCATAATTGAATCCGCTTCTCGAGACCGATTTTGGCTGTCTGGGCTACTTCTTCCCATTTTTGGGAATCATTCCCACACAATTCTGCAATCATTTTCAATGCTAACGGACCGTGGTCGTCGCCGTCCAATTCAATATGACGATTGAGATAATAAGTCAGTTTGTTGTAAGAGATTGACTCGTCTTTTTGTTCCGTATTTTTGATGATTTCGATGAACATATCTGGAATCAAATCTTCCCGACCGAAAGTAAATGCAGAGGCAATTTTGTGTGGCTCATTGGTTTCAATTACCTCGAATGTGAAACCAATAAAATCCGTTATTGCTTTGTTCAAGCCCATTTCAGATGCTACCAAACGAACTGGATAATTCTTTTCGGATAGTTCTTTTAAAAAGAGGTGAATTTGAGAAGTATTGGCACCAATTTGCTCCATAGCATCCAAATACATTTCAAAATGACTCTTGTTTTCACCCAATTCATTGACATCACTTTCCTCTTCCAATACAATTTCATTGATGAATCTTGCCAAAGATGCGTTTGGCGCTGGTCGCCACGGGATAGTAGTCGTGGTTAAGTGATTTTGTAAAGCCTTCAATAATGACATAAAATCCCACACAGCGTAAATATGCTGTTCCATGAAGGTTTTAATGTCCTCGATATTATTCAAATGAGCATAAAGCGCATGCGTTCGAAGTTGATGACGATAACCTTCGAGTTCTTTTTCTATTTTATTTATATGTGCATTCATGATTTAAAATTTTAAGACCCTAACAAGAAAACTAGAGTTGGGTTCATGGGTTTTCGTCACATGAATGTCAGTAATGTAGGAGTCTTAACATTTGGCGTTTTTACCTTTTCACCCTTCACCAATGAAATCATTTAGAACCAGCCGTTTACCGAAAATTAAAAAAGTGGGAGTTGATTATTTTTTCATTAAAATCTTTGATTTTCCATAAAATTCCTACACATTTACGATAACTTCTACAAGTATTGATTAAATCAATGCTTTTTTAAAATCTATTTATTCTACAAATATTGAAGAAATGCAAGGATTAGGATACTTGGAAGAAACTGTTTTGTTGTTGATTCTTTCGATGGATGACGAAGCCTACGGATTTTCTGTCAGCGAAGCCTACAAGAAACATGCAGGCAAGTCTATTTCTATCAGTGCGATTCATTCAGTGATGTCGCGATTGGAAAAGAAAGGACTCATCAAAAGCCACATGGGGGGAGCGACTGCTGAGCGAGGTGGTCGACGAAAACGAATTTTTGAAGCTACAGCTCAGGGTAAAGAAGTCATCACAGAGATAAAGGTATCTCGTCAAAAACTATGGTCATTAATTGCTGATTTGTCATGAAAGGATCAACTAACCAGCCACCAAGATGGGCGAATAAATTCCTGATTTGGTTTGTCGCAGAAGACCTTATTGAGGAAATTCAGGGAGATTTGCATGAAGCACATTTTCATCGCTCACAAGAAATAGGCCGACTCCAAGCTGACCGTCTATTTATTGCAGATGTATTTCGTTTTTTCAAACCCTACGCTTTTGAAAAATATTCAAGGGCGAAACAATTTTTACCGATGTTCAATAACTACTTCAAAATTGCTTTTAGAAATATTCTTCATCGAAAAAGCTTTACAGCTATCAATTTAGTGGGTTTGACTTTTGGTATTGCCACAGTTATGTTGATTGGCTTTTATCTTCAAAATGAATTGACGTATGACCAATCTACGCCAGAATATGACCGTATACATCGCCTTCATAATCACTATCGTGATCAAGTTTATACTTGCATGCAGTTCTCCAAATACTTTGATACAGAAGGTAAAGATCAGGTCAACTTATTGAATTGGCTAAAAGGAAATGAAGAAGTCGAAACGGCTTGCCATTTTGTGCCTTCAAATTCTCAGATTGGTGGAGGCGACAAATATTACGTCGAGACGGATGGAGAGCAGTTTTTGGCGGAAAAAGTACTTTACACAAATACGGGAATGGACTTTCAAACGGTATTTCCAAAGCAGTTTTTGGCAGGATCACCCGAAAGCGCTTTTACAGGATTTGATAAGGTTACCATTACAGAAAAATTAGCTAAACAATGGTTCGGAAGTGACTGGCAAACACGAGATATCTTGGGGCGAAACCTAACCATTAGAGATGAGAATTACGAATTGGCAGGCGTTATCGCCAATATCCCGGATAATGTGCATTACGAATTTGATTGGATTATTCATCAGGAGACTATACCTAGTTGGGCAGGTTATACTTACTTCAAGTTAAAACCAAATGCTTTGGCTGAGCCACTTTTGGCAAGACTTAATCAAGACGTAAATAAAGTTTATCCAGGCTACACAGAGGATATTTTGAATAAAGGTATTCTTTCTGTTCCATTGGCAGATATTCACTTCACAAATGATACTTTATATGAATTAAAACCCATAGCGAATCAGGCTTATTTGACAACATTCGGGATAGTTGGATTGATTATTTTGCTTATCATTTTGACGAATTATACCAATCTTTCCATTGCCATGTATGCTGATCGTCAGAAGGAGTTGGGCATGAGGAAAGTAATGGGAGCTCGCTCAAAGGACATTTCATTACAGTTATTGATTGAAGCTATTTTATTGGCAATGTTTTGCCTTCCGTTGGTTGTGTTGATTCTGTACGAGGTTATTCCTCATTTTAATGAATTGATGCAGATAAATATTGATAGGAATTTACTTTTTAGTGGTTCTTCTATCTTGATCTTGATTGGCGTACTAGTCTTGACAGGTATCTTGAGTGGGCTTTATCCAGCACTAGCTTATGGTAGTCGCTCTATGTTAGGCTTGTTTGGTAAGAGCAAAAAAATCAATCTCAATCATCGTCACTATAATTTTCGAAATGCGCTTTTAACGGCTCAATTTATTTTGGTCATTGGTTTGTTGAGCTTGACTTTTTTTATTCAACAACAAATTGATTTCATCTCAAATAAAGATTTAGGATACCAAAAAGATGGTATTGTTTACTTCGAAATAGATGGTGCAGAGAAGTATAAAGAATTAGAAAACGCCCTTCTTCAATTACCTGAAATAGAGGCGGTCGGAGCCAATGGAGTCCCTGGTTCAGTCATGTACAACCAAATGACCTACAAGATGAAAGGTACGGATGTGACCTTTTCAGACGGAACACAACAATATTTGACATTGGGTACAGTCAAAGCTTTGGGAATCAAGTGTGATGCTTGTGAATTATTGGAAAAAGGCAAGGAAAAAATATTTGTATTAAATCAAACCGCCGCCGAAAAATTGGCAAAAATAAAAGGCGTTGAACCTAAAGACCTGATAAACGAAACCTTCATTAGTGAACCTGAATGGGAAAACGAGGAATTTGGTTATGGGATTCATCAAAATATTGACGGAATCATTGATGATTACAAGTTTTTTAGTTTAAAATATCCCAATCAATCCTTGATTGTCGAAATCGTTTCGAAACCCTCCTGGGCTTATGAAATGATTGTGAGATCCAATACCGATAACTGGCAGGCAACCATGCAAAAAATCGAAAATGAATACGAAAAAATAGAAACGGCTCGACCATTCGATTATGCATTTTTAGAAGACCGAATAAATGACCTTTATCTTGAAGAGAGACGCTCCGGAACACTTATGAAAGGGCTTAGTCTAGTCGCTTTGATTCTCGCAATGATGGGTTTGGCTGGTATCGTTTCTTATATAGCTTACAGTCGGCAAAAAGAAATCGGAATCCGAAAAGTATTGGGCGCTTCTGTCGGTGATATTTTGGTCAATTTCAATAAGCAATTTTCATATATGACGTTATTGGCGACAATTATCGCATTGCCTACGTCTATTTACTTAGCATCGAAGTGGTTGGAAGGTTTTGCTTTCCAAATTGAACCACAATTTTGGGTTGTCCTCTTAGCAGGTTTTGCTGCGTTGATTTTAGTTGTCTTTGTAGTGACTATTCAGGCACGTTGGGCAGCAAGGCAACATCCTATTGATGTTTTGAAGGTAGATTAATGTGCTTGAGTGTTCACGTATATATTAAAACACGAACAATTAGACTTGTTTCTAAATAATAAATTGACATATGAAAAAATCTTTTTCCCTCATACTTCGGCTATTTTTCGCCCCCTACCTTCGGGTACGAAGCTTAAAATGAGCCTCGTCTGAGAAAAAAATCTAATTCTCATATATTCAATTCTTATTTAGGAACAAGTCTATTGAATACAATATGGGGAGCTTTTGTAATTTTGATTTAAAAGGAAAATGGAAAGTTACCTGTCTTCGGGAAATATTGAAGTAAACACTGACCCGCGCGTTAGAGCTAAGTTTGATAATTATCCTAAAATTGTTCGGTCTCAAATGCTAAACCTTCGAAGACTAATTTTAGAAGCTGGCGAAGAGATTGAAAACTTGACCGAAATAGAAGAAACACTAAAATGGGGCGAACCAAGTTATCTCGCAAAAAAGGGAAGTACCATTCGAATAGATTGGAAACCTAAAACACCAAATCAATACGGGATATATTTTAAATGTACTAGCAAGTTGGTTCCGACCTTTAAAGCCCTAAATGAAAATTTATTTTCTTTTGAAGGTAATCGAGCAATCGTTTTCCAATTAGAGGAGGAAATTCCCGAAGCGGAATTGAAAGAATGTATTGCAGCAGGATTAACCTATCATTCTGTCAAGCATTTACCAATGTTAGGATTAATATAATGGGGATAAGAATTTTGTAAATTAAGTGACGCCAAAAAAATTATTAAGCAGACGATGATTCCTGATGATGCGCCAGAATTCCGTTTTTTAACAAAAAATCCATTCATATAATTAATATTGAAATATGAAAAAAATCACCTTTTTAACTATGTTTTTGACTGTTGTATTACTTCAGTCCAATTTTGCCCAAACCAAATCTAATATTCAAGATCACCCGGATTATGCCTCGGTCAAATCAGCAATTTTGGACTATGTGGATGGCTTATACGAAGCCGATTCTACAAAAATAGAACGAAGTGTTCATCCTGAGTTACATAAAAGAGGCTACTGGTTTAATGCCGAAGAAAAAGCATACAGGGATAATCTAGACATGACTTATGAACAATTGGTTAACCTTGCCGCAAGGTGGAATGTCTCTGGAAAAAGTGCTAATGCAGATTCTCCTAAAGTCATTGAGATTTATGATATCAATGATCGAACTGCTTCGGCTAAGTTGATTGCAGAATGGGGTATGGATTATTTCCACTTGGCTAAGTTTGAAGGGAAATGGATGATTATGAATGTATTGTGGCAGTCATTGCCAAAAGAGAAATAAAGTGATTGGATAGGGGATTTCGAAATTCCCTACCTGAATCTATTTTGAAGTTTAATTGAATCGAATAAGTTCTTGGACATAAATTACTTTCACTTAATTTACTGCAACATCGCGCCGAAAGCGCCCGTTGCAGTAATGGTGGTCTTGGAGGGCAGTCGAATTTAATAACCTGATTTCAGGTTATTAAATTCGACTGCCCTCCAAACCTCCTTAGCGCGCCTAGCCGTAGGCGACAGCGCGCAATATGGCACTTAATTCAATATCACCTCCGAAACTCTACTGCCTCTACCTTTTGAGTTAAACACTCTAAACTTCATAACACCTTCGATATCAGTTGGAGATTTGTATTCTGGAGAATTAACTGTGGGCTCTTTCCCGTTTCTTTCAAATCGAATTGTCATACCTGGAAAAGAAGTATTTGCTTCTGCTTTTCCATTGCGAATCATGACTCCTGGAGGTGGAATCCGGTAGTCATAACCGCCAAAAAGATGATCCAATCGAACTAATTCTTTTTGCCCTAAAATATTGGCAAAACTGTTCCATGATTTATCCATAGCTTCCATTCGTAGAGAGTCCTCTTGAATGGTTGCCCATTCTGGAGCGCTTGCCCAAGCTCGTTGGACAAGACCAAACATTTTTGGAAAATAATAGTATTCCAACATATCCGAGCCTTTAATGGTCTCCCCCCACAATTGTCCTTGAATCCCTAGAAGGTTCTTGGCACCTTCTGCTGTCAACCGTTCCATATCTTTATAATCCTCTTTTACATTAAAGGGCTTACCTTTCGCATCTTCTTTGGTAGATTGAAAGACATCATAAGGCAAAAATTCGAGGGCTTTTCGGGTATTTACAAAGCCACCCCAATAAAATCCAGGTTCTTTTGGGTCTTTGTCATAAGCCAAATCAAAGTACAAATGGGTGACATTGCATAGTACAGTCGGATAACCCGCATTTGCCAATCGATATCCTAAATCTTGGTTGCCCCAAAGGTTATTCCATACATAAGGAATAAAGTCTTTATCTACAAACGCTGGATTGGGCTCATTGCCTTCGTCCGTTTTTCGAAGTGCGATTTCTTCCCATCCTCCCATTGCTAATTTGTATTTGGAAAGAATTTGAGAGATCCGGTCTCGGAAATAATAACTTAAATCACTAGGAAGCGCATATTCCTTATTTTCGGCAAGGAATTTTTCGCAAATCGGTGATGCTTCCCAAACCCCTTCAGGCACTTCGTCTCCACCTGTATGTAAAGTGTGTAAAGGCACACCTGCTGTTTCATACATTCCTTTGATCTCCGTCACCACTGTTTCATAAAAATGATAAACAGATTCTCGACATGGGCATATGACATTGTCTGTAAAATCTTGTACAGATTTGTATTCAGACCGATCATCCAAATCACTCAAAAGAAATGCTTCTGCTTCTGCTTTTTTACCTTCTGCATTTAGTTTTTGGTATCTAGCCTCCATAGCTTTTATAGCTGCTCGAGCATGACCTGGAACATTGATTTCCGGAATGACTTCTACATGTCGGTTATTCGCGTATTTTAATATTTCGATAAAGTCTTCTTGTGTGTAAAAACCACTTCCATTGGAAGTTTTAGGGTCAGCATTAGGTCCCGAACCGTAGGAAGGCTGCAAATAGTTTTTTTCATTTAAAGTATGTCCCCTAAAGCCACTAATAGTCGTAAGTTCAGGGAGTTGTTTGATTTCTAATCGCCAACCTTCATCTTCAGTAAGGTGAAAATGAAGCTTATTCAACTTATAAAACGCCATTGCGTCGATAAGCTTTTTAACAGCATTTTTATCTTGAAAATTTCGTGCAACGTCCAAATGTATACCTCGATAACCAAATCGAGGAGCATCTGATATGGTTAATTTGGGTATTTCAATCTGCTCGGCTTGTGTATGAAATACATCAATTGGGAAAAGCTGAATCAAACTTTGTATTCCATAAAAAACACCTGCTGCATCACCACCTTGAATTTCAATCTTATCTTGTTTCAATTCCAAAACATAAGACTCGGATTTCTTACCATTGATGGGTGTATTTTCGACTATTTTTAGCAAGATTGCCTTCTTGTCATGTTGTTCGTTATCGATGAGTTGGATGTCTGTTTTGAAAATATCTTCAAGCCTATCTTTTAAATGATTTGCCTCTTTTTCTAATCCTGTTTGATAATGAATCTTTGTAGATGCATCAATGATTACACTACCTTCTTGTCGGGCAAATTCAAAGGGAGTCGGTAAAATAGACATGGAAATTAGCTCTTCTTCTATTAAATCTACTTTTTCGTTTTCTATGAAGCGCGATTCAGGCGTTACCGGCAGGTGGAAATCATTTTTATGTCGATTAAGTTGCGCTGGTGTTGTGAAGGGGGTGATCGTATAATCTTGAATGACTTTTGTACGTTCGTTTCCCGCTTTATCCAATTCTACAATATAAATACCATGAGGGGCATCACTTTCTTTAATCAACCAATCCGTCATGTCATAAGTTATTGTTGTACGCTCACCAGGTTGCAATTCGAAATTTTCTTTAGGCGAGATTCTATAGAAATCACCATTAATTTGCTCAATGTTGGCAATACCATCTACTTTCTTAATTTGGCGATTGGTTTGATTGTAATAAATCGCCCAATCCGTATTTCCAATGACGCTATTACCTGCGTTTCTTATGGTGAAGGCAGCTCTACAGCCAGTATTCTCACCAATATCATTACTAATTATTCCCCAATTGATAGAAAGATTAGCGGTATTTTTATCATTAACACATTGCGAATTCATTAGAACAATTATTGCTAAAAAGATGAGTTGAAAAATTCGTTTCATAGATGTAATCTCTTTTTGACGGCAAACTTAAGCAGTTAACTCATTTTTTTAGAAATTTCGAGATTTTTTCAGCGTTCCTATTCTGCAAAATTGGAATAGAAACTGGCGATAACTTAAAGTGAAACTCTCCCAAACCTACTTTTATTAGGACGCTTTCATTCCATAAATCTAACCTCTTCTCTCAGGATGGTGTCAGGACTTAATGCCCGCCATCTAAAGCGATTTAATCGTGGATCTTCAATGTTTTCTGCTGCATTAGCAATCAATGAACCTAGTACAGGTGCCATTTTAAAGCCGTGGCCACTGCCACCTGCTCCAATGGTTAATCCGCTTAAATTTGGATGCTGATCAATCCAAAAATCTCCATCAAGTGTATCACAATATAGACAACGGCGGGTATAAACAATAGGGTCGTTTGCAAGGGAAGGAAAGGTGTTTTCTAGAAAATGGCGAAAAGATTCAACGTCTTTTTGGGTAACAACTCGCTCATCTTTTTCAGGATGTAGTTTCAATCCAACACCATGGTTGGCAATTTTTATAACTTTTTCGTGTGGATGCATCGGGAAACCATACCAACCTGTATTCGAGGTGTCAGCAGAGAATACGGATAGGTTTGGATAGGAAAATAACTCAGGCCGGCTTGGTTTTACATGAAAGACTGCGTGGCCTGTCACATTCATAAAGGGTTGTAATTCTGGAATTAAGTAAGGAGTATATGCTCCTGCGCAAATGATGGTATGCCCGGCCTTGAATTCAGCACCTTCTTTTGTCTTAATACCTAATACTTGATTGTTTGATCGCACCAACTCAATGGCAGTCTGACCTTCGAAAACAGAAACGCCTAGTTGACGGCCATATTCAGTTAGTTTTTCAACCACTCGTCCGGATTCTGCATAACCTGCTTTTTTATGGTAAAACCCGTCTATATAAACACCTTTTTTGAAGGCGGGGAAACGGGTTGAAATGGTCTCTCCCTGCATTCTCTCCGGTTGATGTCCTTTTGAGATTAAATGATTATAACTCACCTTTTCAAAATTTTGTTTTTCAGATTCCATTGACGCTCTGCAGGCGAGCATAAAACCAACCTCATGGTATAAGGTTTCACCAAACAACTTATTCCAATTATGCCAGATATCGATGCATTCGTTGGCCATCTCCAAATAAAAAAGATCCGAACCATACTCCATTCTAACAATTTTATTGATATCTGTAGAAGCGGCCAATGGATGGGGAATTTTATCTGGATTTATGATACAAACCTCATAATCTCTTTTGCGTAATTCAATGGCTGTCGTAATACCAAAAATGCCTGCACCAACGATTAGAAAGTCAAATTTTTTCATATTGCAAATGTGTATATTCGAAAGGAAATAATCGATAATCGACCCGCTATTTTTTATTAGGAATAGAGGTAGATTAAGTGCTTGGACAGGAATAAGTATCATATTTGACGAAAACTATTTTTTTGCCAGACGAGGCAAAAAGCATAGGCATATCCTTGGATATGGCGAGCATTTTTAACGAAATATGGTAAAAAAATAGTCCGTCACAATATGTGTGAGTTATTTCTGTCCAAGCACTTAATTATTATTTAAAGTTAAATTAAGGTAGACTTTAAACCTGTATCTGATATTTGAGTATCATTTTGTTGCTGATAAAGCATAATTAAATCTTTAATCATTCTCTCCAATTTAATGTCGCTAACTGTATGAGTTTAAGTCGCCCGGCTTGAACTCATTCTTTTTTGTAGAGTCAAAAATTGCTTTCCTTTTATTATTGCAATATACCAGCATTTTAAAGTAGATTGATTTTACTAAATTCACCGCCCAATTGTTTCACATTTAAATATGAACAAATGAATATTCAATATCCTAACCTATTACGTTCTATTTTAATAATTATGATGACAACTACTTTTTTGACGATGCAGGCCCAAGATGATGTAGGCTACCGAATGCCTTCGAAAGCCATAGCTGATTTAATAGATGCACCACCGACACCTTCTGCAAGTTTAAGTCCAAATTATGAATGGATGTTGCTCTTAAATAGACCTAGTATGCCATCCATTGAAGAAGTGGCTCAAGAAGAACTTAGGATCGCAGGCATTCGAATAAATCCAAAAACCAACGGATCGAGTCGAGCAAGTCATTATAATGGGATGACGTTAAAATCGGTAGCTAAGGGAAAAGATAAAAAAGTTACTGGACTTCCAGAAAACCCAAGATTTCAGAATGTTAGTTGGTCTAGTAATGGTTCTAAAATAGCTTTTACGAATACCGTGTCAGATGGTATTGAATTATGGATGGTTGATGTAGCGACGGCGACGGCTAAGAAAATGACTAATGATTATGTCAATGATGCGATGGGCGGTTTACCTTATCGTTGGTTTGATGGGGGTAAAAGTTTAATTTATAAGGCTATTTTGACAAGGCGAGGGATGCCTCCTAAGGCTTCTATTAAGCCACAAGGTCCGGTCATTCAAAATAATGAAGGCAATACAGCTGCTGTCCGAACCTATCAAGATTTATTGAAAAATCAGCACGATGAAAACCTATTTGATTATTATACCACAGCGCAATTAAAGGTGTTGAAGTTATCTGATGGTTCGACTAGCGCATTTGGCGAACCAGGGATTATCAAAGGGTTTTCGCCTTCGCCGGATAATCAATATATTATGATTAGCCGCATCAAAAAGCCTTATTCTTATATCGTACCATATAGCCGTTTTCCTTTTACACAAGTTGTTTATGGTGCAAAAGGGAATCCTATCAGAGAGCTCGCTAATATACCCGCTGCCGAAGATATTCCTAAAGGATTTGGTGCAACTCGTGAAGGAGCACGGAACTTCACATGGAGAGCAGATAAAGCTGCTTCGGTCTATTGGGTAGAGGCACAGGATGGAGGTGATCCTCGAAAGGAGGCAGAAATACGTGACCAACTTTTTTCTTTGGATGCACCTTTTAAAGGGGAACCTAAAAAGGGCATTTCATTCAAATTGCGTTATGGCGGTGTCACCTGGGGTGATGGAGGTTTAGCTATGTCGAGTGAATGGTGGTGGCAAACGCGTCAAAGAGTAATGTCTTCTTGGAGTCCTGATAATCCTTCCGCTGGTAAAAAGGTACTTTTTGATAGAAACTGGGAAGATCAGTATAGTGATCCTGGTAACTTTGAAATGACGCAAAATGAATACGGACGTTATGTATTGATGACTGCTGACGGTGGGAAAACACTTTATTTACGTGGACAAGGAGCTTCACCAGAAGGGAATAGACCTTTTGTAGACAAGATGAATTTAGCCACAAAAGAAACGACTCGCTTATGGCGATCCGAAGCACCTTATTACGAAAATCCAATTTCTATTATAGATGCCGAAAAAGGAATTGTCTTAACGCTTCGAGAATCGAACTATGAAATTCCGAATTTCTTTATGCGGGATTTAAATTCTGGAAGTAATCGACAAATAACCAATTTCGTCAACCCTTATGCGGCTTTAAAAGAGATCAAAAAAGAATTCATTAAATATAAAAGAAAAGATGGAGTGGAGTTGACCGGAACACTTTATACTCCTCCTGGATACGACAAAGAAAGAGATGGTAGATTACCCGTTGTAATGTGGGCTTATCCTCAAGAGTTTAAGAGTAAATCAGCGGCTGGTCAAGTTACTGATTCGCCTTATCGATTCATCCGAGTAGGATGGTATTCTCCTATTCTTTGGGTGATGGAAGGATATGCTGTCTTAGATGATTTTGGAATGCCTATTATTGGTGAAGGAAAGGAGGAACCCAATGAGACATTTGTCGAGCAACTTACTACAGGCGCAGAGGCTGCCATTGATAAAATTGTCGAAATGGGTGTTGCAGACCGTGATCGTTGTGCTGTCGGAGGGCATTCTTATGGTGCATTTATGACGGCCAATTTAATGGCGCATACAGATCTTTTTGCGGCTGGAATTGCTAGAAGTGGTGCTTATAACCGAACATTAACGCCCTTTGGTTTTCAATCCGAAGAACGCACTTTTTGGGAAGCGTCGGATACTTATTTTAAAATGTCGCCCTTTATGCATGCCGATAAGATCAAAGAGCCTTTGCTCTTAGTACATGGTGAAGCCGATAATAACTCGGGTACCTACCCTATGCAAAGTGAGCGGTTTTACAGTGCTTTGAAAGGGCATGGTACGACGACTCGTTTGGTTATGTTGCCACATGAAAGTCATGGTTATCGCGCAAAGGAATCTGTCATGCATGTAGCTTGGGAGACTGGGCAATGGTTAGATAAGCATGTGAAGAATAAAAAGAAGGATAAAGCTAAGCCTTAACCTTTTGAATTCATACGTAACGTATTTCAAGTATCTATAGCCTACAATTATTATTTTTGATATTGGGGTGATAGGAGGCGAAAAATGCAGGAAAGTAAAAAGCTTTCGCTGCATTTTTTGTCTAGTCATTCGTCCGCTAAATTTATTTTCTCTTTATTGGTCAGATGATGAAGGTAATTCTTATAATTTCATGACAAATCTCTACCTAGTATTAGGTATTATGTTCTACACATTTATGACTAGTCAGCTTTTTATTTTCTCATTTATGGCTATACCTACAATGTAAAGCCACTATCTTTGGTTATCTAAAAAGAATCTAAATAAGAAGATTTTTTACCTTTGCGATTCAAATCATTAATCCTTATTTAATGATTGATAAAACAGCGACTAAAACAGCACGAATTTATGACTACACAGCGCGTAACGCAACTTCAAAAAGGGCATTCTGGGACAGTCATTCGATTTACTGATGATAAAATTGCAAGCAAGCTATTGTCAATGGGTGTATTGCCCAAAAGCGTGATCAGAATGATTAAGATTGCCCCGTTTAATGGCGGTTATTATTTGAAAGTTGATGGGAACAACCTTGCAGTTCGCGTAAGTGAGGCAGAGAATATAGTCGTTGAATTGTAAAAGGAAAAAATGAGCGAAAAAGAAAATGTAATTATAGCCTTAGCAGGTAATCCTAATAGTGGAAAATCTTCCGTTTTTAATCAATTAACTGGACTTCGGCAAAAGATTGGAAATTTTCCAGGAGTTACGGTTGAAAAGAAAATTGGAAAGACAAAACTAACGGATAGTGAGGAGGTTACGATAATCGACTTGCCAGGCACTTATAGTCTTCATCCTACTTCCCAAGATGAAAGGGTTGTTTTAAATATCCTTGCTAATCCAAACGATCAGCATTACCCGGACGCTGCAATTTATATTGCTGATATTACAAATTTGGAGAAGCACTTTTTGCTTTTGACTCAAATTTTAGATTTGAATATTCCGACAGTTTTGGCTTTGAACATGATGGATTTAGCGGAAGAAACGAATCTAAAAGTAGATACCAATAAACTGGAAAAACAATTTGGTATCCCGGTGGTCTTGATCAGTGGGCGATACGGTAAGAATCTTGATTTATTGAAAGAAAAGATATCGAAACTGATTCATACAAATCCGAAAAAGGCGTTAAAACCATTTTACAGTTTTTCAGCTTCTGAAAAACAGGTTCTTAATGACATTCAATCCTACTTTCCCAATCAAACTCCTTATCAAACCATACTAACTGTTCACCACCATGAACAATTTTCTTTCTTAAATGGCGATATTCAAAAGACGGTTGAAAAGGCAAAAACTGAAAGTGATTTCAAAAGTTTGCATTTTCAAATTGAGGAAACCATGCAGCGGTTTAATCATTTCACCCCAATTTTGAATAATGCGATTAAAAAGCCGCCTAAAACTCCCGGAACACGTACTGATAAAATAGACACGATACTCGTTCATAGAGTATTTGGACCGGTTATATTTTTTGCGTTAATGTTTTTTGTCTTTCAGGCGATTTTCGCTTGGTCAAGCTACCCAATGGATTGGATTGACGCAGGTTTTGGTTGGTTGACAGAGTCAGTGAAAGCGATTATGCCTGCGGCTTGGTACACTGATTTACTAACAGAGGGAATCATTGCGGGACTGGGAGGCGTTCTTATTTTTATACCTCAAATTGCGATTCTTTTCTTTTTGATTTCAATATTGGAAGAGGTAGGATATATGTCGAGAGCGATGTTTATGTTTGATAACATCATGCAAAAGTTTGGTTTGAATGGAAGAAGTATTGTAGCATTGATCTCTGGTGGAGCTTGTGCGATTCCCGCAATTATGTCTACTCGAACCATTTCAAATTGGAAAGAAAGGTTGATTACCATTTTGGTAACCCCTTTCATTAGTTGTTCAGCTCGGATTCCGGTCTATGCTATTCTGATTGGCTTTGTTGTACCGCCAACGACTTGGGGCATTTTCAATTTACAAGGCTTAGCTTTTATGGGATTGTATCTTTTGGGGATCATTGCGGCGCTTGTTTCTGCCTGGGTTTTCAAAAAGATTTTAAAGTCCAATGAAAGCTCTTTTTTATTGCTTGAGTTGCCTCAATACAAACCACCAATCTGGAAAAACATTTTATTAAACATTAAGGACAAAGTGGGCGCATTTGTTTGGGAAGCAGGTCAAGTGATTATGGTCATAAGTGTTGTTTTATGGTTTTTGGCGAGTTATGGACCTTCTCAAAAAATGGCACAAGCAGAGGCAGAGGCTACTTCAATTTCAATTGAACAAAATCTTAATGAAACAGAATCCGAAGACCTATTAGCATCCAAAAAAATAGAGGCTTCTTATGCTGGACACATTGGAAAATTTATCGAACCTACAATTCAACCGTTAGGGTACGATTGGAAAATAGGTATTGCTTTACTAACCTCTTTTGCAGCACGAGAAGTTTTTGTAGGGACCATGGCGACTATCTATTCAATTGGAAGTACAGATGATGAATTGACCATTAGAGAAAAATTGGCGAAAGCGAAAAATCCAATCACTGGTGCACCTGTATATACTTTAGCGACCTCACTTTCTTTACTTATTTTTTACGTTTTTGCCATGCAGTGTATGAGTACAGTAGCGGTGGTGAAAAAAGAAACGGGAAGTTGGAAGTGGGCGTTGATTCAGTTCTTTTTTATGACGGCTTTGGCTTACATTGGAGCATTATTGATTTACCAGTTTTTGAAATAGACTAAAGGACAACATGAGTCCCTTTCTATCGTGTTCTATAACTTGAAGCCCATTTGATACGTTTTCATTCTGTCCTGAATTTTTTCCATATCGGGTAAAAAGACGCCCTTGTTTTCGACTACAAATGCTGCGGCTGAATGAGCAAATGCCATTGCATCTTTGATGTTTTTGTTTTTAGAATATTCTATTAAAAAAGAAACGGCGAAAACATCGCCAGCACCAGTTGGATCGATTTCTTTTATAGGGTAAGCTGGAAAATGATATTTTTGATTGGCATTAAAAATAATGGCTCCATTCTCCCCTTCAGTCATGACCAAGACTTCTACTAATTCAACGATTTTTGGAATGAAATCTTCAAACCCTCGGATGTCATCATTACTCATAATCACAACCTCCAACGCTTCCAATTTTTCCCAATCCATTGCTTTTGGACTAACTTTTCCCGCCTCATCCCATTGACGAAGCCAACCTTGAATGGTTGCACCTTTTAAAGCATTGGGAAAAGCGCCTAATAAAGAAAAGTCGATTTCATTAGCGATGGCTCCAAAATGAATGAGTGGGCAGTCTTTCCAATTTTGAGGAAGATCCTTTTTGAAAAGGGTCTTTGCTGGTGTATAAACATATTGAATTCGTTCTTTGCCTTCATAAATATTTTCAAAAACGGTTGTTTGAGTTGATTCTTTATTTGAAATTTGAATGCCGTCAAAGCGTTGGAAAAATTCAAAATCTTGACCTACACTAGTCAAAACAGCAGTCGAAAGTCCCAGCTTATGAGCGACTAAACTTGAATAGGAAGCGGTGCCTCCCAATATATTCTTGCCGTTTAATAAGTCATGACAAAAATGTCCAATACAGAGGTATTCGGGTGTAGTTAAAGGTTCGATTATCTTATAGGTTTAAGTGTATGTATTGTTTAGATGTTTAAAGTCACCAAATTAAGGATCTTGAAATTAATAAAAAGCCCTATTGAATGAAAAACTCAATAGGGCTTCAGAGAGGTTTGTGAATTATCTCATAACCCCCTTTTTGTTACTCGTTTTATTTAAAAGGGTCTGCATATTTTTCATCTGATGATAAGGACTCATCCGTCAAAGTATATAAAAAGGCAATTAAAGCTGCTTTTTCTTCTTCGGAAAAATTCATTTTCATAGGAGTTCCTTCAGGCGTTTTCAATTGAGGTGCAAGATTTTCATGTGCTTGAATACCGTTACTATAATGATCAATGACTTCCTCTAATGTTTCAAAACGACCATCATGCATATAAGGCCCAGTCACTTCTATATTTCTTAAAAATGGCACTTTAAATAATCCATTTTTTGAAGCCTGACCGGTCAAATCACCAATGCCATTGTCGGTATATTCAAGATCCAAACCATTATTGGCTGAAGAGCGCCCAAGGAAAACGATGTTTCCGTGACAAGAACTACAATTAGCGAAGTAAAGCTGTTTTCCAAGATTCTCTTGAGCAGTATATTTAGATAAATCACCTTCTACATCCCAAGTTTTATTGTCTGCAATCATCGCTTGGTCAAAAGTGGAGTTCGACGAAATAACAGATCGAACAAATTGAGAAAGTGCATTAGTGATTCTGTCAGTGGTGATTAGTTTGGTACCATATGCTTTTTCAAAAAGGATTTCGTAATAATCGATACCTTCAAATTTATTGGGTAAGAGATCTAAATCCATACCCATCTCAATATGGTTTGAAACGGTTTGGCGCACTTGTTCTTCAACGGAACTGGCTCTTTCGTCCCAGAAAAAACCACGATCTTGATAATAAAAACGGACATTTCCGAGTGCTAAGGTATTTCGTTTAGTATCTCCTCCTTCAAATCCTTCGCTCAATGCCCGCGCATCAGCAAAACCAGTATTTTGGTTGTGGCAAGATGCACAAGATTTTGTTTCATTGGCAGATAAACGGGTATCATAAAATAGTACTCGACCTAAGGTAGCGCCATGATTCGTGACTGAGGAACCCAAAAATCCCCCACTTGTAAAGTGAGCAGGTAATTCAGGGTTTTTATATTCAAAGGTGCCACTTGGCAGATCAAGTGAGTTGGATATAACAGACAATTCTTCTGGGGTGTAACTTTTTACAATAGTATCAGCATTGTCTTGAGTGCAAGAAACGAGAAAGAGTGTAAAGAAAGCTACCACAGAAACAAGAAAAGTAAATTTTACTTTCATAACCTTAGGTGTTTTTTTGTGAGCAATTGAAAATTTAAAATTAAGAATTTACAAAGGAGAATACAATGCCCATTCACCTTTTTAACTTATATCGCTTCTAGTTAATGTCATCTAATTATCAGGAAAGACCTGTTTGAGGAGGGAGTTGTTCGGGATATGTTTTGTCCGTGGTCAGTTTGGTTGGGTATCAATAACTGACCACGGATCTCTAAATTTACTCGCCAAAAGCATCTTTCCAAGCCAATACACCACCTTCTAAATTGCGGACATTGGTATAGCCAGCCATTTGAAACATCTGTTGTGCCATGCCACTTCTTTGACCAGAACGACAATGAATGACGATTTCATTGTTTTTGTGTTCTTCTAAATCATCAATGGCGCCAACAATAGTGCCGATTGGAACTAAGGTAGCACCTAGGTTAAATTCATCATATTCCCATGCTTCCCGTACGTCGAGGAACATAAATTCTTCTTTGTTGTCTAGTTTTTGTTTTAATTCTTGTACTGTAATATCCATTCGTAATTAGTTAAGTTTTGAGTGCTTTTATTCAGAAATAAGAAATCAATAACTCAGAATGATCTTATGATTAAATCTTTCTCTCGTTTTTTGATTGACTATTTGAAGGAAATAAATACCGTTTTGATAAGCTGTTAAATCAATTTGATTTTCAAAAGTTAATTCATCTATATTTTGACCAATACTGTTGAAAATTAATGCTTTATAATCTTGGTAATTGCCTTCTTTCAATTGAATAAATAACCTACCAGAAGTTGGGTTTGGATAGATTTCCATGACCTCTGAAAGTGCTCTTACTTCTTTTATATTTGAGGACGTAGTCAAAGGGGCTTCGTCACCGAATACGGGTCGCAGCATGGTCGCTTGTTGCAATTCTTGTGGTATAGGAACCCAATTGGCAGTAGAATTGAGTTTGACAAATAGGCAAGAATCACAAGGGTTATTAGCATCATAGCCAATCGGAATACCATATTCAATACCAGAAGTAACTTGCATAAACGTGACATAAAAATCACCCGCAGGAATAAAAATTGGTTTTGGAGTGCCTAAAATATCTTCCAGCCGATAAGTTGTAAAACCCTGAATAGTATCAAATAAATTATTTGGATAAAAAGGTGTCAACAATTCTTGTTCATATATCGGTTCTAAATCTTTCGTCAATTCATCAGTATAAATTCGAAGGTTGAATATCTGAGTCTGTGTATTCCCATTTAAATGAGGGAAAAGAATTTGAACTGCCCTCAAAGTGTCATCTACATTAGAAGTATATCGAACTGCCAACTGTTCTCCTCCAGAAGGTGTTTTGAATGAGATTTGACGTTCCGCAGTACCGTCATCGTAGGCAAAATAATTTTTAAAAGGTGTATATAAATGAACAGTATCATTTGATCGGAACTCAAAATCTTGGTCAGCGGTGAGGTAATAAGTTGATCGGAAATTTAAATTTTCAGCACCAACAAAATCACCTTGCATACTTAGTAATTGTTGATCAAATGTCAAATTTGGCACATCAAAACTTTCAGTGAAAGGCTCTTTGATGGGTACATTAACTCCCGAAATCAAGGAAAAATCGCCTTGCGTATATTGAGTCGTACTCGTTTCTGTTTCTGATAGAATTGCCCAAGCCTCATCGAGGTTCTCAATCAGGTTTTTATGGTTGAAAATAGTTGTTTCTATCGATTTATTAAGATTGGCTGATTCATTGCCCTCAAAATGCCACCAAGGCATACTTGTATATTTGGACATTAGGTTGCTAGGTAAATTTACAAAGGCAACATCATTGAAGGTGTCATCTACCAAAATTGCCGAACCAAACCAAACATAATCTACATGCCATAAATCGACCATTCCCCCTGGTGAAGAATAGCTTTTAAACCTAAATTGAAAAGCACTATGGAAAAATCTATCTTGATCTAATTTATACAATTTAAATTCAAAGGGAGGGACTGTATCACCCACAAAAGGTTCATTCAAAAAGCCTTCATAGCCATCGATCGTGACCCATTCACCTGTGTTGTCTCTAAACTCAACCACTAAAGAATCTTTGATAGACGGTGCTTTACCATATCCCTTTGAAGCGACATAAAACCGTAAGAGTACATTATCATCTTGATCTAAATCTGAAATATCTATTGCTTTTGAAGTTAATTTATCCGCTACGCCTTCGAAGAAATCATAAGGTTCTCCTTTTCGATCAACTCCATCAAAGGTGGCAAATCCATAAGAAGGTGGGTTTGCGGCAAATGTTCGATTTACATAAACCTGATCGTCTAACCATAATGCATCATTTGGATGAGGACCTTGATACGTAAAGTCATCAAAAAATGGCAAGTCTCCTGAATCTAACGTATCACCACGAATGATGAATGGAATTTTGAAGGTGTCACATACTATAAATTCGTCGCAAATGACCATACAAACCGTATCCGTACCTGGAAATCGATTGGCATAATAAAGCAAACAGGTATCTGCGCGGTTGTAATTAGTGAAAGAAAACAATTGCTGCCCTTCTCCATCATAATTGTCAGGACAATCAATAAACTGGCTACATTTTTTGTCGCCTGGGAAATCAACTTCTGAGGTTAGGCAATATTCAGTCACCGTCTCTGGGTCAACAACTCTTGAATCTCCAATGATGACTTTTCCTTTTCTTTTGACGGTTACAACATAAGAAAATGCTTCACAATCACTGCCGTCGGCGCGGCAAAACTCCAATTTAATAGTGTCTACTCCTGAAGTTTGAAAATTAGCATTGGCAGTATAAATTAAAGAAGTTGTATCAATAATAGCTGTTCCATATAGAAGTGCTCCTCCATTGGTTAAGTTAATTACATCTCCATCATTTCCGCCATCCCCTAAAACCAATGTATCAATCTCTAAATCAAAAAACATACTTTGACCAGATTCTAATAAAAGTCCTATAAAGTCTGGAGGGCAATTATTGAATGGCCCCTCTGATCGATTGTCTAATGAATTAGTCCCAATTATCTTTTCAAATTCTGCCGCGATTTTTAATTCTTTTTGGTTGACTTGGGATTGGAAAACTGGGTTTCCTTGAGCAGGCTCTATAATCAACTCTTGAGCAGACAAGTCAAAAACTAGAAAAAGTAGGGCGGTCAGAGCGTAAAATAAGCGCATGTTAAATTATTTTGAAAATTACTCCTATTCACTAATGGAGGTAATAAAAAAAAATCGGCGAAGGTCAATTCGCCGTTTGATGAAAAAGCCATCTAAATATCTTTTCCAAAACGTACTTTCAAAAATTTTGTTGCCAAACCAAATTCTATTCACAAAAACTGTCAGGTAGGGCAATATTTATTGACATCCGTCTGGAATTTCCTGTGTCAAATATAAGTCAACTTGTGTGCCTATTTGAACGATTCTATTTCTCCGGTAAGCAGGCATTTGTTTCCAAACATAAGCATTAGCACTGTTGGTGACTGTCCCATCTTCCGAAATTTCGCCAACACTCAATCGGGAGCCACTCAACATAAATTCTGCTTCGCTAAAGGGAATACACACTAAATTTGGAATGGAGACACTATTTGAAGTCCTTTCTGTGACGATAAACTGTAAAGTATCTCCTTTAGAAGCTTTGAAGCCCTCTTTAATATCTTTATCAGTAATTTTTTTGCCTTTATAAAAAAAGTGAACGATAGAATTATTGGCTTGTCGAGGGTCAAATATTTTATCTTTTATCGTCGTATGAATATCCTTTCGGCCTAGCTTCCTGCTATAACTGCTATAATTATAACTACTCTCTCCAAACAATGGTAGAGAAACCTCTTCAGCTTTAAATTTTGAAATAGTCAAATAAACGGTTCTGTATTTTTTGACAGGAGAATTTGCCTTTGGCTCTTGATTTGTAATGACTCCAGGCTTTTTATTAGCATACCAAACAGAGTCAATGACCTCAAATCTGAAATCGTGTTTTTTGGCTAATTCCTTGGCTTCACTGAGCGTTTTTCCTTCAAAGTTTTCTAAAACGACAGACTCGCCATGGCGGGTATAGCATTTTAACCACAAGTTGGTCATTACAAAAAAGAAGACCAAGACACTTATCATCGCCGCAAAGTTTTTTAAGAAAAAGAAGCTAGTGGCAAATAGCCAGAATTCTGACCAAATTTTTTTAAGTTTTTCTTTCAATTTGTCCATTATTTAAAATTGACTTGAAAAGTCCATTTAGTTTTCTCTCGTTCCACATTTTTGAATGAATCATTTTGTCCATCTTTTTGCGAAACAACCGCGAATATAAGGATATTCTAGGGCTTTGTTCACTATTGAAAAGAGTGAGTTTTTGTTCTCAATGAGTAAGAGTCTAGGGTGAGAGAGTATTCGTAGTAAGTGCTTGAACAGAAATAAGTTCCATATTTGACGAAAACTATTTTTTTGCCAGACGAGGCAAAAAGCACAGGCATATCCTTAGATATGGCGAGTATTTTTAACGAAATATGGTGAAAAAATAGTCTGTCAGAATATGTGCGAGTTATTTCTGTCCAAGCACTTAATAGCGATATATTTAATTTACCTTCCAAAAATAAGGCATGAATAATATTAATATGGTAAACAATTCTAATCTGCCCAATAACATCAAAAAAGATAAAAGCCATTTCCCTGATGAAGGAATCGCTACAAAGTTATCCATAGGACCTACTTCTCCAATAGCGGGTCCAACATTGCCTAATGAGGTTGCGACAGAACCAATAGCGGTCAAAAATGGCTGTTCAAAATCACTTAAAATGACGGTCATGAAGATTGAACTAACTACAAAAATGATTAGGTAAATCATTAAAAAGACCAGAATATGCGTTAAGATGCGAGGGGCAACAATTTGTTTATCGATTTTTATTCTGATTAGTGCTTTTGGATGCAATAAACGTTTGAATTCGAGAAAGGAATTTTTGAAAAAAACTAAATGTCGAATGATCTTTATGCCTCCACTTGTTGATCCTGCACTTGCGCCGACAAATAATAAAATGAAAAATAAGATAGTCAATCCTGGTGCCCATGCGGTATAATCTGCCGAAACAAATCCTGTCGTAGTTATAATCGAAATGACTTGAAAGGCAGCATCCCTGAAGGCTTTTTCTAAAGGAATTTCATGCGTACATACTATGGAAAAAGTAATAATTAGAATTAATGTAAGGACTAGAAAAAGATAGGTTTTAAATTCATCACTACTCCAAACTTTTTTAAATCTTCTTTTAATACCAAAGTAAATCACCGTATAATTTATGCCTGCTAAAAACATGAAAAACAATAAGGTATATTGGATACTTGGGACATCAAAATAGGCAATGCTTGTATTTTTTGTAGAGAAACCTCCTGTCGCCATTGTCGTCAAGCCATGATTTATAGCGTCATAAAAGCTCATTCCGAGTGTGTATAAAATCAAAGTCAAAAGCGCTGTTAGTGAGACATAAATTAGCCAAAGCCGTTTTGCCGTTTCCCGTATTCGAGGATGTATTTTGTCAGAGGTTGGTCCAGGTGCTTCCGCGACAAAAAGCTCAACGCCACCAATACCTAAAAGTGGAAAAATGGCGACCGTCAAAACGATGATTCCCATCCCTCCAATCCACTGAGTTAAACTCCTCCAAAAAAGAATCCCTTTAGGAACTGCTTCAATATCGTTAATAACAGATGCGCCAGTCGTCGTTAATCCAGAAACGCTTTCAAAAATCGCATTCGTCATATCTGGCAAAACGCCGCTAAGCAAATAGGGTAGGGTACTAAAAACAGACATAGCTAACCAACCCAATGCTACAATCAAATAACCATCTTTTTTCTGAATGCGATCTTTGCCTTTAAAATTGAATAAGAAAAAGATACCTCCGAACCCCATGCTTATGAGTGCCGAAAAGAAAATGGGTTGAGCATCATTACTTTGGAAATACAATGAAACAGGAAGAACCAAAAGCATGAACATACCCAAAATAAAAAGAGTAATTCCAACTACGTTTGATATGACATTAAAGTTAATCATGTATGCTTATCGGAATAATGCTTCTACCTTCCCAATGGCTTCAGGCATGGCAAAAACAATTACTTTATCATGTAAATTCATTTGAAAATCTCCATCAGGAATGAAACTGTTTTCGCCGCGTATGACCCCTACAATAATGGCTTGTTGAGGTATTCGAAGGCTGCGGATAGGGTTTTTGGTAAGGCGATTTTCTTTATGAATAATAAATTCAATAACCTCGGCTTCTACCCCATGAAGACTCGTAATGGCTTCAATTTTACCTTTCCGAACGAATCGGAAAATATTATTTGCTGCGATCAATTTTTTATTAATAATCGTATCGACGCCGATATTTTGAGAGATATGGGTATAGTTTACATTATCAACGAGGGCGATGGTTTTATAAACACCAGATTGCTCTGCCATAAGGCTTGTAATAATATTGGTTTCCGAATTTGGTGTTAACGCTATGAAGGCATCCATTTCTTCCAATCCTTCCTCTTTGAGCTGCTCAATATTACTTGGATCAGCCTTAATGACTAGCGTATTATGTAATTTTTCAATGAGTTTTTTACAAGTATTTTTGTTTTGTTCAAAAAGAGTTACACTATACTTGTTTTCAAGTGTCTGGGCGGTGGCTAAGGCTAGAGGGGAACCTCCAATAATCATTACCCTTTTTATCTTTTTGAGGCTGAGTCCTACAAATTTTGTAACTTGATCAATAAACTCATTTTTTGTAACCAAATACAAATGATCCTCTCTTTTTAAAATATTATCGCCGAAAGGAATAATCGTTTTTTCGTTTCTCAAAATTGCGATTGCTTTAAAAAGAAAACCTGAAGTTTCGGAATTTATTTCTCTTAAACTCTTTCCCATTAATGGAGAGGTATTATCAATGGTAAATCCAATCACTGAAATTTTCCCTTTTTCAAATTCGAATACATCGGTAAAGGAACATCGAAGTAGCAATCGTTCTATCTCCTGAGCTGCTAATTGAAGTGGAGAGAAAAGGTTATCGATTCCTAATGTAAAGAAATTTTTCTTTTGTTCTTCAGATAAGTATTCCGGTGTGTTTACACGCGCTATCGTTTGCTTTACACCGAGTTGTTTGGCTAAAATTGCCGATAATAAATTGGTCGTCTGGGAAGTGGTGACGGCAAGAAAAAGTTTGGCTTTAGAGATTTGAGCTTTCGTCAACACTTCGATGGAGGTCGCATCACCTCTAAGCGTCATTACATCTAGATGGGACGCCACATGATTCAATATTTCTTCGTCCGTGTCTATTAAAGTAATGTCCTGATTTTCGTTGGCGAGCAATTGGGCTAAATGAAAACCGACCGCCCCTGCGCCCGCAATTATTATTTTCATGGTGCGAATTTAGGATATGTTGGATTAATTTCATCTGAAATCTTTAAAATCAAATGTTATTTTTACTTATAGGAATGAGGCATAAATTTATTTGTGATGCATTCCATAGAACTAAAATTGAAAATCCAATTATATGAATCTTGTAGAATTCTTTGCTACGCCTACTGATTTTAAAAAATGGTTACATGAAAACCATAATAAAGCGTCAGAACTTTGGGTGGGTTATTATAAAAAGGCTACTAAGATTCCTAGTATGACTTGGTCTGAGTCAGTCGATCAGGCATTGTGCTATGGTTGGATAGATGGTATTAGAAAATCAGTAGACGAAAAGAGTTATAAAATACGATTTACTCCCCGTCGCCCAACGAGCACTTGGAGTGCTGTTAATATTCAAAAGATTAAAGAACTCACGGAAAAAGGATTGATGCAGCCAACTGGAATTTTGGCTTGGGAAAAGCGAAAAGAACGGAAATCCGAAATTTATGCTTACGAACAAAAAAAACTGAAGTTGGATGAAAAATATGAAGCCATTATTCGGGGAAATGAAAAGGCGTGGGTATATTTTGAAAGCCTGTCTCCTTATTATAAAAAAGCATCAGTTTGGTATGTGATGAGCGCGAAACGGGAAGAAACCCGCATGAAAAGATTGAATATCTTGATTGAATCTTCAGAACAGGGGGTGAAACTTCCAAATATGAGAAGGAAATAATTTTTTAGTTGAGTTTTATTTTCCAAATTCCTTTTGAATAAGGGTTAATATTTCTGTAGAAAGTCCCTGATTGGTGGCAATCAATGACCTCCCAAATAGAAAATCATTTCCTCCTTTAAAATCAACAACCAGACCGCCCGCCTCCTGAACAATAAAAGCTCCTGCTGCTGCATCCCATGCATTCAAACTATATTCAAAAAAGGCATCAAAACGACCACACGCTACATAAACCAAATCAACTGCTGCCGAACCAAGTCGTCGAATTCCGCGAGTTGTCGTCATGAAATATTCTAAGACATTGAGATAGGGTTTTATTTGGTCATAATCATAATATGGGAAGCCTGTAGCAATAAGAGAATCCTTCAAATCTTGGGTTTTAGTGACTTGAATTTTTCTGCCATTTAAAAAAGCACCCCCTCCTTTCCATGCATAAAAACACTCGTTTTGATTCACTTCATAAACAATACCTAGAATGGTTTCTTCTTTATGTCGCAATGCCACACTTATTGAAAAACAAGGCAATTGATGTAAAAAATTAGTAGTACCATCAAGGGGATCTATGATCCATTGAAAATCACCCTTTTCCTGTTCGACAGTCTCCTCTTCAGTCAAAAAAACGGAATCAGGTAATAATCTTTTGAAGCCACTAACCAGTTTTTCTTCTGCTGTTTTGTCCACGTAACTGACAAGGCTATTCCAGCTTTTATCTTCTATTTCAGCAGCTTTTACTTTGCCCATTTCACCTCGAATAAAATCGGCGACATCTGTTACGATTTGACAAGTTTGCTGAGTCAGTGCTTCAAGTTCTATTTGAGACATATTAGTTATCTGTGTTTAAATGTTTAAATGTTTGAATGGTTCTATTAATTTACACATTAATATTTGATACAAACATTCTTTGGCTCCGTAAAAAATCGTAAAGCTTCCAAACCTCCTTCTCGACCCACGCCTGAACTTTTGGCACCACCAAATGGCGTCCTTAAATCCCTTAAAAGCCAGCAATTAATCCAAACAATACCAGCTTGTAATTTTTCCGCGACTCGATTGGCTTTGCTGATATCTTGTGTCCAAACAGTTGAGGAAAGTCCAAATTGAGTACCATTGGCAAGTTCGATGGACTCTTCTTCTGTATCGAAAGGCTGGATCGTTACTACAGGGCCAAATATTTCTTCTTGATTCGTTCGACAATTATTTGGCAACCCTTCGATAACCGCAGGGCGCATATAATATCCACCTTCTAATTCGCCATCCATTTCTATTTTGGTGCCACCACAAAGCACGGTTCCTCCTTCGACTTCGGCGAGATTGACATAGCTTAAAACTTTATCGAGATGTTGTTGAGAGACCAAAGCACCAAGATCCGAAATACTTGAAAATGGATCCCCTACTTTTAGAAACTGAGTTCTTTTGACTAATTCATCTCGAAATTTCTCATAGATAGAGCGTTGTACATAAATCCTTGATCCGCAGAGGCATATTTGTCCGCTATTCGAAAAAGAAGATCGTAAAGTGTCTACCATCATTTGATCAAAATCACAATCTTCAAAAATGATATTTGGATTTTTACCACCTAATTCGAGCGATAATTTTTTGAACATTGGTGCGGCAATTTGTGCAATTTTTTTACCTGTTTCGGTACCTCCAGTAAACGAAATAGCTTTTACTTTTGGGTGTTCAATAATTGCTTGGCCTGCTTTTCCTCCCAATCCATGTACAATATTCAATACACCAGGCGGAAGCCCAGCTTCTTTACATGCTTTTGCAAGCATAAAAGCAGTCATAGGGGTCATCTCAGATGGCTTGGCGACAACACAATTTCCAGCAGCCAATGCCGGAGCAATTTTCCAGGTAAATAAATAAAGGGGTAAATTCCATGGAGAAATACACCCGACTATTCCAAGAGGTTGACGTAAGGTAAAATTAATAGCCTCTCCTTCCATATGGTGTGATTCAGAGCTAAAATGTAGAATAGCCGTGGCAAAAAATCTAAAATTAGCTTGGGCTCTTGGGATGTCTACATTTCGAGCCATAGATAAAGGTTTTCCATTATCACGGCTTTCTGCTTTGGCAAATTCATCCATATTTTGCTCGATTACATCTGCAATTCGATTCAGGATGCGAAACCGTTTTTCCAAACCCATTTTTGACCAAATGGGGAAGGCTTTTTCGGCAGCGTCTACAGCATTCTTGATATCCGTCTCATCAGAATCAGGAATGTAAGAATAGACTTTGCCCGTAGATGGGTTGTAATTATCTAGATACTCGCCTGATTCGGCAGGAATAAGAGCTCCGTTTATGTAATTTTTTAAGTATTTGTCGGCCATGGTATTGGTTTTATCAGAAGGAGGTTTTTTTGTAAAAAACCTAAATGTAAAGAACAACTAAATTTTCAGTTGGCAAGATAAAAAGATAGGCGTAATTGTAATATGGTGAGGATTGTTATGTTAAGAGTATCTTCGATGAAAGTAATATGTTATGTTTTTAAACGGATGAAGTAAGTATTGTTAAGCGCTTATAATGGTATTTTTTGCACCCCTATTTGGATTTATAGATAAATAATCATCATATTTGTCCGCAGTTAAATTTATCGTTAGAAATAAACTTTTTTTAAAACACTTCGTAACAAACACTTCCTATAATTATCGTCCCTGAACAGTAAGCATTTGGGAGATTCACTTTTATATTTCAAATTTAAGAAATATTGAAAAGCATCTATAACGGATGCTATGATGGAAAATAAGGTACTTGATAGTTGGAAATCTATCTAATAGTACTGATTAATATTTTTCTTAAGGGACTTCGCAATTAATAAACTACGCAAATTTGGCCTGGTAATTTTTTCTTTAGTTGAGGCATTTTTTTTAACAGAGCAGCGCTATGGTCAAAAAAAATAACGAATAAAAAAGGAAAAAGGACAAGCGAAATGTGTAATTTATTATTTGCGAAGTCCCTTATTCGGCTAAATGAAAAGGGTTATGACTATAATAGCCCCCACATTTATTACCCAATTGAAGTTGTCTAAAGTTAATTGACATTTTGTGAAACAGTTGCAGCGAGTTAAGTTTGAAAATCCTACTTAACTCACCAAACCCACTGCAACTATGATGAAATTAAGCAAAAAGCTGATTAACCAAAATTTAGTACCTC
>JANSWP010000107.1 GCA_024743405.1 Bacteroidota bacterium
GAGGTACTAAATTTTGGTTAATCAGCTTTTTGCTTAATTTCATCATAGTTGCAGTGGGTTTGGTGAGTTAAGTAGGATTTTCAAACTTAACTCGCTGCAACTGTTTCACAAAATGTCAATTAACTTTAGACAACTTCATTACTAAAAAGTAAATCCAAATGATTTTCTATTCAAATATTCAAGCTTTCCACTTCCTTCTACCAATTTCACAAAACGACGAATTTCAATATTTTCAAAAACCTCGACGGTTTGATTCAAATTTGGCCATTTTACTTCTACCAATTTAATTTTTGTAGCAGCTCCTAATCCTAATTCTAATCGAAGACTATTAGCTCCAAAACTACCTCCTGTCGAAATCGTACGATAAAGAATTAATTCTTTTCCATTCGATTGTTCCGTAATAATTTTGACCCTTGCGCCAATAGCAGCTTTATTCGATTTTGTACCTTCTAATTCCAAATTAACCCAACTTTTTTCGCTGCCCATCGGATTCAAAAATAAGGCATCACCAAAAACATCGCCCTCAAATGCGCCACCTAAAACACAAAAAATATCTTCATCTCCGTCATTATCCAGATCTCCAAAACCCACACCATGTCCTTTTTGAACATGACCAAAACCACCTGCTGTCGTTACATCTTGGAAGGTTTTCCCTTGATTATTCCTAAACATTTTATTAGGTACGACCGCCGCGAAACTTGGCGCCCCCGTTCCTAAATAAAAATCTAAAAATCCATCATTGTCAATGTCTCCATAATTCGAACCCATCGCGAAAGCCCCATCCATCAAACCAGCTTCTTTTCCAATATTAGTAAAAGAACCGTCCCCATTATTTCGATAAAGTCTTGGATTTCCTTCCGCAAATTCGCCACGGTAATTTTTAGCAGCGACTTGAGCCGCTTGCAATTTCGTTTCGCCATAACCACCAAAAGAAGCCACAAAAATATCTTCCCACCCATCGTTATTAAAATCAAAAAACCAACATGGAAAACTCATCGTAGGCTCTTGAACCGTCTCTCTTTTGGGTGAAGCAGAGAATGTAATCATACCTTTATCATTCGCCCCATTATTTAAGACCAATACATTGGGTGCATTCAAAAAAGATATATAGAGGTCTGTCCAACCATCATTATTAGCATCCGCCGCCGTACATCCTTTGACCATCGCACGGATACTTCTCAAACCAGACTCTGCAATTTTATTGGTAAAAGTTCCATCACCGTTATTCATATATAATTCACACGGATATTGTATTTTTTGAGACTCTGTTTCATTTCCAATAAATAAATCTAACCAACCGTCATTATTAAAATCAGCCCAAGAAGCAGCCTGTGTGGGATATTTTGAAAATAAACCTGCCGCAATCGTTACATCTTCAAAGGTACCGTCGCCATTATTTTTGATTAATGAATTAGGAAGCTCGCCCGTCGTTCCAAACCAAGCCCCTCTCAAAACTAATATATCTTTAAATCCATCATTATTATAATCCGTATGAGTAATATTCAGTCCGCCGGTGAGCCCTGTCAACTTACTTTCTGTCGTTCGGTCAGAAAAAGTACCATCGCCATTATTTTTAAAAAATCGAAGTTGATCGGAAAAGCCCCAAGAAGAAGCGACAATGTCCAAAAAACCATCATTATCATAATCCTCAACACTTGCTCCGCCACAAAGCCCCACCGTGTTAATTCCCAATTTGCCAGAGATATTATTGAAACGAGGCAATTGATAATCCGATTCAAATTCTTTTTCATCCAATCGCCATTTTGCTGGCACCTTCTCAGGGTATTCTCCAATGGTCATATACGCGAAATTCAATATCCAAATCGCCTCTAAATCGTTTGGGTTTTGTGCTAAATTTTGTTCAAATAGCTGGATGGCTTTTTTTACAGAACTTTTCATCTCATAAATTCCACCACCTTCGAATGGCATGATGCATCGCTCAGGATTGGAATTTTCAAGACAATTGTTTTGCTCGCCCAATCTTATATAACACAATGCTAAAAGTCGATTTAGCTGATATAGAACTTTAGGCTGAGGAACAGAAGATTGGCTAACCTTCTGAACCAAATCTTCTAAAGTCATAATCGCTTCTTCATTCTTACCTGCATTCAATAATTCATAGCCATAAAACATTTGGCTTTTGAATCGCTCATCCGCATTAGCGCTTCCCTCCATACGCTGTCGAACCACCTCCGCCCGAATGGAATTTTTGAAATAAGTTACCGACATAGGGTTAGCTTTTGCATCAATATCACTTAGTATTTCAGCCATTTCTTCCGTCCCAGATTTAGTTTTCGAAACTGGATTTTCGATATCAACATTGGAGTTATCAGAGGACTGGCAACTTATAATGAATAGTAAAAACAAAATAGGAAGGATGTAAAAGAATCGGGTAATCATGGGAAAATATTTTTCAATATGTTTTCAAAAAATGAGCCTAAAATTACGGAAAACAAATTTGTTATGTTTTTCAAATATTATTTTTCATAACATGAAAATTTGACAAACTCAATGAATCCATTACATTTGTATAGAACAAATTTACACCAGATTTTTTATAAAAATCCAACAAAAAAAACACTTACCTTAATCTATTAAGCGACAATTCAAGGAATTCCTGACTAATCTTCTAATTAAAACAAAACCCATGGTTCATTTACTAAATCTACATAGGTTCCTATTTGGTTTTATCGGAATTTTAATTTTTTCGGCTTGTAATCATACCCCAAAAGAATCTTCCACAACAAACCTTCTCGAAAAAAAAGATGCCCTTTTTACCCTTCTTTCTTCTAAACAAACAGGCATTAATTTTTCAAATGACTTAAAAGAGGATATAACAACCAATTGGAATATCATGTCTTTCGACTATTTCTATCATGGCGCAGGCGTCGCAATAGGCGATATTAATAATGACAACTTACCCGATGTGTTTATGTCAGGAAATATGTCACCGAATAAACTGTACTTGAATAAAGGCAATATGAAATTCGAGGATATTTCTGAAAAAGCGAGGATTAATCAAGGAAAAAAATGGTCGGCTGGCGTAACAATGGCAGATGTAAATGGCGATGGATTTCAAGATATTTATGTATCGCAAGCAGGTCCTTATGATAATGAAACTGACCGCGAAAACTTGCTTTATATCAATAATGGCGACTTGACTTTTTCTGAAAAAGGAAAAGACTTTGGTTTAAATGACGGTAATCGAAGTACTTCCGCAGCATTTTTCGATTATGATAAGGATGGTGATTTGGATTGTTTTGTTTTGAATGAATCAAAATATTTTAGAGTTGTTTTGGCAGAAGTATTTAAAGACATCAAAAATCCAAAATCTTTGGATGCTGCGAGTTGTCATTTGTATCAAAATAATAACGGGAAATTCACAAAAGTTACAAAAGAGGCAGGCATGCTTCGATATGGTTATGGTTTAGGTTTGGCCGTAAGTGATTTGAATAATGATGGATGGATGGATGTTTATGTGGCGAATGATTATTCAGTACCCGACTTTATGTATATTAATCAGGGGAATGGCACTTTTAAAGACGAAATTAAGATACGAACAAAGCAGATTTCATATTTTGGAATGGGATGCGATATCGCCGATATAAATAATGATGGTCTAGTGGACGTAATGGTTTTGGACATGGCCGCTGATGACCATATTCGAGGTAAAACTTTGATGGCTTCAATGGATATAAAAGGTTTCCGATATTACGTCAATGATTTGAAATATCAATATCAATATATGTTCAATTCCCTTCAATTAAACAATGGAAATGGAACGTTTTCGAATATTGCAAATTTATCAGGAACTGCCAGTACAGATTGGAGTTGGGCAGCCCTTTTAGCGGATTTCGATAATGATGGATATAAAGATTATTTCGTTTCAAATGGATATCGAAGATATACTCGTGACAATGATTTTCGAAGAATGTTGGCGAAGAAAAAGGAGGAGTATGGAGGTAATATTCCAATGGGTAAGCGAGCCGAAATTTTTAAATTGCTACCTGAAATTAAACTCCCGAATGTTCTTTATAAGAACAATGGCGATTTAACTTTCTCGAAAAAGAATGATGACTGGGGTATGAATGAGGCGACTTTTTCAAATGGAGCAGCCTACGCAGATTTGGATAATGATGGCGATTTGGATTTAGTGGTTAACAATATTGACGAGCCCGCTTTTGTTTATAAAAATAACGCTATAGAACAAAGCCGAGGTAATTATTTGAGAGTTAAATTGAAAGGAGAAACGATATCCACTCCAATTACAGGCGCGAAAGTAACCATTCATTATAATGGCGAAATCCAACTTCAGGAATTAATGAATACACGTGGTTTTGAATCGGCGGTGGAGGAAGTTCTACATTTCGGTTTGGGTGACGTTTCGAATATCGACAATGTGGAAGTTAAATGGCCAAACGGCAAAACTTCTTTGATTGAAAATGTACCTGTAAATCAGGTTTTAGTCATTAATCAAAGCGAGTCGGATAAGAAGATGGTGAATGTAAAACCAGATTCTGACAAGGTATTTCAAAAGAAAAACCCATCAGATTTTGGGATCAGTTTTAAACATACCGAAAATCAATTCGACGATTTTGTTTCCGAAATTTTATTACCTCATAAACAATCGACTTTAGGTCCAAAAATTAGCGTTGCCGATGCAAATGGAGATGGGTTAGAAGATTTCTTTATTGGAGGTGCTGCCGGTCAATCAGGTGTGCTTTACTTCCAAAAAACGGATGGAACTTTTCGAATTGCCCAAAGCACTCATTTTGGGTTAGATCAAGTTAGCGAAGATCTTGACGCTTTATTTTTTGATGGAAATAATGATGGAAACATAGATATGTATGTAGTCAGTGGTGGTGGTGGTGAATTCAAATACGATACAAACCCATTACAAGACAGATTATATGCAAATGTTGGTCAAGGAAAATTTATAAAAACCAAAGGTGCATTGCCAGAGATGCTTCAAAGTGGAAATGTGGCAAAAGGGGCTGATTTCGATCAAGATGGCGATACAGATATTTTCGTTGGTGGAGCAGGCGTACCGGGTAAATATCCATATGCGGCAAAAAGTTATTTATTGAGAAATGATTTTGGATCAGGTAAAATCAATGATGTAACGGAACAGTTGGCTCCAGAGTTATCCGAAATAGGAATGGTCAAAGATGCCGTTTGGACAGATTTGAATGGCGATAAATTTCCAGATTTAATTGTTGTTGGTGAGTGGATGAGTATAAAAGTTTTCTTGAATGAAAATGGGAAATTGCGAGATGCGTCCGCAGAATTTGGAACTGCCGATTTGAAAGGTTGGTGGTATAGTATAGCAGCGGCAGATATCGATAATGATGGCGACCAAGATTTTATCGTTGGAAATATTGGTTTGAATTCAAAATTTCATGCGTCCAAAAAGAAACCTTTTCGCGTTTTTGCCGATGATTTTGATGGAAATGGAAGTTGCGATATTGTATTGAGTAAAGAATACAAAGGCAAAATGGTGCCCACTCGTGGTCGCCAATGTTCCTCTGAACAAATGCCTTTTATCAAAGAAAAATTTCCAACATATAAAGAGTTTGCGACCGCGGGTTTAGAAGATATTTTAGGAGATAAAGCCATTGAGAATTCCTTGAATTTAGAAGTTAACACTTTTGAATCTATCATTTTGATCAATGAAGGCAATTCATTCACTATTAAATATTTACCTAATGAAGCTCAAATCGCGCCAATCAATGCTATTATTCCCCATGATATTGATTCGGATGGAAATATTGACTTGATTTTGGCTGGAAACAATTATGACACTGAAGTCGAAACACCAAGATATGACGCTGGAAATGGGCTAGTGTTAAAAGGTCTAGGAAATGGCGCGTTCAAAGTATTAGGCATTTCCGAAAGTGGATTTTTTGTCCCTGGAAATGTTAAAGATTTAGCCTTCATAAAAAGGACGAATGGTAATCACTTAATTTTAGTAGCTCAAAATAATGCCCCGCTAGAAGTGTTTGAAATTCGGAAAGATGGTTTATTGAGTTTAAAATAAATGATAGGTTTGGGTTTCAGTTTTTCAAAAAACTGAAACCCAATTTTTTTTCCTTTATTTTTTAGCCTCTGTTTCTATTGCAATAGAATCTCGAATGCCCTCCCCTATTTTTTTCTTTTCCAAAATCATTTTCCAATGATCGTCAATTGCTTGCAACATAGAATCTTGATTGACCTGCACCTCAAATAAAGGTTGTTTAGCCATTTTTACTGGAGGTTCATCTCCTTCTAAAATCAAATATTTTCTCGCTGCTTTGACAATTTTTCCATCGTCGATAACACATAAAAACTCTTTTGCTTCTCTAGGGGTAGTAGTACGTAACCAAGTCTGGTAACGATAATAGATTAGTTCGTTTTCTTTAAAATAATAAGTATGTTTGAAATAAGGATCCATACTAAAAATACCATAAATCACCCTAAAGAATTCGCCTTTATCATTATCTATCCATACCACCTTTTCATTATCTATAGGAGGGTTCAAACTAACGTCTTTCTGCCTCGATTGATAAGACTCTTCAACAAATTTGATATAATTATTTACTTCAGCAATAATTACTGAATCAGGTTTTTCGCCGTTTTGAGATACCTGTTTTAGAGGGTCGGTATTATCCGATTCTGCTGTTTCACATGCAGAAAAGATCATCAAAAAAACAAGAAGAATGAAAAAATAATATTTCATGAACGTAATCAGGTTTTGAAAAAATAAAGCAAAGAAAAGAAATTAAACGCTCAACTATTAAATAGATTTTTTAAAAAATCGCCTTCATTAACATAAAACCCCCCCCCACCGGAGCAGGGAGAGGTCATCCCAAAAACCAGATCTTTAGAAAACTTCAATCGGTTCCGGGAAATCGCACATTGTATCTTAAAGCGCATCATCCCGATAGCTAACGGGAGGGAATCCTAGTCCTAAACTAGAAACGCCTATTGTAAAATCATTTTCTTTGTTGCAGTTCCCGTAAGACTTTCCAAACGGTAATATAAAACACCTGAACCTTGTAAATCATTGCCTTTAATTCTAATTCGATTGTACCCTTTCAAAAAATTACCAGTTACTACGTTCAGTATCTTCCCTGATACGTCGTAAATTGTTAGTGTCGCTTCTCCTTCTTCTGGAAGATCGAACCCGATCACTGTCTCATTTTCAAATGGATTTGGTGTATTTTGATACAATTGAAAATCATTCGTCTCGTCGTTAATGAGAATTGAATTATTAAAGGCTAATTGTACACCCAAAATTTCTGCATCGCTTAGACCTTGTCCTTCTTCAACGGCATAAGCCTCAGCTTGAGTAAATTTCGAATGGATTTGGAGCAAATCGCTCAAGTGTTTATTAGTGTTTGCCCGGAAAATTAAAGTGAATAGTGTTTTATTGACATCCCAGGCTAATGTGTTTTTTGTTTGTCCCTCTTGTTCTTCTGATGAATCATTCCAACTAGTCGTAATGATTCCATCTTCTAACATTTTAAAGCCAAAGTTTGAATCTGTAACATTGATAGCTCCTGCTTTTATTTCCATAAATTCAAGCGCTTCCGTATCAAATTCGAAGGTAAATTGATACCCAAGTATATTTGCAAAGTCCTCAGCTTTAAAGGACACACTTTGAATTTCACCTGGTTCCAAAACCACATCATCAACTATGAATGTCAAATCATCAGTAGTGTTACGATCATCTACACTCGTTACATCATTAGGTGTGACCGTATTATTTACATCACCGACCTTAACGGCTACAAAATCAACATCGTTGATATCACTGCCTAGGTTATTGACATTATAAAATTCCTGGATTCCATCGGCAAATGGATTGCTTGGGTTGGAAAAAACCTGGTTTTCATTCACAAATCTCCAAGAAGTATTATTGTTAAATGTTTGAGTAATATTCAAAATTAATTTCCTCAAGTTAACAACATCTAGGGTTGTGACTGTACCGGAGTTATTTGCATCCGCCGCAATGATTTTGTACGGAGAATCCAGAAGTGTTGTGTTTAGAATGTGCTTTGTAATAAGAACCAGATCAAAGGTAGTAACACCATTAGTGGGATTGTCATCTCGGTTAGGAGTGAAAGTATAATCATGTCCGGTTGCTAAATCAATGAACTCAAAATTTCCACTATCTGCTGAATAAACAGGAGCCGTTGATGGTCCATTTCCACTGACTTCTACCATAACATCTCCAACACCTACTCCATTTTCTGTTTCAGCATTCCCCGCAACAGTGGCGACTAATGGAACACCTGTAGTACAGAGTCCCATATTGTCTTGAATGATGACATACGTTTCACAGTAATCTGTATTACCTGCCTCATCTGTCACCCACATCGTAACAATATTTGTGCCTATATTAATACATCTAAAAGTGGAAGGTGTTATTGCAATATCTAGATCGTCAGCGTTGGTACAGTTGTCAAAACTTCCTTTATCAAACATTGTAGCTGTTAATTCAATGATTCCGCCATCACCTCCTGGATCAGGCATCAAATCAACTGCGATACCATTTACACAAACGGGTGTTGGCTTTTTACCATCTACAATTGTCAGTTTGAAAGTACAGTTTGAAGTATTTCCACATAGGTCTTCTACCGAAAAATAGACTATATGCTCACCAAAAGGATAATTTCCACTAATATTTGGTGTAGTACCGTAAGCATCATTATCTCCATCACTATCATAATCAACAGTATAAGAGTAATCAAAATTTGTACTACAATCTGAAATCACAATAGTCGGAACAGTAACAAATACATTCCCACAATCGGCATCTGAGCTTTCAAAAATGATATCGTCTGGGCAATCAATAATTGGGTCTTCGAGATCTTCAACCTTCAATACTTGTGTATGCTCCCAAATACCCTCTGTCAATGGGTCGTTTGGATCAAACTGACACCAATCGATAATAATCCAATTCCTTAAAACTTTGTAACAAGCTGGTGGATTTGTTGATAATGGTTGATCATTATAAGTGACAGCGATTAAATCGCAAGCATCATTTGAAGTAACTGGTTCAGAATACGCTGGTGGCAAATCTCCAGGTTCCAAAGAAGCATCACATTCCGACGAAACAAAATCATCAGGCCATTGAATATTACCTAACCCAAATGGATTGGTATTCTCTACCGTAATTTGAGAAGTACATGTAGCCGTTCTACCTGCACCATCTGTAGCGGTATATTCTCGAATAATTGTACCGACCCCACAGCTTCCTATGAAATCGTCTTCTTCAACCGTCCAAGTTACATTGGGACAATTATCCGTGATAGTCGGAGGGGTTATAGCTGGAATCGGGTCTCCACATTCAACTATTTTACTTGGGGGACAAATGATTACTGGATCAATTTTATCTTGGATCATCACATCAACCATGCACTCATTATAATTACCTTCTACATCAAAAGCACGCAATGCAATCATGATTGTTTCTCCAACATCACAACAATCAAAAGATATTATTACATCAAAGGGGGTTCCTGCCGGATTACAAGTGGAAGGCATTCTAGACACTTCAAAGTGATCAATGCCACAATTATCAATACTTCCATCATCAAAAACAGCTGCTCCTGCAGTTGCCGTTCCATCTGCGGTCAAGGAAACTGTAGTATGTTCATCACAAATGGTAACTGGCGGTGTATCATCCACTACTTTTAAAGTAGTTGGACAGGTTGCAATATTACCACAAGCATCCGTTACAATATACGTACATGCATGATCTCCTACAGGAATGGCTACTGGCGTTAAACCACCATTTCCTATAATTTGACCAAATGGGGTAAGGATTCTTACTTCAAAATCAGAACACTCATCGGAGACAACAGCAGGAGGGAAATAAACCCAAGCTTCACATCCAGTAGAAATACTACCTTCAATGATTTGCGGCACACAATTTATCTGAGGCGCCAAATTATCATTGACTTTGATAATCTGAATGCAAGTCCATGGGTTTTGGCCTGGAACAGTAGGCAAACACCAATCATAAACATTCCACGTCCTCAAAATTTTGATTCCACCTCCACAAATATCAAATACTTCATCTTGATAAGAAGAAGCAATTTCACAAGTATAGTTTCCTCCCGGAATTACATCAATATATTTTCCATTAACCTCAATTTGAGGATAGCCTGTACTATCAGGATGAGTAATAGGTTGACCATTTATATCACACTCTAATTCAACATTGAGCGGACATTCTGGCACCCATGTATTAATTGGCATTTTTTCAATTGTGATTACTTGAACACAATTAGAAGTATTTCCAAACTGGTCAATACCCGTCCAGGTTCTCTCTAAAATGGCTGCATAACTTGTATTGCAATCGCCAAGTATAAGGTCATCTTCGTAGTAATAATCAAAATCTGAACAATCATCTATGGTTGGTGACGGCGCGTCTCCACCTTCCAAGATAGGATCAATATCTTCTAGACAATACATCGTCCCATCTTCACAATCCGTGAAGGTCGGCCCAAGTTTGTCCTCAACATCCAATGTTCCCCAACAGGAGTTTCCATTGGTCGTATCTGTTACCCTGTAAATAAAGGTCTTACCGATATGGTCTGCGTTAACAGTTGGACTTGTTGGAATTTCATTTCCATTCAAATCCATAATCGATACTTCAAGTGAAGGACAACCACTAGGGTCATCCATGACCATGTCTTCGACAATTTCTACCTCACAATTGTAAGTAGGTCCAGGTAGAGATACATTTACATCATCGTTACAGACTAAAGCACATTGTGCATTGGCATTATTCCAGCCAAAAATTAGGATAGGCATTCCAATCAAAAAGGCTTTAAAAAGCCGGTTAATTGCTGGCCATCCCATTCGTCCAGTAGCTGGGTTTGAGCGTTTCACCACACTACGCTGGTAAAACATACGAAAAGAAGTAAATTCTGTTCTTCTCATGGGATTGGGTTTTGATTTAAGAATTGTCGTATTCGTTAGAGGTCAGATATCAGCAATCCCTCCCATATAAAATGGAAATGACGTCGAAGACCTGTCCACTAACTACCTAAATAGCACATATGATTTTCATGAAATGGTATTGAAAGTAGACTAAAGGAATGTTCCTTTAGTGCACATACACTATTCATAAATCACACTACGCTATCTAGCGACTTAGTGAATTAATAAAAGGTTATGGTGTGTAAGAATTGGTTAAACACGATTGTTTTGGGGAAACCAAATACCAGGTTACAATCGACAATTTGCCATTTGTAGCATTTACTGGATTTAGTTTTTTTTCAATTACTTAAATGAAAGATTCGTTTCGTGCTTAACTTTTGTAGTGTTCGAATTTTGATTGGTCAGTTTTAGAATTGTGTAGATTCGATTTATATAATTTCTGGGTTCACAGTCCCCAGTTTTGTGTTCTATTTTAGTCTTAAATTTTTACCTTTTAAAATATCGGCAAAGGTAAAAAGGGGCAGACGGGAGCTGCTGAAATAGCATTTATTCAATCGCCGAAACGCTTTAATTCAGCGGCTCCGGATGTCTGCCGTACCCAAAAACCTATCCTAAATTTTGATTTACGAACCACGATTCGTTTCGTCTATTCGCAATTGGTAAATCAATGGGTTCTTAGGTAGTTTGTTTGTGGATTTTCAAGCTTGAAAAGATCCTAAAACTATAGGTGTACTATAAATTTAAAAATCTCTCCAAGCTCCTAATCCTCACACTTCTCAAAAAGATTACTTCTTTATGAGTATCATTTTACCCGTTTTGGGCTTGAATCCTTCTGCATTTAGTTGATAAATCAAAATGCCAGATTCAATTCGTTCGTTTTTAACACGGATTATAATTTGCTGAAAGCCTTCTCTGTATGCCCCTTCCGTTTGCCAAATCACATTCCCCAAAAGGTCGTGAATGGTCAAAATTGCGGTTGTGGGTCTAGGTAAATAAAATTCAATTGTTGTTTCTTCCGAGAATGGATTCGGTTTGTTTTGAAAGAGTTCTAAATCATCTACTTTTGTTTGTGATTCAAATTCCAAAACAATTTCCCTAAACTCGGTATCATGCTCATTCGAGTGAAGGCTGCCTGAGTACGCTTCTGCAGGCATCACCTCTCGATTTAGACTGAAATAATCACTTAATTTTCCGTCTGTTTTCGCTGTAAATTTTAGTGTAAATAAAGATTCGTTTTCATCCATCGTTTGTTCTGGAAATGCTTCCCAACTTGTCGTTAAGATTCCCTTTTCCAGATTATTTAATCCAAAGTTATTTTCAGTTAAAAAGGCTAAATCTCCTAGCTCAATATCCTCAAATTCTAGCATTTCTGTATTAAATTTCATAGCAAATTGGTAGCCCAGGATGTTGCTAAAATCTTTACATTTAAATGGAATTTCATATTCGAAGCCCTTCTCTAATTCAATATCTAACAAATTAAATATTAGATCATTTCCACTACTTCTATCATCCAAGTCACCTCCAAATCCCGATGGGTCAGCATTGCCATTGACATCGCCGATTTTTATTCCAATAAAATTTTGTTCCCATGTATTTCCTTCCAAATTCTGGATTTCAATTTCTTCAGGGAAACCTTCCGGCAACGGGTTATTTGGATTTTGAAAAACATAATTCGCATCCATAAATCGCCAGGAAGTATTGTTATTAAATCCTTCCTGAATGGCTAGAATCATTTTCCTCAGTTCGACCATATCGATCGTCGTCACCGTTTTTGAATTATTCACATCGGCTGCTATCCATTGATCAGGAGTTTCGAAATTCGAAATATTTAAAATATGCTTTCTTATTAGTACTAAATCATAAGTTGTCACACCATTCAGGTAGTCTGTATTATAGGTGGGAGTGATTACATAGTCATTGTTCGTTGGTAAACCTTGAAAAGCAAAAGTTCCATCTACATTGGTATGCAATGCCATACTCACACCTCCACTCAATCCAACTATTTTTTGACTCAAAGCATCTCCGTTCGCTTTCTCCATTTTACCCGCTATTGTGACATTACCTATATCTGGACAGACATCAAAATTGTCTTGAACGACTACATTTGTTTGACAAAAAGCAGAGTTTCCAAATTGATCCGTCACCGTTAATGTCACCGTTTGAGTTCCCAAACTTTGACAAGTAAATGTATTCGGGCTCACTTGCATGACCAGTGACTGATAGTCCGAACAATTGTCCCAACTTCCATTTTCAATCATGCTCGGGGTGACTGTCGTAAAGCCATTTTGTTGAATGGTTACACTCACTCCATTATTACAAACTGGGTTAGGAGATTCGGTATCAATAATTACAATTTTCATAGAACATTCTGTGGAATTTCCACATCCATCTGCCGCATAAAATGTAATATAATGCTCTCCTTTAGGATAGATACCACTGGCATCCTCACCATTATTCAATGCATAAGGAGAATTATTTGTTATCGTAATTTGTTCGCTACAATCATCCACCGTCGGGATAGGAATTTGAGCGAAAGTTTCGCACCCATTTGCTGCCTCAATTCCAATTGTCAATTCACTTGGGCAACTCAAAACAGGGGCTTCAATATCCACGACCTCAATGATTTGGGTGTGTTCCCAAAAGCCTGTTCCTGTATTTGGATCAAAGGTGCAAAATTCAATGATTGCCCATTTTCGAACCAATTGATAACAAGCTGGATAAGCTGTATAAAATTCGAAATCTGTGTGATCTATACCCAATTGCTCACAGTCAATACCTGTTACAATCGGAACTCCTGTTACAGAAGGATCTATATCCGCACCACATTCATAAGTCGTTATATCATCTGGAAAGATTATCGAAAGCGGAGTGTTGTCATTGATGTTAATAGTTTGAACACAAGAAGCTGAATTTCCGCTTTCGTCTGACACCATCCAAGTTCTCAAAACCGTGCCAATATCACAAGAATTTAAATTAATATCATCAGAAAAAGTAATACCTCCAATTTCACAATTATCGGTTGAAAAAGGCATTCCTGTCAAGTCTGTATTTGAAAAATCCGTGCCACAATCTAGATTACTAGTAGGCGGGCAAAGAATTTCTGGATTAATTTCGTCCTCAACAGAAACATCACTAACACATTGACTTACAATACCTTGCGCATCAAAAACCTTTAGATCAACCTTTACTAATCCTTTTATATCTTCACAATCAAAGTAAACAAATTCATCAAATGGTAGCCCGTCTCGACTTACCGCAAAATGGTCGATACCACAATTGTCATGGCTTCCATTATCAAAAGTTTCCGCAAAAACGAGGGCTGTCCCATCAGCTTGTAGAGTTATCTCTATTTGATTATCACAAATCGCGGTAGGCGGATCATCATCTTCTACTGTCACATTAATTTTACAGACAGATTCGTTACCGCATTCGTCAACAGCTCGATACGTCACTTCATGAATTCCCGGAGGAACGTTGTTGTATGGAGTATATCCATTTCCAAATTGCCACGTAGGCGTGATGGTATAATCAGAACATAAATCCGAGCCAGTTGCTGCTGGTAACCAAACTTGAGCTAGACAGGAATTAGAATAAGTTCCAAAACTCACTGGTTCCGGACATTCAATTTCAGGCGCACTAGTATCATTGATCAAGATGATTTGCGTATAAACGCGACTTTCATCTGCACATAAATCATAGATAATCCAAGTTCGAACGATTTTGAACTGACCACCACAATCCGGCACTTCAGTGTCGATATGAGAGGTAGTCAGTTCGCAATCACTAGCATTAGTCAAAGGATAATTGTTAATAGTAGGTCGTCCGGTTACATCGAGGTCATATGGGTCATTTAGACCACATTCAAGTGGTTGTTCATTGAAACCATCAAAATGGGGTGGAAAAATGACCATATCTAAAGTGGCTCTTAAAAACCATATTTGTTGTAAACAAGTGTCCGCATTTCCGCTTTCATCTACCGCAATCCACGTCCGATCAATTACTGCGGTTACCGTTGTGTCAGCCGTTGTTGAAAAACACGCTAAGTCTGTAAAAACATCTGAATAAGAAAGAGTTATGGAATCATATGGAGAGACATTGTCACTTAAATCAGGAAAACCTAGTTCTTCTGGATCACTTGGAACATTACAAAGAATAAACAATTCTTCGCAATCTAAATCCGGTGGTGTATTATCAATCACTGTCAAATCTGTTTCACAACTATTTCCACTGTCAATATGTAAAATAGAAGCCGTCAATACCTCACCAATGAAATCACCATTCATCTCTTCTCCATAGACGTTGCCAAGCGTATCTGTCACTGAAATTTCAAAATCACCAGAGCAATTAGAGGTTGAACTTTGTAATAAGGTTGAAGGCTCTAAAATATAAATACCAGCGGAATCCAAAGCTACTGTCACACTTCCATGACAAACCATTGGACATTGTGAAAAAGCGGCTTGCCCGTGCACTAACATCATGACAACCGAGGTAACTACTACCATGATCCACATGGGGGGATGTGCAACTCGGGGGGTACAATTGGGTACAGTATGCCACATTGCATGGCACAGAGCAAAACCGTTTGTTCGTTCCATGAGATTATAATTGTTGACTGACGTCAGAAGGATTTACGAATTACAATTGCGATTGAAATAATTCGTAAGCCCAAACTGGTCAATTAACCAAAGAATAGGTTTTATTATATAGCCTTAGTTTCAATCATAAGTTCTAGTTTTAACAACAGCACAAATGATTTTCAACTGGTAGCTTTTAGTTGAATATGTATTTTTTAAACAGTGTTTGAATGTCGATCGTGGGTTTCACAATCATTTTGGAAAGTCATCAGAACAGGAAAAAGGAGTGGAATTGTAAGACAAGTTTCTAGTAAGCTCGGCTTCTGGACTTTCTCATAGTATGTGTAAATTAAATCAAGTATTTCTCATAAAAGGATTATCGTTTATTTTCTTTTTGTTTATATGAGTCAATTATTTAAATTAACAATTACTATATATAAAAAATTGTGCCGAAAATAACTTTTTGATAATCAAACTTTTAAACATTCGTATTTTAATCAGATAAATTATTTGGAGTCAAATAAGTATGTATTACATTTTTTTTGGATGTGAATTAGAAAAAAAAATCTATTTTTTCAATCTCGTCACCACCTTCACTTCATTGTGTAATGTCCGATGTACAGGACACTTATCTGCAATCTCTAACAATCGCTGTTTTTGCTTTTCATCCAAGTTCCCTTCTAACTCAATCACTCGATCAAAATGATCAATCTTACTCTGTTTGCCTTCTGGATTCTGGAAGTCTGCAGCATAATCTTTATAATGTTCCAAGTGAACTGTAACTTCCTCCAAGTCCCATTTCTTTCGTCGAGCATACATATGTAATGTCATCACCGTACAAGCCCCCAAACCCGAAGCCACCAAATCATAAGGCGAAGGTCCGAAATCATTTCCACCCACATTCTCAGGTTCATCAGCAATCAAAGCGTGTTGTCTGACCATAATATCTGTCGTAAATCCATCTTCCTTGTCCAATCTAACCGCTACTTCTTTATCGACTTTCAAAGCTTCTTTTTTGGGAATATTAATGTATCGCTTTGCCCAAGCGGCAATCATATCGCCTGTATACAAGGCATCTTCTTTTTTTGAGAGTAAATGATCCGCACCATCCAAACTCACAAAACTTTTAGGATGAAAAGCCGCTGAATAAATTTTAGCAGCATTCTCAATCTCAACTGTTCTATCTTGTGGGGAGTGTAAAACCAACACTGCTTTTCGCAAATTCCGCAATTTCTCAAAAGGCGAATGATTTTGTAAATCATCTAAAAATTGCTTTTTCACCATAAAAGGTCGTCCGCCAATATTCACTTTTGCCTGCCCTTCTGCATCAATTTCTTCCAAATTATCGCTAAATAAATGATGTACATGGATTGGATTGTAGGGTGCTCCAACTGTCGCTACTGCAACTACGGATTCAATTTGACAAGCCGCATGTAGCATCGCTGAGCCTCCCAAAGAATGACCAACTAAAATCTCCGGTGCTTGGTAGTTTTCTTTCAAAAAATCAGCGGTAGCGTATATGTCATTGAGATTGGTGGAAAAATTTGTGTCCGCAAAATCACCTTCACTCTCACCTAAACCTGTAAAATCAAATCTCAGAAGAGCAATACCCTCTTTAATTAGCGCCCGACTAATATGTCGAACCGCTGGCAGATTTTTTGTACAGGTAAAACAATGGGCGAATATGGCAAATGTATGAGGATGTTGGTTGACAGGCAATTCAATGCGAGCAGAAAGCTGGTACCCATTCTTATTATAAAATTTAACTTTTTGATATTTCATTTAGCTATTTGATTTTTGAATGGCTAGAAAGTCCGATAAAAATGGGTGATTTCTAATTCTATATTTTACTGAATTCGATACCCTACATTAATACCCAATAGCAAAACTGCTCCTTCTCCCGTCGGTTCACCTTCCGTTTTTACATTAAATTCGAATCCAAAAGCAACTGTTGGCGTGAAAATTAAATTATTTTTCATAAAAGCATACCCTGTCTCCAACGTAGGTTGAACAACCGTAATTTTGCTGGTACCAGATCGTTCTCCTGGTGTACCTATATTATCTTTCCAGTCCAATTCATTGAACCAAAAATCATTTCTTGCTCCAATAAAAAAACCTTTATGTCCTTCTTTGAAATATCGCTTATAGCCCAAGGTAAATCCATATCCATCACCTCGTTCATCCTCATGTTCACCAAAATCTTGATGTCGAATCCAATTATATCCCAATCTTAAATGAAAAGCATAATTCTCTTTAAAAGCTTTTTCAATTCGAAGCCCAGGAATCAATCCAGTTGGGTAAGCTTGGAATTCAAAGGAGAAGTCCATCTGGCCATAAGTAATGGAACTCAAAAACAATAAAGCCAGAATCACAGACCCTTGTATTTTATTTTTCTTTTTCATCTTGCAATGATATTAATTCAAAAGAAATTTCCCGTTAATTTGAGCTTAAATATGGATACAGAACATCCGAAGGAAGACCATTTGTAGAAAGTTGTTCGTAATTTCCCACAAAAAAGAAAACGATTATCGAACTGAAAGATTTATTAAAAAAAGAAAATATAAATATTAAAATCACCGAGAGTGATTTAAAACGTATTCCCAAAGAAAAACCTTTTCTTTTCTTGACCAATCAACTCTTTGAGGATTTGGACGAATCTATTTTGCGATGGGTATTCGAAAAGGTAAACATTGATATTTCTATTTTTTCAAAAAATCTAAATCAAAAAGAAGCTCTTTCAATTTTACTTGAAGACGCTAAAAAAGAAGATAAGTCTTTTGGTTTAATCATTAATTTTTCAAAAAATCGATTAGACAATTTAGGAAAAAAAAGAGGTCTGAATCAAATAATGAAGCTCGCCCAAAAACTAGAAATTCCTATTGTTCCTATTCGCCTAAGTACCTCCATTCATCCTTTTTTAGCAGCCAGCATGAATGCTAAGTTGATTAAAAGAACTCGAAAGGAACCTGTAAAAATTAATGTACGCATAGGGAACCCAATCTCTATAAAAGATCAAATAAAATTTGAAAAAATCAGTAGATTTCGAAAATTTATTCAATCTAAAATATTTTCTCTCGGAACTTCTTTAGAAATTAAACCATTTTTCAAATTCCCTATTTCAAAAAAGCCAGAAAAACAAGAATCAATTGCAGAATCAATTAATAATCAGTTAATTATACAAGAGGTTCAGGCATTAACCTATGACAACTTAATTGCCTCTCAAGGGGAGTTTGATATTTTCGTTGCCCCAGCTAATCTAATTCCGAATACACTTTTAGAAATAGGGAGGCTTCGTGAAATTACTTTTCGCTCCGTTGGAGAAGGAACTGGAAAAAGCCGGGATTTAGATGAATTTGATTTATATTATCGCCAATTAATTATTTGGGATAGGGAGAATCAAAAACTTGTTGGTGGCTATCGAATGGGTATGGGTACAGAAATTTTCGAGCAATATGGTCTAGAAGGTTTCTATATAAACTCTGTTTTTAAAATTGGGTCTGGCTTGTTTAATATTATGCGACAAGCTGTGGAGTTGGGCCGGTCTTATATCATTCCAGAATATCAAAAAAAGCGACTCCCTTTATTTCTGTTGTGGAAAGGTATTTTATATTTTATTTTAAAAAATCCACAATATCGATATCTCTATGGTCCTGTAAGTATTAGTAAATATTACTCGCAAATTTCGAAAAGTCTAATTGTTGCCTTTATCAAAAAATACTTTTATGATAATGAATTAGCACAACACCTTCGTCCTCGAAAACCCTTCAAAGCAAAACTCAACAAAGTTGATATTGATGTCTTAATGGAATACTTGGATGACGATATGCGTGGACTAGATAACTTAATAGAAGATATTGAACCTGATCATTTCCGAATACCGGTTCTAATACGACAATATTTAAAGCTAAATGCTAGATTTATTAGCTTTAATGTAGATCCTAATTTTTCAGACTGTCTGGATGGTTTCATTGTTCTAGACCTGAAAAATGTTCCCTATACCATGATTGAATCCTTAAAAAAAGAGGTATAGGCTAGTTTATTTCATGAAAATCTAAACCGATATGATAATTTTAGCCATTATCCGCTTAATACTGATGATTCTTTCTCTTACTATTTTTATCTCTATTGTCCTTTTAAGAAGTTTAATATTAGGAGAAAACATTCATTTTGGTTTAAAATCAAGAAGAGTTTTAATGAGGTTTGTAAGTTGGTTTTTAGGTCTAAAAATTAATAAAAGTGGCAAAATACCAATAGGTACCTATATATATATTAGTAATCATCGAAGTTGGATAGATGGATTGGTTCTTTTGAGTGATCTTTTAGTTTTGCCCGTAGGTAAAATGGAAGTCTCACGTTGGCCATTGATTGGTTATGCAGCAAAAATATCTGGAGTTCTTTTCGTGAAACGAGAAAGTAAAGATAGTCGTGCAGCCACTTTAGATGCTGTCAAAAAATACATCGAAAAAGGATTTTCAATTTTAATCTTCCCTGAAGGGACAACACATACCGATCTCAAAACAATGCCTTTCAAAAAAGGAGGGTTCGGACTAGCTGCGGAAGAAAATTTTTCGATTGCTCCTATTGCCTTGGACTATGAAAACAAAAATGACGCTTGGATTAACGATGATACTTTCATTCCTCATTTCTTAAGAACCTTCAAAAAATGGAAAACTCAAACTTATATTAATTATGGCGAACCCATTCACTCAAATGACTCTGAAATTTTGGTTCAAAAAACAAAAGAGTGGATTGACCAAAAGCTATTAATAATCAATAACCTAAAACAGAACAACACCTAATCTTTTTGTACTATTTTCGATTAATGGTTCCCTAATAAATTGGAATTTCAAGTGTTAGATTTACTCTTCTTCCATTTTTTTCACTTTGTCTTGCAAATCTGAAAATTTTTCTTTTGCATTATCTAATTCTTCAGAAGCTGCCGTCTTAAATTTTTCGGTTGTTTCATGAATCATCTCTTTTGCTTTATCTACCAAATCAGATGAATCACCCACTGTTTCCGAAAATTCTTTTTTAACATCATCTATTGCCTCACTAGCAGCTTCTTTGGCTTTTGTTATTAAGTCAGAACCATCACCCATTTTTTCAGAAAGATCCTTTTTGACCTCACTAAAGGTTTGTTTCATATCTCCAATGACTTTTTGGGAATCCTCTTTAATAGCATCCACCACTTCCTTCAAATCTTCTGGAGCATTTTCAATTGTTTCTTCCACAGTCTCTTTTGCAAGACCGAACATTTTTTTGACTAAATTAATCATAAGTTGATAATTTCATTTATGGAAGATAAAGTTAACCAAAAACTTTTCTTTTGTAGGACAGTTTTAGACTGAATTACTAATTGAACAAACGAAGATTGATAAAATATAAAAGATAAAAGAGTGGCGTTAAAAACAAGACAGCCCATTCAGTACTTAAACTGAATGGGCTGTTAAAAAAAAGTTGGCAGCGACCTACTCTCCCACCTGATAGGGTAGTACCATCGGCGCTATAGGGCTTAACTTCTCTGTTCGGAATGGGAAGAGGTGAACCCCTATGCTATAACCACCAACAAATCTTTGTCTTTGTAGTTTATC
>JANSWP010000141.1 GCA_024743405.1 Bacteroidota bacterium
AAACTGCTTCTTTTTCAAAGTCTGTTAATTCTGATGTTCGGCTTGATTTCTTCTTTTTGCGTATCGTCATCTGTGTGCTTTTTTTGCGAATATCTCCTTTTTTTCAATTCGCTTCCTCGCACAGTTTAATGAACAGTCTCGAAACATCATTTTTTGAAAGGATTTTTTTTAGGCTTTCTGAGTGTTTTAACATTTGAAAGTTTCCGTTAGCTATTTTCTTAAATTGAGCGGGGCTATGAAGTTGATCCATAAATTCCAGATATCCTTCAATCTTTTCCTCATATTGAAAGTTCTCTAACATTTTGTCCAAAGTAGCATTGAGTTTTTCAATTTTTTGTTGTTTAAAAGCCTTGCTTAATTTGACAAAAGACTTAAAAATTATCCCATTTTTCGAACCAACCTCTTTAACTAACGGATACAATTTTTCTTTGTATTCATTTCTAAAGTAACTCGTTTTTTCCTGCTTCTTTTTATCCGTATTATGGAGAATCAAATAAATAATATCTTTTATCTCGATAAGCTGCCTTAAAAAATCATCGGGATAGTGATGAGTAAAAATGGATTCAGGGACAAAAACAAGATAAACATTTTTAAGTTCGTCTTCCACTATTTCATCCCTTTCAGAATAGATTTTTTTCTTCGTTACACGCCTAATGGACTGTTTATCTCTGTAATCAATACCAAAATTATTGAGATAATCTGACGACTTTACATGGAAAGGCAAACAACTAATAATCAAATATTTAGAATTAAACTTCATAACTTTCAAGTCTTGTTCGGGCTGAAAAAAGCATTTTACAAAGATGAAACTTACTTCTTTCTACCAAGAGATATCTTGCAATATTCGAATAATTTAGAAATAAAGATTTTTCTGGTAATTGATGGGGTTTTCCTCTTCCAGATACAATAACTACTTCAGCGCGACCATCAATCCCCGTGATAAATCTTTTGATAAATTGATTTATTTCCTCGATTTGAGTCCCTCCAATCCGCTCAATAATACCGAGATGTATTAAACAAAAATCAATCTTTCTGGATTCTAAATGATTTTTAAGCCAATTTATCACGATATCTTTGTCTGACTCCGATAATTCTTCCTTCGATAGGTCAATTTCAGAGGTATCTGGAATAAATATTCTCATCCACTCTAAGATTTTATGTGTATTATTTTCCAAGTAATTAGGCGAAGGGTGGTTTTCAAAAACCTCTTTTTGAATCCTTTCATCCAATACTATGATATCAGTTACGGCTGCTTCTATTAGCTCCCATTTTAGTCGTTTTTTCCAATGCCCCTTCAATCCTTTATAGTCCTCAAGGACTCTTCCCATTAATGAACTAGAACCAAACGATTCATAAAATCCCAAATTACTTGGATTTATATTTTTTCCCTTCGCTTGCCTACCATGATGGTCGTAAAGAAACAATAACTCATCTTGTTTTAACTTTTTCATTTTTGAGCCGTCATCCATTTGAATATTTAGCCGTGGTAATATTTCAAAGTTTTTATTGTTAAGAAATCGCTTTCCCCATTTTTTCCAAAGGAAGGAAAACGCTTTTTCAATATTTTTCTCGAGCTTTCTTTTTAATTTAATTCGTTCAATTTCACTTTCTAATTGAATCCATCTAAGTGGGAAATTTTTCCTCCATTCAATATCCGTCCTAGTATCCTCAAAATGAACAAGAATAGCATGAGAGTGCAACTGATTACTATGTTCTTCAATCAACTCTTTAATTGTCAAAATTTTCACCCCTTGATTAATCCAATCTCTTCTATTTGTATCATTTATGAGTTTACCATTTGAGTCCACAATAATCATTTTTCGGGGCTTCTTTACGTAAATCTCATATCCTAAATACGCAACTGTATCGTCAGAAGAGTCTTCAACAATAACGGCATTTAAAAGGGGAATGGATAAATATTTTTTATCATAGGAAGGGTCAAGGAATTCAGAAGGAATTTTTTTTCGCAAATAAGCCGCAGCAATTTTGATTTCACTTAGCCCCCAAGCATAGGGTCTTATCTTTTTATTCTCTAGTATGGTTTTGCTGTTTATATATCTTTTATTCAAGCCATCACATAAAACTTTCACTTGGATCTTGGGCTTAGGTATATTATCAGAAATTATGACTCTATAGCCTCGTTGTTTTAATTTTATCTGTTCAAAATCTTTCACCACTACATTTATTTCCAATCCTCTTTTTGGTATTTGCTGTTGGGAATGCTTCACTGCGTTCCGAATAATATTCTCCAAGACTACATAAAATGCATGCACACCTAAATTTCCATTCGGTATTTGTATGTTGATGTCCTCAGAAAAATGACCAGCATCAGATCTTTGATTTGAATAAATGGCTTTAACCTTTTCCAAATTTGTTCCGCTGATAAGGGAAACAACGATTTTATTTTCATTGAATGTTTTTATCAATCTTTCATTTAGACCGCCACTTATAGCAGTTAGAGGTTCCGATGTACCAATGTCCGCCAGATAGTCCATCCTTGTTTGAAGATAAACTGCAAATCTAGTAATGTGCTCATAAGAAGGCTTTCCATCGTAATAGTCAATAAACTTTTCTATGTTTTTCTGACTGGTCAATTTAGATAGAATATGAGATCCTGTATTATGTGCGAGATTGCGTGTACTAATGGTCGAGGTAGCATATTTCATTATCGATCTATTCATTTTCACCTTTTGCAATCGGGTAATAATATTAAACATATTTTTAGACAAGGTGCTAGAGACGGTAAGTGCCAAATGATTCAACCAATCTGGTTTATCATGTTTTGGCTCAAAAATCAAGGTAAATATTATTCCACTCAATCCTTCAGCAAATGAAATCGGAATAATCGCATGACACCATTTTTCATTTACCTGCATATCCACTTGGTCTGCTTGAAAATTTCGCCGGTGTAATTCAATCCAATATTCCCATTGTTCTTGCTTAGTTGAAGATACTAGTGGTCTTTTGGATATAGTTTCTTTTAAATCCTTTTCCTCATCAGTTAGACCGTTGCTAGAATGAGCATACTTCTCAATTATCTTTAAAAAATTAGCCATATCCTCGATGCTCAATAATTTCCTTTCAATCCAATCCAGCCAAGTGGCATTATTAATTCTTTTAACTCCTTTCTTATATTTTTGTCCAAAAGGAGGAAGTGTCTCTGTATTTAAAATCGTATCATACAGCTTTTGGGGCTCTGAGAACAGCTTTTTCAAGTCTTTATTGCGTGCAAGATCATTGATTTTCGTTCTCCAATTATTTTCTGTGTAATCAATTAAGCCTTCTGCCTCATATTCAGCTAAAGGTGAGTTTTTTTCATTATAGAATCCCAACCCTAGCCCAAGTCCAATCTTTTCCTTTTTATCTAGCAGGTCTGTTAATCTTACCTTTTCTAAATTCAAAATAATCGGATTTCCAAAGTCTGGAAACTGATAACTATTCTCATCATCGTTGACAAAAAATAGTTCAAACCCCTTTTTTGCCATTGGTTTAGAAATACTAGCCACCTTATCTTCACCTACCTTATCTTTTTTATTCAAGTAGTTGATTACCTCCTTTAGTGTAGCTACCGTATCAAAATATTCAGATTCTGGACAACTAAGCAACATTGAGTAAAATCCATTATAGTATTTATCAAGTGAAACATTCCTCGAAAATCTTGTAGGCTCGTACTGGAAAAATGAAGGCCAAATGACTCTGGCACCTAACGGCTTCAGTACTTCATTGAGGCTTTTGGTTGCTAAATTCAGTTGAATGGGGATTACTGTCGGAAAAGTTTTAAGAACGTTTTTAATCCCCTCATAAAACTTTTCAAGTTTTAGAATTTTTACTGTCCTGAACCACAAATGTGCCTTCTTTGGGTCGAAATAAAAGTCCAAAAACAATACATCATATCGAGCTAACCATCGTAGCATTTTATATTGTTTTTCATGAACTACCCCTCCTGATATGATAGGGCTACTATTAGAATCAATCGAATAGTATTTTAAATACTCATCTATTAATCGACTCCCTATACCATTACCCTTGCTTTCAGTTTTTGTAATAATCTGACTCATAAAACAAAAGTGTCCAATATGGTATAGGTCTTTTATAAAATTTGCCTCATGAGTCAAATGTCTGGAAATCAATTGAATAGGAAATTTTTCTCCCTTTTTAGAATTAATATCCATCGAATCAAAACTTAAAAGAAATCCTAATACTTCACCTTCATTACCGAATTCAAAAAATACTCTTCCTATATCAGAAAATCTGCTTTCCTCAATTCCAATCTTTACCTCTGCAACTAATTTTCTATATTGTATTGGATCATGAACAAATCCCCACTTCAAATCCATTTCTTCTCGATATCGGGCACTTTCGAAAATCGCTTCCATTTGTTGAAGATGCGTTTCTTTTAAACTTCCAATCGGAATTGGATTGTTTGATTGGTTTTCCATACTTGTGGTTTTTAAAAGTCTGAAAGGTGATTTTCTAGCCAAGTTCTTTCCTCATCTGTAAGTTTCAGTATTTCTATATTTTCACCAATTTTCTGGCGTTCTTTACTTCCTAGCTCTAGAAAAGTTGTAATGGATCGACTTGCATAACCTTGCTCACGTACTTCGTCAGATTGATCCAAAAGCATCAGAATTTCACCACCATTCCTTTTAAAATTAAACTTTTCAAGCTGGAATAACCCTAGTGCAGTTCTACGTGTTTTTAAAATAATCCTGAATTGTTTCAATGTCCACTTTACATTCTTTGGATTTGTTTTCCAACCTTCTAACCTTTCAAATCTATGAAGGTTTTCTCCATTCTTTACGGCTTGAACAAATCGGAAGGCATATCCTGCAATCTCTTTTTCAACTGTCTCATAATCCTTATCGTTTTTGTGTTTTTCATAAAACTTTTGATGGTCTTTATTTTTGAAAACCTGTTGATTTCGGGGTGTTTTTTTCTGGCTTAACTCTTCATGTTTTTTTCGAATAGTTGATGCTAAATCAAAACATCTAACCTCACTTTTCAAATCTTTTTTATTAAACAAATGAGCTTCATCAGACCAGTCAAAAAAAACAGGACGTCGTATATCGTTATACCCAGTCATACCGATAAAATAAAAACGACGACGAATGCTGTCCTCAACATAACTCATCATGTGGTATCCCTGTTTCCTCGCAATTTTATCCTTCGAATCGTAAAAGCGATAGTCACACAAAACAACGTGGATGTACTTATTTTTTTTCAAAACGGCAACCGCTTCATTTTCATTTGAAACGACGATACAATTGATTCTGAACTTTTTGAGTATGGCTTTCAATCGTCGTCGGTCATTTTCCACATCATCAATATAAACGACCTTCACTGTTGGTAGTATGGGTTGATGAGAATTCTCTACTCTAATCAACTTATTCTGTAATTTTTCTGTGCGAGCTTCCAAAAATTCAAGAATCTTCTCTTTACTTTCCATGCCTTGAATACCGTCAATTATTCGGTCATAATTTTTCCAAATCATTTTTGAAAACTCCGAGAATTGCCCTTCCAACAACTTAAATGAAGTAGAAATCTCCATAGAAATCAGAGGAAAATCAAAGCCTCTTTCGTTTAACACCTGCCTGACCTTAGAAGATAATCTATGAAAGTTTTCACCGACATACCCATCTCTTTTGTAAATAGTATTCGATAAATCCAGTTTTAAACGATCATCCGTAATAGGCTCCTCAAACAAATAAGACAAATCAACCGTGCTTACAATTTTTTTTAGAGGCTTGAAGGTAATAGAAGGGTCTCTAAACATCCATGGTTTGTACCAAGGTTTAGATTTCTGGAATTTTGAAATAATAAGGCTAGGAGCTAAGTAGCTAGTTATTGTTATTGGTATCCAACAATCAAATTCCAATCGAAGATATTGAATCAAATCTATTCCTGAAAAACTGGAATATAACGAGTTACTTCTGTACCACTTTAACTCCAATTGAATGATTATACCTTGAAGTTTAGTATGCAATTCGTCATTAAAAAAGTTCCTTAACTCCTTTTTTGATGTAATGATTTTAGATAGTCTTCTTTTCTTGTTTATTGGAATAGATTGGGTAGAATTGGCTAGAATGAGGTATCTCATAAGGGTTAGGTTGGGTATTTTTTAAACCCAAATATATATAACTATACCCAAAATGCATATTCCAGAGTCAAGCGGTTGGAATATGCACTGGAAAGGACTTGAAGGCAATACGCATATTCGAAACACTAATGGAAATCATGGAAAATGATTCAACCTATGAATTGTCATTAAACAAAGAGGACTTTGTTTCTTATGAACAATTAAGGGATCATTTCGATGCAGGTTCTTACAGGTTAAAGACTGAAACTGGGGAGTGGATTGAGATTGAAGGGTTTCGGTTTTTGATGGAATAAGCTTCGTTTTTTATTTCTCGATTACCCCACCAAAACGAACCCTGCCCATTTATTTGGGTTTTGAAATTGTTCTTTCATTTCAGCCTGTGTAGTCCGAAAAGCATCTGGAATAGTCATTTGATCTACTATCCAAAGCTTATAAAAGGTCTCCATAAAATAGCTGTTTCTTGATCTGGGACTTGCCATAACGACATCAATAGGTACTTTACAAGTGTAATCAATAGCTTATACGAAACTCCTTTTTGTTTCAAATTTATTTACTCTTATATTCACCCCACAAAACGAAACCTTTTAATGACCACATCTGAAAAACTACATTCGCTTAAATCAGCTCTAGATCAATCTTCATCTACCAATAGGAATTTAGGACTTGCATTTACCGCCTTTTTAGTTTACGTTTTAATAATAGTTGCTGGCACAACCGACTTCCAATTACTAGTTCCAGATATTGGTATAGAACTCCCTCTCATTGGAATTGAATTACCCTTATTAGGATTTTATTTTTTTACACCATTACTGATTTTGTTTTTGCATTATAATTTACTGTTAAACTTATCTATCCATGCAGACAAATTACAATCTTGGTTAAATGAGATATTGAAAGAGAAAGATGCATCTCAAAAACGTGAACCTCAGGAATTAATCCGTCTAATCCAACATCCATTCCTTTTCAACTTCCTTTGGTCAATGAGACCCGGTAGTACCAGAAGGTTGATTCTATTATTAGTAATCGAAGTATTTACTTTCATCTTGCCATTAATGATTTTGGTTTATATTCAGATTCGATTTTCTGATTACCATAGTAAGTGGATGACAGCTTGGCATTTTGTAATTATGATGGCTGACTCAACGCTATTAGATTTATTTAAGAAAAGGATCATTAGTTCTAATTTATCCGATTATGGAACTTTATTTGGATTCAAGAATAATAAAGAAGGAAAAAAACTACCACGCATCTTTACACAGGAGTTTAATAAGCTATTTTTTTTATATTTAAACAAGAGTAAAGATTTTTTCGGCAGAATATTCATTGGTAAAAATCCAATTTTTCTTCGGAGGCTTTTAGTTTTGGCATCCTACCTAAATTTTTTGATCATTCTTTGGATTACAAGTATTTGGGCACCAAATAAATGTCCATTATGGCGTGTTGTTGTTCCTCATCTTGATTTACAAGAAAAGTCATTGGTCGCAAAGAGTCCAGACCCTGAAATCATAAGCGCCTATATTCAGCAAGGAATGGATAAGAATGAAGCATTAGTAAAGTATAGTTCTGGATTAAGTCTTAAAAATAGGGATTTAAGATATGGGCTATTTTACAAAAGTAATTTGGTCAATGTTGATTTAAGATGCGCATACTTACAAGGAACAGATTTTCAATATGCTCAAATGCAAGGTGCTAATTTATCTTCTTCTATATTTTGGGGAGCTGAATTGGATAATTGTTTATTACAAAACTCTAATTTAACCCAAACACAATTCCAGACCGTTGATTTAAGTCAAGCAAATCTAAGTGGGGCTAATTTAACGTTAACGAAATTGCAAGGTGCCAATTTATATTCTACCCAATTTAAGGGGGCATATTTTAATCAAGCGAAGTTGCAAGGTGCTAATTTATTTTCTGCCGAATTACAAGCCGCTAGTATCCTTCGAGTTGGTATGCAAGGTGCTACTTTATTAAAAGCTGATTTGGGAGGTGCAAATGTGATTGGTTCTCATTTTCAAGGAGTAAGTCTTAAATCAGCGAATTTACAAGGAACCTATTTTATTAATACCCAATTAAAAGGAATTGATACGACAAATTGGAAGGCAAAACAGGCAATCTTCATTGATCCAAAATTTGAAACTATCAATTTTGACTCAATGATTAATTTGTATTCAATTAGATATCCCAGGGTGAAAAATCCCCACTTTGAAAATTATATGAGGAGGGGTGCTGCATTTTGTGATACTATAAAGGATATTGATTTTTCAACAATTCTAATAGATGAAGTTAGATTTATTAAGGCAAGAATGGATTTAGTTTGCAATGAGACGGTGGAAAGTCAGGAAATTTTGAATTGGTTAAAAATACCTGAAGCAACTCCATATTTAGAACAACTTGATCAAAAATTAATTGATAGCATTCGAGTTATATGCCCCTTAATCTTAAAAGGAATAGATGTAAATAAACCTCCAGATTTTGATTCCTATATTTTGAAATCTTGCCCTATTTAACCCCACCTTTGAATTGTAATTTTAGTTCTACTTTAAGACTCTGGGCTATGCTTTACTAAGTATTGAAAACAATGGCTTTTAGTAAAAGGAATTAGAGTTCAAGGTTTATTAAAAATTGGTTCAAAATAGTGAACTCAAAAAGCTAGAACCCTAATAGAATAAGGCTTTCAGCTTTTAAATCCTTTTAAAAAGAAAAGCTTTTAAAACCGCTTAAAACGGATGTCCTCAATATCGGTAAAGGCGAAGCCACCGAAATGACGGAGTTAATGTTAGAGTTCGAATTAATATTTGAGGATAACTATACAATTGACCACTATATCGCTCCTCAATATTTGCATCATGAACCACCCGAACAATTTGAATCCTTTAAGCACTTCGCTAAAGTCAAACCTATTTTCTTTTTAAGATTTAAAGACCTCCTTCCAAGAAGCGTTATTGCTCGTTTCATAGCTCGAAAAGGTTTCCATTCGCAACCCAATCAATATTGGAAGTTTGGAATACTGTACAAAGAAGGTCTAAATGCGTTAGTGCAATGTGACTTTGAGGAAAACCCAATTATTACTATCTCTATTGAAGATGCCGCTGGAAAGGAGATGATGGCAAAACGCATATTCGAAACCTTATTAGAAATCATAGAGTTTGATTCTAATTTTGAATTGTCATTAAACAAAGAGGACTTTGTTTCTTATGTGCAATTGAGAGATCATTTCGATGCTGGCTCTTATAAATTGAAAACTGAAGCTGGAAAGTGGGTTGAGATTGAGGGTTTTCGGTTTTTGCTGAAATGAGGCTCTAAATTATGCCTTCATTATTCCACCAAAACAAAACATGCCTATTTATAGGAATTTTGAAATTGCTCTTTCATTTCACGCTGTATATGCATATTCCGACGCCATTGCCCCCCGTTACAATTTATACTGGTTCTTCCCCACCATACCGGAGGTTTGACCCCCCAAATATTTAGGGATGTATAACATTGACGCCTTAAATTTTGTGGATACATACGCTTAAAAAAGCCCAAAAAAGTGTAATACATAACTTCCTCCTAACGAAATATCACTTATCTAAAGTTTAAAGGATCAAAACTCAATATCCCAATTCTCCAACACTTCTGTTTTTGTTGTTTCATCAATACCAATATAGCGGCGGGTGACATCGGTACTCGCATGGTTTAATTGTTTAGCTGTCTCAATCAATGCTCTATGACTACCTACTCTTTTTTCAAACATCTTGTAATAGTGCAAGGCAAAGGTTTTCCGCAATGTATGGGCCGCAGCCGTTTCGTATTTTATGCCGCAGAAATCCAAAGCATCCTTAACCCGTTGGATGAATGACACTTTTGAGATTGGTTTATTAACTCTATATCTAGATCGGGTAAATAGGTAGTCATTATCACTTTTCTTTAAGGCATCTTTACAAACCTGCACAATCATTCTTAATTCACTAAATATCTTAATTGCTCGTTGCTTTGAGGTTTTTCTTTCCTGAATATTCAACACCTCTTTATCATTTGAGAAATCTCCATATTTCAACTCCAACAAGTCCGAAACCCTAAAACCAGTATGGATGCCAACGGCAA
>JANSWP010000114.1 GCA_024743405.1 Bacteroidota bacterium
CGGAGGGTCATCCAATCCTCAAATTGGGTCACGTATTGATGTTGTTTCCTTTCCATTTGCTTAATGATTGCGTATGTAATGAAATCGTTTTACGCTTGCAAATGAATAATAATACTATAACTTAATCAATTGAAAAACAAGTATTTATGTGACTTGATAACGATAAGTGTGTAATTTGTTTAGTTCAACATTTGCATAAACGAAGGTCTGACCGAATGGGAAGGCTGGCCGTTTTATGCGGTGTTGTATGAAGTATTTTATTCAATTTGGTCTAAATTTATATGATCGGGTATTCCTTGTGGAAATCTTGCAAACTTAGACATCTGATTCCAGGAAACATTTTTTGGATACTTCATTCTATAAGTACCTTTTGCTGCATCACTACCAATAGAAATTGTAGTTACTAAATTAATTGGAACTGATAATATCATAAACCATCCATGTCCAGCAGGCGCTAGATTTATTAAACCTGCCCATGTACTAATTCCTGTTGGGTTATCACTTGTAGAAGCAATAATTATATCTGCATTTTGAATCTTATCTTTTGGAATAGTCATGATTGTATTTGTATTCTTATCAATAGGTAAAATCATGATTGCTTCAGAATTAACTTCGATTATTTCCCCTAAAATCTTCGATTTTCCATCTATTTCAGCCTTGAGGATAAGTCCTTTTACATGGTGGCTGAAATCCATTGGTTTTGATAAATAATCAGGTGACTTACAAGCTCCAAGAAAGAGTATGCCAAGCAAAAATAATATTATATTTTTCATGATATTAGATTTATTGTATCCGTGAATACTTAGAATTCCAAAATACAGTTTCCATTTCATGTTCCATAGTTTTGAACTCCCTTGCTAGATCTGTCCATGTTTGAGTATCATTCAAAAGCATCTTATTTAATTTTACTATGTCTTTTCCTTTTATCCAATCTTGTCTAATCCATTCTAAATAATATCCTTTACTTGATATGAACAACTCATGGTCTTGGCTACTTGATGTTTCTGGCAGATCAAATTTGAATTTAAATTCATTTCCAGGAAAAGATAAAAGATAGTTTTTATCATCAGATTTTATATCTTCCGTAGTATAATTTGCACCATCAACTACCTCAATTTTAGAAGGATAAATAGTAATAGGATCAGCAATAGCATCAATCAAATTTAGACCTATATAATCCAAACGCCATAAGCCTTTCGTCAATTCAATTTTTATCTTTATTTTATCTTCAAGAGGATTCTTATTTAAGATAGGAGCAAGGATTAAGTTTTTTGCTATTGGTCCTTTTTCATCAAATTCTTCTATGTGTTTCCATTCTTTACTATTGGAGTCCCAATAAGACAATTTGATTTTACCAAATTTATCAAGATGGTTTTGAACGACTAGCCTCATTAAGCCATCTGTTTCCATTTTAGCAACATAATCTACAGCTTCATCTCCCATATAGGATATTCCGGTGTAGAATAGAAAAGTTGTTAGTAATGTTTGACGATAATTTAGGGTAAGACCAAACTCTCCCTCGGGTAAATGGTCAAACTCTATTATGATTTCTTCTTGAGCAAATAAATCAGTTGAATCAGTAGTTGAAAAGTATTCTATATCATCCAATCTGGATATTTTACTTCTGATATCTTTATTTTCGACAGTAGCTGTCGTTGGGCGGTATGATTGGTTAGATTTATAATAATTATTACTCTTATCGATATATACATTTTCATTTTTATGTTTCAATACTGCATCTATATACAATTCGTTCACCATATGCGTTTCTAAAGCTTCGTTCTTCATAGTTAAGATAAACACATTAGAAGAAGTACTGTATTGAAGGGGATCTATATCCTTTTTCTCAAAACAGGGTGAAGTTGAACTTGAAAAGCCTTCAGCATTAGCCGAATGAATTAAACTATTTTCATCAACATAAAATGTTGGGCATGAGCCAAAGCAAGCTTTAGGATTGGTAATGCAAAAAACATCCAAGACAACATTCGCTCCAGTTAAAACACTTAAGGCCGCAATCCTTTCTTTATCTTTTGACTTTATAGCTTCTAGTTGATTGGTTTCTACAATGGCTATCTCATCTACAGAAAAAGATAATCCCCCTTCCTCAATTTGTAACCGATTAAAGTCATACAATTTTCCTTGTCCTATAATAGTATCTCTACTCTTGTTTATTTCCCATTTTTCCAAAATACTTACATTCCCGTTTTTGAAATGAACTTTAAAAAACGGAACTTTCGTTGTATCACTATGGATCATCTCATTAACATCAGAATAAGATTGTCTAAAGTTATGATTGACATACCTGTGACAAGAAAACACAACTATTGTTAAGAATAAAGCCGATAATAATAATTTACTTCTTGTTTGCATTTTTTATTTGTTATTTCATACAACATCTGGATATCCGCTATAAAGTAGCGGATATCCAGATATATTAATTTCATATTGCTAATTAGGTAGCGATGTACCTACAGCGCGAAAAGTGTCAAATTAGATATAAATTTATCTACACCCTGCAGATATGCAAACCAAAACCAAAACCAAAACCAAAATGCCTAAATATAAAAGGAAGGGAAGTTGGTTTTTTGATCGGGTTAAATCTTATTTGGATTATTTATACAGCCTAAATGTATAATATTTTAATTTGTTACTCAAGGATGTTTGTTAGAAAAATAAAAAAAGTTGATTCCAATTCGGGATCAGCTTTTTTAAGATCGCTACATTTTATTAGAATTTTGAGCAGTCTGACGCCTCGTGGTGTAAGGGATTTGGACGGGCTTTATTCGTCACAATTTGCAACGCAACTACATCTAGCCTTAATTTTCAGGCATTATTTCCGCTGAAACGGCTTCTATTTCAGCCCTGTCCGGTGTAAAACACTGAAGGTAAACATCGTCTTGTTTATCTTCACCACGGACTTTTATGACGGTGATTAATTCATTATTTAACACACATCCTACATAATGAATACCATATTCCTCTATTGTCTCTTTCCATTTGTGGATTGATTCATCATGAAGGTTTATTCTTACACTAAACATCCCATTCGACTCTTCCAGAATATCAACGCTTTTATAATCTTCCGAAGTAATGAATGGCTTTGGATTTAAGAGGTAAGATTCATTTGCATTATTCCGTACCATTGGTACCCCATCCCTATCGCCGTTCAATAAGTAAATTCCATCAATGAGGTCAATTTTTTCTTTTTGAGCTGGCGTATCCGATTTTTCGGTATCACAAGATTGATGAAAGGAGAAAAAACAAATGAGGACTAAAACTTTGATTGTTGATTCCATTTTTTCATTTTGTTGGTTAGACTATAAGATTTATAATTTCGGGCTCTATTAAGCTAATTTTCAGCCAAATGTTAAAAGATAATGGACTAAGGTGAATCTTTGATTATTGTATAAAGGAATTTGAATTTATGACTGGTAAAGTTAGTCTGTCAAAGTGGTGATATGAGAAAAGTGGTGAGTGAGGTTAATAGGTTCTTGAATTGAGGATCAGCAGTTTTTGTATAGGTAGTTGGTTCCAAGAATGGGTGCATTAGGCTAAAAGCCAATTTTTGGGGTTTGGATGAGATGTCACCTCCACCGGCATAAGGAGTTTAACGGGGTTCAACAATAGAAAATACACTGTTTCCCTGCTTCGCACCCTGAAATTACCTCCGACGCACTTGGGATAAGGAACCATTTGCAATAAAATAGGTCAATGCCACACTAGGTTTTGTACTATTGATCAGTCCTTCGATTGACAATATGATGGACGACCTCAAGTCATAAGTTTGCTCCTTGATCAACGTATTAGAATTTTGTTGAATCAAAATATTCTCGGCTTATATTATTTCATTGATATAGTCTTACCCAATCAACAGTCATACTTATAGGAAGTTCTTCCGGATGTGTTATCATTCCAGGCCATTCATGTTCCATTTGTTGATCGATAAGAAGATAAAATGGTTGATCAAATGGCCATTGGTACGTTCCTCCACCAGCTACTTTTGGGTATTCATATGACGTCACTCCATTAATGGCATAAACCAATTTATCGGGATACCAGCTTACACTATAGATATTATATTCATTTTTCTTAATCTTGGCAGTTGTAGATTTCTTTGGTTCAGTCTGTTTTAGAGTTATCGTAGAATGATTATGCGTGGTTTGATATGCAAAGTCATCATGATTTAGTGTTTCCATTATGTCCATTTCCCCGTTATGTTGATTCGGGTATACATCCTTTTCTGACAGCATCCATATTGCAGGCCACATACCATAAGCATGATCAAGCTTCGCTTTAATTTCTACACGTCCATATTGAAAAGCAAATTTCCCCCATGAATAAATTCCTCCAGTCAAATAGGGACGTGGATCACCAGTAAGTGAATCTGGATTAATGATACCTTTTAGGTGAATATTGCTTTGATCAAAAGTAACTACGCGTGGATCTGTGGCAGTAATATACCTGAAACAGTTTTTCACCTCTCTCCATTTCTCAATAGGTACTTTCCATTTCGAAGATTCGAAAAGGCCTATGCGACTCCATGTACTAGTGTCTAGAGATTCGATGTTAAAATGATCTTCCCATACCAGCTGCCATTCAGTCGATTCATTCCGCCGTTCTTCTTTTTGAATATACATGTAACCATCTGTAAGCAAATAGGGCTTCTTATCGCATGAAGCGGTCAACATAATCATTGCGGCAAACAGAACCAGAAAAGAAAGCTTTTCTATTTTCATCTTATTCTACTATTTTATATTAATGAACATCCATGTGTTCGTGTATGATTTCGTTGTGCGTTTCAGCAACAAATTAACAAATTCAAACCGAATAGAAAATCCTCGAGGATTTTAGTAAGTAAGCCTATCCTAGCAATGAATTATACACATTGTGTGTACCTTTAATGGGTGTCGCAGATGATCTGTCGCAAGGTTGCCACTCCATTATGTACTTTCTTTATAGAGAATCATACTTAATTATAGGACTATAGTCGTACTTCTGATGGTTAATATAAGTCGTCCTTTAAAGGATAAAATTTATTTAGTCCGTAATTCTGCGAGATTACAAATCATACAAGGAAAATTAAATACTAAAAACATTCTAACTTATAGTATCTTACAATAATTCTTGACTTAATATTAATCTCTTTTATGCAACAGCGTTTCTTTGGATTTCGGAAATTATCTTGATGTTGGTTGGTTTTTTGCGACGGGAGAATATACCTTTTTTCGTAACTAAGCTATAAGAAGGGATATTTGTCATTTCTTCAATTTTAACCCCATCTTCAATAATGCAAAATCGACCTATTTTGCACATGTACCCTATCGACACATTTGATCCGATTTTGTTGCAATGACCTATTGTAACTCTCTCTCCAATTTTCGTATTCATCCCAATAGAATTACCAAATCCAATCGCTGATTCAAATCCAACTGTACAATCATTGCCGATACTTGTTTTTCCTCCGACAGTACATCCCTGATTAAAAATACAATTATCTCCAATCTGAATTTTCCCTACTACTAAGTCTTTTTGATCTGGGGAAACTTGGTTCGTGCCTAATAAAATATTGTCACCCAAATAGACATTATCTCCAATATCCAATAAAGGCAAATCTCTTAACCAACACTTGGGATAAATTGTAAAGTTTACTTTCCCCATATACCCAAAAGCCCGGAAGAACTTTTCTTTTAACTCTTGCTCACCAAAAACTACATTCAGCACTGCAGGGTTATACAAAAATGTTCTTAATACTTTAGTGTAAACGATACGATCATTATAATCTTGATCGTTTGAATCTCTAACAAATTTCCCCACTTTAATATTGCTAACCACCTTCTGAAAATCGGAATCATCTTGGATTCTCTTTATCTCTTTTTCAACGATACTTCTCTTTATAAATGTCATGATTTTTTCTTTTTAATGTTTATGAATTCTATAATTCAAAGGTGAGGGATTATCATGACCTAACAATCACTATAAAAGATGAATCTATTAATATCCTCATAAATGAGGAGAAAGATTCTTTCATGCAAATATTTTGTATTTCTATTGTTTTTAGGATCGAATTTTCAAATCGTTATTTTCCAATAAGGATAGCGAAAAGGTCGCTAATCTTATAGTGCCTGAATTAGTCTGTTTTTCGTATCCGATTGCACACAGCATAAAGTATTGTTTTCGTCATACCTCCCCAGTTAACCTCCAATCACAAGTCATCCAAATGTCGTAAACAATTGACTTCGTCGAATCTTCGATTTCACTTGAACAGTAATTGATTCAATACTGCGAAAAGCTTATTTCGAAAAAGTTCGAAAGGCAGCTTTTCAGGGTTATGATGCTACAAAACTGTCGAATAAAAGTAGGGTTTTGGGATGAAAACAGGGTGCCTTTAAGGTTGTTTTTTGTTGGGGAGGATCAAAACGTTAAGAATTACAGTTCCTAAGCTCTTTGATTAGTATTAGTATTTCAAGGTGAGTAGGCAAATGAAAAAGGCTGATTCGCGTAGAATCAGCCTTTTTTAGATAATTAATTCACGTAGTTCCTTCGGAGACTTGTTCGGGATAAAGAATCCCATAACTTATATTCTGCCCCGCTTCGTTCAATATTAAAGGCTGAACGTCGGGTGTAACCACGACTTTCAGCCTTTAATATTAGGCACTGTATTTTAATTAAAATTTAAACTATTGCACCAGTTTCTAATCGCTTCTCTGTCCGTATCAGAAATTGAACTATGGTCAAAATCAGTTGCATTTTGAAATGGTGGCGGCATAACTAATTCATCCAAAGGATAATTCTCAAAGTGTTGTGTGCATTGAGGTCGGTGACAAGAAGTACAAGAGTTTTGAATACTTGTAGTATGCGGTTGGTGAAATTCTTGTCCGATAATGGAATAAGGATTGTTTCCTGTAAACGGGACAAGTGAATCTGACGTGTCAGCAGGATTTCTTAATTGATCAACAGCTGGAGTATGCAAAAATGGACTTGCCATATGACAATTTTGACATTTATCAGCTGCTACAACGCTTGGTGTCATCCATGCTTCATAATATCCATTCTCCCCTGGTCTCGGAGAATTATTCGGGTCACCATCGTCAACGATTGAAAAAAAGCAAGTTTCACCTGTCGACAGTTTATGCCCAATTACGCCTAATCCACCATCTCGGCAAAATGTTATAAATACAACGTCTGAGTTTTCAGAACCATCTGAGTTCTAGCCTTGATAGCGACCTACTTTATTTCCTGTTTGACAAGCCATTCCAAAAGCCCATGGATGGTCACAGTCGTTTGGATTTGTACTGCCATTACCTTCTTCTCCTGAAGGAAAAGTTACTGGGTTTCCATTTTTTGTTGTTGGTACTTCTATGGCATCTGCACAACTAAATTTTGGTAATAGTCCTAATACTTCTTCACATTCATAGGCGTGGTCAAGTGCTGTTCTACCTGAATCAATATCCTCTTTTTCACAAGATTCAAGCATAAATAGCATAGAGGTAAATCCAAAAGCTATTAATATCACAAAGTTTCTTTTCGTCATTCTCATCTAACGGTTTTGTTTCTTTTTATTGTGCCTAACGTTGTGGGCCGGTGCTGTTTATTTTAACAACGGCCCTTAACAACAAAACTAGTTTTGGCAGCAAGGGTTGGTGTTAAAACACTTGGCCACTTGCCTTGTGTGTATGCCTCGAATGGGCATCGCAGATGACCACTTTGAGTTATGGTCCAATATAACAAGAACTGGACATTTGCTATTCATTTTTTAAGTGAATACTTTAGGGAGATAAAAGTTCTCCTATCGCTGTAAGTAAGTAGTGGCGATTAGCAAACCGCTGCTGAGTTGGCTTACGAAAGTAAACAGCGGTGGCAAAAATGGGGTGACCCAAAGTCTGAAGTAAGCGGGACTGCAAAAGTTGGAATGCACGAATAGTTGAATTTCAGAAAAGGTATGGGATACCTTTTCTGGAAGAGTGCATAAGAGGCATCATGGCGTAGTCAAGGTGGCACACCACACAGAAGGCTGGCTAGTTACAGCTTTTGGAAACAAGAGTAAGAAACCAAAGCATGAACGAGTGAAGTTTTCGCAGAAAACCAAATGTCTTGTAGGCATTTGACGGAGAGAACCGGAACGGATGGGATGGCATGTAGATGCAGGCAGTTTCAACAGAAAGAGGATGCACCTTACCGAGATGATCGAAGTGGTGCACAGCAAAAAAGGTCTGGGGTACCTTTTTAACAAAGGGAACCGCTGGCGTATGGGAGGGCTAGAATGCCGGAGGCGAAGCCAAGCGAACCGGTCTAGCAATGGCTAGCAGAAGTCAGCAGATGTCATAGTAGCGACTGGCTGAAATGCCAACTCGTAAAGGAATGAACGTCAAACAGCTGAAGTATTCTGGTTTAACTTGGTGGATTATTGGGTGACCGATTCCCTTAGATGCAGCGACGTTTGATTAAAGAAAAGGCAAGATTTAGCTCGTGTAAAGAGGGGTTAAATTGTTTGACGAACCACCTGCTACGTGATCCGTATGGCAGGTGGTGTGAGAGGGCTGAGGTGGCTAATTCTGGTCACCTTTCCCTACTCGATTGGCAGACAGTTTGAGCGAAGAGAAAACTTAGCTCCCGTTGTCCGCAACGAGCTAGACCATTTTTCCTCAACATCGAATGGTCTGGTAACATCAGGTAAAAGGATGTGGGCTCCCAAGTCCTGATATTTTTCCAGTGCCGAAAACAGCACCGACCCAAAACGTTGATCTGCAAGACGAGCGAAGCGAGGATTGCAGATCAACATCATTGTATCCGCTTTAAAGTAGCAGATATCCAGTTAAAAACCCAAGCAGAAAATCAATCCAAAACCATGAAATTTAGAAAATAAGAAAGGAATTTGGTTTTATGCTTCAGGGCTAATAATAAATCTAACTATATATCGTAAATTTATAATATTAGGCATTACAATGCAAAAATCTCATAAAAAAAGCTGATCCTATCAGAGTCTGTTCAGGAAATAGAGCTTAAATTTCCATATGCTATTTGATTAATGTTAATGTTTCAAAGTGAGTAGGCAAATACAAAAGGCTAATTCGGGCAAAATCAGCCTTTTTGAGATATTAAATTCACGGAGTTCCTTCGGAGCCTTGTTGGGGATAGAGAATCCCATAACTTATATTCTGCCCCGCTTCGTTCAATATTAAAGGCTGAACGTCGGGTGTAACCACGACTTTCAGCCTTTAATATTAGCTGTCGGATTGTTTTCTTTTTTCAACACACAAAAGATTTTGGGTTTGCTGACATGCTCTTTGATCATTTATTGATTTGTGCTTAGCTTACATGGGTAATGGTCAATGTGCATGGCTTATGTTTACTATTTTATTCAGCTAAATCTTTAATTATTGCTTACTTACCTTTTTCAAGATTGGATTTCCCTCCTTTTGAATGCTTCACGATTTAAGGTAATATTTCTATATTTGACATTGATCAATATATGGTTTTTAATCACATGTTACAAAATCATTTTTCAATGGAAATTCGTTTTAATATGGGTATAAAATTGCTAGTCAAATATATAGATCAATAAAATTTAATTAATGTCTCTCATAGGGGGGAGAGATTATTGTTGAAATACCTCAACAATCTTCAGGAGTTAATTCCAAATCAATTAAAGAGTCTATTCCAATGCCTTAAAGCAGAATGTTTTTTCCTAAAACAATCAAGAAAAGACTTATAAAGTATTTTAATAATTTGATGCAGGCAAATCAATACAATGAAAATAACAACTCTACTTTTTCTACTTGCATTTTTTAGTTTTTTAATACCCGTACCGGCTCAAATCAACCAAGACTCCCATATAGAAGTATGGAATGATGAATCTCAACCTGTTGTCAAAAGACTGGAGGCGATAAGCGTTGTGCACCTCGATAAGGACGGATTTACAAGTCCATCATCGAATCCTGACACCATCTTTTATCATGCTCAATTGCAATATGATTTAGCGGAAGCCAATGGACTTAAATATTGGATGGGCAAGGCATTAACTGCACAAGGTGTAGTTTTTTTAAACAAAAATGAACATAAAGAAGCTAGTGGATACTTCATTGAAAGTTTAGCCTTAGCCGAAGAAATAGAAGATAAAAAGCTGATTGCAAGAAATTCATATAACCTGGGATTAGGCCCTCTTAAACAAGGCGATTTTTCATCAGCATTTCCTTACTTCCAACGAGCTGCCAAACTATTCGAAGAAATGGGTGAAAAGAATTTGCATGCCTTTTCCCTGGATAAAATAGCGTTTTTATATTCTCAACAAGGCGAACTAAAGCAGTCTAACGAATACTTGAAACAAGCTATATCCATTCGTGAAGAAATAGCCCAGACTGATGATAGTTTTCGAAATAAATTTATTCTTGCGGGAATGCAGCAAACGCTTAAAACCCATGAAGCTCAATTAGTCCTAATGGATGATAATGCAGATAGTACTGGTCAGGCTGAAGCAAATGAAAAATTTAATTTAGCAAAGGACTCCATGTTTTTGCTGATGGCTGATAAGGACAAGGCTTTTCCACAATTGAGAAAGAAAGAAGATATTGAAAAGGCTCCTCAAAAAAAACAAGACAAAAATGTAACACATTATTTTGGTACTGTAGTTTCTTTGACGGCGAAGGCACAAATTCACCTTGATCAAAAGGATACACTTGAAGCTATTCCTTTTTTAGAGGAAGCCTTTAAACTAGCTGAAAAAGAAAAGGAATTGAATTCTGCCGGATGGATATCCCTTACGCTATATCAATCTTATAGAGCTACAAGGCAATATAAAAAGTCCTTAAGGATGTTTGAATTAGCTGTAGTATTACGTGACTCTATTAAGAATATGGACAATGCAAAAGCCATAATTGAACAGCAAGTCAAATCAGATTATGAAAAACAAAAAGCCATTGATGATCTTGAAAATGAAAAAAAATTAGCTATAGAAAAGCAAAAGAAAGAAACCCAGCAAAAGCTTTCCATTGCTATTGGAATCGGATTACTCTTGATCTCTATTTTGGCGCTGGTTATTTTTAAGCGCCTTAAAATAACTCGACAACAAAATATCATTATCGAAGAGCAAAAGAAGAAAGTAGAACAATCTGAAAAATACAAAGAACAATTTTTAGCCAATATGAGTCATGAAATCCGCACACCGATGCATGCGATTTCCGGGATGACCAATATCTTGGTGCGGAAAGAACATCTTAATCATCAGGAAAAATTCCTGAAAGCAATTCGGCAAAGCTCTCGCAACCTCTTAATTATTCTCAATGACATCCTGGACCTTTCTAAAATAGAAGCCGGCAAAATTGACATTCAGCATATTCCGGTGAATCTCCGTGAAGTCGTTTTGAACGTAAGCGATTTATTAAAAGTAAAGGCAGAGGAGAAAGGGCTATCACTTCATACCGACCTGGCAACTGATATACCTGAATATATTTATGGTGATCCAACCCGGCTTAATCAGATTCTGCTCAACCTGCTTGGGAATGCGATCAAGTTCACAGAAAAAGGATTAGTCTCTCTTTCCGTATCTGCTGATGCTGATAAACTTCGTTTTGCTATAAAGGATTCCGGGATTGGGATACCTGCTGACCAATTGGATAAAATTTTCAAATCGTTTGAGCAAGTTAATGACTCTATTACCCGAAAACATGGAGGGACCGGCCTTGGTCTCAACATTAGCAAACAACTGGTAGAACTCCAAAATGGAAGGATATGGGTGAAGAGTCAGGAAGGTAATGGCAGTACGTTCTTTTTTGAACTGCCACTCATACCCGTAGAGGCCGATAAAAAAATTGAAAGTCAGATCTCGGAAAATCAATTGAAAGAAATGGCAGCTGCCCTTTCCGGACTAAATATATTAGTAGTGGAAGATGATGAACTCAATATGATTATCGCTGGTGAAGACCTGGAATATTATTTTGAAGAGGTAACAATTGGTTATGCTGAAAACGGTCAAGCAGCTGTTCAGGAATTTGAAACGGGTCAATACGATCTAATCCTCATGGATATTCAGATGCCCGAGCTTAATGGCTATGATGCTACCCGAGCCATCCGTAAGATAGAAGCAGCTAAAGGAACTGAAACCCCCATTCGGATTATTGCCATGACAGCGAGTCTGCTAAAATCCGAAATCAATAATTGCTATGCTGCTGGAATGGATAATTATATTCCTAAACCTTATAAGCCGGAGGAGTTGATTGGGAGGATTTATGAGGAGGTGAAGAAGTAATTATTACCATTACCAAGCTATTTTTTATTAAAATAAACCTCGATCTCCTTTAAAGGAAGATCGAGGTTTTATTATTAAAATCATTCTAATTATTAGCTGGTTGTCAGCTACCTGAAATTAAAACGCTTAGATGGGCTACAAACACTCTGAGCCAATTTACCTTTCCATGCCCCATGTGCATCATTGGCATCAGTACTTAAACACCATCCTTGACCATTATCCGCACCATGATTTGCATTGATTGAGCCATTTTTATATAATCTTAGTTGATCAATATAGAAAGCATCCCCTGAATTCGTTTTTACAACTACATGAGTAATAGACTCCAAAGTATTTACTATAAATATATTATCGTCTGTTGGACAATTATCTGCAATACCATTTTTTATTCTTGATTCAACCATTTTATTTCCAGACCAAAACTCAACTGTGATTTGACCACTTGTTCCTTCATAATCAAGACCTGAATGACAATGATCAATTTCAACCTTATATTCATTGAATCTCTCGACGGTAAATACTACCTCGATTTTTTGAGGGTTACTCGGATAATCTTTTTCATCTAAAATTACTGGATAAATATAGGGTTCATCAGGAGCCAAATCTGCGTTTTTTACATCCATTAGGTTTATAGATATTGTTTTATCTTCAAAAGGGTCTGGCGTACCATTTTGTCCATCATACTCAGTCATCTCTATTTTTATGTTAAAACCTGTGGTTGGAGTTATTTTGTCAGATTTCACGAACAAGTCTTTACAAAAAGGAAGAACCAATTCCAGATATTCCTCATCGTCTACCGTATTAGAATAAAAATGATAGAAGGAGTTTTTATCACCCTGAGTATAAACAGGTATACCCTCTGTACAATTGACAGAACCGCCAAAAAGATATTCATTAGCATAGGATTGTTTGTACATATTATTTGGTTCAACGCTTACCTTACCAATTATTTCTAAGGTCTCATTGCCTTCATCTCCAACACTTACTGTTTTAAATGATTGAAGACTTATTCGATACTTTTCATAAACTTCTAAATCAAGGTTATCTGCTATTCCATTAACCGGAACTGGTATTGAAACCGTTTTTAAATTAAACGCCTTTGTCATCAACCTTTTATAAGTACCAGCAGGGTTAGTCAACAATTCATCAAAAATCATTTCTGCACATTCTTGATACTGAGCAGGCCTGGATTTAATCATAAACCTGTCGTTGAAATTACCTAGCACCCCTGAATAATCCTGCTCTAATGAGGTCGCAATAGCGAGGTCAACAAAATCTTCGGTAAAAAAATCACAAATAATCAGATCCGGTTTATTGGGTTGGTTTCGCAACCAAGAATAATAATCTCCAATAATAGAGTATGAATCTGTTGCATGTCCATGTAAGCTTGTTGGAACAGGTCCGAAGTATGGTGGAAGCCCTTTTTCTTTAAGCGCATCCAGAAGTGGTTGAATGGCATTTTCATTTATGAAGTTTACAAAATCCGCACAACCTGTATTTTGAATAAATCCCCATATATAGTCATCTGAAGATACCGGGCGATTAAGCTGGATTTCTATAAAATTATCTGTAATAGTTTCTTGAGTAATATCTGTTGCACTCTCCAAAACCATGTTATTGGTTGTTTTATCTACATCAAAATTACTCTCTAAATCATTATAGATAAAAATAGCTCTTTTTCCTGTATTTACAATGCTGTCTAAAGTAGAATCCAATAATTTACTATAGTTTTCAGAATCTATATCCGTAAAATGATTAGGAATAATTGAATCTATAAAGTTACCAAGAGGATTAAGATTACCTGATTCATTTCTTATATCCACATTCAATTTAATAAGCACGATTTCTACTTTATTCTCATCTAGAAAAGCACCTAAATCTTCCAGCATTACTAATAGTTTATTTCCTCTAAGCCCATGTGTTATATAGAATTCACCTGAAATAAATTCTATTCGAAAATCCAAATAGCGAATGCCATTATTTAATTGTTCTATAATGCTTTTTTCTTGAGTAACAGACATCTTTTGCATGTATTCACGTAATCCCCCTAAATTTAAATTGAATAGCTCTTTTGTCATTTGTTCAGTTCCGGGAGCAATAGCTTGTTCTAAATAATATGTGCCAGAGTTATGTGTCCCAGGGAGGCAAATATCCTTAAGTTTTTTAGTCTTTAAATCAGGCCAATACTTGTACATCCAATATTCTTTTTCGGCAAGAGGTGTCCCATTATATGTTTCATATACTTGCCCAAAAATCTCCACCTCAGCTAAAGACAAGTATCCAGTACCGTTTAAGAAAATCCGGACAAAGCGACCTCGACTATTTCCGGAAAAAGCACGAACCGGATTTGTAGCGTAAGGTTTATTTGTTGCAAAGGCAGTACCTCCTGAGTTACCAGTGAATGGCGTTTCAGAAACTAGAATCGTAAAATTGTTCAATCGATCAGCACAACAATCAGTTCTGTTATACAATTTAATTGTTGTAATATCATAGACCGCTCCTAAATCCACCTGCCACCAGGCACCATTATCATTATTGGTATGTGTTACGGAGAAGTTGTAGTAATTGCCATCAGTATTTCCATCTACTGCCTTGCTTGCCAAACCTCCATAATTGGAGGACTGTGTTGCCACTTTGCCTAGGGCAATGTTCCCGGTTGTTTTGACTTTTGTCCCATACACTTCCACCTCTGCCAGGGATAAATAATCTGTTCCATTTAAAAAAACACGGATATAGCGACCTCGACTATTCCCTGAAAAAGTACGAACCGGATTCTCTAAATATGGTACATCAGTCGCAAAGGCAGTACCTCCTGAGTTGTCCGTGAAGACCGATTCTGAAACGAGAATGGTAAAATTGCTCAGTCGTTCTGCACAACAATCCGTTCTGTTATACAATTTGATTGTTGTAATATCATAGACCGCTCCCAAGTCTACTTGCCACCAGGCACCATCATCATTATTAGTATGCGTTAATGATCTATTGGGGGTATTGTAATTCCCATCGGTATTCCCATCTACTGCCTTGCTTGCCAAACCTCCATAATTTGAGGATTGTGTTGCCACTTTGCCTAGAGCAAGGTTCTCCTGTGCATTCAAAATAAAGGATGAAAAAAGAACGCAAACGAAAACAAAAAAGAGCTTTTTCATTTCAACTGTATTTAATAGTTAAGAAAATTAGAGTTTAGAAAACTAGTCTCGAGTTTTAAATCGAGGCTTTGCTTACCAACGATAAGTCAAATGTAGATTCGAATGAGCTTGCAACCCAAAACTCTTTTTCCTGAGGTAAATATTTTGACCTAACGGTAAATGGAAAAGAGGATTTACCGATCGGTCAACCGATGGGTCAAAAGTGATGAGAGCTTAAGGAATTATTTCTAACTTGCAGAAGAGGAAGAGCAATGAGGGGATTTAAGTCAACAGAATAATTCTCTTTACTATGGAAATAAATTGGCAAGCCAAATATATTGATCCGCAAAATTTAATTGAAGTCTCCTATGGAGATAAGAGGCGGTTGTTGAAATACCTCAACCGGTTTCAGGAGTTAATCCCGAAGCGTATAGAGAAGCTACAACAAAGCCTGGAAGCAAAAGATCGGAAAATGATCCGTCAAACGGTACATCAAATGAGTCCCCAGCTTCAGTTTTTTGGGATTCGTAATACAGAAACCTTTGTACGACGTCTTGAATTTGAATATGAAACCATGCCTTTTGAGCAATTAAATTTATTGGTCAAAGATTTTCTTGATAAACTGGAAGGTGTCCAGGAGGAGGTGGCTTTGATTATAAAATCAAATTTTTAATGAATCAAGAAAAAATAAAATGCCTGGTTATAGATGATGACCTGTTTATTCACGATTTGATGGAGGATAAACTCACCCGTCATTTTCCGGAGATGGAATTACTCGCAATGGCAAGCAGTGGAACAGAAGGTTTGGAAATAATAAAAGCCCATCAGCCGGATCTTATTTTTCTGGATGTTGAGATGACTGACATGACTGGCTTCGAAATGCTCGCCATGCTGAAAGAAATTCGTTTTCAAACAATATTTGTAACCACCTATAGTCATTATGCAATTGAAGCAATCCGCTTCAATGCTTTAGACTACCTGGTAAAACCTATAAAATTAAACGAACTAAAACAAGCGATAAAAAGGTACAAAAACAACCTTGAAAAATTCAAGTTAATTGATAGGGTCCAGCAAGCCTTGATTAATTTGAATACAAAGGATATTGCCGATCAGACGCTTGTACTGCAGACCCATGAAAAAGAATTGCGGATGACCATAAAAGATATTACCTACGTAGAAGCCGCTCGCAATTACAGCTATATTCATTTAACCAACAATAAGAAAAACCTCTGCACAAAAACGTTAAGTGATCTGGAAGAAAGACTAAAAGGTAAAGGTTTTTTCAGATGCCACAAGTCATTTATGGTGAACAGGGTTCATATTACTTACTACGGAAAGAGTAATTTAATTGTTCTTTCTGATGGCACAGAAATTCCTATTTCCCGGAGAAACAAGGAAGCTTTTAAAGCTTGGTATGAAGTTTAGTTAAAGTGGAGATAGGTTATTCTATAAATAATATTTCATACTTATAAATTTTGACTAAATCTGTTTTGATACTGTCATACAAAAGATATCAGCTTCTATTCAGATTTCCACCTAAATAGCTCAAATGCATCTGCTTTTGGACGATATCCAACTTTTTCTATTGTTTCAGAAATATCTAATCTTTTATAGCGATTATTTGATATTGAATTCAAAATTTCATAATGCAATCCTTCTGTTTCTATGCAACCAATCAAAATTTGATTACAATCATCTGGATGAAGATACGCGCTCAAGTCGCGGGTATTCATTTCAGTGAAATCTTCCACAAATAAGTACGCTCCTATGCGAAGGCAAATAGTGGATATTCCATGTTGATCTGCATAATACGAAGCGAGTGCCTCGCCGAAGCATTTGGCAACACCATACAAATTGTGTGGACGTACAGGTCTATTCTTATCAATTTGAAGGTCGTTCGGGTAATGTTCAATTGTTTGTGCACTACTTGCAAAAATCAATCTATCACATTTATTTATTGCGGTCGCCTTAAATACATTTTTTATCAACAGACTATTAATATCTAAAGCATCATCATTTTCCGTTTCATCAATAATTCCTGCAAGGTGAATAACTACATTCATGCCTTTTGTTAAATCCACACATATACTATAATCAGAAAGATCAGCTTCTATAACCCGAACATTTTTGGGGAAATTAACATGATCTGTTTTAATATCAACAACCGTAATATCATATTTAGTGTTGTGTTTATGAATAAAGTGGGCACCAATTGTACCTGCACCTCCTGTAATCAATATTTTTTTCATTAGAACAATTATTCAATTTGCTATTTTCAATGCTGTAAAGTATTCTCGATTTAGTTTGATTTTCATTTCCTATCTCTTCATGACGCACAACATCTTTGTATCTGCTATTTTATAGCGGATATCCAGTTAAAGCCCTAGCAGAAAATCAATCCAAAACCATAAAAATTAGGGAAAAAAGAAAGGAATTTGGTTTCATGCTTCAGGGTTAATAGTAAATCTATATATATATCGTAAATATATAATACAAATGGACATAAACCAATAATCTCACAAAAAAAATACGCCCCATAGGGACAAAATATTGAATTGAAAACGCTTTAACTACAGTAGTTTAGGAAGAAAAGTGAGGTTCCTGCCTCCGCTACAAATTACAGTAAAATCCATTTGTAAATCAGTGATTTATGAATGGATTTTCTTATTAGTTGTCGTTTGGATTTTAGTTTTTTTGTTTTAATACGGACTAAATTAATAGCCTTGGATTATTAAATTGTCTCAATCAGATCTTGAGTTTTGGTTGATTCCTCAGTCCTAGTCCAATTAATAACCGGAATAGAAATACTTAATAACCTTTCTAATTCTTTTTCAATTTATTCGTCTGTCCAATCTGCACAAGGGCTAGGTTCTTTGAATCTTATATTAGTTTCTGATCGTTGCAATTTTGGTAAAGCATATTCTAATAGTTTAACCAAATATTTATCCTCCTTTTTTATGATAAAATCAATGAAAAAAGGAAATTCAACTGGTAACAATTCTTCAAAAATTTCAACAATATTCATTAGCAGACTTTTCTGCTAATTTACTATACCCATGTAAAATCATAAAAAACCAAAACTCTTATCAAATATCATTCCTTGAGATTACGCGCAAGAGTGAAAGTTCCTCTAGCTACCTCTGTAAACGATGTAGTGGGATTGAAAAGATATAGTACAATACTAAGAATTCGATTAGCACCCAAGCTCGCTGAACCATAAACTGTGCCTTGAGGAATTTGTTGAGATTCAAAGGTGATCCTATTTTCTTTTACTTGACCTATTATTCTATTACTTGAACTGAGAAGCATTAAACCACTGCTGTTTTCTGTAGGAAAAAGTTTAACTTCAGATATCTTATTACCTTCTTCAAACTTTATACTAGCTGGTAAAAACCCAGGAGTTGGTGAGCCATCTATTGTCCATTGATTGCAACCCCACCAACCTATTAAACGACATCTACTTTCAGTTTCACATGCAATGCCTTCGTAACCGTCGGCACAATTACAATTTCCATTTGCAAATTCTCCATTTACACATAATATATCGCAGCCTTCTCCATAATAATTTGGATAACAATTGCAGGTTTCAGTTTGAGGGTCACAATCCCCATTAACACAGCCTACACCGAAACATTC
>JANSWP010000168.1 GCA_024743405.1 Bacteroidota bacterium
AGGTATCCCATACCTTTTCTGAAATTCAACTATTCGTGCATTCCAAGCTTCCCATCCGCTAGCGGTTCTCTCCGTCAGATGTGCTCCACACATCTGGTCTTCGACTTCACTGCGTTCATAGTCCCGCTTACTTCAGACTTTTGGTCACCCCATTTTTGCCATCGCTATTTACTCCCGTAAGCCAAGGTATCAGCTGCTTGCTAATCGCTGTCACCTACTTTCTGAAACAGGAGAACTTTCATCTCCCTAGAGTACTTCCTAAAAAAGTATAAAATGTCCTTTTCTTGTTATATTTACACATAACTCGAAGTGGTCATCTGCTATGCCCATTCAAGGCACACACTCAAGGCAAGTGAAAATGTGTTTTAACACCAACTCTTGCCGCCAAAACTAGTTTTGTTGCTAAGGGTCGGTGTTAAAACAAACAGTACCGGACCACAACGTAAACCTCCATTATGACCAAGAAAGCCTGTACTTAATAATCAAGGGTAAAATTCTAAAGAAAAATTAGACTTAGACTACTCATTAAAAACAAGTTCAGTAATTATCTTTTATATGCCATTGGAGAGATTCTAGTTGTTATAATTGGAATTTTGATTGCTGCACCTACAAATAATAGGTAATGAAAAGATAGATTGTATGGACAAGGTCAAAATATCATAAGGCTGAAAATTAAAAATTCCCATATCACTAATTAAACTGGTATATTGATTTTTTTTCGATTATAAAATGATAGGAACATTATGAATTTATTTTTTAGAAAAAGCATGATTGCAGCGACAGGCTTATTTCTTTGCCTGTTTTTAATCGTTCATCTTTCGGCTAATTGCATTTTGCTTTTACCAGAAGAAATGGCTAAGGAAATGTATAATTCCTACTCAACATTATTACGTGAAAATCCACTGATTAAGATTGTTGCTTATGCATTATACTTGTCTATCATTTTACATGTCATTTACGCCTTGTTAGTAACCCTTCGAAATAGAAAAGCCAAGCCTGATAAATATGCCGTCAATCATACCAAAGAAAATAGTTCATGGGCTTCGCAAAACATGGGATTGATTGGAGTACTTATTCTGCTTTTTATAGTCGTTCATTTGGCTAATTTTTGGGCAAGAATAAAACTTGGAATGGGAGAAGGTGTCGGAGTCGATAGTTATGGTAATAAAGACGTTTACAAAGTAACAAGTAGTTTATTTCACAATATTTATTATGTTATTTTTTATTCTTTGCTGATGATTCCATTAGGATTCCACCTCCATCATGGATTGAAAAGTGCTTTTAAAACGCTTGGTTTTTACCATAAGACAGGGTTGAAATTTATATCAAAAGCAGCGTTGATTTATGCGCTTATTGTTTCCATTTTGTTTGGAATAATTCCATTTATCGTTTACTTCAAATAAGAAAAAGTATGAGTTTAGATGCAAAAATCCCAGAAGGAAATCTGGAAGAAAAGTGGCGAAATTATCAGATAAACAGCGAACTGATTAACCCTGCCAACAAGAAAAAGCTCCATGTGATTGTAGTTGGGACGGGGCTTTCTGGCGCAGGTGCTGCGGCTACTCTCGCGGAATTAGGATATGATGTGCAATGTTTCTGTTATCAAGATTCTGCCCGACGGGCTCACTCAGTGGCAGCACAAGGAGGAATCAATGCTGCTAAAAATTATCAACATGATGGGGATAGTGTTTGGCGAATGTTTTATGATACACTCAAAGGCGGTGATTTCCGGTCGAGAGAAGCCAATACTTATCGCTTGGCAGAACTTTCAGCGCCCTTAATTGACCATTTCACACAACAAGGCGTTCCTTTTGCAAGAGAGTATGGAGGCGTTTTGGTGAACCGAAGTTTTGGTGGCGTTCAAGTGCAAAGAACATTTTATGCAAGAGGTCAAACAGGGCAACAGTTATTATTGGCGGCTTATTCGCAATTATACAAAATGGTACGCACCAAAAAGGTAACTATGTTTCCAAGAACAGAAATGTTAGACCTCGTGGTCGTTGATGGAAAAGCAAAAGGAATCATCGCAAGAGATTTGGTTAGTGGAGCAATCAAACGCTTTGCTGCCGATGCAGTTGTCTTAGCTACTGGTGGATATTCGAGGGTGTTTAGATTATCAACTTTAGCTATTGGATGCAACGGAAGTGCTTTGTGGAGAGCTCATAAAAGAGGTGCTCTTTTTGCAGCGCCTAGTTTTACACAAATCCATCCTACTGCTCTTCCGCAATCAAGTGAAGCGCAATCTAAACTTACTTTGATGTCTGAGTCTTTAAGGAATGATGGACGAATTTGGGTTCCTAAGATAAGAGAGGATACTCGAAAAGCAAATGATATTCCCGAAGACGAAAGAGATTATTATTTGGAGAGGCGCTATCCTAGTTTTGGAAATTTAGCTCCTCGGGACATTGCTTCCAGAGCTGCAAAAGAACGGATTGATGCAGGCTTTGGAATTGGCAAACTTAAGAATGCAGTCTATCTTGATTTTAAGAATGCAATTGAAAAATTCGGAGTAGAGACCATCAAGGATAGATATGGTAATCTTTTCAAAATGTATAAAAAAATTACAGGCGTGGATGCTTACCAAGAACCTATGCAAATTTCTCCTGCAGCTCATTTTTCTATGGGAGGGCTATGGGTGGATTACGAATTGATGACAACTATTGAAGGTTTATATGCCATTGGAGAGTGCAATTTTTCTGACCATGGAGCCAATCGACTCGGTGCAAATTCATTATTACAAGCAAGTGTTGATGGTTATTTTATTTTGCCAAACACCATCAATAATTACCTTGCTTCGGAATTGAAAAATGAACAGGTGTCCACTGAGCATCCTGAATTTGCAAAGGCAGAAAAAGAAGTGATGGAAAATATCAATCGTGTTCTGAGTATCAATGGCACGAAAACGGTTGACCATTTTCATAGAGAACTCGGAAAAGTGATGTGGCAGGAATGCGCGATGAGCCGAAATAAAAAAGGATTGGAAAAAGCCATTCAACAAATTAAAACAATTCGTGAGGAATTTTGGAGCGATGTAAAAGTAACTGGGCATGCTAATGAAATGAATACCGAATTGGAGAAAGCACTAAGATTAGCTGATTTTATTGAATTGGGAATTTTAATGTGTACTGATGCCCTCCAACGCAATGAATCTTGTGGTGCACATTTTCGTGAAGAATTTCAAACTGAAGATGGCGAAGCCCTTCGAATGGATGAAAACTATTCTTATGTTTCGGCATGGGAATTTATGGACGGAGAATTTAAGCTACACAAAGAGGAATTGACCTTTGAATTTGTTCAACCATCAATAAGAAGTTATAAATAGTTAATTATGAAAATTACATTTCGAATATGGAGACAAGTAAGCCCAAATGAAAAAGGAGAATTCAAAAATTATGAAGTAAAAGATCTCACAGAGGATATGTCTTTTTTGGAAGCACTTGACCATTTGAATGAAATATTGGTTCTAAAAAATGAAAAAGTTATTGCTTTCGAGTACGATTGTCGAGAGGGTATCTGTGGGCAATGTGGAATTTTTATTAATGGTAGAGCACATGGACCACATCAAAATATGACGACTTGCCAATTGCACATGCGAAGTTTTCAAGATGGAGAAACGATTGTAGTAGAACCTTGGAGAGCAAAGGCTTTTCCTATAATCAAAGATCTAATCGTTGATCGGTCTGCTTTCGATAGAATTATTGAACAAGGTGCGTACATTAGCGCAAAAACCGGAACTGCGCCAGAAGCCAATTCCATACTAATTGGAAAAGACGTTTCAGACAAGGCTATGGATGCTGCAGCTTGTATTGGTTGCGGAGCATGTGTTGCCACTTGTAAAAATTCTTCGGCAGCCTTGTTTACTTCTGCCAAAATCAACCACTTAAATTCTTTGCCGCAAGGTCATCCGGAGCAACATTCAAGAGTATTGGATATGACTGCTCAAATGGCTGAAGAAGGTTTTGGTTATTGCTCCTTTATGTGTGTTTGGTTGCGTTTGCGCGTTCGAAATGTGTTTGTCGGTCTGCCTGTATGTCTATTTGCTTGTTTCCGATTGTTTGCATC
>JANSWP010000025.1 GCA_024743405.1 Bacteroidota bacterium
TGCGAGCATTTGGGTCGTCTGCGCCCTGATAAGTAAATTTTAGCCGAAATATCCACAGCCTTGATTTTTGCTTCTTTGTATCAAGACAAAGAAGAAATTGACAAAAAATAGTCTTTATGATACTGGCTTCGCCAGGTTAGGGATTTCGCAATTAATAAACTTCGTAAATTTGACTTAGGAATTTTTTCTTAATCGAAGAATAAGAGAAAAAGAATCAGCTAAAATTCTGAATTTATTCTTTTGCCGTTCCATAGCAGCGCTATGGTCAAAAATTTTAACGAGGAGAAATGAAAAAAAGACAAGCGAAATGCGTTGATTATTATTTTCGAAGTCCCTTAATACACTTTATTCCATAAATCCTAGTTTTCTATACCTTTTAATCGCTCGGATCGTTATTTCATCCTGCTTTCTTCGTTTGTATTTTGCTCCAATCAAAAGTCCACTGCCAATAGCAATTTCTGAAATGGCAAGTATTTGAGTTTGTTAATATAGTTTTTTAGTGTCTTTGCATTTATCATACCCTAGAAAATAGGAGTTGCAATTGCCAAGGTTGGAATCCATATTATAAAAATGTGTAAGTACACCGAGTCCTATTCCAATTCCTCCTGCTACCAATAGCTTCTTTCTACTGATGCGGTATTTCTCCACTTCTTCCAAAAGTAAATTCATTTCTTTATCGCTCCAATCGTATTTTTTTAGATCCATTCCATAGGGTAAATATTTATCTGAATTGCTAATCACCTTCTCTTTTAAAGTTGGTTTTTGAGCATAGATTCCAGATATGAAAAAGAAGAAAATTAGGGAGATGAGAAAGGTAAAAGCTGTTTTGGTTGAGCGGAGATAATGCATGAAATGAGGATTTTAGGGAGCAGGGAATAAATAAGATACCTAAATTTTGCACAGCTAATTTTTCTTCAGTTGAGGCAAAAAACACAGACATACCCAAAGGTATGGCGAGTATTTTTAACGAAAAATGAAGGCAAAAGAGCAGGTAAAATGGGTAGGTTATTCATTCCCTAATACCTTAATTATGAATTATCCCCCAATTTCCTACTTGTAATTTTTTTAAATGGTGATTTCACTCAATTATTGAGATGATTTTGTTGAATTGATGCGTATTTCTAGGGTGATTCCTGAAGTTATTGTTAGTATTTACCCAAAACAGAAAAACCGCCCTCCCAAAGGAAGACGGTTTTTTAGTTGGAATGATTCCAAGGTTTAAAAACGTTTTTCAGTTAGTAAAATAAATAGCCAATTACCGGTTATTTTCCTACAAAAAGCTTTTTAGTCACCGGTTTTCTGCCATTTGCAAAAACGGCTACCATATAGTGTCCATCTCTTACTTCTGACAAATCCAATCGATAATCTAAATCCGTTACTTCCTCAATATCAACCTTTTGGATTAAATGACCTGTGAGATCAAATAATTGGATAGAAACAGATTGACCGTCCATATTTTCAAGATTCACCTTTGTGTATTGGCTCGCTGGATTAGGAAACAAAGTAAAGTCACCAAGCTCTTGAAATTCAATCACTTGAACATTCGAATAAGATAAGGTTCTATCTAAATGTTCAATTTTTATGCGGTAATAGTTTTTACCTATTTCTGGTTGGGCATCTAAATCTTGAAAAGCACGCATCGTTTTGTTTTCTTCGATAAAAGCGTAGTATTCGCCAATTGCATGATAAAATAAACCATCTGTTGATCTTTCAAGAACGAAAATGTCGTTCTTAAAGGCAGTATTGTTCTTCCAAATTATTTGTACTTCACGCTCGTTTCGGAAGGCTTCTAATTCTAAAACCTCATTAAATTCTATTTCTATATTGTTTTTACTACCATCACAACCAGTCGCCCACTGAATCGTTGCATCGAAAAGCAACCATCCTGTTTTGCTTAAAGCATTCATGGTGTTTGAATTCCTTAAGAAAATTCCAACTCTTCTTTCAGGTGCTGTCATACCTACCATATTTGCACCTTTTTCATAAGTAAATAGCATAGCACAGCCTGGTTCAGTAGGCACATATCCGATTCGGGAGGCAGCATTACTTGGATTACCCCAAGAGACTTTTTTAGGAGAGTCTAATACTTGGATTTCACCTGTTACACCTTGTACGATTGGATGATTTGAATCACCAATTGCCATTCTTGATGTATAAGAAAAATCACCATAATTTGTGCCACTACCAGTACCCGTCATTTTCATGTCATCATAAAGCCAAGCTTCACTAGTTACAACTGGAATTTGAATATCTCTAAATTTACGTCCTACTTTTGTAGAATTAACTGATGAACTAATATAAACTAAGCCCATACCTTCTGAGTCCGAAGTTGAACAATAATCATCGTTCACTAAAGTCACATTATAACCTAATGATATAAGCCTTGCTTTTACCGCTAAGTCTCCAGCGTGAGGCGTCGAAGAACCAGCAACAAATAATACGTTTTGGTTGCAAACTACAGGTGGATCAACCTCTCCACCACATTCACCGATTGCCCAAACCACCGTCGCATCAAATAACTTCCAACCTTCATCGGTAAATCGGCTAGCACCATTGTCTCTCAAAAAGAACCCGACTCTTCTTGCAGGAGCAATTAATCCCTTCATACTTGCACCTGACTCATAGGCGAAAAGAACTGGCCAAGCTGGGTGATCATCTACATGTGCAATCATTGCTGCATTTGCGCTTGGTTTTCCAAAGTTTAATTCGTCGTTGGCAGTGTAAATATCGATTTCTCCACTGAGTCCTGCTGCAATTGGATGACTAGCATCTGAGATATCTAGATCATGATCAACATGAGTTCCATAATCGGTGCCAGAAGCAGAACCTGTCATTTTCATATCGTCCATCAACCAACCTTCCCAAGTAATCACTGGAACATTTACATCACGGAATTTAGTATTTACTTCACCAGAGTTGACAGTTGAAGAAATGATGACTACACCTTTTCCTGTCGCATCAGAAGTTTGTGAATCCCAATCATCTACTACAGTTACATTATATCCATTGGCAATTAAACGAGCTTTGATTGCTGCATCACCAGAGTTTAAATTGGTGTGTCCAACAACAAATAATACATCAATATTACAAGGTTCTGGATCAGTAGGCGGATCGACAGATCCATCACAATCGACGGCATCACCCATGCCAGAAGGCTTTTTACCAACTAAGGTTACATACAATTTATCTAAACGAATATTAGGCTCTCTCCAAGAAATTTCAATGGAGTTAGACCCAGCGACCATATCAAAAGTCATTGGTAAATCTTGAGCGCAATGGGTGTATAATCCTACTTGATCCCATTCATAAGAATTACCTTGATTAGGTGCATTTACCTTATTCCATTTTACCCAATTTTCATTATTGACACGCACCCAGTAGGAATCGCTAGCGCCATTAGCCGCTAATGAACGAGCATAGATCCTGTATTTTCCTGCTTGTGTAACGCCTACTTTGAATTTTACAATATCATCAGGATTGGTTGGAGGAATATCATAACTAGTTCCTCCTGGAGGCAATAGGTATTGACCATTAGAAGCATTTGCATCATCCTGAACTATCCACCGTGATCCTATTTCTGCACATTCAGCTTCCACATAAATACTTCTTTGGCATTCTATAGGTGCACTTAGACGGAAATTAAAATCTCCTTCGTGAACGCCGCCGTATTCGAACCAAGCTGCACCTCCCAATTGATTTGGCTCTTGTAAGTTGGCGCCAGTTCCAAATTGGAAAGCAGGTCCTAATCTAGAAATATCTAAAACGGAGCAATCGCTATAGGTAACCCAACCATTAAATTCTTGGTAGTATTGCCAATCAGTCGCTCCACTATTGACACATAAACCATATTTTGGACTATTTACTGGAGCCGTTGCTGAATAACCAGTGAATTCTACATAAACTGAAGCTTTTTGATTACCACTCACTAAATCTCCAGTCAATAGCGCAGTTCCATCTCTATATTCAATGAATAATAAATTATCAGCAGCATCATAACATTCACCTGGACCAGTAGTATAGGTATAGGAACCATTACACCATTGTCCACAATTATCATTAGTACTAGCAACTCTCCTAATAGTTTTTATGTCCGTACAGTCACCATCTTTAATTACAGTAACTGGGAAGTCACAAATAACGATATTATTTTCAGTATCAGAAGCTGTATAAGTAACGATCGTTTGACCCAACGGAAAAATATCACCTGGGTTATGAGTAGAAACCAGCGTAGGGATATCACAATTGTCTGTTGCTGTTGGAAGTGCCCATTCGGAAGCAGCAGATGTTTCTGCAGTGACTACAACTACTTCAGAAGGACAATTTTCAATAATTGGAGCCTGATCATCAATAATAGTTACAGTTGAAGAACAAGTAACAACATTTCCTTTTCTATCTTCAATTGATAGAGTAACAATATTGGATCCTTTATCTACACAGGTGAAAGAAATTTGGTCAGTGTCATTAACTGAAAAAATCAAAGTGCTACAAGTATCAAATTGGGAAACTGCAATGGAAGTACCCAAAATCAAGGTTACTCCATCGCCATCCAAATTAGCAGTTATACTCTCGCAAGTTTCTGTAGAAGTTCCGTCAGTTGTAACAATCCCACCAAACATATTCATTACCTGATTTCCATTGATTACGCCATAGTTCCAGAAAATGGATTTGTTAGTAATCCAACTTGTATTATTGATAATCCCTGAAGAACCATTGATAAATGAAGAACATCCGAGGTTAAAAATCTCATTGTCATTATTAAATTCTCCATAGTTGGTAATAATTCCACCATTACTATTGTCTATCGCACCATTATTGTGGAAATTACCAGTGACATTATTATCAAAGTCACCTATATTTAGTAAGTAGCCTGTATTATCAAAAAATCCATTATTAAAGATACGAACACCATTTTCAATCGTCCCAGGATTGTATAAATTTTGGTTATTGACTAATTCAAGGTTATTCGTTAAGCGACCAATATTATAAAAATCTCCATTATTGGTTACATTACCATTTTGAATCGTGATGGTTCCTGGATTTTGAAAATTTCCACCTGGATGGTTTATTACAATATCAAAATTTTGAATGGTGTTATTGTTGATGAATTCTCCAAAATTTTGAATAGTCCCATTTGTTTGAGCAAAAAGTAAATTTTCATTGGTAAGAGAACCCATGTCTTTGATGATAATATCACCTTCACTATCAATTGTCCCAATGTTAATTAATGTTGCATAGATGCGTATTTCACTCCCTAGTTTGTTGTCAATTACTGCTAAAATATTATTACTGAAAGTACCATCTAAATGATTGAGATTCCCTGTATTATTAAATTGAAAACTATTATTAAACACTCCATAATTATCAAAGTCAGTAAAGTTGTTGTTTACTGTTCCTAGGTTATTATTATTGAAAGTTCCATTATTAACAACTGAAAAAGAAGAGGTTAAAACTCCTCCATTATTGTTATTAAATAAACCATTATTAATGATATGTTTGACATTATTAATATCGCCATTATTGGTGATAGTTCCCTCATTTGTAGTGGTTCCAAAATTGGTGAATAAGGCTCCAGGTTTAACAATGAAATCAGCATTAAGCGCATTTGTTAATGAAGAGCCTCCATGCGTATTTTGTAATTCTCCTCCATTTAGTTGAAGTGTACCATTATTTTGAATGGTTCCTTGATTCTGAACATCTCCAATGATTAATAGAGTACCATTATTTGTTAAGGTACCATTCAATGGGAAAGTCCCAAAGATATCCATAATACCCTCATTGGTAATGTTGCTATTGCCATTTGGTTGGAAGTCTCCACCCTCACTTTCCGTATAAGTAGCCCCATCGGGAATAGATAATCCCGCCCAATTTCGAAAAATGCCCTGGTTCATGATGCTTCCAGAGGCAGTTAAATTGATACCTCCATCAGAAGAGTAGTTATTGATGGTTCCTTGATTTGTCACTGAAGATTGAATGGTAATCGATCCTCCATAAATGATTATAGTAAAATCAATGGTCAATGGTTTATTGATCTCAGGGTTATATCCTGAACTGATTTGAGCATCATTGCCAGATGAAGGTCCCCATTTGACCAGTTCAATTCATTGAACCAATCGTTGTCAATATTGCCATTAAAAATAGTTAATGCGTTTACAGGATTTGAAAGTAGCAAACCTAGGCTACAAAGCAATCCGAAATAAAAAGATTTTAATACGTATTGTTTGTTCATTTTTAAATTGTTTGATCGTTAATTAACTAGCTTTTTATTATTTGAGTTTGAGTGTCTTTCATACATAACTTAGCCATCTGAGACTCCAGATGGGAAGCGAATTTTTCGAGGAGGGGGAACACTAATAGACAAAGTCTTATTCCATCGATTGGAATAAAATAGTACGTTGAAAAGGAGAATAATTTTGTTAAAATTGTATTGAAACTAACGGATAGGTTAGTCTACTAAATTCGTATTTAGGGGGAAATCAAATGTATTCTTGATTCAATATTAATAAAAGTATTACCGAAAGCAATACATATGAAAGTAAATACTGATAAAAAGAGAGCAGTAGCTTCAAAATACATGAAACTACCGATTATAATTTATTATTTAGTAATGGAATTCACTTAGATGAATTATTCGAATTGATCAATTTTATGATTTCAAGTCTTTAGGATTGCGTACCCAAAGATCTCTTTGAGGAAAGGGGATTTCGATCTCATGTTCTCGAAAAACCTTATTAATATGGAATCGTAAATCACTTTTGATTATTTCACTTTGTAAAAAGGCATTACTAAAATAATGAACCGTAAAATCAAGCGAGGAGTTACCAAAATCTTTAAATTCAATAAACGGAATAGGTTTTTTTAGAATCGAAGGATGTTTGTTAGCGGCTTCTAGAAGTAATTTTTCGACTAATTGAACATCTGAACTATAGGCTACCCCCACGTTTACTTGAAATCGGGAGGGCGTTCTTAAATGGCTCCAGTTGGTCACCTTCTCCGCAACTAATTGAGAGTTAGGGATGATTATCGAAATTTCATCTCTTGTTTCTACCAGGGAGGTTCGAATTCCGATACTTTTTACCACCGCTACCAATCCTTCCGTTTGAATAATGTCCCCAACTTCGACTGTTCCTTCAAATAATAAAATGAGTCCAGAAACGAAATCTTTAAAAGTGTCTTGAAGTCCCAATCCAATACCAACTAAAAAGGCTGCAGAACCTGCCCATAGTACCGAAAGAGAGATACCTAAAGATTGTAAGGCCGTTAAAATTGCCCCAGTATAAACAAGATAAAGAACCAGTCTCTTAAGGGTAAATTGACGTCCAATATCAATCTTTTTTCGTTGAAAAAATCGAGCTAATAAAACCTTATTGATAAACCAAGCCAATAACCAACCAATAATTAAAATGGTTATGGCAATTAGGATATTTCTTATGGTTAAGGTTCCCGATTTACCAAGATCAAATAGAGAAAAATCTAATAATTCCTGTAGGTTCATTTTTAAATTTTAACGATCAACTATAGATTGTTTTTTCTAAAACTTTTTCGATTAATATCTCGACAGTTTTCTTAGGGTTTTTACTGAATTCATTAGTGGCACGATTAGCTAAAATAGCGTTGCAAGATAAGGCTCTATGACCTAATATGTTAGCTAAACCATAAATTGCAGCTGTTTCCATTTCTAGATTAGTCAATTTCAAATCTCCAAAGTTCCAGTGACTTGCTTTACGGAAAAAATCGACCGCTAAGACCGCTTTAGGTCTTAATTGACGACCTTGAGGTGCATAAAAACCAGCAGCTGTCAAAGTGATCCCTTGATGCATATTAGCGCCAATTTTTTTGATCAACTCCATATCTCCTTGACAAGCATAGGGAGCTATCATCATGGATGTTTCTTCTTTTGCTAAATCTATAAATTGTTGTTCAATTTCGACTTCTCTTTGCGATTTTTCATAGGCATAAAAATGCAGAAGATTGTCTAATCCTAAACCAAAACTAGAGGCTAAAAAGCTATCTACAGGAACCTCCTTTTGAAGACTTCCAGAGGTGCCAATTCGGATAATATCCAAACTAGTTTTTTTTATTTTTTCTTCTCTTGTCTTTAGGTCAATATTGGCTAGTGCATCCAATTCATTCATTACTATATCAATATTGTCTGTGCTAATTCCAGTAGATATAACGGTCAATCTTTTTCCATCTAATGTACCAGTGTGGGTTACAAATTCTCTTTTTTGAACTTTATGTTCAATATGATCAAAATGCTTTGAGACTTTTGGAACCCGATCCGGATCCCCTACTAAAAAAATAGTATTGGCAATTTGTTCTGGCAATAAATTTAAATGATAGATACTTCCGTTGAGGTTGATAATTAATTCAGAATCAGGAAATTGCATTATTGGTTGTCGATTTAAATTGAATAAACACACAAATGACGAATAAGGTGATTTACTGCAAAAATGTCATTTTTTTGCAAAGGTTTACCAAATTGCTAGCATGATTTCAATTCTTTGTGAACTTTGACGTTAAAAAAGAAGTATGAAAAAAATTTATCATTTAGCTAGTTGTAGTACCTGTCAAAGAATAATCAAAGAATTGGGCGGTCTAGAAGACTTTGAAAAACAAAATATTAAAGAAGAGAAAATAACGCCTGAACAACTCGAAGAGATGAAAGAAAAATCAGGTTCTTATGAATCTCTTTTTAGTCGGAGAGCCATGAAATACAAAGCCTGGGATTTGAAAAATAAGGATTTGAGTGAAAAAGATTATAAAAATTACATTCTGGAAGAATATACATTCTTAAAACGACCCGTTTTTTTAATAGGGGAGGAAATTTTTGTAGGCAATACAAAAAAGGTAGTCGAGGCAGTCGCTAAAGCGTTAGGTAACGGCTAAAGAATTCATAATCAACTTCCTAACTTCTCATAAAACAGTTTATGAAACAACAAATCACAGATTTTTTTAAGATCCTTCAAGATGATATTTGCCAAAAAATCGAAGCAGCAGATGGCAAGGGTAAATTTAGACAAGACCTTTGGGAGCGGGACGGCGGCGGCGGTGGTCGAACGAGGATAATTGAAGGGCAGCATATAGAAAAAGGAGGGGTGAATTTTTCTGCTGTACAAGGGGCATTGCCGGAAAAAATTGCGAAAGCCTTGAACTTGGAGGAAGGAAACTTTTACGCTACCGGCGTTTCTATTGTTTTACATCCAAAGAGCCCAATGGTGCCGATTATTCATATGAACGTTCGGTATTTTGAAGTGGAGACTAAGAATGATGAACCACAAACTTGGTGGTTTGGAGGAGGGATTGATTTGACGCCTCATTATGTAGTTGAGGAAGACGCTCAGTTTTTTCATCGACATTTAAAATCAGTTTGTGATCAACACCATAAAGATTATTTCCCAAAGTTTAAGACATGGGCGGACGATTATTTTTATGTTCGACATCGAAAAGAAACACGTGGAGTAGGGGGGATATTTTTTGATAGATTAAGTGGTCAGGATGGTTTTTCAAAAGAACAAAGATTTGATTTTGTAAAGGATGTAGGCGAAGCGTTTTGTCCCATATATACGTATTTGCTAAAAAAGAATAAAAATCTAGAATTTGGGGAAGAAGAAAAAAAATGGCAATACCTAAGGCGAGGGCGTTATGTTGAGTTCAATTTAGTTTGGGATAAAGGGACTAAGTTTGGATTGGATACGGATGGTCGTACAGAGTCCATTTTAATGAGTCTTCCACCGACTGTCCAATGGGTTTATGACCACCAAACAAAGCCAGGAAGCAGAGAGGAAAAAACACTACAATTATTGAAAAAAGGAATAGATTGGACTTAGGGCTTGCGTATAAATAAACGATACAGTTTAGGGTCGGGTTTCTGATTTCAGACGAGGCGTGAAATTGACCGTCTATGGATATGCACTCATTTTCTAAATTCGACTGCCCTCCAACCCTCCTTAGCGCGCTTAGGCGTAGGCGACGGCGCGCAATACGGCATTTAATTCTGTCCAAGCACTTAAGTAAGAGAGCAATATTATCTGAAGCAAATTTTAGTTTCTTTTTTCCACTCTTTGCGTTAAAAATACTCGCCAGAGCGACGGCTATGACTGCGTTTTTTGCCTTGTAAGAGAAAAAAATAATTCAAAAATTTATTCTAAACTTAATATTGCGCGCTTACTTATTTTATGATTCTTAATGAGTAAAGTGTTGGTTTTTAATGGATTAGGGAGTAGGGGATAAATAAGGTACCCAAATTTTACATAGCTATTTTTTCTTTACTGGGTTTGCTTGATGCAATAGCATCAAAGGCAAAAAACGCAGACATACCCATAGGTATGTTGAGTATTTTTAACGAAAAATGAGGGAAAAAGAGCAAGTGAAATGAGTAGGTTATTTGTTTCCTACTCCCTAAATTTAAAATTACATAAAAATCATATGTGACTATTTGGCAAACAAAATCACCTCTTATCACCTATAAATTGATATAATCACGTAAAATATTTACCTTTCAGGTTCTAAACCCTCTTCCAAAAATCGGCTGAAATTTTGAATACTGAGTAGTCTCGCTTATTTGTTGCTTTCAATATTCAAGGTTTAATTTTCGCTAGCGTCTATTTATTTCATAAAAAATTAGTCATTATGAATCGTTTACGGTTTGTTTTTCTCTTAGCAATAATCTCCTTCAATTTGACAATTTCAAGTGCCGAAACTATATATATACAAGTGGATGAGGACTGTATAGAAAGGTATGAATACTTGATAAATGGCAATACGGAAGGGGATCTGTATGTATCCTATACGGCTAAATCAAATAATGGTAAAGTTGCCGTTTTAGAAGTAGAAAAAGAGAATGCAAAATGGACAAAATCAAAGCCAAACGGATTGAGGAATTGTGGTTCTTTTACTTTTACTAAACGATTGGTTCAAAAGATTAATAATAACGAAACCAAGGTTTTCATCGTTCGAGCCACGGATACGCACTATAATTTGACAACGGTAAAAAAAGCATTATTCTATGAGACTATGAATAAGTCTATTGAGGTGACTTCAAAAGATGCAGATTTTGTATTTAACAGCAAAAACTTGGTTTCGGGTATTGATATTGCACTGCCAAATTCTAATATGGATGTTTATTTGGAAGGCACTATTACCCAACAATGCACTAAAGGTTATATTATCCGAAAATCCAAAGGTTTTGACGCAAAGAGCTATAAAGAAATGACGATCCTTCCTGAAATCGGGATTGTTGAAAAACGTTCTATTACTTCTGTTCGGGGTGGAGAACGAGTCAATATCTTAAAATTGGATAAAATCAACCATTTAGATTATAACCAATACTTGAGCGATAAGTGTACAGAATTACAAGCGGCGATTATAGATAAAAAGGAATCTGTTGCTAAAGATAATGGTGGATTTTATTCTGCAGACTTAAAAGATCCAAGAAAAAATATTAACACTTCACCTTCAAAAAACAAGGATGCTGTTCAAAAAATGGGACCTTGTGGAAAGTCAATAGTTGAAGGCATTCACATTGTAGAAAAGGGACAGACGCTATACAGTATTGCCCGCCAATATGGTGTGTCAGTTGGTCAGGTTCAAAGCTGGAATAGCTTGCAAAATTCAGTTATTAGTCCTTGTCAAGAATTGAAAGTAGCTACTTCAATCGCAGTAAACAGGGAAACGGACAATCAATCAAAAAGTACCACTAATACGACTCCTTCTCAAACTGAGGCTTCAACAGAAAAATATAAAGAATCTCAAGATCATCACCGCGTAAAATCAGGGGAGTCGCTTCGTTCTTTAGCAGTTGAATACGGTTACACCGAAGACCGTTTTAGATGGATGAATGGATTGGGTGCAACCGAAGATATTTATCCTGGTCAAATACTTAGAACCTCCGATTGCGTTTGCCCGGAAAGAACAACCGCTACTGAAAAAAGACCTCAACCGTATGATGATACTAGTCGAATTGTCAGTGGTTACGCTTCAAAAGGAGTATCAGAATCAGCACCAGAAGGAACAAAGGTGTATGTGGTTCGTGAGAAGGATACGTTATTTAGTATCGCAAAAGCCTTTAATACGAGTGTAGATCATTTAATGTCATTGAATAATTTGAGTAAAGGGGAGATTATTTTGCCTTCTCAAAGATTGTATGTTCAATAACCAAAGAGGAGTAAGTGGTAGGTCGTAACAGCCTACCACTTACTAGATTTCCTTACCACCAGCGCCAAATCAGTATATCCCTTGTTATTCCATTCTGTAAAGTTACGGTTGCTTTTCTATCACAAACACCATCTCCATAGTCGATCGATCGGAGATTTTCATTGACTGTGATTTCGGTAACGCCAGAAATGACCCAAGGGCATAATTTTTCTTTGACTAATGGCTCAATAATATCCACAGCATAAGGAGTCCCGTTTCTATTGATACCACTTGAATTTCCAGTAATTTGATATTCATTATCTAAAAGCGAGATAGTTGTTCCTCCTGCTGTTTGGGTTAAAGTATGATCGCCATCCCATGTAGAAGATTTTCCATTGGGAAAAGTTAAGGTGACATTGGCTAGACGATTGAAGGTTACATTATTATTGTTATCTGTTCCTTGATTCGTCAATGTTTTTAAACCAGCAATTTGAACATCATCAATCGAAAAGTTTACAGGTTTTACCCTTCTTATAGCATTTTCATTGATTAAAGCGTCTGATTGCTCGATAACCAATTGACCTTTTCTAATCCGACCATTGGGTCCTTCACAACCCTCGATTCCATAATCAATGGTCACTGTTCGAGGGAAAGAACCATCATCTGGAACTACGATTACAATTGGACAATTGTCTGCTCCGCGTGTTTCAATTAACTCATCTACCTGATCTTCTGTGTCTTGTATCAAATTGTAGGCAGTCGTCAAATCTTCACTAGTAACTAAATCTTCTAAAGCATCTGGGCTAGGATTCTCTTTATTACAAGCGGTCAATAAGATTCCAAAGATTAGCATCATTCCGAAAGCGAAATTGCAAGTTTTCATAGTCATTTAATTTTGAAAAATAGCCAGATGGTTTGTTAGAAATTCCTTTTAGGCAAAGGAATCCCTGTAGTTGGTGTCAAACCAAATTAGCTGTTTTTAGAAATTGATTTAATTTAAAAAGTAAGGGTTTGGCGCTTGAGGTAATTAATGTTTAAGATTTAAGTTGGTAACCACTTTTCATTTTTTCGACTATTTTTTTTGATTAGGGAGCCAGAAATAAATAAAGTATCCAAAATTTTGCAAAGCTATTTTTTCTTCAGTCGAGGCAAAAAACGCAGACATACCCAGTAGGTATGGCGAGTATTTTTAACGAAAAAGGAAGGAAAAAGAGCAAGTAAAATGGGTAGGTTATTTATTTCCTACTCCCTTATGATAAGAGAGACCAATAAACAGCGAATGGGTTTAATTTATTGTGGAAAAAAAATCATTGATCTTGATTTTTGATTCTTAATTGCATTATTACCTTTGTGCCCAATGAGTAAAGGACGAGTCATATTAAATAAAGAACGATTTGCGCTGACAATAGACCGTCTATGCCACCAATTGATTGAAAATTATGATTTTTTTGATAATACCTGCTTTATAGGTATTCAGCCTAGAGGTTCTTTAGTTTCTGATCGAATCCATCAAAGATTACTTTCCATCCTTAATATATCCGAAATTGAATATGGTAAATTGGACATCACTTTTTATCGAGATGATTTCCGAATTCGGAACAAACCACTCAAGGCAAGTGTGACGGATATGGAGTTTTTAGTAGATGGAAAGAATGTCATTTTATTTGATGATGTGCTTTATACCGGCCGGACAGTGCAAGCCACATTGACGGCTTTACAACATTACGGAAGACCTCAGAAAGTGGAGTTATTGGCCTTGGTTGATCGTCGATTCAATCGGCATTTACCAATTCGGGCGGATTATATAGGGTATGCTATCGATGCCTTGGATGAGGCTTATGTAAAGGTTGAATGGAAAGAATTAGACGGAGAAGATAAGATTTTGCTATATCCAGAGAAGATCTAATTATGATCACTCTCGGATTATGCTAAATCTAAAATCGTAAATCTAAAAATGTCAGAACTTAGTACGAATCATGTCATTGGGATTAAGGATTTAACGGCCGAAGATATTCACTTGATTTTCGAAACGGCTGAGAATTTTAAGGAGGTAATCAATCGACCTATTAAAAAAGTACCTTCTCTTCGTGATATTACGGTTGCCAATCTATTTTTTGAAAATTCTACCAGAACCCGGATTTCTTTTGAGTTGGCTGAAAAGCGTTTATCGGCAGATGTAGTTAACTTCAGCGCCTCTTCATCTTCTGTGAAAAAAGGGGAAACCTTACTTGATACAGTCAATAATATTTTATCCATGAAAGTGGATATGGTGGTTATGAGACACCCGGCACCAGGAGCACCAAAATATCTTTCCCAATTGATAGATGCGAATGTCATAAATGCAGGAGATGGTACTCACGAACACCCAACTCAAGCTTTGTTGGATGCGTTCTCAATGAGAGAGCAATTAGGAGATTTGACAGGAAAAAAAATTGCCATTTTCGGAGATATTTTGCATTCAAGAGTAGCACTTAGCAATATCTTTTGCTTGCAAAAATTAGGGGCGTATGTAAAAGTTTGTGGGCCTCCGACTTTGATTCCAAAATACATTCATCGATTGGGTGTGGGAGTAGAATATGACGTCCGAAAAACCCTTGAATGGTGTGATGTAGCAAATATTTTACGGATACAATTAGAAAGACAAGACATAAAATATTTCCCTTCCTTAAGAGAGTATTCCCAATATTTTGGTATTAACAAAAAATTACTTGATAGCCTTGATAAGGAGATTGTCATTATGCATCCTGGACCGATTAATCGTGGTGTAGAGATAACAAGTGATGTTGCAGATTCAGAGCATTCGATCATTTTACAACAAGTTGAAAACGGGGTGGCAGTTCGAATGGCTATTTTATTTTTATTGGCTGCAAAACGGTAATAACATTTCGTAACAAAGGTGATAACTTATTATATATTTTGATATTAATCAGTTACGTCATTTAATGTTTTAATGCCCAAAAGGCAACCAAAGCGTTAAAAACTGAATCATTCACTTTGTAAGCAAAACAAAATGTCTATATTGGAAAATTAAAATGCAAATGGTATGAAACATAATATAATTCCTATTCTTACCCTCTTTTTGTCGTTGTTTGGAGTAACCTCTAGTGCTCAAAATTGTGGATCGGTTATCGCCGAAAATAAAACGATCAGTGGGACTCATATTTTGAGAACTAATCCTGAAACTGTAGTAGTACGTGGAAATTATACTTACAGTATTGAGTTAATGAATGACGACAAAGGAATTTTGGGGAAAGTTTTTTCAAAAGCGGGCGTGACGTTTAATCTAGATGATGAAATCATTTTCATGGATTATTCAGGTAATCGTAAAAGCTACCGTTTTATTGAAATGGGAGAGATGATTCGTAAAGCCGGAACACCGGTTCATCAAAATGTATTGCAACTGGATTTGGCAGCTATCCAATGGTTTTCTAAAACGACCATTAGTACGATGTACATCAAAAACAACATTAGCAATGAAATGCGGAAATTTACGGTAAATTCAAACCGTCAAGCTGCATTTCGTAATATGTCTAGTTGCTTTCTCTCTAGCTTAAATACCAACCTCGTAAACAATAAACCTTTGGCAGGAAATGATTTATCTTCAAGAAAAGATAAGTCTACAAAAGATGCGGAGCAAAAAAAATCGGAATCTAATGATCCTGTATGGAAGACAAAACCTGAAGATCGTATTAAATCTGCGGAAGACTTAGATGATGGAGAATTGATTCGATTAAGAGCTGAATTGAAACAGGCAAAAGACCAATTGAGAACTGAAATTCAAGCAGAAAGGGAAAAGGCAGATAAGGCGAAGCAAGCTTTAGCTGAAGAAGTTTCTAAATCTCGTCAACAAGCTGAAGAACAAAAAAATGTTTATGCACAAGAGGTCTTAGAAGCTAGAAAACGGTCTCAAGCAGAAATTGAAAATTCACAAAAAGAGGCAGGACAATCTATCTTAGATGCAAAAGAAAAAGCACAAACGGAGATTGAAAAAATCAATGTTGGCGTGATGGAATCCAAGCAAGCTGCGGCGAAAGAGATTAACAATGCAAAATTGGAATCTGCTGAAAAGGTGGCAGCAGCAAGAACACAAGCCGCTAAAGAAATACAGGAGTTAAAGAAAAATATGGAGATGACGAAGTTGGAATATGCGGATGAGATCTCCAATGCTCGTGAAAGCTCATCTGGAGAAATCGAAAAAATTCGTAATGAAACCGCAAAAATGATTGCTGATGCTAGAGAAAAGGCAAAATCAGAGCAAAATAAAACACAGGAGGAAGTAGTCGGCGCAAAAAGTACAGCTTCCGAACAGATTTTGAAAGTTAGAGAAGAAACCGCTGGTGAAATCTCAAAAATTCGAGAAAATGCGGTTGCCGAAAAAGAAAAATTTGCATTCGAATTAGCAGAAACACGTCGAAAAATAGCAGAAGAGAGGAATTTTCTTTTAGAGAAAAACTCTTCTGAAATGGCAGAGATAAAAGAAAATATTGCAAGAGAAAAAGAGGCAGCAGCCTTAGAAGTTGCAGCTGCCAAAAAACGAGCAGCCGAGCAAATTAGTGGCTTTAATAAGCAAGTTGCGGAGGAAAAGCAAAGATCGGATTCTCAAATCGCTCAAACTCGTCAAGAAACTGCGTCTGAAGTAGCGGCTGCAAAAGAAGCTGCTGCGAAAGAGAAAGCACAATCAGCCAAAGAAATTCAAGAAGCCAAACAAAAAGCAGCGGAGGAAATTGCTAAAATTAGTCATGAGGAGGCAACGACTATTGCTCAAGCAAGAGAAAATGCTGCAATCGAAAAGCAAAGAATTGCAGATGAAGTAGCCGCCGCCAAAAAGCGAGCAACAGATGAAATTACGAAAATTCAAGAGGAAGTAAAACAAACCATTGCGGAGGCTAAAGCTAATGAGGTAAATATCAAAAAACAATCTGCGCAAGAGGTGGTAGCTGCAAAAGAAAAGGCTCAACAAGAAATTCAAAAAGCTCAAATTGATGCAACTACAGAAGTAGAAAATGCAGTTAAGAAAGCTTCACAAGCAAAAGAGCAATATGCTTCTGAGGTTTCCTCTGCCCAAACTACCGCTAAACAACGTATCAATGACATTCAAGCAGAAGCTGCTAAAGCTATTGAGGATGCTCGAAAACGGGAAGAAGAAATCAAAAATATGACGGCAGAAGAGGTTGTTCAAGCGAGAGATAAAGCTAATAAAGAAGCTTTAGCCGCACAAGAGCAAGCTGCGAAGGACATAGCCGAGGCGCGTGAAAAAACAGCTTTGGCAAAACAAGAATCTGCAAATAGAATCGCTGAAACGAAAAGAAATGCTGCAGAAAATATCTCTCAAATAAAGCAAGAGGAAGCTGAATCTGTACGAAAGTCTAAGGAAGCAGCAGCAAATGAGAGACAAAAAATAGCAAGTGAATTAGGAGCTGCTAGAGAACAAGCAGCACAAGAAATCACTAAAGTCAAACAACAAGTTGCCGAGGAAATTCGGACTTCACGAGAGGCTTCTGCCCGTCAAAAAGAAGCTTCTTCTCTTGCGATATTGCAAGCAAAAGAAGCCGCTGCAGAAGAAGTTGCTTCTACTAAAGAAACAGCAGCTAAAGAGGTAGCTGCTACTCGAAAACAGGCGGCAGAGGCTATTGCGGAAGGAAAACGGCAATTAGAAGAACAAAAAGCTTTGTATGCTTCCGAAGCTGCTGAAGCTCAAGCTAATTCACAAAAACAAATTACGTTGGCTCAGCAACATGCTAATGTTAAAATTCAAGAATACTCTAAAGAAGTTGCCGAAGCTGAATCGACTTCTCGTCAAGAAATAAAAACTGCCCAAGAGAAGTCAAAATCTGAAATTGCTGATATTCAAAAAGCAAATTCGGAGAAAAAACGTCAGTATTTGACAGAGGCAGAAGATGCAAGACAACAATCTTTGGAAGAGATTAATAAAGCCAAAAAAGATGCTTCAGATGCCATTTATGAAGCTCGTCAACAATCGACAGAACAGATTACTAAAGTGAAAGAAAATACTGCTACTCAAATAGCTGCAGAGCGCAAAAAATTATCTGATGAGCAAATTAAAGTTACCGATATGATCCAAAAGACAAAAGAGGCAGAACAGTCAATGTCTGCTCAAAAGAAAAAATTGGAGGATATTCAAACTCAAGTCAAAGCAGCTCAAGTTGAATTGAAAAAGATAGAAGAAGAATTGTCGAAAAAGAAACAGACAGGTGGGGATAATGGTAAATAAAAATGCTTAGTAACGGCTAAAAAATAAGTCCGCCAATTTGAAATAGTAGATTTTGGATTTTAGCAAGGCAAAAAGCACAGGCATATCCTTAGATATGGCGAGAATTTTTAACGAAATATGGTAAAAAAATAGTCCGTCATAATATGTGTGAGTTATTTCTGTCCAAGCACTTACTTATCTGTAAAAAATATTATTATTCTATTTTCAGTGCATTGAGAAGTCTTCTCAATGCACTGATTTTTTGGGGTAGTTTGATTAATAAGTATGTGCTTGGCCAAGATTAAGTGCTATATTGCGCGCCATCACCTTTGGCGCGATGTTGCAGTAAATTAAGTGAAGTCATTTATGTCCAAGCACTTACTAATCTGAATTAAATGAAATCAAAAATTCTATCTAACCTTATTATCGGGGCTGGACCTGCGGGATTAGCGACTGCAGGAAGGCTTCGAAAAATGAATATTCCGTTTGAAATTTTAGAGCAATCTGATAAAATTGCAAATGCTTGGCACCATCATTATGATCGGCTCCATTTACATACTGTAAATGAGTTTTCCCATTTGCCGCATATGAATTTTCCAGAAGGGTTTCCTATATATGTCCCCAAACGTGAATTGGTTAAGTATTATGAGTATTATGCTACTCATTATGAGATAAAACCGCACTTTAACCAAACTGTGAATTCGATAAAAAAGAGTGGTGATAATTGGAAGGTACAGACATCTTCTGGGCAAACATTTTTAGCCGAGAATGTTATTATCGCTACCGGCAAAAATAGAGTTGAAAATAAGCCAAAATGGAAAGGGCAAGATCAGTTTAGAGGGGATTTGGTGCATAGCCGAAATTATAAGAATCCCAAGCCTTTTCTAGGACAAAAAGTGCTGGTAGTAGGGATGGGAAATACAGGAGCTGAAATTGCTCTAGACTTGAGTGAGTTCAATGTGGAAACCTATATTTCTGTAAGGAGTCCCGTATCTATCGTTCCAAGAGATGTCAACGGTCGTCCCGTTCAAATTACAGCCAAAAAAATGGCAAAATTGCCATTTGGATTAGGAGATTGGTTGGGTATTCAAATTCGACGTTTCTTGATTGGTGATCTGACCAAATACGGGTTGAAAACGGACCCCACTCCGCCGGCTGTCCTTTTGAGAGAAACAGGAAAGACTTCCGTCATAGATATAGGAACGGTCGCTGCAATTAAAGCGGGAAAAATAAAAGTTTTACCAGATATTGAAGGTTTTTATGGATCTGGAATTCAATTCAAAAACGGAGAAAAAATTGATTTTGATACTGTTATTTTGGCAACGGGATACCACGCTCAAGTGGAGGATTTTGTAGAGAATGTATCAGGACTTTTTGATAAAAATAACCTGCCGAAATTTCCTATTGGACAAGGTGCACAAAAGGGACTTTTCTTTGTCGGCTTTGATAATTATAAATTGGGAGGCATTTTGGGAACAATTTATGACGATTCAGAAACCGTGGCGGAGGCTATTCAAAAAAATCAATAAATATTCATTATGGGCAAAAAAAGTAAGCAATTTATCTTGGGTGTTTGTGCCATTTTGCTCTTTATTTTCGTTTTGGTTCCTGTGCTAACCAACAACGAAAAATCAGCTCAAATGCGCCAATTTATTGAAGAAAATGATATTGATGCGAATGCCTTATTTTATACCGAAAGTGAAAAAGCAGGAGAAGCGGCGTTTTATTTTATGAAAAATCCTCAGAATCAATAATGATGGCAGAACCACTCAAAAACCTATATAATGAGACCTTTTTTAAGGATTTATCTCGAAAACTAAAAACTGAAATACCGGACTTTAATGAGGTCGATTTTCAACAAAAAATATTTGATTCTGAATGGGAAAATCGGGAGTTGAAGAACCGAATGCGGCATATCGTTTTGACTTTAAATGACACGATTGACCTTTCTTATAATGAGGCAATTGAATTATTTAAAAAGATGATATATGGCGGTAATGGATTGGGCTTAGAGTACATGTTATTTTCTGATTTTGTAGAGGTTTTCGGCTTAAATAATTTAGCCTCTTCTTTAGATGCGCTAGAGTTTTTTACGGAGTGGGCTAGTGCGGAGTTTGCGATTCGACCTTTTATTAAAAATTATGAAACCGAGACCATGAATCAGATGAATGAATGGTCGAAACATGAAAATCATCACCTTAGAAGGTTGGCAAGTGAAGGGTGTCGTCCTCGATTACCTTGGGCAATGGCCTTACCAAAATATAAGAAGGATCCTTCTCCTATTTTGCCAATTTTAGAGCGCCTAAAAAATGATGAATCTGAGTATGTACGCCGAAGTGTAGCGAATAACTTAAACGATATCTCGAAAGACAATCCTAAATTGGTTTTGAATATTGCAAAAAAATGGTTGGGGAAAACGCCTGAAACAGATTGGGTAGTTAAACATGGTTTACGTACCCTTTTAAAACAAGGTGAAACGGAAGCATTGGTTCTTTTCGGATTTGATAACCCTGAAAATATCAAAATTAGAAATTTAAATATTTCCCCAAATCCAGTTGAAATTGGGGATAATCTATTTTTCAATTTTGACATAGAAAATAGTACTAGTTCAGTGGTGAAATTGAGATTGGAATATGCCATTGATTATGTGAAAAAAACAGGAAAGACGTCTCGAAAAATATTCAAAATCACTGAAAACAAATACCCCATAGGTATTACTAAAATACAGCGTAAGCAATCCTTTAAAAATTTTTCTACCCGAAAACATTATGCAGGGGCTCATCACCTAACGATTGTCATCAATGGCATAGGAAAGAGTGGGGGAGATTTTGAAGTGATTGGGTAGCATTTAATAAGACCTTTTGTCTAATAAATCTAGTACGAAAGTCCATATATGTTGATAAGGTAATATCTCTAAGTCATGATTTTGATTAGATATTTCTATTGGCACCAACCTTAACTGGCTAGACCATTTTTCCGTTTTTTGGATGACCAGGTTTTTATTAAAGTAGGCCTTTGGAATTTCAATTAACATCTTGATAAACACATAACTTCTATAATTCTCTTCTTTACATAAATAGCGCTGTTGATATTTTGAAAGCGCTTCGATTCGATCAATTAAATGGTCGTATTTACGTTGTTGTAACTGAAATAACGTTTGCAAGATTAAAATAGGAACATTTAAACCTCGTTTGTCTTTTGAAAAAATGGGGACTTCATTCATAAATCGGCTAATCTTAAATACTTTATTTGATACCGAGTCTATTTTTATTTTTTCCATGGCAATAAGAAGATTAAGCCATGCCTCATATATTTTCCAAGGTTCCCCAACTGAGGGAGGAAGCTTATAAAAAGCAGTTGAAGAGCTTACTTTTTTGAATGTTTGCCAAGCTAATTGGTATTCCTGAGTATGGAGACAAAGAGAAAGGTACATTTCATTGCTTTTGAACCAATTGAAAGTACCCTCTTCCAGCAGGGTAAAACAGAAATCAATAGACTTCTTCCCCTCTTGGTATTTTTGAAGTTGAATGCAACAAGCAATTTTTTGAAAATGTATGGCAGAAAGTGCAGTAATATTGGTACTTTCTTTTCCTTCCAAATTTTTTAAATACGAATTACAAAGTTCAATTGTCTTCACATAGTCATTGGTGATCATGTGATGATATATTTCCATAATCCCCATCATAAATATGTAATTAGAGGATAAAGTAGGCAACTCTATTTCCTTTAAAATTTTAAAATACTGACCAGTAATAATTGCTAGTTCAGATTTTTCAGATTTGTCAATGACATATTGTGAAAGTATGTCATTGATAAAGTCTTCTGCTAAGGTTTCAGCAAAAGACAATTGAGCGTAATTCCTAGTGAGTTTGGAATAATAAGTATATTTTTTTCGATCTCCTTCAATATTTGCATAGTGTCGGCTCAATAATTTTGTCAATTCTGAGGTGAGTCTTGTAAATTCAAATTTGATGGTTGTCTTTATTAATTTCTCAGCCATTTTAACAGCTGTCACCCTTGCACCCCTATTGACTAATGTAAGAATGGCTAGCATTTCTTTATAGCAAATAAAATAAGCTCGCCTTTTATCTGAAAATTTATTCTTCTTGGTATCGATAAAAAACAGGGTATCAATCAACCTGTTTTTTAAGGTATGTTTTAGCTTATAATAAGCACTTTTCCCTGCCTCTTTTTTGTAGATCATATGAATGGCCTCCTCGTCTGTATTAATCTTGCCTTGCCTTATCCCATTATAAAGTTTCATTAATTTCGTGTCCTTTTCAGATTGGTTTCCGATGACACTGATAGACTTCACTTTATTGAGTGTGACAATATCTACGAGTTCCTTTAAGTCGTACATGAAATTAGTTTTGTCATTAGAGCGTAGGAAAAATTAACTCCTAAAATTGGGGTAGGTTATTTATTTCCTTCTCCCTTATCTAAATCTTCTTTTCTCAAAGACCTCCACATCGACCAAGCTCACCTTCTGATGGTTAGAAGTTCCTTATTTATTCGTTGGTACCCTTACTAATCAAATGGTAACTATCTTTTAAATAAATGCTCTATTGACTATTGTTTTTAGGAGAGAGATGAGGTAAAATCAACTGTTTTATTCAAAATTCAGGATAGATTTAATGATCGTATTTGTATTGTTTTTGATTTGGGTGAGAAAATAAAATTGAATCTATTTATTCGCTTTTTTTGAAAAAAAAATGGTAAGAATTATCAGATAGGAATTAGTTTTAAAGTGTTGATTTATAAGGTTTTCTGGGCTTTTTTTGAGGTGGAAAGAATAGTGTTGAAGGAGAAAAATCAGGAAGAACTGTCCGTGTAGAATCTTCCTATCTCGCTTAACTTTGCAATGTCATTTGATCAAAAAAATAAAAATCGAATATTATGATCACTAACCAACACGCTCTAGTTTATCAGAATTTGTCTAATTCCTTTTGGAAAATTATTTGGTTGCTAATGAATCTATCGAAAAAGAAAGGCTCAGACATTATCATCCATGAAGTAGGAAATGAATAACTTTTTAGTTGCATGTCGTAGTTGTCGAAGTTTCGTACCGGTGTGGCTATCCAATATTAAAGGGAAAAATTTTAAGAAGACACGCGCTCTCGGAGTTACATCGGTACTTTTTATTTTCTTTAAAATTGAATAAGAGATGCTGAAAAATTAACTTTTTAGCCAAAGGATAACAATTTAAATCCGGCGTTTTTTTGAAAAAATAACCCCAAAAAAATGTTCCGTACACCTTTATTTTAAACTTTTTGGTCGTTAGGCTCCTCTAGGAACGCGTTCCCTAGCTGGTGCGCCTAATGACCAATTTAAAGACACGCTTATCATGAAAAAAATGACTATCCTAATTTGGGTTTCCATTTTTCTGTGTCCAATGATTAGTTTTGGACAGGTTGACCCAACAAATTTAGAACCTTCAGGTCCTGAACTCCAGCAACCTTGTTATAAAGTTGAATGGGATTTAGGCTCTGACAATTACCTTAACAAAGATTGTCCGACAGGAAGTTACACCGTAAAAATTTCTGAAAGACCTGGATGTAATTCAGGAGAAAGTATCTTTTGTGATAGAAAAGTTCAATTATTCTTCAAAAAGCAAAAAATTGCAACTATTTCTAATCCAGATTTTCCTATCACTATCTCTAAGGATTTTGCAGACTTAGATTTGAGTCAAATCAATACCCCCGAAGATGTTGCCTTTCAGGTGAAAATAATACTTAGTTGCAATTTTGATGATCCACCACATCCTAATGGTTTTTTCGAAACAGAGATTTTTTCAGAAGAACAGATTGTGCAGGTAAGATCGATTGGTCAACAATATAAAATCAGCAAATTTACCAATGAGATATCGGTAAATGGGATATTTTGTAATTGGGTGGATGTGGATGAAATTAGGATGTGCTGTAATACTAATAATTCCTTTTCGATGAATTACAATTATAGTATTTCAGAATCAAGTGTATTAGAAAATGTTCTAGAATTAAAAATCGGTTTTTCGGGTAAAAAAGATGTTTCAGGAATAACGGTACAGGGTTCTGCAACGGAAAAATATACAGTGAAAAATTCAACATTAACTTCTGAAAAAAATGTTTTTAATCAATCTTTTTCCCTCAAAGCAGAGGATGGCGTTTGTAAAACCCCAGGATTTAATATTAATGAGAATATTTGGGTCGAAGAGACTTATGAAATTATTGATTGCGCAGATACGCCCAATAAACTGATAAGTAGTGAAGAATATAAGGTGCCCGTAAATATCGAAATGGTAGAATGTATAAAATCTCCAAGAGGTGGATGTCCAGATGCTGAGATAATTATTGACTCTGGTTCGAATGGAAATAATTTAATGATCGCTTGTTCTGGGTATATTCATGCTACAGTTTCCCCTGCAAGCTTAGAAAATCTATTTTTTGTTTGGGAAGGTCCAGACGGATTCATTTCTTATGACCAAAGTTTGGAGGATGTGCCTTTTGGTCAATATAAGCTTACAGTGTCAGATGAATGTTGCAATAAATACCAGGAAACGGTGTATTTATGCAATGGAACAGAGGCAGGTCCTTGGATAAAAAATAAGGAAACTGGACAATATTGTAGAGAGGTAAAATGCTTTGCTGATGATCCGGGAATTATTGGTAATGCTTGCGACGATGTCCTTTATACAGAATGTGTAGATCCAGAATATGGAGAAGATTGGAATTATAATGAAGCACTCCAAAAGTGTGAAAAAGAGGTTTACATCAATGAGGAAATCATTGATTACCTCATCAAAGACCCCGTCATTATTGACTCTTATGAGGATGGGCTTTGTATAAGGTCTTATTTTTGTGAAAGTCCAAATACCAATAGTGCTTTATATGAAGAGCAAGAGCTTCCTGAATTTGATGACGAGATCATCTTTGAAAATGAAACCTGCTATAGAGAGGTTATCTGTTTTGGGGAAAATGTGGAAGATGTTCTTGATGAAGAAGAAGCTGAACTAGGCAATGATGTACAATTTGATGAATGGGAACAAGTTTGCTTCAGAGAATATATTTGCTTTGGCGAAGTAGTAGAGGAGGAGCGGTTTGAGTTTGAACCTGAAATTAATTGGGAGTTTAATATTTTGGATTTTGAATGTGAAGCGGACGAAGTTGAATGTGATGGTACCGAAATATCAATATCTAAAATAACGAAAGACCCTGAGGGCATCGATTGGATATTTAATACCAGTGACCTAGTCTGTGATGGTGAAGTATATTGTGACTTTGGCGAATTATGTTGTGAAATCAGTATCATTCCAGAATGGGAATCAGAGGGTGAAGATCCTAAATGTCCAACAGGAACAAGTATTTGGTATCCAATATGTAAAGATGAAAAAATGGACTTTTACTTGTGTTCCATTAATAAACCAGGGCTAATGATCGCTGATGATAGAAGTTTTAAATTTGAAGGAGAACCTGTTGACTTTCCTAAATTCAAAAGCTATCCACATCCATTCTCTGACGTTTTAAAGGTCGAATATTCCTCAGATGAGGAGACAGATGCAATTTTATCATTGGTGAATACCTCTGGAATGGTGGTTGACCGACAAGAAATTAGACTAAATAAAGGGTTTAATTTGATCAAATTAACCCAATTTAATGATGCTGTTTCAGGTGTTTTTATGCTAAAATTAGAAAAACCAACAGGTGCATTATTGGCTAAAGGCACCGCCGTTCGAATTAAATAATCAATATACTTTTTAATCACGCTAGTTTACTTTTTATCTGTTTGGAATTCAGCCTCCAATCACCGGTTCTATCATGGTAAGGCAAAAGAGCCTTCCATGATTGGAATCGGTCAGATAAAGAAAACACACACTCTAAATTCAATTATTATGAAAAAGAAAAAGAAATTATTTCATCTAATTCCGATTACCTTTTTATTACTGCTGGGACTTATGATTTTAGAATCTTGTGAAAAAGATAAAACATCCAAAGAATTATTACAAATGAGTGAAAGCATAGAAAAAGGAAATAACAGTGCAATTGCGAGTAGTCGAAGTGAAGTATCTGAAATCACTGAAATTACTACACCCGATGAGGCAAATGAAGCTTTAGCCATAGCATTATCCAAAGCTTTACACGATAGTGAAGCGGTTCGTCAGTTTATTGTAGACAAGTCTGATAAAAATGAGATTAGACATCGAGAGATTTTATTGGGACTTACTCAAAACGAGGTAGTTTCAGAAGGGAAATCTTTTGAGGAGATTCTAACGGAAAATACGAGTGCCGAATTAGCCACTGCTTATTCTGAAAATTTAGTCAATACAATGTTAAGCCAAAACCCACTATTGACTATTAAAATCCCGGATAGATTTATTAATGTCGATTGGAATGTGGCAGAGATGGCTCCAACGGTTCGAGTTATATCAAGAAGTGGAGAAACGGTAGATTATTATAATGGACAGGTATTGGTAGGAAACCCTCTTTCTGAAAACCAATCCATCTTTTTTGTAAAAGTCGGATCAAGTGAGTTACACACCTTGGTTGATTTAGAAACCTTAGAGACTATAAGTGGAAACAAATTAAGCACCTTATACAGTGAGGAGATCATTGCTTGTGAATCAGTCGTGAATACGCTGGCGGAGAAGGAAGAATATCCTTTCATGCTAGGGTACATATTGGTAAATATCATGGAGGATATTTTTGAAAAATATGAAACTTCCTGTGCCGTTGGTTCTGCGCCACCACCTCCACCACCTACTGGAGATCCTTGTGAAGAAGATTGCTTTCGGGATTGTGGTCAAGATGGGAATTTTTGGAAAAGTATCGCCTTAAATGATTTAGCTTCTTTTGAGGTAATTGATAACCAACCATGTCCAGGTGGTGAGGACGTATTTGTGTTTAAAATCTTTTGGGCTCATGTTAAGAATGGTCAAAGCCAAAGAGCAGAAGAGTTTCCTAAAGCTGTTTATCGCAATGATTTATTAATTCCTGGTACCGTTTCTACTCAATATACCATTATTGGTTTTACTACTCAGATGTGGGGTACTGCCACTTTTCAGGTTCCTGTATGGGGGTATATTATAACGGAAGAGCCCGCAACATTGAATCCTGTAGCTATGGATCGACATATTTTTGGAGAATCGGTATTTATAAATGAATGGACATTAGATGATCAAGGAGATTATTTTGGTTTTAATGTGGAAGAAATTGACGAGTTAAGCTGTACATATGTTGCAGGTCAATCTTCTACCTCTGATCAGGAAGTTTCAATCGGAGTGGAGGTCAATGTTTTTAAGAAAATTATTGGTATTGGCGGTACTATTGAATATGAATTTTCTCATACCAAAAAGGTGGATCAGAAGTGGACTTATAAGGCTAATTCATCTGTAAACTGTGGGAAAAGTGGAGCAAATTATTGCGGTGTAGTACTCTCCGATCCAGGTTCGGAAACGCTTAAAGAAAAGGCTTATGATATAGGCTTGGTTACTTTAAATATGGAAGTACCGCTTTATGAATAATTCATAATCAATAAATTCTTTTCGTGCTGAGGAGTTTCACATTCCTCAGCACTTTTCAATAATCGTATTATTAAAATTTTACATTTTGGTTAGTTGTCCTTCTTCTGATATTTTTTGATTTGAAGAATATTTAACCAATCATACCTATGCAATTATGAAACTACCAATTTGGACGTTCTCTATCTTATTTCTCTTTTTAGGCGCGTGCAAAAAAGATTGTAACCCTACTAATATTCCCATCACAATCACTACTTTGACTGAAGATTTTGTAGATGAAACTCAATATCTCATGCAACTTCGATTGGCCTTTGGGAAAACGGTTGCCAATGCCTTAGCGTTTGAAGGTTTTCGTACTTATATCCTAGAAAAGTCAAAACTAAATACCGACAATTTTTTCAATGAAATTTTGTTTGCTACTTACCAAAATGATGAAATTACACCTAATGTAACCATGAAAAATTTTCTTGAAAATGCAATAGATGAAGAAGTTCGAACCTTGTTTGGAGCTTCTTTTTTAGATAAGGTTTTAAAAGATGATCCATTGGTAACAGTGAAAATTCCGGATCTTTTCTATCAGTTTGATTGGAAAGTGGAAGAGTATGCTCCTATGGTTTATGTAAAAACAGTAGTTCCATTACCAGATGAGGAAGGCTTTAGTGCCAATATGGCCTATCACCATGGCGGTTATAACGAATATGTGCCTGATTGGACGATTCCTAAGCATTTTTGTTTGGTTGTAAAGTATTCGGAAGACTATTTTTTATTAGATATAGAAAAAGGAATAAATGAAAAGGGGATTTCTATGGAGGAATTAGTGCCTCAGGCTATGCGGTGTTGGGAAGAATTAAAACCAACATTAAAGTCATTAGGAATTTCGTTGAATCATGATGGAGAAGAATTGCAATTGATAAAAAAACGAGTCCTTTTTGACACACAGATAAATGTATGTGAGCAAAATTTTAATATGGTTAACCCTTGCAATGGGGCTTGTTCAAGGGATTGTGCGGACAATTTAAATGATTTAGATAATGTGTTAGCAACTGTGTCTTTTAGCGATGGAGTATGGGCTCAAATTTTGAATCCGAGTTATGTTTTCAATGAGAATGTACACACTCTTTATACTTTTTTTGTTGAACCTGAAAATATTCATAATCAAATTGCAGTGACAGGTTTCCGCTTGCGGGAATATTTTGTTAATTATCAACCTAAAATTACTGTCACAACCGAGGAACATTGTACCAATGATAATCGACACGTAGATATTCCAACATTGACATTAGAAGATTACCGATTTAAAAAAGAAGAGATAAAAGGTGTCTCTGTTAGAGCTTCCTTTTGGAAAGGATGGCCAAATTTAGATACTTCTAGGAGTATTGGCGTCAATATCGCACAATTAAAATATTCAGATGTGGTAGTCAATAATTTTGTTCCTTATTATGAAGGAGCCATTGGAGGATCTACTGTTTTTGCTTCAGATGTTATAAATGGGAGCGCTAGTGATTTATATTATTGTGCTGATAATTCTACGATATATGATCTAGGAGATATGACTTTAAGGGTTATTTTTTGAGTGTAGAAGCAGACAATTTTCTCCAATTAACTGGATCTTCTTTTAATATTAGCTTCCTTCTGGAATCTCCACAAGTTTTCAACACTCAATTTGTGGAAAATTTTTCTTATTCAAAATTTCAAAAACCCCTATTTTCGCGCGCTATGCGGTTAAAAAGTTTAGAAATAAAGGGGTTCAAATCATTTGCCAACGAAACGGTGATTCACTTTGGTGATGACATCGTGGGCATTGTTGGCCCGAATGGTAGTGGTAAATCAAACATTGTAGATTCGATCAGATGGGTATTGGGAGAACAGAAATCTCGAGAGCTTAGATTAGACACGATGTCCAGTGTTATCTTTAATGGAACCAAGAAGAAAAAACCAGGAGGGGTGGCATCTGTCTCCTTGACATTTGACAATACTAAGAATTTATTGCCTACTGAATACCAGCAGGTTAAGATTACACGGATGTTGTATCGGAGTGGGGAGAGTGAGTATCGATTGAATGGTGTCCCTTGCCGATTGAAGGACATTACGAATCTATTTATGGATACTGGGATTGGGTCAAATTCTTATGCGATAATCGCTCTGGGTATGGTAGATGATATTTTGGCGGATAAAGAAAATGCACGCCGAAGAATGTTCGAACAGGCAGCTGGGATATCTAAATATAAACGCCGAAAAAAGGAGACTTTAAGTAAACTGAAAAGTACTTCAGCTGACCTTGAAAGAATCGAAGATCTATTGTTTGAAATCGAAGGGAACCTAAAAACACTCGAAAAACAGGCAAAACGAACTAAAAAATATTTCGAACTTAAAGAAAGATATAAACAATTGAGTCTGCTTTTGTCGGATAAAAAGTCGGGCGGATTAAAAGAAAAACACAAGGAGATTCAAAAAACGCTTCAAATAGAACAAGATAAATTTCGACAATACGATATTGATATTAGGCAGTTGGAAGCTGACTTAGAAAAAGAACGTAAAGCGAATTTAGATAAGGAAAAAGCGCTTTCGGAAAAACAGCGCGATTTGAATAGCTTGGTTGGACGGATTAGAGGTATGGAAAATGATAAACGGATGGCAGAGCAACGTATCCAGTTTATCGAGTCCAATTCTACAAAAATAGAGGCATCCAATCGTTCTGCAAAAGAGCGAATCGGACAGTTGGAAAGAGAAATTGAAAATTATCGAATCAATCTAAATGCCGAAAAAAGATTGGAAGCCGAACTCGAAAAACAACTCGATGAGGCGGAGGAAGCTATGTCTAAAATTAAGAAGAATCACGGCGAGTTAAAGTCGGATTTGGATTCGATTATGTCTAGTCAACAAAAGGTAGAGCGTGACCTGTTTGAGTTGGAAAAACAAAAGGCGGTTAATTCCAATCAAGTAAGGGGGTTGGAGGTTGAGATTGAGCGAAATGCAGGTGATGTTCAACGGCGAGAGGTAGATAAAAAGGCTCTGGCAGATCGTATCCTTAAATTGGAAAAGGACGAAAAAGAGAAAGAAAAATTAGTCAAAGATTTAGAAGGGGAGGAAGAAAAAAGACGAGGAGATTTAGAGCAAACGGAATGGAAATTAGATGCATTAAATAAAGAAGTTCAGAAGGTTAATCGGCAATTGGATGCGAAGAGGAACGAGTTCAAATTGACGCAAAGTATGGTTGAAAACCTGGAGGGTTTTCCAGAGTCAATTCGTTTTTTGAGCAATAAGAAAAATTGGAAAAAAGATGCGCCATTATTGTCAGATTTAATCTATGTTGAGGAAGATTTTCGGGTGGCAGTTGAGAATTATTTAGAACCCTTTTTGAATTATTATGTAGTTCAAAATTTAGAAGAAGCATTTGATGCCATAAAATTGTTGAATCAGGCACAAATGGGGAAAGCCAACTTCTTTATGTTGGATGCTTTTGAAAATTATACGCCACCAATGACAATGTTGCCCGATACGCAACAAGCAATTGATTTGATTCAAATTGACCAAAAATATCGCCGTTTGGTTAGTTATTTACTGGAAAATGTATTGGTGACAGATAATGAAGCATTAGCGCGAAAAGAGGTAGATGAACGAGTAGTTATTTTAAGTAAAAGTGGGCGTTTTGTGCGTCGGAAATATAGTATTGGTGGTGGTTCAATTGGTTTATTTGAAGGGAAAAAAATTGGTCGGAAAAAGAATTTAGAAATCCTTGAAACGGCGATAAAAAAATTAGAACGTCAAGCTGATAAGCACTCAACTCAAGTTTACAATTTGCAAGCTCAAATTGAGGAGTTGAAGTCTAAGCAAAATCGAAAACAGATACAACAAGAGAAAGATGCATTGAGTCGATTGATCCAAGAAAAAGTGGGTGTTCAAGCACGATTGGAAAGTATCGAAGGGAACTTGGAAAATTGGAATCGAATCAAATTAGAATCGGAGGCGAAAATTATAGAATTGACGAAAGGAAATGAGGAGATTGAAAAGAACTTGACCTCAAAAATGAAAGAGGTTATTGCCGCCAAAGAAAACATTAGTAATACGGATGGAACGTATCGGAAAATTGCGGAAGCTTTAAGTAAGGCATCAGCTGATTTTAATGCGAAAAATATTGAATTCATTAAGCAACAAAATAAGGTCGGTAGCTTTCAGAGAGAGTTGTCTTTTAGGGAACGGCAGCTAGACGAAACCCAAGCTTCTTTTGCGACCAATGAGCAAAGTTTGACCCAAAGTATGGAGGAATTGGGTTTTGTGAAAGAAGATTTGGAGAAATTGTCAAAGACACTATTGGAATCATACGAGATCAAAAAGGAAAAAGCAGGCCATCTTTCGGAAGCGGAACAAACCTATTTTAAAGCGCGTGGAGGGGTGAATGAAATCGAAGATAATATCCGAAAAATCAACAAAAACCGGACGGATGCACAGATTTTGATCAATAATTTGAAGGATAAATTGGCAGATGTTCGATTTCAATTGCAATCTATCGCCGAGCGGTTACGTATTGAATTTTCGATCAATATCAATGAGTTGGACAAAGTGATGAAGGAAATCCGTGAAACTATTGATAAAAAAGATGCTGAACTCAGCGAAACCGAACTTCAAATGAAAGTCGAGCGGATGAAAAACCGATTGGATAATTATGGCGAAATCAATCCAATGGCAGTCGAGGCTTTTGATGAAATGAAAGAGCGATACGACACCATTACGACGCAGCGAGATGATATTTTGAAGGCAAAATCAGACTTAATTGAGACCATCAAAGAAATCGAAGAAACAGCCACTGTCCAATTTTTAGAAGCCTTTGAAAAGACCCGATTATATTTTATTGATGTATTCCGAAGTCTCTTTTCGGAAGATGATAATGCGGATTTAATTCTCCTCGAACCTGATAATCCACTCGAATCCAAAATCGAGATTGTCGCCAAACCAAAGGGCAAACGTCCACAATCGATTAGTCAATTATCGGGAGGAGAAAAGACGCTTACTGCTACAGCTTTACTTTTTGCATTGTACCTATTAAAGCCTGCACCTTTCTGTATTTTTGATGAAGTTGATGCGCCATTGGATGATGCCAATATTGAAAAATTCAACAAAATCATTCAGAAATTTGCCGTGAATTCTCAATTCATCATCGTTACTCACAATAAACAAACGATGGCTTCAGTAGATACCATTTATGGAGTATATATGCAGGAGCAGGGTGTGAGCGCAGTGGCTTCAGTTGATTTTAGGGATTTGAAGCATGATGCGGTTTTGGAGAAAGTGGGGTAGGAGTACTTCCTTAAATTCCTGATTTTGGGAGATCCCCATTTGAGAATAAGTATTTATTGACAATGTAGATTATTTAAACCTAATCCAATATAAAAAATCCGAAAACGGAGGATTTTTTTATTCAAATACTTAATTTTGGTGCGGAGTTCTGAAATGTCATAAACCTTAAAAGCACATTTCCAATTTTTTCTGATATAAGCTTTTTTAGTTACCTAATCGAATTTCATTCGACTGGAATCGAAGGTTCGACGAAGTCAATTGTTTACGCCATTTTTGAGTGGAGTGAGTTTAGTGTTCGGCTTTTGGGGATGGCGCAAGCACTTATTTAATGTTGAATTTAGAATTTTTTTTAGCCTAATTTAAAAACCAAAATCACAACTATGTATTGCTACCCCATCTTTTTAACCCTTTTTGTATTTTTTACAATCAATCAATCATTTGCACAAATAGAAACCTCGGAGATATTAATTTCTGGTGCTAATTCGGAAATTGTAGAAGAAGCATCCAATAAAGAGCTGCGAAATGTTGCTCAACCTTCAAAGGGTAGTTTTTTGAGACTTAATTACCAGCGAGGAAGAATATTGAACAACGGATCTTCCCTACTTTCAACAACCGACCTAAAAGGGAACAGTTTTAAGGAAGCAAATTATTTTTCAATCGAATACGGCAAGCAGATGCTAGGAGATCAGGAGTGGCACCAAGTATGTAACTATCCGCGGACAGGCATCGGTTTTCAGTATCTTAAGCCTTTGAATAGGGCTGAATTGGGAAATATTTTCTCGATTTATGGCTTTTATGACGGCAATTATTTTTTTTCTGAGAAATTTCAATTGACAAACCGAATGGGGCTCGGTCTGACCTATAATTCTGAAAAATTCGATGAGAATGATCCAATACCAAATGATGTATTTTCAACTAAACTGAATGTATTCATAGAATTGGGTGGGGGTATATCCGTAAAATTAGGCAGGTATGTTTTTGTTGAACCAGGATTCCGTTTTACTCATATCTCGAACGGCAACAGGCGGGAGCCACAAACAGGTTATAATGGTATATCCTGGAATCTTGGTGTCAGATCGCTTCTGAGTCAGATGGATCTAAAACCAGCCAAAAGGACACTCGAAAAATGCCTTCACCGTCATGAAATAATAGGATTTGTGGGGGCGGCAACGAAACAGCTTGATTTTATAAATGTAACCTCGGATGATCGTCACGAAACTTATGGCATAAACTATTTCATGACCAATCTACTACTTGGATACCAGTTTGAAACAACTCGGCGTCTTAAATTGGGCGGCGGTTTTGATTTCTTTTTTGATGGTACTGCTGGCCAAATCGAAGCAGCAGCGAATGGGAAACCTTCCCACAGTGCCGTCTCATTTAGGGACAAATTGGGAATTTCCTTATTTATTGGAGCGGAGGTTGCTATAGACCGGCTGTCCATGGTTTACACGTTAGAGTATGTCATATACCGGAAACCATTCACCTCATCTATCTCTTCTTTTGAGCAGCGGATTGGAATTAGGTATTTTATCAATGAAATTATTTTTGCTGGATTGAATGTCAGAGCGATCAAATTTCGTTCGGCAAAAGCATTAGAATTTAACGTAGGGGCAAGGTTTAGGCTTGGATAGGAAAAAATAAGACCAAGAGTTTGAAGTTCGAACTCTTGGTCTTATTTTTTAATTGGGTTTCAATACCAGTTTTTTCCCATCTTTTATAATCTCTTCTCGATTTATTTTTTGTTTTCTGAATTGCCCATTGACAAAAAGTTGGGCTTGGTCATCATAATGAGGGCTAGTTATATTACCAGAATTTCCAGTAGGTAAAATATTTACAGAATTATCTAAATCGCCAAAATCGATTATTCTTCTAATGGCAGGACCGGCATATACTTCATATTTTCCAGAGCCATTAAAACGATAATGTTGATTATTAATGACTTCACTACTACCAGCTATCGGGTAAGGACCAACATTGAAATATTCGCGCAAAGTTTCTACTTTCCCAAGTACATGACCATGTTCTAGTGTATGCACTTTTGACCATTCCCATTCCTCCATATTATCACCTAGTTGAGCCTCTAATTCAGAGATGGAATTTTTAAATGCATTGGTAATCAATTCATTGCGAGATTCGGTTTTATCTGCTGTTTCAATATTATCCCACCAAATAGAAGTGTCATTCTGAATCAAAAAGGGAATGGATCTTTTAATTAAATGTGTTTCCATTAATGTTTCAAAATCCTGTTCTCCTAATTCATCATACATCGCATTTTTAAGGATATGATAAAGGATTTTTGCATAAATAGTTGGAGTGATATCTTCTAAAGCATGTTCGCCTGAGGCTGCTGTTAAAATTGAAACGGCCTTGGTTTCATTTGCCTTAAAGTTTGAATCATTACGTACAATATCTGCAACCGTATGGCAAATATTTTTCATCATATCTGAGTGAACATCATTAATCATTTCTTGAGCCATCGGCATATCCCAAGTATCATTTTCTTCCAAAATATCCATGATTCGGCGAGCTCTATCTTCAGGAATATAATAGCCAGAATGGAAAATACCAGCCATGGTATCTGGTTGATTATTAGCAGAGTAGACAAATCCAGAAGGCGGGTTTTCAGAATGAGGATTATCTTCAAAATCCACATAACCTAATATTTCATCTTCTCCTGTTGAACCATCTAAAAAGAGTTTTGAATTCACATGATCGGGGCGTATTGGTAATTTGCCATAAGACCACCAGGCTATGTTGCCCTCTACATCCCCATACATGATATTCAAACCTGGTGCATGACCTAATGAAGCTGCTTTTTTGACTTCCTCCATCGAATTGGCGTGAAGCATTTGATAGGACGACTCCAAATTTTCGGGTAAAAATTCGTTATAAATCCACCAGGCTGAAACAGGTTGATTAGTGGTATTAGAAACATGATCTAATGCCTCATTGACAATAGGACCATGTCGGGTTGTTTTGACCTCAAAAGTAATATCGTCGCTATCTTTTACCTGAATTATCTCTTTTCGAACCTCCATGTCAACCCATTGATCTTTGTACCTAACTTGATTTGGGTTTTCAGGGTTTATCTTTTCCAAATAGAAGTCAATGTCATCATTTTCGAGCATTGTTAGCCCAATTGCATGATGACGATTGAAGCCAACTGCGGGGAAAGGAATTCCACCCAAATAATTCCCATACATACTCTTTCCTGGATACTCAATATGAGCTTCATACCATACGGAGGGCGACGAATACCCAATATGAGTGTCATTGGAGAAAAGAACCTTTCCGTTTTTAGTTTTTGTTGGTCCAATAACCCATGCGTTACTTCCAATAAATGGGCTTACGGGTAGTGTTTCAAATAGTTGATCAATATTAAAATGATCACTCAAAAGAGTATTTCCATCTGTTTTATCAAAGGTTGGAATAACTTGAGCAGCAGGATTCCAATGTACGTCTAAATCCTTCAAATACGCCTCTCCATATTTTTCATGAATGCGTGTTACTAGAGGATCGGTTCGGAAGGCTTGAGCAAAACTGAATGCCATATACCCAAAAATAGCATAAGAATCTTCAATGGTAAAAGGCTCCTTCTCAATACCTAAAATATGATACTCTATGGGTGTTGAGCCATTTTTAATATAAGAATTGATCCCAGCATGATAGGCCAAAGCTGCCTTTTTTATTGGATTGTTTTCTTCCAAATTATTGAATCTTTCAGTGCCTCTTTTTGCCGCCTCATGAGTTCCCAATGTTCTGAAAAAGCGATCTGTTTTGACAAGCTCTGCGCCTAATATTTCTGCCAATCTACCTTTACCTAATCGACGCATCATTTCCATTTGAAAAAGCCGATCCTGTGCATGAACATACCCCAAAGCAAATTGAGCATCTGTTTCATTTTGGGCATAAATATGTGGAATGCCGTATTCGTCAAAATAAACTTCGACTTCTTTTTCAAGCCCTTTTAGGGTAAGGTTCCCTTCTAGAGTTGGTTCCAAATTTTTATAAAAAACAAACCCACCTATAAGGCATAATACCAAAAGCACGAGGATAACGATGACCAGCCGTTTAATGATTTTCATGAACAATTCGATTTTTTTTAAACAGATTATTTCAATTGATGGGCGGAAGATAACCAATAGTCTTTGGAAAAATTTTATCAGATTCGCTTAAAAGTAATTAGCTTTCCTAATTTTATTGATTTTTTATAATGTTATTCCGTTACGAAACGGGTTATTTATTTCATTTCAAACAAAACTACATATATGCGAAACTTACTTTTTATAGGCATTTTCATATTTGGTTCAGCTTTTATGAACCCTGAACCTCCTGTTATCAAGAGTCTGATTGCAGATGATTTGCCATTCTTATTGGAATTTTATAAAACAAGGCATCAGAACCCTGAAATCTCTCTTCAAGAAAAAGAAACGTCAAAAGCTTTAGCTACCGAATTGCGTACTGCGGGTTTTGATGTTACCGAAAATTTTGGAGGCTATGGCGTTGTAGGTATTTTGAAAAATGGAGATGGTCCGATGATTTTAGTCAGAACAGATATGGATGCCTTACCAATGGAAGAGAAAACAAATTTGGAGTATGCGAGTCATGCTACTTGTGAATACGCTGGTCAAATTACCGGCTCTATGCATTCTTGTGGTCATGATATGCATATGACGTCTTGGCTTGGTACAGCACGACTGATGGCTAAGATGAAAAACGAATGGAAAGGTACATTGATGATGATTGGCCAACCAGCGGAAGAAATTGGGGAAGGCTCAGAATTGATGTTGAAAGCAGGCTTGTATGAAAAATTTGGGGTGCCAGATTATGGAATGGCGTTACATTGTAGCCCTACTATTCCTGCTGGGCAAGTTGGATTTGGAAAGGGGTATACTATGGCTAATACAGAAAGTATTGATATTAAAGTTTTTGGGGTAGGAGCTCATGGAGCAGCTCCTCATATGTCAATAGATCCCGTCGTTATAGGAAGTATGATTGTGATGGATTTGCAGACGATTGTCAGTAGGAATTTGAAACCAACTGAATCTGCTGTGGTTACTGTCGGTGCCATTAAAGGAGGGATTAAACACAATATTATTCCTGATGAAGTAACTTTAAAATTGACAGTTAGAACCTATACGCCGGAGGTTCGAGCGATGGTTCATAAAAGGATAAAGGAAATTTGTAGGGGAGTGGCAATTGCTGCTGGATTATCGGAGGATAAAATGCCTGAGGTAACCATCCCAGCGTCTTTTACGCCTGCTAATTATAATCATCCAGATTTAGTAGATAAAATGATGGTGGCAGCTGGGAAAATGATTGGAGAAGAAAATGTGGTGGATGTAGAGCCTTTAATGCTAGGGGAAGATTTTGCCCGTTTTGGACAAACGGAAGATAAAGTACCCACCGTTTTGTACTGGTTGGGCACTGTACCCGAATCTCGTATAGCGGAAGGAGATTTACCTGGGCTTCATTCGCCATTTTATTATCCAACTCCTGAAAAAACTATTGAGACTGGAGTTGCAGTAATGAGCCAAAGTTTAATGGATGTTTTTAATTTTTGATATATAAAAAAAGAGGGATGAGGAATCGAATTTCGATTCCTCATCCCTCCTTTTTTTATTATGATTTTGAACCTCCCATCATACCCAAAAATACTTCATTGACCATTTCGAAAATTTGCTTGAGGGAATTTTCATCCTTTTTTACGAAATTGATACTAAATTCACCTTTTACAGAATTTCCAGTAGTTCGGGCAGAGGTGATTTGAATACTTTCAAAATTTTGTTTCCCCATATTGACGAATTCGCCAACGCCCATGGCCGCGCCCGCTTCATTACCAAAAACGCTTAGTGTATTTGGGATATCCCAATGCATAGCTACCGTATTTTGAGCCATCATTTCACAATGCTTTTTACTCACTCTTTGTTTTCTTGGATATCCTTTTGAAAGACGGTTTTGGACTAAATCTGCACTATTAGTCAGGAAAAGCATATTATCTTTCAAAACTACATAGGCATCAAAATCAAAACCTGGAACCATAACCTTATAATGGTTTCCAGCAGATTCAAGGAATGCTGATTTTAAGCCTAATCGAATGAATTTCATCCAATCTTCTTTGCTCCCATGTGTCCAAACCATGGTTACTTCTGGAATATCTTGTTCGATGGTCTTTTGTACCTCAGTCGCATTAAAATCCTCATCATATTCGTAGTCAGTTATGGTTTTTTTGACTTTTTGCATGCCCGTGAATGCCATCACAAAATCGCCTTTAAATAAATTTGGAATGGCTCTTTCATCATAAAAAATACCTGCAATATCCATGGCGCTGGAAGCCATATCACCATACATCGGAATTTCATTTAATTTAGATCGAATCAATTTTTCATAACCATCCATCATTTTTTCTGTACTCATACTCATGGACATATAGCCCAATAATTCTTCCCCTCTAAGGTATCTTGTTAGTTTTTTGTTGAATTTATGGTCACCCATACTTTTAGTTAATTCCAACATATCCTTATTTGGGAACATCTCCGTACTCAAGGCGATCTTGCCCTGGTCAAAGTTCAAGCCCATCGAGAGGTGAGTATCTTCAGAAAATGTTTTCATTAAATTCATCATGATTTCAGGACTTATTCCTCCTAATCCTGAAGGCATTCCTTCCATCATTCCTTCCTTCATAAATTCATTGATAAATGAATAATCCATCCAGAAGTGCATATCTGCAGGTTTCGTAGTCGCTAATTTGTATCTATTGTGCGATTTAATTGAATTTGTTGTAGTTCTGCCCATCGTTTCAGACATTAGATCAGCGGTTACTTCTCTTTGGATTTTCTCTAATTCTTTTACTGCCTCGGCATCATCCCAATCTACATTCATTTCTATTTCACATCCGCCAATGAATGCCATTTCTCCATTCCAACTGAACCATGCGTCTTCACTCACTTTCATTAGATTATAGCCTGGTTGTTTTGAATATTGATTTCCTTCAAACCCTTGAGGATTGACTTCTTTCAAAAAGGAGGTAAATTTTGTTTCATCCGAGACATTAAACAAGAACCCAAATTGAGTCTTGTTATCTTTGATTTTACCAAAAAAGTGTGAACTAGACATGAGGTCTAATCCTATTGTTTCGGGATCAGCGAGTACATCCATTATCTCTTCTGAACCCGCACCCATACTGCCAGCCATTTGCATCATTGCCATATTGTAAAAATCATATTCTTTAAGCTGACGTAAATTGACTTTTGAGTTGAGGTTATTTGGGTTCATTGAAAATACAAATGTAGCATCCGAAGGTATGTATTGGAGCAAATTCGATTGAGCATTTGTCCATGAAAAGATTCCAATAAAGAAAAGCGTGAATAATGAATTTTTGAAGTGATTCATTTGGTGATTTTTTGAATGATTATTTAATGATTGAGCGATTAAACACTTGGACAAAATTAAGTTATAGATTACTGGAGCGAGCCGCTTTGGCGCGATATTGCAGTGTCAAAGTGCAACTTAATTCTGTCTAAGCCATTATTGAGTATGCGATGATCGCTACTTTTCAATTGTTAAGTTAATTTTATTGAAAATTGTTTCTCAAAAGGAGGGAAAGGTAGCAGAAAAATTACCTTGACGCTTTAAACGTTCGATTAAAGACTAGATATGATAGAATTAGAGTTGATTTAGAAGGGTTTTGAGCTATAAAACGTTTTCAAAAATCATGTTTTTCAATGTATAAAATAGCACTGACATGTGCGTCTGCTATTTTTTGACGAACGGAATCATCCATCATTTCTTTAGCTTCTCTCAGATTATTATAAAATCCGTTTTCAGTCAACACAGCAGGCATATTTGTGTGCTTCAAAACATAGAGGCCTTTGATAGAAGTAGATTTTAAATGTCTATTCCGCCAATTGGGTAGATTAGTCGTTAAATATCTTTGAAAAATGGCGGCAATCTTTTCCCCTTTTTTGCTATGGTACCAAGTTTCGATTCCGGAGGCGTTGGTCCAATCTCCATGGCTTCGAGGTCCAGCATTTCCATGAACAGAAAGATAAATTTTAGGTAAACTTGATGTCTTTTTATTAGCTCTTTCCACTCTATTTTTCAAAAAACTTCCAACTTCTTTGTAATCTGGAACAATATCAAAGTAGTTAATTCCATATTGATCCAAAGATTTCATGATGCGTTCTACAATGTCTCTATTAAATTTATATTCCAATAATTGAACTTCTTGACCTTTGTAGGTGAATCGTGGAGATCGTTTTCCGGCTTGGAGCTTTCCATGACCATTATCTAAACACCATAAATAACGAGATTTTGATTTGGCAGCTTCAATTTTTTCTTTTTGCTTTTCTTCTGGAGTAGTTGCATCCGTTTTTTCTTCTAGTGGGATATTAGAAACGGTTCCAGTATTTGCCTTTGGTTGAGTTGAATTGGGACTAGTAGAAGGCTCTTCAATTGGGATAAAAGGATCCTCTAATATATCTGCTTCGTTTATTGTTGAAATTGACTCTACCGGTACTTCAGGAGCATCCTGAATGGTACTTTCGATTTCCTTATCTTCTTTATCAATTGGAGGTTTTGGAATCGGTTTTGGCTCAGGTCGTTGACCGAAAAGGGAGCTAAAAAAATTACTAAGACTTTCAAATATGCCTTTAAACATGAGGCGTTTGCATTTTCGGTTTACGATTTTTGATTTACGATTTTAAAAAAATTGGTCAGTTTCAACTAGTATGCTCGCAAATAAAAAAATCGGAAAGGTTTGTATTCCTCCCAAATGTAATAGATAATAGACTTTATTCCAAAAGTATTATTGAGATAGAAGTTTTGAATTTTGGTCTCAACCGAGAAATGCACGGAGCCTAATAGCTAAAGAAATATTTTTTGGAATATAGTCAAATGTCGAAAAAGGAATGATAAATGATGAATTTTACCATTATTTAGCTATTTGTAAAATTCATCATTTATCATTCCTAATGGATATTATTTAAGGTTAGAAACCCATGTGAAAATTCTGTCCCAATTGATGCCATTACCCATATTTCCATGTTTTGTAGAGAACCAAATAAACAATGGTTTACCCACAACGTGATCTTCAGGAACAAATCCCCAAACCCTCGAATCTTCTGAATTATGGCGATTATCACCCATCATCCAGTAATAATTCATTTTAAAAGTGTATTCGTTAGCTTCGGCTCCATTTATGAACACTTTTCCATCTTTTACTTCTAAATCATTGTCTTCGTAAATGTTAATTACTCTTCTGTAATAGGCAATATTATCAGCACTAATTTCAACCGTTTCGCCTTTTTTAGGCACCCATATTGGACCAAAGTTATCAACTGTCCAGGTTCCAGAAATCTTCGGATCATTCGGGAAAAGACGGTATGGATTTCTACTAGATTGTGGTGTTAAATTAACGGATACACCTTCAATGGCTTTTAAAGCTTCAAACTGCTCTTGATTCAACTGCATAATACCCCTATTTTCTCGGGCGTTCCAAATGCCTTCAGTAGGAGATAAATTAACCTTTAAGTCATCAAAAATCTTCGGATTTAATCCTTTTTGAGCCGAAACGGTATAAGAAAATTGCATTTTTTCAGGAAGATATCCAGGTTCACCATTAATAAAAACTTGCCGATCTCGAATTTCCAAACTATCTCCCCCAACTGCAATACATCTTTTGATATAATGATCTCTTTTATCTACTGGGCGAGTTACTAAAGGGGCTTTTCCATCCTTGATAGCTCTTTGGTGATGCGCATAGCCTACAGAATTATATCTGTAATCTTCGACTGTCCATGTTCGTTCGGGGAATACATATACACTATCTCCCGCAGGAAAATTAAATACGACTGGATCGTTTCTGTCAACAGTCTCATATGCCGGCAAACGATACATTGGAATATTCGGGTTCTCTAAATAAGATTCCTTATTCAAGGCGGGGATTCTGTTGTGTAAAAGAGGAATCATTGCCACCGTTTTTGGAGTACGAATTCCATAGTGCCATTTACTAACGAATAGGAAATCACCAGCTTTTAACGCGCCTTCCATAGAGGTGGTCGGAATGGTATAAGCTTCTATCAGAAACATTCTAATAAATGCAGCGGCAAATACAGCGAAAACAATTGCTTCAGTCCATTCTCTTGCTGCCGATTTTTTATATGGATTATTGGCTTGTAATTTTTTTAATGCACGCGCTTTCCCAGCTGCCTCCGCTTCTTGCATTTTTGTGAAATAGGATTGCTCATCATCTAAAGTTGGGCCTATATATTTTTCTTCTTCTTTATTACCCAATAAGAAAAACATAATGGGCGCATATATGACAGCAAGTGCACTATGCCAAAATTTATATTTTCCAAAAGATCGAACTAGGTCAACACATAAACCTGCGTAAATGAAAATATTAACGATTGGAATAAGTAGGAGCGCAGCATAGGCAGGTGATTTATGTCCAACTAATTTCGCCCAGACCATGAAATTTAATCCTGGTACAAGGGCTTTCCAACCTTCTACACCAGCCATTTCAAAGACCTTCATCAGACTGATGCTTAATAAAATATAGGATACAATAAAGAAAATTAAAATCGTCATATTAACTGATTAATCTATTTGATTGTTGAATTTTTTCGAGGCTGGGCGCAAAGATAAACTTAATTAGGAATTGGGAATTCTTGTTGAAAGGTTAAGTTATAGTAGTAAGATGTTTTCGACGATTGACGGTTGTATTTGGTAGACTTATGGTATGACATCTCCTTCTATATATAGTTTTTCTCCCTTTTTTTGTCCATTAAAAAAGACTTTGGCCATTTTGTAAAAATAACCAGAAGCACGTGCATTAAAAATCAATTTTACAGTGCCAGTTGAATCAGGAAGAATGACTTCTGTTTCATCCCATTCAGGGGCAGTACAGCCGCAAGAGGTTCTTACATTATCGACAGTCAATGGCGTGCCACTAATGTTCTTAAAAGTAAAAATGTGCTCAACTGGAATGTCTTTTTTGATACTCCCAAAGTCATGAGTGGTAGGAACTTGCCATTCTATTTTTTGATCGGTATCGAAGAAATTTAAGGCTAAAAAGGGGATGATTAAGTATAATGTAGATTTGAGCATAGCAGAGTAAATGATTTGAAATTGATTCTAACCAACTAACTGGTTTTAGCTTAATTTATTTTGTATTTCTTTTTTTCAAAGTTTCATTTTGGAGATTAGATTTTCTCTACCGTACTTTTGAAATCCAAGCGCCTTCTTTGACGGCGTTTCCTACAACTTTCGAAAAGTGTACGGTAGAGAAATTAGATTCAGATTTTATGAGTTGTGATACGGAAGAGTCCAATATATTCTTCCGTATTACAGAAAAATGAAATTGATTGACATAACTTATGCTTAACTATTCAATGCCTCCTGTGCCCACTTATCTCGATCATCCGAAATAGCCCAAGCCGAACCTCCATTTTCAATCGCATTAAATAAAGGCAACCAATCCCCAGGTCCTGCCGATTCAGTTAAAATTTCATAGCGTCTTAATTTTAAAATTATGTCCAAAGGATTTATTAAAACAGGACAAGCCTCTACACAAGCATTGCAAGTCGTACAGGCATGAATCTCTTCTCTTGTAAGATAATCAAAAAGTGATTTTTGGTCATCGTAATTATCTTTTGAAAGCATCACTCCTTCTCCTTTTGCATCGGCTCGTATACACTCTGGATTATTTGAGTCTATATTTTTCGCAATTTCTTCCGTACGATCTCGAACATCCATCATTATTTTTCGAGGGGAAAGTTTTTTACCTGTTTGGTTTGCTGGGCATTCAGAGGTACAACGTCCACATTCTGTACATGTATAAGCATCCAATAGGTTTTTCCAAGACAAATTTAATACATCATTTGAACCAAAAGTTGGCAATTCTTCCGTCATGGCTGAATCATCAAATGCGGCATCAGGATCCATCATACTTTTTACCTCATTCATGATTTCAGGCATATTTTCCATCCTACCTTTAGGCGATAGTTTCGCGAAATAAGTATTTGGAAAAGCCAACATGATATGAAGGTGTTTTGAACTTGGTAGGTAATTCAAAAATGCATAAACGGTCAAAATGTGAAGCCACCAACCAAACCTTTCAATAATAGCCAAAGAACTTTGTTCCATGCCACCAAAAAGTGCAGGCCCGAGCCATGAACTCACTGCTAGATTACCTGTACTTGGATAATGTGCGGAGTCAAGCGTTTGTAGTACGGAATCTGCACCATTCATTGAGAAAATACCGATAAGTAAAACGAGCTCTCCAAAAAGAATCAAATTACCGTCTAGTTTGGGCCAGCCAGTCATTTCATCTTTATGAAAACGAGGCAATTTGAGGCCATTTCTTCTCCACAGAAAAACAATAGTGGCAATAAATGCACCCACAGAAAGAATTTCAATAAAACTTATGATAAACGTATAAAGCCCTCCTAAAATCGGAGCGAAGAATCTATGAATCCCCGTAAATCCATCAATCAAGATTTCAATTAATTCGATTTGGGTAAACAAAAATGCTACATAAATAAATAAGTGCAAAGTGGCTGGGATCCAACGTTTAAACATTTTCTTCTGACCAAATGCAACTAATAAAACACTCCGCAGACGTTGTTTTGTATTCCCTGAAATCTCTTCATCTTTACCTAAGAAGATATTTCTGCGAATTCGCAAAAATTGTTTCGTCGCAAAACCAAAAGCGACAATTGTAATAATGGCAAATAGGATTGACTGTACCATTTGTTTATTTACGATTTATGAATTGTGAATTTCGATTGCGGCCAAGGTACAATTTTTTTAATTTCGTGCCAGCTAAGGAACGTGTAAAGAATAAGTCCGATATTTGGTCGTAAGGATTTTGTTCTTGGACTAGCATTTTGAAGTAATAGTATAGCTGCTGTCTACCCGCTACTAAATATGTCTGCATAAAGATGAATGGATTAAGAAGGTAATTAACAAAAATATTAAAATGCAAATATTAACACATCGACAGATTGTGCAAAAAATAAAGCGTCTTGCAATCGAAATATTAGAGCACAATCATAAAGAACATGAGATTATTTTGGCTGGTATTAACAATAACGGAATGGGGTTCGCCCAAATGTTAATGAGTGCTTTAGTCGAATTAACAGATAAGAAGATCACACTTACTCGAATTCAATTGAATCCGGCAAAACCATTATCCGAAGAAATAGTGCTAGAAATGCCCATTGAAGAGGTTAAGGATAACGTAATAATTATTGTTGACGATGTGGCTAATACCGGAAGAACCATTTTTTACGCATTTAAACCACTAATGGATATTCTTCCTAAAAAGGTAGAGGTGGCTGTTTTAGTCGATCGGACACATAAATCTTTCCCGGTAAAAGTGGATTATTTTGGACTTTCTTTAGCCACGACCTTAAAAGAAAATATTGCAGTAAAAATTCGGGAAGTGGAGGAGTTTGGCGTATTCATGAATTAACTAGTTTGTCAGTTACTCAAAGTCCAGTAACCGACAAACTAAGTAACGCTAAAAAAATAAGTCCGTCAATTTGAAATAGGAGATTTTTAATTTTGGTAAGGCAAAAAAAAATGCTTTTTGCGTTCGCCTTTGTACCTTTTGGCACAAGCCAGCCCAGGATGCAGGGCATCGGTGAGTATTTTTAACGCTGCCAAAAAAAATTAAAAGGATGCATAGATAAATGTTGGAGTTATTCTTTAGGTGTTACTAAAGATTATTACTGCACTTGAATTTTACTCAGTAATTTCAAATTACTAGGATCATCATAGTTATATTGATAGAATCCATCGTCTCCTATTACTAAAAGTATTTTTTCTTGACTGGGAATTGCTATGACATCAAAAGCATGTAAATCTTTCTTCTGGTCAATTTTTCTATCACCAAGATTCGTTGGCTCATCGATATCAAATACTTTTAAGCCAAAATCTCCTTCACAAAGAAATAAAGAATTGTCTCTAATTGATAACCCATGAGGGTTGTCCATTTGAAATGATTTAACGAGACTAGGCTGAGTAATGTCTGTAATATCAATTAAGTCTAATTGATTGGAAAACCCTTGGCATTGGTTGCCATCTCTTAGCGTTACATAGGCAAAGTTATCTTTAACAAAGACAGGATCACAAGCGGTTGCATGTTGAAAAGCAGATAAGAAAGTAGGAAGTTCTGGATTCGAATTATCGTAAATGAACATACCGGAGTTGGAACCAATGAAGAGTTTGTCTTCATACGGAAATATTGTTTCGATTCCCCAGCCTAAATCGATGGAACTTGTTTGAGTAGGGATAGTTGGATTATCGAGAGAGAATACTTTTAACGTAAATTGATCTACTGAATAGAGATAATCTCCTATCACACTAAATCTTGCCATAGAGCCACCTGTGCCTGTTCCTCCTCCGCCATTCCCAGTAGCTGTAGTTGCTAAGTCATTTACAAAACTCTCTTCAAATGCAAAATTACAATTGACACAGCCGAACCAAAAACCTCCAATTGATTCTAATTCAGTCATTTCATCGCAATCTAATTCTTCTGTAACTTCTTCTTCGTCATAATAAGCCAAAATTTGCTCATTTTCTATATCGTTCCAAAGAGTTGGAAACATATTTTCTGAGCGATTAATAAGGTTCGCATCTTGGATGTCACTCACGTCGATAGTCAATAAATCCATGTAACTGTTAGCGTATAAAAAATCATCTTTAATGGAGATGTCTTCATTGCCAGGGATAGAAATAAAACCAATGTTTAGAGGGGCTTCAGCATTGGAATTATCAATTATATGGATGCCTTCATTTCTTTCATTAATAAATAAATAATCATTGTAATAGTAAATTTTGCCAGGTTCTGATAATTCCCGAGAAGCAGAACTTTCAATAACTGCATTTCGAATTTCGTCATAGGTGAGATAGACAGGCTCTAATTTTGTATAGGTGACTACCCGTTCACAACTGTCTTTAATACAACTTGAAAAAGAAATAATTAGTAAAGCAAATAGGATAGTTGAGAGCTTAATATTTGATTTCATGATATGTAATTTAATACCCTTTTCGATTAGAGATATCATAATAGTGAGATTTTTTTTATGACAAACTAAATTGAAGGATGTAAAAGTTGAGACTAATTTATAGAACAATAGGTAAGACAGATAGATGAAATAATATCGTTGGGTAATTTTTCTATAATTTTTTCAACTAATTTCCTCATCAGCCATTTACATAGTCACCGTTTCCAATTTTTATTACTAATCATCAAAGATAATATGAGATTTCTTTTCTTGGCGGGTTTAATATTTATTATTGACTGGTATGCATTTCAAGCATTTCGAACATTAAGTCAAGAATGGTCTAATACAGGAAAATTAATTCTGAATTCAGTTTATTGGTCTATCCCTTTTGTTACGGTTGTTTTTCTGTTTTATGTGTCCTATTCAAATATTCAGGTTTCCGAACATCCAACACTTTCTGTCCTTCGAGCTGTTTTGGTCATTGCCTATATTTCCAAATTTTTAATCATTGCTATATTGTTGATAGACGACCTAAGGAGACTCATAATGACCATTTATGAATCTACTACTGCTGCCGGGAGCTATGATCCGACCCGGTCAAAATTTATGTCAACATTGGCAGTTACATTGGGTAGTTTACCTTTCATTTCATTGACTTATGGTATTATCCGCAATCGTCATAGATATAAAATATTCAAAGAAAGTATTGTTTTAGAAAACCTTCCAAACAGTTTGGATGGCTTAAAGATTGTCCAGATATCTGATATTCATTCTGGTAGTTTTACCTTGAAAGAGCCAGTGAAGAGTGCAGTTGACCTCATCAATAATCAAAACCCAGATTTGGTCTTCTTTACAGGGGATTTAGTAAATTCAATGGCCAGCGAAATGGATCGTTTTTTAGATGTCTTTGATAAAATTAATGCCAAATTTGGAATATATTCTATTCTTGGAAATCATGATTATGGAGATTACGTAAAATGGCCAAATGACGAAATGAAGCGTCAAAATTTGGAGAATTTGAAGGGACATCATCGTCAAATGGGTTGGGACTTATTGTTAAATGAAAATCGAATTTTAGAGATTAATAGTGAAAAAGTAGCAGTAATAGGGGTTGAGAATTATTCTGAAAGTCGCCATTTTCCTAAATATGGTGACTTGAATAAAGCCACTCAAGGAATTGAACATTCTAGATTAAAGTTATTGTTATCTCATGATCCAACACATTGGAGTTCACAAGTTATTCAAAACTATAAAGATATTGATATCACCTTTTCTGGTCATACACATGGTATGCAATTTGGGATTGAGATACCTGGATGGCTAAAGTGGAGCCCTGCAAAGTTTGTTTATAGACATTGGGCAGGTTTATACCAAGAGGGCAAGCAATTTTTGTACGTCAATCGCGGTTTAGGTTATCTTGGATATCCTGGAAGGGTTGGTATTTTACCTGAAATCACAGTCATTGAATTGAAAAGTGGGAGAATAACCTAGCTTTTGATTGTAATTGTTATAGATATAAACACTTTTATTACCTTTACGTCCAACTTTTCAAGCTCAATAAGTCAAGTAGTTATGACAGTTTTACGAACCCTTAGCATGCTTTTTTTGATCTCTTTTTTTGGTACTTCTTGTGCCAATGATTCAACAGAACAAGAACCTGTAGAAATTATAGAACCCCTTCCTGAAAATATTAATACCTTAATTGTTGGTAAGTGGAGGCTAATTGAAGGATATAGGAATGGTAAAAAAACAGAATCACTTGCCGATACTTATTTCTCTTTTTCACCTAATGGAGAAATGGAAACCAACCTAGGAGGAAGTACCGAAGCGGTTAATTACCAAATAGAAGGAAGAAAGATTTCTCAAGATTCTGAACGATTTCCTGTCGACTATTCAATTGATGAAATTGGAGACTCTACGTTGATGATCTCAATGACGATGAGAGATATTCCCTTTAAATTTCATCTAAATCGGGAGGTAGAACTAAAGGAAGTCCAATAACTTCAAGTTGACTTAGTAACGGCTAAAAAATAATTCAGCCAATTTGAAATAGTAGATTTTGGATTTTTGCAAGGCAAAAAACACAGGCGATGCAGAGCATCCTGCGCTGGCTTGTGCCAGAAGGCACAAAAGCGAACACAAAAAAGTATTTTTAACGCCGCAAAAGTTCAAAAGATACATAGGCAAATGTCGGAGTTATTCTTTAGGCGTTACTCAAATACATTTTCATAAAATTTCAAGAGTTTTATTTCTTCATTTTCCCAAATGAATCTTTCTCTTGCTGCCAAACAATTCTTTCGAAGTTTTTTATATAATACCCGATTAGACAAAAGTTGGATGATGGCATTAGCTAGCGTCTCTTTTTCTAAATCAGTAATCAAATAAAAAACTTCAGTTTCTTTATTAATGTGTTGATATTCAGGGAATTCCATATTGACAGATGGTATGCCTGCTTGAATGTAATCAAAAGCTTTATTCGCCAAAGAATAATAATAATTAAGCCCTTTATTTTGAAGTAAATTAAGCCCAACAGTTGCCTTCAGTGTTATTTCCTTCAACTCCTTAGGAGTTTTATAACCCAAAAAATGGATTCCATTTTCCAATAAGCCCAAATTTTTAGCTTTCTTTCTCAAAACCTGAGATAAATCTCCTTCTCCAACTAACCATAATTCTGCATTTTGGATTTTTGGCATAGCTTCGATCACTTCTTCTAAACCACGACCATCATTGAGTGCACCTTGATAAAGTAAAATTGCCTTATTGGAATTATCATAAGGTTTGAAAGATTTCTCTAAATCAAGACCTTCAAGAATTGTCCCTCGTAAGGGTACATTTCTGATTACATCAAATTGGACGCCGTATTGTTTTTCAAAGATTCCTGCTAATCCATTTCCAACTGTGTAAGCATATTTTAATTTAGGGATTGTCCGATTGGCAACCCAGTTCCAGATTTTTTTAACCAATGGCCGATTAATGACCTCAGGTAGCTCTGTAAAATATTCATGGGCATCATATACCCCTATTTTATCACGTAAATTGGAAATAATAAACCCTGGTAGGATAGTATCCAGATCAATTGAACAAATCAAATCAAATTTGGAAAAAAACAAAAAAAAGAATAACCGAAGGTTATATTCTAAATAAAATAGTTTGCCTTTATTAAAAAAACAGCTAATCCTTTTTTGTTGAAAAGGTAGACTCTTGGAAAGCTGTTTTGAAAAACTTCTTTTTCTGCCGACCAATAAAACGTCATATCCATTTTGAGCTAGACTGGAGCATATTCTTATCATGCGTTGGTCATAAGTCAGATCATTTGTTACCGTGAAAATTAATTTTTTCTTCATTTTGTCCAGATTAATTTCCCGTTTTCCTTTTCAATAATTCCTTCATCTAGGAGGAATTCTAGTGCCAAAATAACCTGATTATGCCTCTGTGGTTTAAAGGAATCGAATAATTCCTCTTCGGAAAGTGCCTCTCTTTTTAAAACCAATTTTATTTTATTCTTGTATCGCTCATAATCGTTTGGGTTTAAGTCTGACTTAGTCCGACCTAAACACACATCACAAATTCCGCAGGGTTTGCTATCAGATTCACCAAAATACCTTAGTAGCTGTTGGCTTCTACAATAAGTATTTTCCGCATATGAAATCGCTTTTTGAATTCGGACATGGTGTCTTTCTTTACGGTCTTTATATCTTTTTTGATCTAAAATTAGATTTTCAGCCGAGGTTCTTTCTTGTAAAAATATGATCTGAGGTGTATCTTTTTGAGGGCGGTAGTCTAGAATTTTTTCGTTTTTAAGATGATTGAAAACCTGGATCAACTGTCCTACTGAGATTTTTAGGAAATCTGCAAATTTGCGCTCTCTAACATTTACATAATGACTAAAAGCTCCTTGTGTTAATCTTAAAATGGATTTAAGGACTAGGTCAAATTTAGGGTTTTTTAAAAGGTAGTCATATAATTGGTCTTTTGAAACCGTAATTTTTAGGCTTGATGGGAGAAAGACGGCATCTGTCAAAACAATCCATTCGCTTTGTTCTAACATTTTCAAACAATTAAAAACTTTGATTGCCTGAAATTTGAAATTTTTACAAAACTCAACAATATCGAAATCATAGCTCCGACCTTCACCACCACCGATAGCCAATTGAAAATAGCTTCCTAAAGCACGATAAACTTGTTTTATTTCTTCGATGGAGGGATAAGCATTTTCATAGTTTCTTTCTAAAGTCAACTTATCTTGTTCCATGTATAGTAAAACGGAAAAGGATTTTTTTCCATCCCTTCCTGCTCGTCCAGCTTCCTGAAAATAGGCTTCCAAACTATCGGGTAAATCTAAATGAATGACTGTTCGTACATCAGGTTTGTCAATGCCCATTCCGAATGCATTGGTGCATACCATTATCCGAGTTTTATTCTTCATCCAAGCTTCCTGTTTAGCTGTGCGCAACTCAGAATTTAAACCTGCATGATAGAAATCAGCTGAAATATTTTTTCGATGGAGGAACTGTGCTATATCTTTTGTTAATTTTCGATTTCTCGCATAGACAATACCTGTGCCTTTTACATTTCTTAATATTTCCACCATTTTATCTCTCTTATTCTCTTCCTTTAAAACTACATAAGCTAAATTGGCTCGAGTAAAACTCTTCTTAAAAACGTGTCCTTTATTAAACGCCAATTTTTCTTGAATGTCTAAAACAACCTCTGGAGTAGCGGTAGCCGTTAAAGCCAAGATAGGGGTCTTGGGTATCAGTTCTCGAATTTCGGCAATTTTCAAATAGGGTGGACGGAAATCGTATCCCCATTGAGACACACAATGGGCTTCATCTACAGCTATTAAATTGATATTCATTTTTTGTAACCGTTCTCTAGCCAAATCAGTCATTAATCTTTCTGGAGAAAGATAAAGTAATTTTGTGTTTCCATAAATACAATTATCAAAAGTACGGTCAATGTCTTTGTAATACATTCCCGAATAAATAGCAGCAGCAGGTATGTTCTTGCTAAGTAGATTATTAACTTGATCCTTCATCAAGGCAATTAATGGAGAAACTACAATACAAATACCATCTTTAACTAATGCAGGAATTTGAAAACAAATAGACTTTCCTCCACCAGTAGGCATTAATGCTAGTGTATCATGACCCTTTAAGACGGATGTTATTATATCCTCTTGTAAAGGGCGAAAAGAATCATGCCCCCAATATTGCCTTAGTATTTTTAAAGGTTCATTAGTCACAAGGTTGGGAAATTGGTTTGAATGCGAGCAAAATAAAAAATAAAATGGGTGATAAAAAAGCAAAAGGAGTTTAAGATAAATTCTTAAACTCCTTTAGGTGAAAACTTATGACTACTTTGTCATTGCTAGTGACCCAAAATCATATTATGGAATCTGTTTAATATTAAGTGAGCACAAGTTGTTATGGTCTATTAATTGAGTACTTATCCAATAGGCTTGATTTATGAGTAGTGACTTTACTTCTATTGTCTGGATAGTTACCTTCAAAAACACAATCGAGTAATTCCAAATAACAGGAATTTTGACCATTCATGTCAAATACAGCACCTCCACGTAGTAAAGCATTATTCTCTATAAAGGAACAATTTTCAAGATATAGGTTGCAAGCACCATTATCTGAAGCATTGCAAATGGCTCCACCATAAGTTCCTACATTGCGTATAAAAGAACAATTTTTTAGTGTTGGATTACTAATACCACCATCTTTTCCATTATTATACATGGCGCCACCATCTATTCCAGCTTGATTTTCTTCAAAAATGCAATTAGTGAGAGTAGGGCTAGCTTCACCAGCAGTGCCCAAGTTGTACATAGCCGCACCATCGCGACCGTAGTTCTTTTTAAATATACAATTAGAAATAGTTGGTTTAGAAGAGCCATAGGAACCATCATTAAACCAAGCTCCACCACTTCTATGCTTTTGACCTTCTGCACCGCCATCATTAGCATTTCCACTAATAATTATAAATCCATCAACAATGGTTGACGGAGAAACATTTTTTGTGAAAATAACATTGTAGGAATTATCTGCGATACCTGGTTTACCTATTTCACCGCTAAGGATAGTTAGATTTTCAGAAGTTTTTCGTTCTGTTAAGGCAGTTTCAGATCCAATGAATCCACCATATACTTCGATTCCATCCTTTATTTGGAAGGAAATTTTTCTATCGTTTGTTGTTGTAGGAACATAAGTACCTTTAGTTACCCATATTTGGTCGCCAAAGTTAGCTTTTTGAATGGCATCATTAAGATTTCCAAAAGCATTTTCCCAGGTAGTTCCATCTCCGTTTGAGCCTTGAATGACATAGATGATCTCTGCATGAATGGAGAAAACCATTGCCATGAACAAGGCGATAAGCATAGTCGGTTTCAAAATTTCAGCGTTTAAATGGTGAATAAATAAAACAAGTCTCTTTAGTGACTAAGCTAAAGCCTAAAATTGTATAAATTCATGAAATGAGATAAAACTCTAATGCTGAGATAGGATGGGATGTACTAATTTGCTAGTACTACGAAGTGCTTAATTATTTAAGCAAAATATGTTTTTAATTTGGTATGGGTACAAAAGGGATAAAAAAAACTCTAATCAAAGGTAATTAAAACATTAATAATCCAAAAAAATATTTGACTTCTTTTTTGAAAGAAAATACATTATTATAAATCATTCTATGTAGTAAATTGATTATTAGTAAGGTTAGGAAATGAAGGTGAAAAAATAAAAAAGGTAAGAAGCATAAATATTCTTATTCTAATGTTTTCAATTGCCCCTTTTGGTCAATTTTATTAAAAGGTTTAGCGTTGTGACGCGCTCATAATTTCGTTAAATAGTCTCGACTAAGTCTATTATCGGCTACATTTTTTGTCTATTTAAGATCATTAATAATGCGGTCAATTTTTCTCCCCCTAATTTCTAATAAATTTCAATGTAGAATAAAAATGATTTTACATTCCTTTCATTTTTCTATTTTTGACATTCTAATTCTACTTTATGACATTAGAGATCAGAGGATTTGTCTATCAGAATAGGTTTGATATCTTAAAGGCTCAAAGTAGAACTAAAATTGATTTATGATAACAGCAAAAAATATACACAAGTCTTATCGAGATTTACATGTCTTGAAAGGCGTCGACTTAGAAATAGGGAAAGGAGAAATAGTTTCGATAGTTGGAAAATCAGGGGCGGGCAAAAGCACCTTATTGCATATTCTAGGAACACTCGACTTGCCAGATAAGGGAGATGTGAATATTAACAATGTAAATGCCAATTCATTAAGTAAAAATGATTTAGCCCATTTTCGCAATGATAATATTGGTTTTGTTTTCCAGTTTCATCATTTATTACCTGAGTTTACTGCCTTAGAAAATGTATCAATTCCTGGGTTTATTCAAAAAAGACCAGAAAAGGAGGTAAATACTCGTGCGAAAGAATTACTTGATTATTTAGGTTTATCAGATAGACTCACGCATAAACCAGGACAACTTTCTGGAGGAGAACAACAAAGGGTAGCAGTGGCTAGAAGCCTGATGAATAGTCCTTCTGTTGTTTTTGCGGATGAACCAAGTGGAAATCTAGATTCTGCTTCCTCTCAAGAATTACATCAATTATTATTTCAATTGCGAGATGATTTTCAACAAACATTTGTGATTGTAACGCACAATTCTGAATTGGCAAAAATGAGTGATCGGGTCTTGGAGATGAATGACGGACTTTTGGTTAATTAAGGGAGTAGGAAAAAAATAACCTACCCATTTTACTTTCTCTTTTGCCTTCATTTTTCGTTAAAAATACTCGCCATACCTTTGGGTATGTCTGTGTTTTTTGCCTCAACTGAAGAAAAATTAGCTGTGCGCAATTTGGGTATCTTATTTATTCCCTACTCCCTAACTCTATTTTAATTCTCACAAGATGAAAAATCAACCACAGAATTTGGAGTCAAGTAAAGAAAAAATCAAAGAAGGTACCCGCACCTTTTTGGCAGGCATTCAGGAGTTTTTGAAAGATCTTTTTGATTTGCAAGAAGGGCTGGATAAAAAAGGAACTATAGATAGTATTCGGAATAACAAACGAATGAAAGGGGCAAATGCTTGGTTATTGATGTGTTCTATTATGGTGGCTTCTTTGGGGTTAGATCTAAATTCGCCGGCTGTAATAATTGGTGCGATGTTAATTTCGCCGCTTATGTCCCCAATTTTAGGAATTGGACTTTCAGTGGGAATCAATGATAGACAAGGATTATTTACCGCATTAAATCATTTTGGAATTTCTATAGCCATTGCCTTGGTAACAAGTGTTTTATATTTTTATTTCACGCCTTTTGGAGATCCGACTACTGAAATTCTTAATCGAACAGAACCCACCCTTTTAGATGTAATGATTGCTTTTTTTGGAGGAGTTGCTGGTATTGTTTCCGGTTCTAGAATGGATAAATCTAATGCAATACCGGGTGTTGCTATCGCAACAGCTTTGATGCCGCCTTTGTGTGTGACAGGCTTTGGCTTAGCCAATGGGGAATGGGATATCATGTTGAAATCCTTTTATCTGTTCTTTTTAAATGCGGCCTTTGTTGCTCTAGCAACCTATATAATTGTAAGGTTTTTAAGGTTTCCAATGAAGGAACACTTAAATGCCAAAGAAAATCAAAAGGCTAGGGCTTATATTTGGATATTTAGTTTGATAATATTGATTCCGAGTCTTTTTATTCTATCTGGAGTTTTGAGTGAGGTTCAGCAAAAACGAGCGATTGATAGTTTTGTGGAATCAAATTTTCCTGATGCGCACTTTCCAACTCCACATAGTATAGGGGAATCAGATTCTCTTGAAGTTAAGCTCTTCTTGTTTGCTGAAATGTCTGATGATTCCTTAATAATGTATAAAAAACGATTTAATGAACAGGTCGATAAGGCGATTTTGAAATTTGTTCAAATTGATTCTCAAGATGAAATAACAAAAAACGATTTTGTTTCTTTGGAACAAAGTATAAAAGGAGAATTGATTTCTATGATTCAAACGGAAAAAGTTTTGATGGACGAAAAGGATAGGAAAATTGAAAGTCTTCGGTTTCAATTAGACAGTTTATTGAGTGATACGGTTGTTTTTAGGCATGTTCAAAAAGAGGTAAAAGCATTATTTCCCGAATTAGAAGAAATCGGATTTGCCAAAATAGAAAAATCCAACTTTGATACAATGCTTCACCAAGTCCCCACTTTCCTCATTAAATGGGGTAAATCTAAACGGGCTAGAGATAAACCAAAATCCGAAGAAAGAATAAGCGATTTTATCAAAGTTCGGGCTGATTTGGATACGATGTTATTGGTTAAATTTTAATATATAACCATGAAAAAGTTGTTGGTTACAGGAGCTTCAGGTTTTTTAGGATGGAATGTGGCTCATTTTCCACATACTGAATGGCGGGTAATTGGCACCTGGAATCTTAACAAGAAAGGAATAAAAGAAGGACTAGAAAAAGTTCGAATTGATTTGACTAATAGGGATCAACTCTGGAGTGTTTTGAAAGCAATAAACCCAGATGCAGTTCTCCATTTAGCGGCTATCTCCGGTACAAATTATTGCGAAAAGTATCCACAGAAATCCTATCCAATTAACGTTTTAGCTACCCAATATCTTACTGAATTCTGTCACGACAAAAAATTACCTTTTCTTTTTACTTCAAGTGGACAAGTCTTCGATGGTTTAGCGAGTGAATATCATGAAGTTGATTTGCCAACTCCAATGAATCTTTATGGAAAGCAAAAAGTAGAAGCTGAGAATTTTATTTCTACTCATTACCCTGAGGGTGTGATTTGCCGAGTTCCAGTGATGTTTGGACAACCAAGTCCTTCCAGCCAAAATTTTGCTAATAATTGGTTGAAAAATTGGAAAAAAAATGAAGCTATTACTGCTTTTTATGATGAAACGCGTAGTTTTTTAAGTGGGCAAAAAGCTGCGGAAGGGTTATTTTTATTAATAGATAAAAGGGCAGAGGGAATTTTTCATTTAGGAGGAAAAGAGGCACTTACGAGAGTCGAATTTGCCGAATTAATGAAGGATACGTTAAAATTACCCCAAGCCAGCATTGTTTCAAAAAGCCAAAAAGATATAGCCATGGCAGCTTATAGACCACCTAAGGTAGTTTTTAAGAATAAAAAAATCAATGCTCTTGGATTTGATGCGGGATATACGGTAGATCAAATAAAGATTTCTTTCCAAAAATAAATTTTTATTTACTACCCAACAGGGCGCGTAAATCCCTAGTTAGTTGCTACTTAAAAAAATCCCAAATTTTTCCTTTGCAAAATTTGGGATTTTTTTTTGGTTTGTATTACCCAGTGTTACTAATTGCAATCAGTTTCAACATCCCTGACTTCAGTTTGGGTATCGACAATATTGTCTAAATACATATTTCCTCGGATCGTCAGTTCCACATAATCAGAGCCTATTTTCGTGATCGTACCAGTAAAACTTGTGAGATAAAGCTGAGTGGCAATCTCGTCACCTGTTAAGGTCTCTCCTGTTTTGGTGTGAGATCCTTTGAGCCGTAGACGCTTCACATATGGTACTTGTACATTGGAATAGGTTTGATAGGCATCATAAACCAAGGATGCTCTTCCTGCAGGTACAGTGACAGTTCTGGTTGAGAAAAAAGTCTGAACCTCGCCAACTGATTCTTCACTGGCAATAGTGGTTGTTGAACTAGCTTCTGTAGAAACTTCTATCCCGGCAGAAACTTCACCTGTAACTGAACCTCCATTGCCAAAAAAACTGGCTTCTGCGGTAGCACTCACTGAGACTTCTGCATTGGTTGTAACACGACCGCTCAAGCCAATGCTTTCCGATAAAGAGGAGCGATAGGTTGTTTCCAACTCATGCTGAATTCCTACCTGTTGTTCTAAAGAACCTGACCCGCAATTTTTCAATGTACTATTAAATCCAAAGGAGGTTTCAACAGGAGGAAAAATAGGTTGCAAATGTTCTGTGTTTAATTCCGTGGTTTCCCATTCAGTATCTAATGCAATTATTCTGAAATATTGTAAGTTTCCAGAAGTATTAGTATGCCAGTTTGTGTCTCCACTGTTATAAAAACTTTTTAATGGGTTCCCATCAGCAGAACCTCTAATGGTGTATAATCCATTAGGTTCTTTCTCAATGATAAATCTATAATCTTCTCCTAGACTTTCCGGAGTTATAGCTGGAAAAGAATACGCATCGGATTGTCTAAAGGTTCTGGTTGTTTCTCCGATAGTAAGGTAACGATTTGTATTTGCAGAATAAATAGCAAATTCATTATTACTATCATTAAATTTATATAAAAAATATTGCTCACTCGTTGTACCAGAGTTAAATGAAGAGGCTCTTTTTTCTAACCTAACGCCGTTATCTAATGCACTTGATGGCTTCCAAACTATATTGTTACTATAATTCCCATTAACATCTACGAGCTGTAAATAGTGTTGCATATTCGCTTTAAAGTGAAGTTCATTTTGTTGGTATTCTAAAGAGGAGGCATCAATATCAAGTTTATTCCCACTTTCCTCAAAAGAGACTACACTATAAGATTCCGAGATGAGTAGATTATTTAAATCATTATAAACTTCAAATTCTAATCCCACACCATTTCTAAGTTCATCTTCCGCATCTTCAGTTAACCCTTCTATTGAAATTTTCAACTGTGCAATATTTGTAAATGGATCTACAACTAAACTCTGATCATAGTTGCCTTCTGAAGCTGTTGTGGTAACCTTTACTTTGGTCGGTTTGTAACCTTTCTTTATAAGATCCCTGGTATTGATCAATAACCCTAGATCCCCTTTATAACTACCCAGTTCATCTGCTGTTATACCATTAATTTGTTCAATTTCACCATCATTTATCATTAGGTTATTGTCGCTTTTGTTACAGCTAGCAATAATCATAATGGCGGTCAAAATCAGCAAAAGATGAATTGTTTTTTTTCGGTATGTCATTTTCATAATATTTAAAGATTGTCAATGTTTGTAGTGAACTTAATTGAAAAAGCTGCAGTCTCTTTCAGAATATTAAGGCACAACAAAATGTCAAAGGTCGATTGGTCTCGATGGGGCAAAATTAATGGCAATAAAACCTGGATGCTAATTTTTAGTATGGACAAAGTATGGACAAGTGCTAACAAAAATAAAATCTAATATTATAGACAAGGAGATTTGTAAAGAAATTTGAATGTCAGTTAAGTAATTGTTTATTAGGTGTTTATGTGGGTTTTTTGTGAGAAATTTTAAGTTTTGAACGAAGAATATATGGACAAGGGTGATTTTTAAAATTAAAATCAATAGAGTCCCAGTCTATATTATTGCTATCTTTAGATTCAAAAAATCCGAGAAATGAGATGTGCAATTATCTTTTATTTTTTGTTCATATTATTAGGTATTCAACCTGTTTATTCACAAAAAGATCTAAATATAGATAGTTTACTGACAGCTTATGATAACCAAGCTTCAGATACTATCAAAGTAAAGGTTGGTAATGCAATTGTTAATTATTACATGTACAGAGAGCCGGATAAAGTGAGGCGATTTGTAATGGATATGCTTGACCTTTCCAGTGCCTTAGAGTATGATTCTGGCAAGTGTCTTGGATATTATCAAATGGGTGTCTATTTTAACGATCAGGATCAACTAGACTCTGCAAGACATTATTACCACTTAAGTCTCGATATTGCAAATGAGATTTCTAATATGAAATATAAATCCCAGGCGTTTAGAGCTTTGGCAATAATTGAATTTTCCACTGGTAATCTTTTAAAAGCAGATAGTATTAATAATCTGGATTTAGCCAATACTATCAAATATAAAGATTCCCTTGGTATCGCTTTAGCTTATGATTTTAAAGGTACTATTAATCAAAACAAAGGACATTACTTGATCGCTTTGGAAAATGTATTAAAGGGTTTAGATCTTTTCGAACAGTTGGGAGACTCTATAAGAATAGCTGATGGATTAAATCACCTGGCGACCCTTGAGTATAATTTAGGGAATTTTAAGCAAGCTATTCATTACAATCAAAAGGCATTGGGCATCTATGAAGCTTATGATGATTCTTTCTATCAAGCTCAGGCCTTAAATGATATCGGTATCATGCATATGAAGTTAAAACAATATAGTGATGCTATTTCCTATTATGATAGAAGTTTTGAGTTAAGCCAAGATAACAGATTTAAATCTATCCAGGCAGCTACGCTTAGCAACTATGGGACACTTTTTTTAGAACTTAAAGAATTTAATAAAGCGATAGCCTACTTAAACCGATCTATTTTACTTTCAAAATCTATCAATGCGAAAAGACGTATTGCTATTTCGGAAAATAAATTAGCCCAAGTTTATTTATTAAAAGGTGCTCCGGAAAAAGCAATTGGACATGCTGGTAGGGCGAAAGATTATGCGGAAGCAAATCAAAATATTTCCATTAAAAGGGTCGCTTTGCGGAATATTAGTGAAGCTTTAGAACAATTAAATAAATTTTCTCTTGCTTTAGAAAATTATAAAGTGTTTAAAATTTTGAGTGACTCGATTCTGAACAAGGAAAAAATAAAAAAGGTTGAGGAGTTCCGGATGCAATTTGATACCCAAAGAAAAGAAGCTGAGATTGCCTTACAAAATGAGGAAATCAAAAGCCTATCGTTTTTAGCCTGAATTTCTTTTTGGGATTGGAATGTTTTCATTCATAATGATTTCAGGCTTGCTTTATTTCGGGTTTACTCAACGAATAAAAAGGAATAAGGTTGAGCGTGAAAAACAGGAAGCCATTTATAGACAAGAAATTGAATATAAGAAGAAAGAATTGACCTCTCAAACTTTGCACTTGGTTAAGAAAAGTACTTTTATTCAGGAACTGAAAGTTTACTTGGAAAAAATTAAACGATCTCCTGACTTGTTTAAAGTCGAATTTGGGCGACTGGTGTTATTATTAGAGCGGCAAAGTGCAGAAGATCAGGATTGGGAAGTGTTTAAAAGTTATTTCTCCGAGGTCCATAACAATTTTGATGATAAACTCAGATCTATAGCCAAAGATATCACTGATAAGGAAATCAGATTAGCTTCATTTTTACGCATGAAATTAACTACAAAAGAGATTGCTTCTATCTTAAATGTACTGCCAGATAGTGTATTAAAGTCAAAATACCGATTGAAAAAGAAGCTGAGCTTGGAAAAAGAACAAGACCTTACTGGGTTCTTGAATACGATTTAATCTAAAGAATTCCCCAATGCTTGCGTCGGAAAAGTAATTTCTGAGTTAAGCTGCGCGGGAGTGATACCCCTCAGCTTGCTGTGGGGTGATTCATTAAAGGCGTTCTGATATGTAGCCTATATTCTCCTACAGAAGTCAAGGAAATTCTTTTCTAGATCCCCTCTCCATAAAAAGGAATATACATACCAACAAATTCCTCATACTATTCCCGGTGAGATATAGATAGGTAAGTAAAATTATTTTATTCCTTGTCAGTCGTTTGGAGCTTTCAAAATGCGCCAGAAGTGCGCCACTGAGAAAGCTATGACACAGGCAATGTTTTGATTATCAATAAGTTATGTGTTGTGACCCAGGGAGGATTCGAACCCCCGACCCTCAGAGCCGAAATCTGATGCTCTATCCAACTGAGCTACTGAGCCATTAATCAGAAAGCAAACTAACAAGTTTTTTTTGCGACAAGTAGTTCCGCTTCTAATTGAAGTGCGAATTTAGTTTGGCTTTATGGATTCTCCAAGTTTAGGCATAAAAAAAAGGGTAAGAAAAATTTTCTTACCCTTTTTTTATGCCTAAACTTCAAAGTGTCTAGGTCTAAAATATTAATTATAGGACTAAGTTCTTAGTTTTTAATAAATTTTTCTGCTAATTGTTGCTCTCCATTCGAAATATTAATTACGTACATTCCACCTCTTAACATATCACTATCCATAAAAATAGTATTAATACCTGTATATGGTTGAAAGTTTTGAGTAGATATAAATTTACCGTTAATATCAAAGATAGTTGCGGTCAATTCATTTTCTGTTGGTGTATTAAGAGTTATTGCAACCTTAGCTTGATCATTATATATTGAAACAATATTATAATCATTCGCTGAAGCAATATTGACAAATATTATATCACTAGAAGTTGATTTACCATCATAATCTGTTTGTTTAAGACGGTAATAAAGTGTACCAGAATTTCTTAAATTAGAAATGTCGTCATTAGATGCATAGACAACCGTTTCATAACTATCGCCTGCACCAGAAACTTCCCTTATTGTTTCAAAATCAATACCATTTACTGATCTTTCAATTGAAAAATAATCGTTATTAATCTCAGCAGCAGTTGCCCACTCTAGTCTTACTTGATTGTTGTCAATTCCATAAGCTCTAAAGTACGTCAAATCAATTGGCAGTGCAGAAAATGCTCCACCAGCAGAGGCTTCTGTATCACTGTTACAAGGACTTGTTGCTTTTAGACTAACATCAAAAGATTGTGTTATTCCATCTGCTGGATTTGCTACTGATATAGTAGATTGCGTTACTCCAGTAGAAACAGAAGAAGTAGAAGCATCTACGTCTATTGTGTTTCCGGTTCCACCAATATCAATAGTTGTTGTTGACGCAGTGGATGCTCCGTCACCTTGAAGTTGTTGCAAAGCTGTACCCGCAACTGTCCAATCATAGGTCGTTAAACTGTTTGTGTTAATAATGTTTACACTGAAATCTTGAGACGCTCCTGGTAAAATGGATCCACCTGAAATTGCAGCAACATCTACATTTGGAAAAACAGTAAAAATTCCAGCATTATAGATTGTGGTAGATCCAACTGCGGTAATGAGGCTTAATCCACCTCCAGTATTACTAACTCCATCAGGATCATCAACAGTCATAATAATTGTCCAATCACCTGCAGTGGTAGTTGCAGAGGTAGTAATGTCGATATTAATTACTGTTAAACCATCACTATCTAAGGCTTGAGACACAGGAGAGATAGTAGGGGCTGTTCCCGATCCACTTAAGGCTAAGGTAATTCCAGACCCATCGGCATCGCCATCATCAGGAGCAAAAACTACAGTTGCATACTGAACGGTTTGATTGACTCCACAGCCTTCTGTTGTTGCAGTCGTAAAGCTTGCAACATCAGTATCAATTTGACCGTTTGAAAGGCTTATAAAGGTAAAAAAAAAAATATTGATGCGAAAAAATTTTTCATGAAAAACATAATTTTGGGTTGACAGATAAGGTTTTCAATAATTGTAATTTTAAAAAGAAAAAGAAAAAACAACTTTCTTTTTTAAATTGCAAAAGTCACCTGCGGCAATAATATTACCAATTAATGAAATATTTGATTATGAAGGATGAAATCCGCTTAATTAAATAGCAATTCAAAACGATTAAATAAACTCTGAAGGTTTTAGTTGATGCGATTAGATAGAGATGAAATTTTACTTTTACAGGACATTAGAAATAATCAAAAAGATGGTTTCTATGATTGAATCCTTTAAATTTACATTTCAAATCTATGCAAATATAAATAGGTTTATTAAAAGAAACATCTTTTTACTAAAAAAAATAATAATTTTCCATAAATGTCAAGAAGAAAAATAAAAGATGACAACGAGCCACTTCCAAAACTAACTAAAGAAAATTGGCGCCAAGCATTTAAAATCTTTGATTTTGTTCAGCCATACAAATGGACGTTGGTTATAGGGATGTTTTTGTTATTTTTATCGAGTATGGTCTTTATGTTGTTTCTGACCTTACCTGGTGAAATGGTGGATATCGCTCAAGGGAAGGGTAAGTATGATCTGGATCTTAAAGATATAGGGCTTATCCTTTTGGTTGTTTTGTTTGCGCAGGGATTTATTAGTTATGCTCGTGTTTTATTATTTGCGAGGGTAAGTGAAAAAGGTATTGCCGATGTTCGAATGGCTTTATATGAAAAATTAGTTTCCTTGCCTATTGTCTTTTATGAAAAAAATAGAGTAGGGGAGCTTATCAGTCGCCTTACTGCAGATGTGGAAAAGTTATATAATGCCTTTTCAATAACACTGGCAGAGTTTACTCGGCAAATAATTATTCTGATTGCTGGGATCGTTTTTTTAGCTATTTCGGCTCCAAAATTGGCCTTGATAATGATTGCTACTTTTCCGGTAATTGTCATTTTTGCCATGTTCTTTGGGCGCTATATCCGGAAACTTTCAAAAGAAAGACAAGATCGATTAGCAGACTCGAATGTGATTTTAAGCGAAACTTCTCAAACGATTTCTGCCGTCAAGTCTTTTACCAATGAATGGTTTGAATATCGAAGATATAGGACGGCAATGGAGGCTACCGTCAAAGTGGCTTTGAAGTATGCGCAGGCACGAGCATTATTTACGGTTTTCATTGTTTCGATTCTATTCGGGGTTTTGTTCTTTATTATTTGGCAAGGGGCTGTGATGGTTCAAAATGGGACAATGACAGCTGGGAATTTAATCAGTTTTGTTGTTTATACCGCTACGATTGGTGGAGCTATTGCAGGATTGGGTAATTTTTATACTGATTTATTGGGTGCAATCGGTGCGACAGAGCGCGTTCGACAAATATTGGATGAGGTTGGGGAGGTTGATATTAAAGCGTCAAAAGGAGACTTAGGAAAAAAGATTTTAGGACGCATTGACTATGAAAATGTTCATTTTAGATATCCTACAAGAATAGATGTTCCGGTGCTTAAAGGATTGAGTTTTCAGGTGGAGGCTGGACAAAAAATTGCTTTGGTTGGCTCTAGTGGGGCAGGAAAATCGACGATTGTTCAATTGCTTTTGAAATTTTACAATATTGAATCAGGAGGGATAAAGGTAGATGGAAAAAGTATTTACGAATATAATACAACTGCCTATCGTCAAAATATTGCCATTGTACCTCAAGAAGTAATTCTTTTTGGAGGTTCTATTCGTGAAAATATTCTTTATGGAAAACCTAATGCCTCCGACCAAGAAATTATCGAAGCAGCCAAACAAGCCAATGCGTGGGAATTTATTAGTTCTTTTCCGGAAGGATTAGAAACAATGGTCGGAGAGCGAGGCATCAAACTTTCAGGTGGACAACGGCAAAGAGTGGCTATAGCACGAGCAATTCTTAAGAATCCAGCCATATTATTATTGGATGAGGCTACTTCCTCTTTGGATGCTGAGTCTGAAAAATTGGTTCAAGAGGCTTTGAACAATCTAATGAAGGGACGGACCTCTATCATTATAGCCCATCGATTAGCGACCATACGTGAAGTTGATTGTATTTATGTAATGGATAATGGTCAAATAATTGAAAAAGGAACGCATGAGGAGTTGGCAATAAAAGAAAATGGTGCTTATAATAATTTGGCAAAGTTACAATTCGATAATGCTTAATTTTAGGGAGTAGAAAAAATATAACCTACCCATTTTACTTGTTATTTTTCCTTTATTACATCGTTAAAAATACTTGCCATATCTAGGGTATGTCTGCGTTTTTTGCCTCGTCTAAAGAAGAATTAACTTCCTGAAATTTGGTTAGATTATTTATTTCCTCCTCCCATATTAGTTTAAAAAATGGAAGTATCCAATAAAACCAAAATAGGTGCTTTTTTAATAGCCTTCACCATAGTTGGGTTAATGGCGCTTTATGTGCAAGAGTTTCATTGGTTGGGCAATACCTTTAATGCCAAAAAACTAATTTTTTGGTCTTTAGGTTTTGGTCTTTTGAGTGGGGTTGGACTTGGAAAATATTGGACGAGAAATATTGCTGACAGTTACGATCGTATGCGCTTATGGATTCTTGTTATTTTCGTAATAACCCTTTTTTCACCATATCTAGGCAGTTTGACTAATCGCTTGTTATCTTTTGAGGAAGCTATCAGCGAAGAATTTATCTTTTTTGCCGAAAAACCTATTGCTGATTTGGAAATTGTAAGTACAGAAAAGGCAAGACCGGAGGCTTATTTCGTTTTTTTTATGAAAAATGGTATCTTGGAAAGAGCCAAAACCCGAAAAAGATTATTTGAAGGAACAGAAAAGGGAGCTAAAATTCGATTGCCAGTAAAAAGAGGTTTATACGGATTTGATATTGTATGTCTCGATTGATAAATTTAGACCATACCGTTATTAACTGCATAAAGAACTAATTCTGAGGCAGAACTTAGATTTAATTTTTTCATGATGTTTTTGCGATGGGTATATATTGTATGTGTACTTAAATTCAATTCGCTCGCAATTTCCTTCGCAATCAAACCACTTGCGACCAGTGTTACCACTTCAATTTCTCTAGGGCTAAGAGGTGTTGGTGAGCAATCATCTTCTCGCGGAAAGGACTTTTCCAAGATGTAGTTTAATACATTATTACAAAAGAATTTTTCCCCTTTTGCGGTTGCTTTTACGGCATCAATGATTTCTTCTTCGCCGCACGTTTTAGTTAGGTAACTATTTACCCCATATTCTAAAACTTGATAAATTCCATGTTTTTGATTGTCATCTGAAATGATCAGTACATTCGTATTAGGAGAAATTTGTTTGATTTTTATGACGGTATCTGTAGAAAAATGAGTGGGTTGATTATAATCAAGAATAACAACGTTGGGTTGAGTCGCTTTCAATTCTGCTGCTAAATCCTCATCATTAACTGCTTCTGCAATGACTTTGAGGCCGTCTATTTGAGAAAGTAATTTTCTTAGTCCAAAACGAATAAGGTATTGACTATCAGCTATTAATATGGAAGTGGATTGCAAAATATTGTTCTGATTAGTTTTCAAGATTAAGGACTTTTTTTGAATAATCAATTAGGAAAAAAGACTAAGAGTATGTCTAAATTTTTGCTTCCTAAAAACCAACACTTTATGAACCTGCCTTCAAATTATTGCGGTCATTTGCCTCGACAAACTCCCTTAATAATTTATCGCCAGAACCATAAATCATTGATTCTCAGTTTGTGAAATTTTTAGACATACGCTAAACATAAAAAAGTCCATAATGTTACCGCTAAAATACTTGGCAATCCTAAATTCTCAAATTTTATTTAGATTAAATTTAGATAAAATGACCGTGAAATTGCTTTCGATGGGATTTTAGGGAGGAGGAAAAATATAACCTACCCAAATTTTACTTGCTATTTTTCCTTTATGCATCGTTAAAAATACCCGCCATACCTTTGGGTATGTCTGTGTTTTTTGCCTCGTCTAAAGAAAAATTAACTTCCTAAAATTTGGGTAGGTTATTTATTTCCTCCTTCCTTGTCTGTTTGATTTTTTGTAAACTCTTTTTGACTTTTTCCATTCTGCGACATAAGTAGAGAATGTAATTCCTCCAAAAAAGTATATGTCTTTTTGATTTGGGCTTCCACGAATCTCCCCTTTTGGATTGATAACGTCGTTTCCTTTAATTTCAGGGGTACGGAAACTTAACTGTGCAGCCATTGGATTTTGGGATTCTAAGACGTGGATATCTGGATATTCAGTACTAATATCATCTAAATAATCTGTAAACGTTTTTCTTAACCCAAGTTCAAACCCAACGTTTGCTTTTTTTCCAATATTAATATTGAAACCTATTCCTAGCGGAATGGCAATTTGCCAAAGATTGTATCTACTTTTTCCTGAATCAGGCATATTTTGTCCTTCCGTCCCAAGCGGTTGAAGGTCTACCCATTTACCTTGATAAACAGTTTGAGGGTTATAATAAAATCCACTTATTCCAAAAAATAGATAAGGGGCTGCTACGCGATGGTTAGTTTTTCCAAAGGAAACAAATGAAATTTCATGAGTTAGTCCTAATTCAAAAATATGAGATCGAAAGCTCAAATTTCGCTCTCGAATAGCTTGTAGTTCTTCATAATTAGAATCTCGACCAGATATTTCCCCTTTATAAAAATGTAATTTAATCGCATAGTTTTTAGACACATTATAACGGCTGAAAATGCCTAAAGCGATGTTGTTTTCATTTTTTTCAAAGGTAGTTTGCTGAAGTTCTCCTAGATAATTGGATATACCAAGAAACCCTCCAATTTCAATGGTTTTTTGAGCGAAAAGTACATTGCCTATAAAGAATACCAAAAGGCCGAGTATATTGGGTTTAAGTCTCATTGTATGTTTTTTTTTGTTCAAAGGATTTGTTTTCAGTGCTGGTTTATGGATGAAAACTTGACTACTTTTTTGTCATTATTTTAGTTTATAATTTTCCTAAAACACATAATTAAAAGTATTGCTTCATGGAAGTATAATCCATAAAACATCAATAGAGTAGGTGACATTTCATAACTTCTATGAATTGTCTACATGTTAATTGGTCAGGATGGGTTTTGAAAATGCACCAAGACAATTTCAAAAACCTGATATGAATGTTTGATTCTTTGCGAACAGGGAGGTAATGTTAATCCAAAAGCAATACAATGTGCGAGGGGGGATCAATGTAAAATGCCATCAAAAAAGGAAATACTTATATCGTTTCCTTAATTTAGCTTTACAAGAGTTCTTGTTTTTTACCGAATGGTGATGTAAAACTAAATAACAAAATGACTATAGCACAATAAAAACATTTAAAAATATTGCATTTAAAAAATAACACTTTATAAAATGTTTTAATTCAAATTTTTACACATTGATTTTGAATAAGAAACAAATAATTGCAGATTTTAATTTAAAGTAATAAATATGTGTCAGGTTAGATAAATTGTTGATATATTAAATATTAATTTAATGTAATTGGCTGACTTTTTGTAATTTATCTAGTCAAGACTATCTATTTCTTTTATAGATTTGTGTTCCATTTTATCCAAAACCGTGGAATTTTGGTTTTCTGAAAAAACTAAACTTCCTCAAAATGTCCCATGAATGAGAAAGGATATTTTACCTATCGTGTTAATAATCAGTTTATTAAGTTTGGTTTTTCAATTGAATGCCCAGGTTTTTCCTACATTGGTTGAACCATCTGACCCATTAACTCATGTATTTGGAACCTGTGGAAGTGACAGAATGAATCATACCCACAGTGAAAATAACCCAGAATTTGCTAAAGAATTACAACATTTTAAAGAGGTTGTAGTGCCGCATTTGGCATCCATAAATAACCAAAATGCGGAAAATGGAAATTTAATTGTCATTCCAACTGTCATTCACATTATTCATGATGGCGAACCTGTTGGACAAGGACAAAACTTAGAGGAATTGCGAATATTGGGTCAGTTGGATATTTTGAATCAAGATTATGCAGCCTTAAATCCGGAATATAATAACACCCCTGCTCAATGGACAAGTGTTCTAGGGACTCCTAATATTCAGTTTTGCTTAGCAACAGTTGATCCTGATGGAAACTCTACTGACGGGATTAATCGAGTTCAGTATACGATTACAGGTAGTGATTGGCAGAACAATAATATTGAATCCGAATTGAAGCCCGATGTAAATTGGGACCCGAATAAATACCTTAATATATATGTGTTACCGATTCCTGGTACGACTGCACAGGGTGGGGTAGTTGGCTATTCTGGATATCCAACCCCTTTTTCGATTGGTTCCCCTACAGATGGGCCTGTGGTGGATTATCGTTGGTTTGGAGCTCCTGGATTTGGACAATCTGGTTATAGAGCCATTACCCATGAATTGGGACACTATTTAGGTTTGCCGCACCCATTTGATGGCAATAGTTGTAATGATGATGATGGAATTTCGGATACGCCAAATGTTGAAGAACCGACCCTTAATTTAGCTAATTTAAACTGTGCAAATTCTTATCCATCTGGACCGGTTAGTTGCAATAATGAACATATGTATGTCAATTATATGGACTATACAACCGAAAATTGTTATACCTCTTTCACTGCCGAACAGGTCAATGTGATGAGAGCAGTACTGGATGGTACTTCTAATGGATTTGGGTATGGGAGTCGAAAACCGTTGGCAGATAACTCGGCCTTTGCTTGCATCCTTAATGAACAGGATGCTGGGATATTAGAGGTATTGGAACCTTCCGGACGAGTTTGTGATAATGATCCTATTACTCCTGTTATTACACTTCGAAACTTTGGAACAGAAACATTAGAGTCAGTCTATATTTCTTTTCAAATTAATGATGATACCCCTGATACTTTATTTTGGGATGGGACATTGAATTCAGGTAGCAACGAAGATGTGGCTTTAAATGCCTTCACTCCACCTGATGGACAATATGATTTTAAAGTGTATACTTTTTTGCCTAATAATATGGATGACCAACGGATGTCCAATGATACCATGTTAGTGAGTGCAGAAGCAATTGTTCCCGTTGCCGTGCCTGTTTTAGAGGATTTGGAAGGCGAGATGATGTTTCCAACAAATGATGGTTTTTTCCGATTAAACGTGAATCCGCAAGCTGATAATTTTCAATGGATTATTGCGGGTGGACTTTCTGCATATGGCGTCGGAGAACAAAGCCTCTGGTTTAATAATTTTGATGGAACTGCAGATGAGAATCCTTTTGGTACCTCTGATGCTATCATTTCTCCACATTTTGATTTATCCAATTCTTCTGGGACTCAATTGACTTTTGATGTCGCTTATGCTCCATTTGATGAGACCTTTTCTGATACTTTATTGATTCTTGTTGCTGTGGATTGTTCTAATTTATTTGATGAATTAATTTATGTAAAAGGTGGTGATGAACTATCTTCTGCACCGCCAACGGGTGATTTTTTTATTCCTTCCACTACCGAATGGCGAACGGAGACTATCGATTTAAGTATGTATGACAGTACTGCTGATTTAAGTCTTGCATTCGTCAACTTTTCTGGTTGGGGGAATAATCTTTTCTTAGATAATATTAATGTAGGAACTCCTTGCAACATAGTTTTTACCATGGAATCTGAAGATGTTAATTGCAATTCAAATTGCGATGGTACGGCAACTGTAAATGCTGATTTAGGGGATGATTTATCCTATGAATGGAGTGATGGACAAACTGGAGCAACTGCCACAAATTTATGCGCAGGGATTTATGAAGTTACCATTTCTGATGGTAATGGATGTGAAGCAATAACTGAGGTGACTATTGAAGAACCTGATGCTCTAATTATTAGCACAAGTTCTTCAAATGAAACTTCCAATGATGCCAATGATGGTACCGCAACGGTCAATCCTTCTGGTGGTAATCCTGGTTATACTTATTTATGGTCAAATGGCTCCACCGAACAAACAGCGACAGCATTGGCTCCTGGACAATATATTGTAACAGTTACAGATTCGAAGGATTGTCAAACTACTTCTTCCGTAAATATTTTAGCATATGATTGTAGTGGTTTTAATGTTTCTACATCCACCACAATGGTTTCTTGCTTTGGTGATAATGATGGATCTGCATTGGCTACCCCTGCGGGTAGTTTTGGGCCATATATCTACCAATGGAGTAATGGTGACACCAACCAACAAGCATTTGGACTGCAAGCTGGCACTTATACAGTCACGGTTTCAGATGGATTCAATTGTCCATTTACTGTAAGTGCTACAGTACCGCAACCAGATGAATTAGTCGCAAACGCGACCTCTACTTCTGAGACTGGTAATAGCGCTAATGATGGAACCGCTACGGTAACTTTTGATGGAGGTACTAATCCAATCACAGCTGAATGGAGTAATGGAAATTCAGAAACTATGATTACCAATCTTTCTCCAGGAAATTATAGTGTCACAGTAACTGATGGAAATGATTGTACAGCAACGGCTAGTGTAACGGTCAATTCTTTTGATTGTGGAGGCTTTAGTGCTGGAGTTAGTTCTACTGATATTTCATGTTTTGGAGAAAATGACGGAACGGCAAATGTTAGTGGAGTTGTAGGAAATGCTCCTTACTCCTATAATTGGAGTAATGGTTCAACAAACGTCTCTATTTCGAACTTAAGTGCAGGAACCTATCAAGTGACCGTTTCTGACGCAAGTGATTGCGAAACAACTTTATCCGTGACGATTGACGAGCCAACAGAACTACAATCTACCTTGAGTAAGACAGACGAGACCAGTAACAGTGGAAACAATGGAACTGCGTCTGTCAATCCTTCTGGAGGTAGTCAGCCTTATAGCTATTTGTGGAGCAATGGTAATACGACTAATGTAGTAACTGATTTAGCACCTGGGAATTATTCAGTGACTATAACTGATAATAATGACTGTTCATGGTTTCAAAGTTTTAATATACAGCCTTTTGATTGTGCTATTTCAGGTAATCTAAGTATAACAAATGCTAGCTGTCCCAATACTGCTGATGGATCAGCAACTATTATAATTAATGGAGGCACAGATCCTTTTGATATTTCTTGGTCAAATGGCGATATAGGACCAACTGCCGAAAATTTAGCACCTGGTTTTTATATCGTTACGGTCGTTGATTTTAATGAATGCGACTTTATGCAAACCTTCCAAATAATGGGTTTAGATAATGTGAGTCCAACTACGGTGACACAAAATATTATGGTTGCATTAGATAATGACGGCCAAGTGGTTGTTTCCCCACAAGATGTAGATAATGGTAGTTCAGATAACTGTGGAATTGCTTCAATGACACTAAGTGAGACAAACTTTGATTGTAATGATATTGGAAATCAGTCTGTTCTATTTACCGTGATAGATGATATTGGAAATCAAGCTTCAACAAATGTAATGATTACCATTGTCGATCTTCAATCGCCCGTTTTGACTTCCTGTCCTAACGATATCCAAATATTTAATTGTGAAGAAGTAGTCACTTATGATTTACCTCAAGCAACTGATAATTGTTCTGGTGTGATGATGGAACTCGTCTCTGGATTGGGGAGTGGAGGTGTATTCCCATTAGGGGTGACCACCGAAACTTATGAATTTTCAGATGTTGGAGGCAATATCTCCGAATGTAGCTTTACGGTGACTTTAGACTATGATTTAGCTTTGGATTTTGAGGTACAGGAACCTTCATGTGCTGGAGGTTCTGATGGTGCACTAATCTTTAATCCAACAGGTGGAGTACCGGCATATTCGTTTGACTTTAGTGGAGGAGATCCTGTTAATTTAACTTCTGGGACATATTCTACAACCTTAACAGATAGCCAAGGTTGTATCATCATTGAAACTGCTGATATTGGAGAACCACCAGCATTGACAATAGTTATAGGAAATGTAACTGACGCTGTAGATGGAGCAGGTGGCTCAATTGAAATTTCAGTAGATGGTGGAACGGGTAATAAAATTATTAATTATTACCTAGATGGTGTATTATTAACAAATGTAGACCCCATGGATTTGGCTCCTGGGAATTATGTAATAGAGGTCGTTGATGAAAATGGTTGCTCACTCGAATCAGATGTGGTAACCGTAGAGAATATGGTCGGAACTAACGAGTCAGAACTAGGGAAAAAAGTAACTGTTTTTCCTAATCCAACAAACGGGTCAGTTTTTGTAAAACTTAATTTACCACAATCCGCTTGGGTGGATATCCATATTATTGATGTCAATGGAAAAGAAGTATTACCTGTTTCTAGTGAAATAATGAATCCAAATAGCTTTCAATTCGATATGAATAATTTATCTGCGGGTGTTTATTTAATTCAGATATTAATTGATGAAGAATTGGTGACTAAACGGGTTGTTTTATTTGATTAAAACAGGCTCAGAGTTTTGAATAAATATTTTCAAAAATGTGAAAGGTTTACTTAATCTTTCACATTTTTGTTTTTTCGAAATCTCTACCGTACACTTCTAAAATTCACGCGCCGTAGGCGCGTAAATTTCTTTTGGAGAGAGACTTTTGATGAAAAAATCGAAGATTTTTTCATCAAAAGTCTCTCTCCTTATTATTCTTTCGCCGTCTTCGACGGCATTTTCCAAAACTTTCAAAAAGTGTACGGCAGAGAATTTTCGAAATAGGTTTTCGCACTAAAAAACATAAAATCAATGAACAAAAAGGTAAACCTTAAAGAAAAACTAACGCTCTTCAATGAATATTGGAGTCCAAGAATTATTGGAAGACTCAATGGACAGATGGTTAAATTAGCTAAATTAAAGGGCGAGTTTGTTTGGCATTCCCATGAACAGGAGGATGAATTATTTTATGTTCTTAAAGGGCAATTGAAAATGGAATTACGTGATCGGACAGAGATCTTGAATGAAGGAGATATGTTCATTGTGCAAAGAGGATTAGAGCATCGACCGGTGGCTGAAGAGGAGGTTCACATTATGCTTTTTGAACCTGATACTACTGTAAATACAGGCGCTGTGATTAATGAACTGACTGTAGATGCAAAAGAAATGGAATAATTAATTTTCATCAAAAGCCTCCATTTGAGACTTTATGTAATCTATTACTGAGTCTACTTCTGAACTAGAAAATCCTTTCCAAAATCCATCTTTTCGGAACCAAGTCATTTGTCGCTTGGCATATCGTCGGCTATTTCTCTTAACTAATTCTATTGCCTCTTCAAGAGAAATTAACCCTTCAAAATATTCGAAAAACTCTTGATAGCCAACAGTTTGTAGGGCGTTTAAATGTCTATGGGGAAAAAGAGATTTGGCTTCTTCAACAAGTCCTTTTTTTAGCATCAAATCTACTCTACGGTTGATTTTATCGTATAAGACCTCCCGATCCATTTCTGCTAAAACATAAATAGGTGTAAAAAAGCGAGTTTTCTGTTTTTGTTTTCTAAAGTCTGAAAATGGCTGACCACTCACTCTACAAACACCTAAAGCTCGAATCAGGCGGACAGGGTTTTGCAAATCAACTTCTTCATAATATTCTCGATCACTTTGTTTTAGCTCATTTTGTAATGCTTCGATACCTTCTCTTTCGAAGAGGTTGTTCAATTCTTCTCGAATGGAATTTGGTACTTCCGGAAATTCATTCAAACCTTGACACAAAGCCCTAATAAATAAACCCGATCCGCCAACCATTATCAAAACATCTTTCTCTCGAAATAATTTCTCCAATAATATCAAGGCATCACGTTCAAAATCTCCAACAGTATAATCTTGTTCAATACTTAAATGATCAATAAAATGGTGGCTTGCCGCATGTAATTCATTTGCATCTGGTTTTGCGGTTCCGATAGTCATTTCACGATAAAACTGGCGACTGTCACACGAAAGGATTTCCGTTTGAAAATACTGGGCTAGCTGAATGGATAAAGAAGTTTTTCCTGTTGCAGTTGCGCCTCCAATTACAATAAGGTATTTTTTTGCCACCATACCGCGAAAATAGACACCCAACCATTTTTACAAAAGGAAAGTCTAACAAAAAGAGTATTTTTCAATTTCAAACCAATCAATTATGGATCGACTGTTACTGGGAATTATGTTTTTCCTTTGTTTGGCTCCTATGCTATTCACTCAAGGAAAATTACAAGAATTACTAATGAAAGATGGAACGGAGATGAGGCAATTTAGTGAGAAAATTATAGTGAATTGATTTTATTAAACTTACTTTTGAGCTTTTTGAGAATGTGTAGCTGTCAAATGTATGCTTTATAAAATAACAAAACCTCTTGCCAAAATTGCCCTCACTACTTATTTTAGAAAAATCTATTTTTCGAATGCCCATCGAATACCAAAAGATAAACCTGTCATACTTGCCGCCAATCACCCGACAGCTTTCATTGAACCTTGTATTTTAGCCTGTTGGTTAGATGAACCACTTCATTTTATGGCTCGGGGGGATTTTGTTCTTAGATCCGCTTTTTTCCGTAAACTATATGATTTATACCATATCATTCCTATTTATCGGATTCAAGATGGGGGGTACCAAAAGTTGAAAGATAATTTTTCAGCCTTCGATGCCGGAACGGAAGTATTACGTCAAAATAAAATGATTTTGATATTGGCGGAAGGGGGAACGAAACATGAAAAACGGTTGCGGGAAATTAAGAAAGGAGTGGCGAGAGTCGCTTTTGGTTCTTTAGAAAAACATCCGGAATTGGATATTCAAATTGTTCCGGTAGCGGTTAATTATTCAGACTCCGATAAAATGCGCTCAGTGGCAATGATTGATTTTGGTGAGGCCATTCCATTGAAAAAATACCAAGAGAAGTTTCATGAAAATAAAAATAATGCCGTTCGATTATTGACGAAAGAAATTAAAGACGCTTTAACAGGAAGAGTGATCCATATTGAGGATAGACAGGAGGATGAAAATATGGAAAAACTTCTGGTTTATTTAGAGGCCAAAAAGATACAAAAGAGGGTTCCGATAGTTGAAAAGGAAGAGAAAGTATTAAAAGAGAAAAAGGAGATCATTGACAAATTGAATGTATTAGATAAAGAACAGAAAAATTTAGTTTTTCAAAAGCTAAACTTGTTGGATTCCTATTGTGAAAAATCGGGGGTTAGCTTTTTAGGAGCAGTGTCGGAGCGGGGTTTTAGTTACTATACAATCAGAATATTTATTTGGTTGTTTCCAGTTTTTGTCTTTGGGTATCTTGGTAATTTTTTACCGATCTGGGGAGCTGGATTTATCTCTAAAAAATATATAAAGGATATTACTTTTCGCGCTTCTACAAGCATCGTTTTGGGTATCATTTTGTATCTGATTTATTGGTTAACATTAATGATTATTGGGGGGATTATTGGAAATCTTTGGATGATTTTAGGTGTGTTCTTACTGCCTGTTTTGGGTCCAATGGCTATAGCGTATAAAGAATTATATCAAACTTGGACTGAGGGGAAAAAAATAAAAAAGCTGAATGAAAAGGATCTCCTTAAACTTAGAGAAGCTCAAGAAGATTTAGATTCTCAATTAAGTAAGTGCTTGGACAGAAATAACTCACACATATTATGACGGACTATTTTTTCACCATATTTCGTTAAAAATACTCGCCATATCTACGGATATGCCTGTGCTTTTTGCCTCGTCTGGCAAAAAAATAGTTTTCCTCAA
>JANSWP010000147.1 GCA_024743405.1 Bacteroidota bacterium
GGCAAAAATACTTTTTGCGTTCGCCTTTGTACCTTCTGGCACAAGCCAGCGCAGGATGCAGGGCATCGGGGAGTATTTTTAACGCCGCAAAAGTTCAAAAAATACATAGGCAAATGTCGGAGTTATTCTTTAGGCGTTACTAACAAGGAAATTAGAACCTCTTTAAATCATACCTTAGAGAAAAGAAATCGAGTTGCAGGTTCCAATTTATAAAGCCTGCAACTCGCAACTTGATTGAACTAGTTATTTTTTTAACAAGCTCTGAAAGATCCAGCTCAACAAAAGAACTAAAACACATCCAATCAAATTCAACCATAAATAAGCTACATTAACATGTCCTAGTTTATCCAAAACAAATACGGTAATGACAAAAATTTCTGTAATAATTGCAGAGATAAAAACAGCACGTCCACCTACTTTTTTCAAGAAAAAAGCAACCATAAAAATACCCAGAATAGTCCCATAAAATAAAGAACCTACAATATTGACCGCTTCAATCAAGTTATCAAATAAAGAAGCAAAAGCAGCAAAAGCAAGTGCCACCAATCCCCATCCGACCGTCATTAATCGAGAAGCATTAAAATAATGCTGATCTGACATTTCAGTTTTATTATTCCGTTTATATAAATCAATGATGGAGGTTGTGGCTAAGGCATTCAATTCAGAAGCAGTAGAGGACATTGCCGCTGAAAAAATAACAGCTAGCAAAAGTCCAACTAGTCCAATAGGTAAATGATTTGTCACAAAAGTGATAAACACATAATCGTTGTCTTCTAAATCTGCATCAGGATCTTGCTCCCCAATTAAGCTTTTGACATTCGAGCGAAGCGTTTTTTCAGAATCTGTCAATCGTTGAACTTCCAACTTTGCCGCCTCAATAGCTGTTTCATTCTCGCTTCGATTAGCCGCAACTAGATCCAAAATTTTGGTTTGTTTTTCTTCATGTAAGGCGTCAAATTCCTGCTCAAAATCAGTTAATCGCCCCTCATATTGAGTGCCTTTTAATTTTTCTAAATTAGCTTGATTATAGTGAATAGGTGGTTGTATAAATTGAAAGAATACAAAAACTAAAATCCCAACAAAAAGTACCAGAAACTGCATAGGCACTTTTATTATGCCATTAAAAAGCAATCCTAATCTACTCTCAGTCAATGACTTACCTGACAAATAACGTTGTACTTGTGATTGATCCGTTCCAAAATAGGAGAGAAAAAGAAAAGTACCTCCCAATATTCCCGACCAAAAATTATAACGATTGGAGAGATCAAACTCAAAATCTACAACATTTAGTTTACCCATACTTCCTGCAACACCGACAGCATCTCCAAAAGAAACATCAGCAGGGAGCTTAAACACTAAAATTATTGCCGCTATAAACATTCCCGAAAGAATGATTATCATTTGTTGTTTTTGAGTAACACTAACCGCTTTCGTTCCTCCAGCGACAGTATAAAAAATCACCAAAACCCCCATAAATAAAATGGTGGAATTTAAATCCCACCCCATTATATCTGAGAGAATAATTGCAGGAGCATAAATGGTAATTCCGGCTGCTAATCCCCTTGATATAAGGAATAGAATAGCCGTAAATGTTCTCGTTTTTAAATCAAATCGCCCTTCTAAATATTCGTAGGCTGTATAGACTTTTAAGCGATAATAAATCGGTAGAAAAAATATACACAAAATGACCATTGCGATGGGTAGTCCAAAATAAAATTGGGCAAAACGCATCCCGTCATCATAGGCCTGTCCAGGAGTTGATAAAAACGTAATAGCACTCGCTTGAGTGGCCATAACTGAGAGCCCGATCGTCCACCAAGGTAAATCCCGATCCCCTAAAAGATAACTTTTCACACTTGAAACGCTACGTGTTTTCCATACACCGTAGGCGACAATTCCTAACAAAACGGCAAGCATAACCAACCAATCAATAAAATGCATAACTGTGTGTTCAGCGTTCTTGGCTAATAGTTCCCCCTCAATTTGACTAGGGACTAAAAACTAGGAACTAATAATAGAAATGTGGATATAATAAATTCGTCATTCTAGTTATATCCAGATTTCTAAGAGTAGGTTTTAGTAAAAAGATAAAACAACGCTATGATAATGGCGTGAAGAAAAAGTACGAAAGCATATAACTGCTTCCAGGATTGGAAAATCGGAGGAGATTCGTCGATTGGATCTTTCTTGTTAGTTGTCATTGATAAGGATTCAAGTTGTGCGATTCAACCAGCAATGAATTATCGAAAATATAAGCTTGAAATTCGAAACTGGCTATTCACTTCCATTAATGGATGCGAAAATAAGTGAAGGGAAGGGTACAGAAAGAACTCCTTCCTCATTTTTAACAGAAATTAACGGAATGAAAATTAGCACATCAAAAAAAGGGAAAAACATTTACAATCAAAATAATATTGTTTTGATATCATTAATACACCTTATTAATACTTAAAAACAATTAAAAATAAAGTATTTTAATACTTAATTAATATTTTTATAATTTCTTTTTAATTATTTTTTATACCTTTGTAATATCAATTTGATTTTTGAATAAATATCAAATAAAAGTTCAATTTTTTTCGCTGTTATTTGAGGCGATTCTTTTAATATTTTCTTTAATGAATTTAGCAAAAGATAAACCTCATCGTTTTCTTCAGAAAGTTTAGAAGGGATTAGGCGGTACAATAGCGTGCCGCCATAAATCCTTTTATCATGAATTTAGCTTTCTGACTAACTTACTGATACTAAAAATTTGATGCCTTTGGGGAATAAGAAGATTGATATTTATGCTTTTCCTCAAAGGCGTTTTTGAAGCGAAAATTATTGGCATCGACCAAAATAACTCGTAACAGTCCATGAATTATATCGGCGTGCGAAAATTCGATTAAACATCATGGCAATTAAGAAAAAATTCGTTTTGCGAATTGATGAGAAAACTCTAGCGGCTGTCGAACAATGGGCATCCGAAGAGTTTCGTAGTGTCAATGGTCAACTAGAATGGATAATTACCAAAGTACTTAAAGAATCAGAGCGATTAAACAAACTACCGACTAAAAAGCAATCAGATAAAAATGAGATTAGATAAGGTTAATTTTGTCTAATTGGTGAGCCTCGACTGCCCTCGGTCGAGGTTCAATTTACATCTTTCCTTTATTATCATAAATTTCCCTTCCCTTTTCATTAAAAAATTTTAATAAATAGCTGACAGAATGCTACATAATAGTATTTGGAGCATAAACCAATACCCGAAATTTAAATTTTATCATTACTTTACAGAGATTTTTGGGTAAATGTTCTAAACCACGCACTCTATTATGCTTCTAAAATTTTCACAAGAAGAGCCCCATAAAAGGCTCTCAAGTCTAACCTCTGTGTTATTCTTTTCTGCCCTTCCCCATTATATCAACCATTCTTGCATATCTGCTACATATCTGTTGACTAAACAAAATGATTTATTAAACTTCATTCCTAAAAAAATATTTGGCTAAAGAATTAATCTATTGCGCTCCTATTTTTTTGAAAGAAAAACCTACACAACCTGTTGATTATTTTTTCATCATTTTAAAAGACCATGTTAATGAAGACCATCCTAAATTTTTACAAACAATTATTGCTTTTTTCTATAATAGCAACTATTGCTTTTCAGCAGCCAATTTTTGCACAATACACACAATCAGATTGTTGTGGTGCCATTCCACTTGAAGGTATGTGGATGAATTCTGGAGATTCTTATTATGAACCTTTTTTTAGCGGACCAGGATTCAATAAAGAAGGGTTTTTATTTTGCCCAGGACAATGTAACCCAGGACCTGAAATTCACTCTCGTTGGTATAAGTTTCAATGTGTTGCTCCAGGTTCTTTTGAATTTGTGGCCATACATATACCTTTGAATTTAGATCCAGTCCCCGATATCAATTGGACATTATATGCAGAGGAATGTCCATGCGGACTCAATACCCAAGAAATAGCTTGTAATTCTTTTGCTCCACATGGTCCCGCAAATTCTGGTGGATCCTGGACTGGAATTACTTCCGATATAGGTTCTTCTTTTCCTTTTCTGCCCCCCTATACACCACCGCCGCCAACGGATCCTCCAAGCTTAGGACCTTTTAATCAGACCGTTTTCTTGGAAGAAGGCTTAACCTATTATTTGTATATAAACAATACTTCTCAGGATCTTATACTAGCAATGGATCTGTATTTTGCAGGAACTGCCGGCATTGCACCTCCTGATGATAAACCAGGACCTTTAGAGCCTGGTCCAAGTATCTCTGGAAACTTTGCTCCTTGCCCTAATGGTGCCACTGAGAATTATCTAGCTTTCTCTCCAAACTTTATCCTTGGTCAAACTTTCAATTGGACTCTTTTACCTACCGGTCCTCCTATAGGTAACGAAGTAGCGGAAATAGGCGTTGTCTGGGATCAACCCGGGACATACAAACTTTGTGTTGAAATAGTAGAAGGATGTTTTCCGGTCTCCCAACAAACTTGTGAAACTATAGTTGTTGGAGAAATTCCTCCTTCTTTTGAAGAAGATGAAGCCTGTTTGGGCGACCCCTATATAGCTGGAAATGGACAAGCATTTTTCGCACCAGGTACCTTTACAGTCAATTATGTAACTGAAAAAGGATGTGATAGTACCGTTTTTCTTACGCTTGATGTCTTATTTCCAAGTGATACCTTTTTAATGGCAGAAATTTGTGAAGGAGATAGCTATGAAGTAAATGGAATAAATTATGAAGAATCTGGCTTTTTCCAAGATTTCTTAATCAATGACGTTGGTTGTGATAGTATCGTCAATTTCCTTTTAGTAGTGCTACCTTTTGAAATTGAGGTTTTACCTGAAAGAGATACCATTAATTGTAAAAAATCATTAGCCACACTAGATGCATCAACTTCTATTGTAGATGAAGATGCGATCTTTACTTGGCGCGACGAAAATGGATTTATAGTCTGGACAGGTCCTGTTTTTGAACCCAACTTTTCGGGCACTTTCACCTTAGAAGTAGAAGCGTCTTATGGTTGTATTGGAGAAAAAGAGCTCATTGTTGACGAAGACTTCACCACACCATTTGCTGATGCCGGTCCTGAAAAAGAAATTGATTGTAAAGAAGCAATGATTGAGTTAGATGGATTCAATTCTACTCAAAGTACTGCGGTTGAATATGAATGGATAGGCCCTGGCATCATTTCAGGAGGAAATACACTTAATCCTATGGTGAATGTAGCTGGAATATACAACCTAATTATTACCAATGTTAATAGTGGCTGTACAGATGAAGCCTTTGTAGAAGTATTTGAGAATAAAGAACCTCCTTTTGCCGATGCAGGTAATGATGGTCAATTGACTTGTTCGATCACCTCTGTGACACTAGATGGTTCGGGCTCTTCTCAAAATGGGTTTTTCACTTACGAGTGGACAGGACCGGGTATTCTATCGGGAGGAAATTCTTTAACTCCTACGGTTAATATCGCTGGGGCTTATACACTTATTGTTACTGACGAAAATAATGGATGTACTTCAGAAGCCGAAGCCTTTGTTCTCATTGATGACACTTTACCAGAAGTCAGTGCGGGTGATATTCAGCAAATTGATTGTAATAATGAAACAGCTATTTTAGTAGGCTCAAGTTCTGAATCTGGCACCTATTCTTGGTCTGGTCCATTAATTCTTTCTGGAGAAAATACATTGACCCCAGAGGTTGGAGCCCCTGGCGATTATATTTTGACTGTAATAACCGCAGCGGGATGTTCAAATCTAGCACAAACTACCGTAGAACTAGACTTAACGCCCCCTATCGCAGATCCAGGACAATCAATGGCTCTTAATTGCAACGCAGAACAATTGATATTAAATGGAGACGGTTCCTCCCAAGGAGTAAATTTCACCTATAATTGGATTGGTCCTAGTATCACAAACGGAATAAACACCTTAAATCCGACCATTAATGAACCAGGTATTTACGAATTGACTGTTACAAATATGGAGAATGGTTGTATAGAAACTGCCAATGTCGAAATAATCGAAACACCTCCCCCAACTTTAGTTTTAGATAGTCAAACAAACGTAGATTGCGCTGGAAATAGCACCGGTTCCGCCACTGTTATAGGCGCTGATGGGGCTTTACCCTATTCCTATAAATGGTCAAGTGGAGGCGATCAAGCAACAGAAGAAAATTTAGAAACTGGTGTTTATACCGTTACTCTAACCGACAATGATGGTTGTACGACTACAGAAAGTATCACGATTGAAGAACCTCCTCTTCTAGTAGCTACCTCCTCTTCTACAAACTTGACTAAGGTTGGGTCAAATGATGGTATCGGGACTTGCAATCCAGATGGCGGAACAATGCCTTATTCTTACGAATGGTCGAATGGAAATACTACTCAAAGTATTGAAAACCTAGCACCCGGAATGTACGAGGTAACGATAACCGACGCCAATGGCTGCCAAGTTATTGAAAGCATAACTGTCGAAGATTTCGATTGTAGCCCAGTTGGATTAACTCTAGATACTGAAAATGTAGCTTGTAAAGGTGAAGCAACGGGTAGTATAACAGCCAATATTTCAAATGGTGCATCACCTGTTATGTACGAATGGTCAAATGGAAACACCACTCAAATTGCCACAGACTTGATCGCTGGAAATTATATTGTTACCATAACAGATGATAATGGGTGTGTTTTAATACAAGAAATTGCCATTGAGGAACCACCTTCTTCATTAGAAGTATCAGTAGTTGGAACAGATGAATCCGGATGGCAATTAAATGATGGTACTGCGACTGCAACGCCAACAGGTGGCTCAGGTGATTTTACCTACCTGTGGGACAATGGTGCTACCACTCAAAGTATTGAAGGACTACCTCCTGGTACTTATTGTGTAACCATAACGGATGCTAATAATTGCGAAACCTCTAATTGTTATGAGGTCGCTCTATTTCCTTGCAATTTCATAACTGCCTCTTTCAACACAATAGATATAAGCTGTAATGAAGGGAGTGATGGCGCGGCAACGATTTCTCTATCTGGTGGCACGGCACCTTTTACTTATGAATGGTCAAACGGAGACACAGATGAAACAGCAACCAACCTTTCTGCAACCACTTATCAAGTTACTGCTACTGACGTTAACGGTTGTGCATTAATAGAATCGGTGACGCTAACACAACCTGATCCCATTGAAATTTCAGTTCTAAGTATTACCAATGCCGACTGCGAAGGAAGTGAGACAGGAGGAGCTGTCGTTGAAGCTTCTGGTGGCAATGCTGGATTCTCTTATGAATGGAATAATGGTATATTAGAACCTTCTATAGAAAATGTGTTATCCGGTACCTATACGGTCACTGTTACCGATGACAAAGATTGTGTAAACGCTCTTTCTATAGATATCATAGCCAATGAAGACAATGAACCTCCTACCGTATTAACTCAAGATATTACAGTAACTTTAGACGCAAATGGTGTGGCGAGTATTACACCAAATATGATAAATAATAGCTCCAGTGATAATTGCGAATTAGGAAACCTTACTTTAGATATTTTCGAATTTGACTGTAGCCATGTTGGAGAAGTAACCGTTACACTTACCGCTAATGACGTAAGTGGAAATTCTGCCTCAGAAGTAGCAATTGTTACGGTCTTAGATGAAAATGCACCTACCGTAAATTGTCCAGATGATGTATTTTCTAATTTCTGTCTTTTCCCTGTTAATTACGCCATACCTACAGCCGAAGATGCCTGTGGCATAGGAGCAATAACATTAATAGAGGGATTAGAACCGGGTTCTATTTTCCCTCTTGGTTCGACAGAGGTGGTCTATTTGGCAGTTGATAACAATGGCAATGAGACCACGTGTAGTTTCACGGTTACTGTTTTAAATGACCTTTTTGCCGAAACAGAAGTAGTCTCTCCAAATTGTTTTGGAGATGCCAATGGAGAAGCTACCGTGAATGTCACAGGAGGGACTCAACCATTTACCTATGTATGGGATGACCCGAATACACAATTCACACAAACAGCAACCAACTTAAATTCTGGCTTTTACTCAGTTGTTATAACAGATGGAACAGGCTGTGAAATAGCCGCGACAGTAGAAGTCTTCGAACCAGATTCCTTGTTTATTGAAACCACCACAACGGGACCTTGCTTCGGAGAACCAGCAGGTTCTGCAACAGCAATTCCAAATGGCGGTACAGCACCTTTCCAATATCAATGGGACGACCCTTCAATGCAAACATTGGAAACGGCTGTCAATCTTCCTGCAAACACCTATAACGTAATCGTTACCGATTCAAATAATTGTGAAGCTACAGGCTCTGTGATAGTCGCTGAATTACCAGCGGTCGAAATTACTGTCGATGAAATAGTAGGTGAACTCGGAAGTAATATGGATGGATTAATCTCTATAACACCCTCTGGTGGTACAGGATCTGGTTATACTTTCGAATGGACTTATGATGGTAACTTTTTCTCTAATGAAGAAGATTTATCTGGGTTATCGGCTGGTGAATATTGTGTCACTATCACTGACGACGATGGTTGCGCAACGACCGATTGTTATTCTGTTGATATTATTGACAATGTCAACAACTATGAATTAGACAATTATATAACTATTACACCTAACCCAACCTCAGATTTTTTAAATGTAAACATGCGTCTGCCATTGCAAAGTGAAGTTAAAATCGACTTTTATGATTACCTCGGCAGGCTTATTTTGGAAGGGGATAACAAGGTGGTCTTGGAAGAACATTTCCAATTCGATCTATCCGATTTGCCAAGTGGTGTTTATTTAATAAAATTGAAAGTGGAAGAAGATATTTTGGTAAAAAGAATCGTGGTAGAATAAATCGAATATAATTTATTGAATAAACTTGTTTCTAAATAAAAAATAGTCGGACTCCAACGTCCGACTATTTTTTTAGGCGCTTAGTCCCAGTTTGAAACCTATAAGTTGTCGATAATTTTTTCTTTTCAGACGGCTGCTTTCGCCGCAAAAAATTCTTTTTTGCAGGCAGATGGATAAAAAATTGCGCGCAATTTTTTATCCATCTGCCTGCTTAGTTTTCCCATCGCTTTAGGCGACGGTCTTCTCAGGCACAAGCCATGAAAATCTAGTCACTTAACCCAATTTAATTGTGAAAGAGTCTAGAAAATCTCTCCCTAAACAATTATCATTTAGGCTCTTAAGCAAAATTTAAAACCAACATGTTGTCGATAATTTTTTACTTGTTTGTTGAACCAAATGTTTCAATTTTCGCAGAGGCATTGGAGATTTTGGCGTTA